>NZ_VUMS01000002.1 GCF_009696065.1 Oliverpabstia intestinalis | reverse complement strand
TGTTATCTACAGCATTGCTGAAACGGCAAAAGCAAACGGGCTGAAGCCATTCGAATACTTTGAACATCTGTTACACGAGATACCGGAGCATATGGATGACCACAACCTTTCATTTTTAGATGATCTGCTGCCATGGTCACCAGCACTCCCGGAACGTATCCGAAAAAACAAGTAACATTTATCCGGGCTGCAAAAGCAGCCCGTTACATGTAAAGGTACACGCTATGGAGCGTTTACATAAAGAAGATTTCAAAGTTATTAAATATCAGAATGGTTGGTAACGATATTGAAAATCCTATGAGGAATACTACATGGCGATTAATGGACGGTGTTTGGATGCTATGATTGTTTCTCTGTTGTCATGCTGGACAATAAAAACTTGGACGGAATGAGACGAATGCTGTGGCGAGGAGCGGTAAAAAATTGTAGGTGGCTTGCACAATTTGCTGTAAGGGTTCTTGTCACATTCTGCGAATAGCTTTTTTGAGAAAATGATATAGTGTAATGTTTGGTAGAACACAAAAGGACAAACTGTGAAAGGATATGGTAGAGACCAAAATATGAAAGCATATGGGAAGAAACTATGGTGGATTGAAAACCAGCACTATGGAGATGAACTACATACAGGGATTCCGCTGCCTTCGTCTGGAAAAAGACGCGGGCAGCGTAGAAAGAGGTATGAGAGAATTTTTAAAAAGATGGAAAGACAGCACGGTAAAAGTGAAATCAGAAAAATAATAAAATCGATTGATAACGCAGAGGTGTAATGAAAACAGCGCCTACTGCGTTTTATTTATTTTAGGAAAGGATGATAGAAGAATGAGAAAAGAGGCAATTAAAATCAAATGCCCCGATCGGATTCAATTCGGAGATCCCATGTATTTTGAGGATTATAGAAATGATCCAGAGAAACTTCAGAAGCTGGTGGTTGATTACAGACCACAGCCGGGATTTAAGGCAGGCGTGTCGCTGGTGGAAACGGAGCATCCAGAGTATCCGGGATTTATAGCCAGGACAATGACGATCTATTTTGCCCCGGAGCAGTATCTTTCCATATACATGGGTGGAAAGATGTATGCGTCACAAAAGATAGATCGAAAAGAAATTGGCGTTGATACGGCATGTTATCTGATTGAGGTTGACGGGCGATATGAGGATATTAAGACAGGAGGGGACGGTTATTGGGGTGATTACCAGGAACTGTACCGTGAAATAAATGGGAAAAAATTTATAGATGCCGTAGTTATTTCGATAGCCATGCCTGATGAACAGTCTTTCGAGGGGATGAAGCATCTGGCGGAGTATTTTTTTGAGGATATAAGCCAGGACAAGGTGCCGAAAAAAGCAGACAAGAAAAAAGAAAGAGAGGATAGATAACGGTGGTTAGTCACAGGAAAATAAAAGAGAATGTTTTATTACAGAGGAAGGTTTGATATGAGCAGTGGAATAACTGAAATTAACAAAGAGACTTTCTGGCAGTTCATTGAAGAAATGAGAAAGCAGTGTGGACAGGATATGAAAGCATCAATTTCCTGGATCAAAAAAGAACTGTTAAGTATTCCGTCGGAGCAATCCCTGCAGTTTCATGCGATTATGCACGGATACCAAGACGCAGCCAATAAATATGGGCTTTGGACAGCAGCCACACTTATAAAAGAGTATGGATGTTCAGATGATGGATTTATTGATTTCAGAGCATGGCTGATCGCACAGGGAAAAAATGTCTATATGGCAGCACTGGAGAATCCGGATTCTTTAGCAAAGGTAGAAAAGAATGGAGATTGTGTATTTGAATCACTTAATTATGTTGGGGATGAAGCCTATCATGAACTGACCGGACGGAGTGCTTATGAAGATTGCACACCGGAAATGGAAGAAAGGGTGCTGGAGGAAATATCCGGGGAGATCAAATATCATCCCCTGATTGAGTATCCATTGCAGCCGCCGGATGTGGTTACGGTATATCCCGAAATAGGCGACATGATTATGAAAACGCATGGTATCCGCTTTTTCAGCAAAGATTCTTCCATTTGGAATACTTCACTGCCGGAGCTGAAAGCAATGGTAGAAAAAGGGGCAGCTGAGGTGCGGAAACTTAAAAAGGTGAAACAAAAAATAGGGATAAACCCCAAAAGCGAAACGATCCATCCAGATAGCGATAATAGGTAGTTTGCACGATCTGTGGAAGAAAATCTTGTCGCATTCTGTGAATAGCTTTCTCAGCCGAAAATGGTATAGTGTAATGCTTGATAGAACACAATGAATCAGAAGGGAGCGAAGCGGAATGCATGTACAATTAGAAGAACTGTGGATGGATGCCATAGAAATGAAAGTGGGCGAGCAGATCGTAAATTATCTGAGAAAAGAACATCCGGAATACCAGGATATAGAAAAACGGCAGAAGAAATTGATCAAAGATTATCCAATGCTGTTGAAAGTGGTGGATGGGGATGGAACAGTTACTTTAAACGAAAAAGAACACTATACATGCTATATTCCAAGATGAATGCAAAGTTTTTGATGACTGTTGCATTTTCCGCTATCGAATAGTAATTATACATACCTCTAATCTCGGCATTCACCTGTGATACTATTTCCACATCGGTCATGTGAACCATATTGCCTCTGTGGTGAGAATCCCATATTTCTTTGCCATTTTCATCATACCTAATCCTAAGTGCACCATGATTCAAAATCAGATTATGAAAATGATACGCCAAGAAGATATCCGGGATGATAATGGTGAATTTCTGAAGTTTGGAACTCATATCTTTAGACACTGCTATGGAAAGAAATTGACAGAAATGCATGTGGATGACTGGATGATAGCCAAGTTACTGGGGCATACCTCCATATATTCGGTACACCATTATCGGAAAATCGGAAATAAGCTGATGGCAGACGAAACGAGAGCTGCAAGAGAAAAAATGGACATGATCCTATTAGATATCATAGAAGGATGGGATGATTATGAAATATGACAAGATGGTAGAGATTACACAAGCTGAGAGTCAAAGGAAGATGGAAATTGCGAGGAAGGCTATCGAAGATATGTTAAGCAATATGGAGCGTGTGACTGTTGCAGGATTGGTTCGCAAAACAGGTTTATCAAGAGGATTTTTTTATAAGAATCCACTGATTAGAGAAGAACTGGATAACGCAATAAGGAACCAAGGTGCTTGTTATAATCCGAGACAAGTGATTATCGATAAAGCTATGAACAATACGCTCATGATTTTAAAAAGTGAAATTCGAAAGGTAAAAGCACAGAATGAAGAATTACAGCTAAAAAATCAAGAATTATTGGAACAAAATGAGTGTTTAATCAAAGAAGTAGAAAATTTAAAAAAGCAATTGGGAAGAAAAGAAATCGGATTATTAAAGAGACTGTAGAGGTCATTGGAGAAAGGATGAATCCCAATGAAATATGATAAAATAGTAGCCATAAATAAAGAAAAGAGCAGGAAAAAAGCAAAAATGGCAATCACTCAAATTCAGAAGATGCTTGAAAACCAAGAGAGGATAACTGTGAAAGAACTTAGGAAACGTACTGGATTTGCAAAATCTTTCTTTTACAGGAATCAAGAAGTACGAAAAGTATTAGATAATGCCAGAAGTAAACAGCAAATGCCATGTAATAGCATGGAAATAATAAGAGCGATAGAGGCTGAAGATGAGATAATAAATTTGAAAATTCAGATTACAAAATTAAAGAGTTTAGAACAAAAACTTCTGGAAGAAAATAAGAAACTTAAGCAGCAACTGAGAGAATTGAGTCAAATAGGTAATCAGTAATCAGAAATGTACTATATAAAAATTAAAGAGGAAAATAATCAAGGCAGTAGGCTACAATTTGAGTCTACTGCTTTTGTATATATAAAAAAGCTGAAGAAGTACGATAAATGCACAGAAGAAACAGTTTATACAGAGTGCGTATGAGGAAGAAAAGGCGTGTACCAAGAGGTATCAGACAGGGGGCTAAATTTATTGTCGATTTCATTAGATTGCGAGGGGGAAAATAGGCCACATGTGATTGTAAAACTATGGCCGGGACGAAACGATGAAATCAAAAGTAACTTGGCAAAGAGAATAGCACATACTGTTGCAGAAGAATTGAAGGTAGATATGGGCGATAAGCTGGTTGGCAAACATGAACATTGCTATGTGGAGAAGGAATTCAAGGGCAAGCCCCGGAAGTCTGTCCGGTATGCGCGCATCCACAGAGCTACTTTGAGCTTCACGCAGAAAATTACTAGAATAGAATTAAGAAAGGTGTCTGAAAAGAAAAACTTATGAACAATATAAAAGAACGAATCAAGATATTCTCAGGAGCGCAATTGAAATATATCGCTTTTTTATCGATGTTCATTGACCATACGAATAAGGCATTGATCTATCCAAATCTGGATGGAGGAGCATTGAATCGATTGAGTGATTTTTTTGATATTTTAGGAAGAATCGCTTTCCCGATATTTATCTTCCTTCTTGTGGAAGGATATTTCCACACAAGCACTAAATGGAGATATTTAGTTACACTTCTTGTATTTGGAGTGATATCAGAGGTTCCGTTTGATATGTGCACATCGGCTAGATTTGTTGAAATCAACTGGAACAATATTATGTTTACACTGGCACTTGTGCTTGCTATGATCTGGGTGATCGATGTACTGAAAGAAAAGATGGCGTCACTACCGAAGGCTTTGTGGTATTTCGTATCATTTCTCATTGTAGCGGTGTTGTGCATTGTAGCAATGAATGAAAGTCTGGACTACGAACATCATGCGGTACTGATCGGTTATTTCTGTTATATTTTTCATGAGAGATGGGCACTTGGAATTCCGTTTTGTTACATCTCTATGTTTAAAGAGCCGTGGGCTCTGCTTGGATTTGGACTGACACTTACTTACAATGGAGAGCGTGGAAAACAGAATAAGTTAGTAAATTATCTTTTCTATCCGGTGCATTTGCTGATTTTAGGAATCATAAGAATGTATCTTGGAATTTAAAAAGAGGGCGTAAATGTGAATGCATTTACGCCCTTTCGCTTCTATATTTGAGGACTTTTCATCTTAACTATTTAAAACACAATACCCGAATGGCATTTCCGTCTGTTCTTATTTTTCATGATGTTCCAGAGAGTATTGATTATAAAATGACATCAAAACATTCGCCGGATGTGATTAAAGGAAAGATAGAAATTGCTTAGTAGTAACCAAATCCCGTTTTACTACCAACTTTACTACTAACAGCCCACAACAACTTGCTCCATCTTGCCCTATTTTGCCAAGATGTCAGCCAATACACACATTTCACAAATCCCCGGAAACCCTTGCAAAACAGGGCATTCCGGGGCAAAACAAGGAGAAACAAAACTATGATTAAAGTACTTTTCATCTGCCACGGCGGAAAATAAAATATATCATATGATAAATCGTCAGAAAAGAAAGAGGATCAGATGTGCATTCTCTTTCTTTTTTGATGCCCTGATTTTCCATATTTGAAGTGAAACTATTCACAGTATGGAGAAAAAGGAAACGGAGGAAAGAAATATGTGACCGATATGAAGGTTTTTGTTAAGCAGGAAAGAAAGGAGTGAATGGTTGATTAAGAAAGAAAGTAGGAAAAAATAATACTTTTAGTTATGAAACAATAAAAGAAGGAAGAAAAAGTATATTCACGTTGGTATATGGAATAAGGAAAGAATAACGAACTATATGTGCAGCAAGGAATACGATATATTGTCGGAGCTTATTATTCATGCGAATATGATAATTATGCTAAAACCACATGTATCTAGTGAATATGCAAAAGAAATATTATGGGATAAAAAGAAATACTTTAACCATATTTTATACAAAATCAAATGATACAAAAGGAGATAATGCATATGAGAAAAACATATTCAAATGAAAACGACAAATTATTATTAACTATTAAAGACGCTTGCCAGATCACTGGGTTGTGTTATAACACTATGCGAAAGGTGTTAAATGAACCTTCCTGTACATTTAAAAAGAAAATAGGAAACAGAGTTTATATCTACAAACCAAAATTCGAAAAATGGCTTGAAAAAGGAATATAAACCTAAGTAAACGATAAGAGTTCCATGGCTCAGAAAAGGAGCGGTTAATGGGTAAAGATTTAAAGGGAAAAGAACTTGGAAACGGAATTACGCAAAGAAAAGATGGAAGGTATATGGCTCGTTTTACCGTTGATGGA
Source organism: Oliverpabstia intestinalis (assembly GCF_009696065.1). Taxonomy (GTDB): domain Bacteria; phylum Bacillota; class Clostridia; order Lachnospirales; family Lachnospiraceae; genus Oliverpabstia; species Oliverpabstia intestinalis. Next base: position 198,392 of record NZ_VUMS01000002.1, on the reverse strand, counting down.
AAAACTCATACCATATATGAATTTGACTTAAAAACTTTAAAAAAGAAATTCTCAGAAATGAAACATTTATATGAAACGAACAGTGTAACCAACCTGAACAATTGGACACTGGATCAGTTTTATGATTTTTGGATGAAAAATTATAGTATCAATGTTAAAGATACTACGATTGTTGCCAGAACAAACAACTATAAAAGAATTCAAGAAGATCTTGGACACTTAAAGGTTGCAGATATCCGTCAGTCACATGTGCAAAAAGCGATAAATAATTTGTATGATAAAGGATATGCATATAAAACGATTTTATCGAGTAAAAATTTGCTCAAAGGATTATTACAAAAAGCAATAGAAAATGATATGATACTACGAAACCCATGTGAAGGTGTCATATTACCTATTGATTATAAGGAACAGATCGTCCCGTTGTCTCCCGAGATGGAAAAGAAATTTTTCGAAGCTATCTCTGGACAGCGCTATGCGGAATTATTCTACATATTATTATATACCGGTATGCGTATTGGTGAAGCATGTGCATTAGAATGGAAAGATATAGATTTTGAGAATAAAACCATTTCCATATCTAAAACATTACTCAGAACGAAACAGTATGATAGGAAAAATCAAAAATTGCGGAAAGAGCGAACTTATATCACTTCTCCAAAGTCATACACAAGTAAACGAGTAATTCCACTGAGTGATTTTGTGGCATATAAATTCCTTAAATGGAAAACAAAACAAGATAAGGATAAAACCAGAAATCGTCAATGGGGATCAACAAACTATCTGCTTGAAGAATATCCAGAATTGATATTTACAACTAAGACTGGGAAAAGCTTGACGCCAGGTGAAGCATGGGTGTATTGTTTACAGGGAGTAAATCGAGTGAATGAGGAAGAGGTATTTATGGCAGAAATGCAACATAGAGATCCAGAACTGCTTGTTTTACACCCCCATATTTTTCGTCATACATATGCTACAAGGTGTGTGGAGTATGGATTGAGTCCTAATGCGATTCAAAAACTTTTGGGGCATGCAACCTTGGATATGTTAAACGTATACGCGCATCCATCAACGGAATTCTTAAAAGAAGAATGTAAGAAATACAATTTTTATTACGCAAAAGATCGAAATGATACGAATGAAAAAGTCATTCCGATTGATTTTCGAAAAAATAGTGTATGACGGTGTGTACACACGATTAAAAAATGGCGGAAACGCCTATAAATTGGGCTTTGTTTGATAGACTGTGATATAATCCGTGCATCTATTGATGCGCTGGTTACAGCAATTAATAACCGATAAAAGGAAAACAATCAGGGGGCAAGATGTTGCAGAAATGTAACATCTTGCCCCTGTTTTCTTATGTTAAAAGAGTAGTTGTTACGAAATGATTGGAAATGTTTTAAAATATTAAAATATATCGAAAAATAAAAGAAAGTGGGTCGATAATCAAATAAACCAGCATTATTCATGAAAAAGTGGGAGATAATTCGTGAAATAAGTAGAAAAAACAGAGATTCTATTGACTTTGTTCTTACGGATATTTATAATTATGAATAAAATATTACAGAATTATGAAAAAGAAAAGAACGAAGAGGAATAGAAATGGAACGATTAACAAAGGTCTGGAATTCCCTTCGGGCGATGCTTCTGCGGGCAGTCAGAGAACGGAAAAGAGAATGTCTGGCAGTGGGAGCAGGTACAGCGGTGGTTATCGCGGCTGTTGGAAGCCTGATGGGTAGCAAGCCGATGATCGTAAAACAAATGGGAGAAATAACAGTCACACAGGAAGCATCCGGCCAAAAAGAGGAAGAATCAGATACCGGGGATGATGATCCTGACGGGACGATCCCCTGTGGTTATGCAGGGGTAATCGATGGAATCCTGGCTACAAAAGGACTTACAAAAAGTTATCGGGCTGTTGGAGGTCCCTGTGAGACTGTTCTTGTCGGACAGTGGATGATTCGGACAGAAACCGTAGCAAAACTGGATGTGGGGACCAGGATGATTCAGGCACTGGAAGCCGCAGATCAGGAGGCGGATGATCTGACTCAACAGATGCGTATGTCAGATAAAGACTATGAGAATCTCCTTGCTATCGTGGAAGCGGAGGCAGGAGGAGAAGATCTGGACGGAAAGATCATGGTAACGAATGTTATCTTGAACCGTGTCTCGAGTGACCAGTTCCCTGATAATGTAACATCTGTGATCTGGGATCGGACAGGTGGAAGCCCACAGTTTTCGCCGACAGAAGATGGCAGAATCTATACAGTGACTGTTTCGGATGATACCAGAGAAGCAGTAAATCGTGCGATAGATGGTGATGATCTGTCGCAGGGAGCTTTGTACTTTATTGCGAAAGATCAGGCAGATGAAAAGAACGTGAAGTGGTTTGATGAAAAACTGACATTCCTGTTTGCACATGGTGGACACAGCTTTTATATTTGAGATTGCAAAACACCTCGTGGGATACTACCTGCTGAATAGTTGCATAAAAGTAACTGTTCAGTACCTTCACAGTTACGAGCAAAAATGCAATTAAAATCACCTTCGGTGATGGCATTTTTGCTTGTATGTCTCGGGATTTTGGCATATTTATGCCAAAACACCTCACGGGATAATGCCTACTGAATAGTTACGCATAAAAACATAAATATACAGGTATGTAAATCAAAGAAAATAGGATTGCCATAAAAAGTGACCTGTGTTATAATTCTAAACTATAGTGATTTACTACATAAAAGCATAAAAATATGTGAGGAGTGTACAGAATGGAAGTATTATACAGAAGCACCAGAGGAAATGGAAGTACAGTAACTGCATCCAATGCAATCTTAAAAGGTCTTTCTGAAGATGGCGGCTTATTTGTACCGGATCAGATTCCGGTACTGGACGTCCCTATGGAACAGCTGGCACAGATGTCTTATCAGGAAGTTGCCTACGAAGTAATGAGTCGTTTTCTGACTGATTTCACAGAAGAAGAACTGAAGAAATGTATTCAGTCTGCCTATGATAAGAAGTTTGATACCGATGTCATTGCACCTCTTGTGAAAGCAGATGGTGCCTATTATCTGGAATTATTCCACGGATCTACAATAGCTTTCAAAGACATGGCTCTGTCGATTCTTCCATATCTGCTGACAACAGCTGCGAAGAAAAACGGTGTGACCAATGACATCGTAATTCTGACTGCAACTTCCGGTGATACAGGAAAAGCAGCAATGGCAGGTTTTGCAGATGTACCGGGAACTAAAATTATCGTATTTTATCCGAAAGACGGTGTGAGTCCTATTCAGGAAAAACAGATGGTAACTCAGAAAGGAGACAATACTTACGTTGTTGCGATCCGCGGAAACTTTGATGATGCGCAGACTGGCGTAAAGAAAATCTTCAACGACACTGAGATGAAAGCAGAGCTGGAAGAGGCTGGTTATCAGTTCTCTTCTGCAAACTCGATCAATATCGGCCGTCTGATTCCGCAAATTGTGTATTATGTATATGCATATGCAAATCTGTATAAAACAGGACAGATCCAGCAGGGTGAAGAGATTAATGTAGTAGTTCCTACCGGTAACTTTGGAAATATCCTGGCCGCTTACTATGCAAAAAATATGGGTCTGCCGATTAAAAAACTGATCTGTGCGTCTAATGACAATAAAGTACTGTTTGACTTCTTTACTACAGGAACTTATGACAGAAACAGAGAGTTTATTCTGACAACATCACCATCTATGGATATCCTGATTTCCAGCAATCTGGAGCGTCTGATTTACAGAATCGCAGGAAATGATCCGGAGAAAAATAAAGTTCTGATGGAAGAACTGACAAAAGATGGTGTTTATCATATCACAGATGAAATGAAGATGCAGCTGGCTGATTTCTATGGCAACTATGCAACGGAAGAGGAGACTGCTGAAACGATTCGTAAAATTTATAAAGACTGTGGTTATGTGATCGATACACATACCAGTGTAGCTGCAACAGTGTATAAAAAGTATACAGAGGAAACAGGTGATACAGCTAAAACTGTGATCGCCTCTACAGCAAGCCCATATAAGTTTACAAGAAGCGTGATGGAAGCAATTGATGAAGGAAAATATGCAGCTATGGGAGATTTTGAACTGATCGACCAGTTATCAGAAATTTCCGGTGTGGCAGTGCCGAATGCAATCGAAGAAATCCGTAACGCTGAAGTTCGTCATAATACGGTAGCAGATGTAGCGGAGATGCCTGTTGTAGTGAAGAAAATTCTCGGCATTCAGTGATGAAGAAAGAAAACAGGCCCTTCGGTCACTGTGACCTAAAGTATTCATCAAAAATTTGAATTTTTTGTACATTATTCCTTGAAATACAACATAGACTAGGGTATAATACAATAAAAAGTAACACCTGGGGTGTGCGACCCTCTCTTTATTTTGAACCTACATTTACGTTTATGGGACTCCTATATTGTTGATTGGATGTCAGGCCGTCATTATGCAGCGGAAGACAAAAGAGATACTGCGGTCACCCACCTAGCAGTCGCTAGGCGTCAAAAAAAGGGAAACGGCACTCCGGGGTTATAAAAGGAAGATGGGGAGTCATGATATGACTCCTTTTTTATGTAATAGTACAGCTGCATAACAGTCGGAACATTGTTGGGACAAGACTGAGGGCTGGTACAAAATATTATTAAGAGAACAGTCCTAGAAAGTGACTGAGACGGAGGGTATTATGAGTGTAGAAAAACAAAGCTTTGGAACAACAAAAAAAGGAGAAGCCATTTCTTTGTATACGGTAACCAATAAAAACGGTATGGTGATGAAGGTTACAGATTTTGGCGCGATTCTGGTAAGTGTCCTGGTACCGGACAAAAATGGTGTGCTGACAGATGTGGTATTAGGATATGATCACGGAGAAGATTATCAGGTAAATTCTCCTCATTTAGGTGCTACAATCGGAAGAAACGGAAATCGTATCAAGGGTGCCTCTTTTGTACTGAATGGAAAAAAGATTCAGCTGACGCCAAATGAAAAAGGAAACAGTCTGCACAGTGGTCCGGATGGATTTGAATTCATGATGTGGGAAGCAGAAACAAAAGAGCAGGCGGTTGCTTTTCGTCATCACAGCCCGGATGGTGAACAGGGATTTCCAGGAAACTTTGATGTGACAGTTACATACACACTGACTGATGATAATGCCGTAGAGATTCACTATGAAGGAATTTCTGATCAGGATACGGTGGCGAATATGACAAACCACAGCTACTTTAATCTGGGTGGACATGATTCCGGTAATGTATATGAACAGACGATTCAGCTGAATGCAACTACTTACACACCGGTGAGCGATTCTAAATCCATTCCAACCGGTGAACTTGCTCCTGTAGCCGGAACTCCAATGGATTTTACAGAGCCAAAGGCAATCGGTAAAGAAATCGATGCAGATTTTGCGCAGTTACAGATGACAGGTGGATACGATCATAATTTTGTATTGGATAAACCGGAAGGTGCCTTTGACTGGATGGCAAAAGCTTATTGCGAAAAAACCGGAATCGCTATGGAAGCATATACAGATTGCCCGGCTGTTCAGTTCTATGCAGCAAATTTCTTAAACGGCGAAAAAGGAAAAAATGGCGCGGTATATGATGAACGCCATGCTTTCTGCCTGGAGTCCCAGTATTGCCCGAACGCGGTCAACGATACCCATTTCGCACAGCCTTTCCTGAAAGCAGGAGAGAAGTACGACACAAAAACAGTATATCGTTTTCTGGTAAAATAATTAATTTATAAACAGGATAGAAGGATTCTGTACCCGTTAATTGAGGGTATGGGATCCTTTTTGTGTATTTTCTATGACTTTCGTCCACAAAAAACCGTTCGTAGGATCTTAGAGTGTGTCTGAAAAATCATTTCCGCAATCTGCAAGCCCCACTTTGCGGTATATTTTATCCTCATTCGGTTGCCGTAGCCCGCTACGCCGCCCTCATTCGGATAAAATCTCCCACAAACTGAGACTCGCAGCTCACGAAAAGCCTTTTCCAGACACGCTCTAGCGGTGAACAGCAACGTCACAAATTTTGACTGAAAACATAACAAGTCCGGCCGGATAATTTTCAGAAAAATGCCATATACTGAGATATGGAAAAAAATGGTGAAACATATAAAAATATTCCATGGAGATGGATATGGACGATTGCAGGTGCTGTGATAATTTTTCTGGTGATGTTTCTGCCGGGAATATGGGAAGGAAAACAGAGGGAGGAAGAAAAAAAGTATCTTGAAAAACTGCAGGCAGAGCAACAGATGGCAGAAGCAAAGAACACTCGAAAAAAAACGGAACAACAGCAGAAAAGAAATGAGGAGATAGATAATCCGACTACATCATTGACAAATATGGAACAAGAAAAAAATACGGAAAGAAAAGAGTCGATAATTCGTGTATTGATTTCTGTTGACGGAACTGAGCAGTATCTTCATTCGGATGTGAGAATATCCTGTCCGGCACCCTACTTGGTAAAAGGGGATATAACAGTGCAGCAGGAGGCAGGCACAGAACTCTGTTTGTCAGAACGGATGCAGCCTGGGCAGACAGTTATTGTGGAAGCACCGGACACAATGGCACTGACTTTGAATTCTGTCAGAAGAAGTCAGGGCGCGCCGGCATATCAGGGTATTCTGGAAGTGACGAGAGAGAAACAAGGTTTTCGAGTGATCAACCAGGTTGATCTGGAATCTTATCTGAAAGGAGTTGTGCCGAGTGAGATGCCTGCGGATGCTCCGGCAGAAGCACTCTGTGCACAGGCAGTTTGCGCACGAACATATGCAGTACGGCAGATCAGAGAAGAACGAATGAAAGAGTGGGATGCGGATGTGGACGATACTGTTTCCTGTCAGGTGTATAACAATATTTCCGAACAGGCGGCAAGCAGTCAGGCGGTGGATGCTACCAGGGGGATGATAATACTCAGTGATGGAAAACCGATTGAAGCATATTTTTTTTCGACTTCCTGGGGTTGCACCGATACAGATGAAGTATGGAACGCGAAAAAAAGTGCTCCATATCTTAGGAGCATTGCAGTGAGTCACAAGGCTGTGGAAACCATGGTGAACGGTACCTTGCAGCCGGAAATGACAGAACAGTCGTTTCGGGAACGAATTTTGCAGAGGGATGCAGGAGATTATGAAAAAGAAGATGTCTGGTATCGATGGAAAGTCTGCATTCCATGGGAAATGCTGAAAGAACGCAGTGAAAGAAAATGGCCTCAGCTTGGTGCATTTACCGGCTTATCCATACAGGGAAGAAATCCCGGTGGAGGAGTAAAAACACTGGAGATTCAGGGAGAGAATCAAAACGCAACACTTGAAAACGAATATGCGATCCGAAAATTCTTATCGGTAAAAGGGCTGTCTGTAAGCAGAAATGATGGAAGTGTCTGTGATACGATGGAATTACTGCCGAGTGCCTGTTTTATAGTCGATTTTAGGAAAGAACAGGGAGCGGGTACATTTGTCTTTACCGGTGGAGGTTATGGGCATGGTGTGGGGATGAGTCAGAACGGAGCAAAGCATCTTGCAGAAAATGGTCTTGGCTGGCGGGACATTCTGCAGATTTTCTATCAGAATATTACTATAGAAAACTTGCAAGAATTCTGAAAAAATAGTATGATAAAAAATAATTATGTAAAAACCAGATACTGTGCAGAAAGGAAAGCAAAATGAAAAAGTTTATAAAAATCATGACCGGATTCATGAACCGCATGGCTCAGGATCATGTGAGCGCATTTGCCGCACAGGCAGCCTTCTTTATTTTGATGTCCTTTGTGCCCTTTTTGATGCTTCTGCTTCCGCTGGTAACGTATGTCTCTATTACAAAAGATATGGTAGTGGAGATTCTTTTGCAGATTATGCCGGATGCGGGAGATTTTCGAAGTTTTCTTTTTAGTATTATTCAGGAGGTCTATGACAAATCAACAGCAATTGTACCAATCAGTGCGGTTTTTACCCTCTGGAGTGCGGGGAAAGGCCTGCAGGGACTGACGAATGGGGTCAATGCGATTTATCATGTAAAAGAGACGAGAAATTATGTGGTGACAAGGATACGGTCTGCTCTGTATACACTGATCTTTATTCTTGCTGTTATCAGCAGCCTGATTCTTCTGGTATTCGGTAACAGTATTCAGAAACTTCTTACAAAGTACATTCCGACGCTTGCCAAAGTCACTGCCTATGTCATTGGTATGCGTACAGCAGTTTCGCTTGTTGTACTGGCACTGATTTTCCTGATGATCTATAAATTTCTGCCGAACAGAAAGACTTCTTTTCGGAGTCAGATACCGGGAGCGGTGGTCTCGGCGGTGGCGTGGTCACTGTTTTCCCTTGGATTTTCTGTCTATCTGGATTATTACGATGGATTTTCCAACATGTACGGAAGCCTGACGACGATTATTCTGGTTCTTTTGTGGTTATATTTTTGTATGTATATTGTTCTGATCGGGGCGGAAATCAATGCTTATTTTGAAGAACGCCTTCGCAGGCTGCATCAAATGGCAAGCGAGCTTATTCGCAGCGAGTACCAGGGACTGTTAAAAGGAATCCGGGAAAATGATACAGAAGAAAAGAAAATGACGGACAAGGAAACGACAGAAAAGAAGGAATTGTAGAAGTTACTGAAAATGACCGGAACAGTAACAGGGGTAAATACCAAAGAGGGTATGAATTAGGAATAAAGCGGAAATAAAACTTGACAGATAAGCGGATCCATACTATAATTTATGCCGAAAGAAAAAAGCTGAGAAAGTGTCAGTAGATATATATTTTCTTACAGAGAGAAGGAGTCACCGGCTGTGAGCTCCTTTAAGTTCAGATATATATTGAGATTCCCACTGGAGCTTCTTCTCCGAAAGACAAGTAAGAGAAGACGTACAGACGCGTTAAGTCTTAATGAGTGTCCGTTAATATTTTAATCGGAAATCAGGGTGGTACCGCGAGATGATATAATTGCCTCGTCCCTCCAGTAATCTGGAAGGGCGAGGCTTTTTTTGCGAAAACGAATAAAAATCGCGTAGCGTATTTTACCCGTTGCATTGTGCTATCCCCAACAAATAGAAAAGGAGAACTGCCATGAGTAATAGTATCAAAGAAACATTACAGGCGATTCTGGATGAAGCTTCTGAGAAGATTGAACAGTCAGACGCCCTGGACAAACTGAATGATGTAAGAGTAAATTTCCTTGGTAAAAAAGGACAGCTTACTTCTGTGCTGAAAAGTATGAAGGATGTAGCTCCGGAAGATCGTCCGAAAGTAGGACAGATGGTGAATGAAGCCAGGGCAAAAATTGAAACTATGATGGAGGAGACAAAAACCCGTCTGGAGAAAGAACTGCGGGAAGCAAAGATGGCAGCAGAAGTAATCGATGTCACACTGCCTGCAAAAAAAGCAAACGTTGGTCATCGTCATCCGAATACCATTGCACTGGAAGAAGTAGAAAGAATTTTTATCGGTATGGGTTATGAAGTTGTGGAAGGACCGGAAGTTGAGTACGCAGATTACAACTTCACCAAACTGAATATTCCGGAAGATCATCCGGCTCGTGACGAACAGGATACTTTCTTTATCACAGACAGCATTCTGCTTCGTTCCCAGACTTCTCCGGTTCAGGCGAGAACCATGGAAGAAGGGAAACTGCCGATTCGTATGATCGCACCGGGACGTGTATTCCGTTCTGACGAAGTAGATGCAACCCATTCTCCTTCCTTCCATCAGATCGAAGGTCTGGTAATCGACAAACATATTACTTTCTCTGACCTGAAAGGTACACTGGAAGAATTTGCAAAAGAACTGTTCGGACCGGAAACAAAAACAAAATTCCGTCCGCATCATTTTCCATTTACAGAGCCGAGTGCAGAGGTTGATGTATCCTGTTTCAAGTGCGGTGGCAAAGGATGTCGTTTTTGTAAAGGATCCGGTTGGATCGAGATCCTTGGCTGTGGTATGGTTCATCCGCATGTACTTGAGATGTGTGGCATCGATCCGAAAGAATATACCGGTTTTGCTTTTGGTGTAGGTCTGGAGCGTATCGCACTTCTGAAATACGAGATCGATGACATGCGCCTTCTGTATGAAAATGACTACAGATTCTTAAAACAGTTCTAGGAGGATTAAAAGAATGAATACATCTTTATCATGGATTAAAATGTTTGTCCCGGATCTGGACGTCACAGCTCAGGAATATACAGATGCGATGACACTGTCCGGAACTAAAGTTGAAGGATATGAATTACTGGATGCCGATCTGGAAAACATCGTGATTGGACAGATTGAAAAGATTGAGAAACATCCGGATGCAGATAAACTGATCATCTGCCAGGTAAATGTAGGCAATGAAGTAACACAGATCGTTACCGGCGCTCCAAATGTAAAAGAAGGAGACAAAGTTCCGGTTGTTCTTCCGGGAGGAAGAGTTGCAGGTGGACACGACGGTAAGAAAACTCCGGGCGGAATCAAGATCAAAGCCGGAAAATTGCGTGGTGTGGATTCCTACGGTATGATGTGTTCCATCGAAGAACTTGGCTCCACAAGAGAAATGTATCCGGAAGCTCCGGAATACGGAATCTATATTTTCCCGGAAGACGCCACGGTCGGTGCGAGTGCGATCGAGGCACTGGGACTGAACGATGCGGTGATTGAATATGAGATCACTTCCAACCGTGTAGATTGCTACGGTGTACTGGGGATCGCAAGAGAAGCAGCAGCTACTTTCCGTAAAGAATTTGTTCCGCCGGTTGTAACAGCTACCGGTAATGACGAAGATGTCAATGATTATGTGAAAGTAACCGTAGAAGACAAAGATCTCTGCCCGCGTTACTGCGCAAGAGTCGTAAAAAATGTAAAAATCGGACCGTCCCCGAAATGGATGCAGAGATGTCTGGCTGCCAACGGCATCCGCCCGATCAACAACCTGGTAGATATCACAAACTATGTCATGGAAGAATATGGTCAGCCGATGCATGCCTATGATCTGGATATGATCGCAAATCATGAGATCCATGTACGCCGTGCCGGAAAAGACGAAAAATTTGTTACTCTTGACGGTCAGGAACGCCAGATGGATGAAAACGTTCTGATGATCTGTGACGGAGAAAAATCTATCGGTATCGCAGGTATCATGGGCGGAGAAAATTCTATGATCACAGACAATGTAAAAACAGTTCTGTTTGAAGCAGCATGCTTTGACGGTCCGAATATCCGTCTGTCTGCAAAGAGAATCGGACTTCGTACAGATGCTTCCGGAAAATTTGAAAAAGGTCTGGATCCGAACAATGCACTGGCAGCCATCGACCGTGCCTGCCAGCTGATGGAAGAACTGGGAGCCGGTGAAGTTGTTGGTGGTGTGGCTGATGTATATACCAAGAAAAAAGAACCTGTAAGAGTACCGTTTGAACCGGAAAAAATCAACAGCCTTCTGGGAACTGATATCTCCAAAGAAGATATGCTGGAGTACCTGTCCAGGGTAGAACTGGCTTACGATGAAACAACCAACGAGATTGTTGCTCCGACCTTCCGTCATGATATCTTCCGTACTGCAGATATCGCAGAAGAAGTTGCCCGTTTCTACGGATATGACAATATTCCGACCACACTGCCAAGTGGTGAAGCAACAACAGGAAAACTGCCATTTAAATTGAGGATCGAAGAAGTGGCAAGAGATGTGGCTGAGTACTGTGGATTCTCCCAGGGATACTGCTATTCTTTTGAAAGCCCGAAGGTATTTGACAAACTGCAGATTCCGGCAGGAGATGAACTGAGAAAAGCAATCACCATTTCCAACCCGCTGGGTGAAGATTTCAGTATCATGAGAACCATTTCTCTGAATGGTATGCTGACTTCTCTGGCAACAAACTATAACAGAAGAAATAAAAATGTCCGTCTGTACGAACTGGGCAATGTATATCTTCCAAAAGAACTTCCGCTGACCGAACTGCCGGATGAACGTATGATGTTCACTCTGGGTATGTACGGAGACGGTGATTTCTTTGATATGAAGGGTGTAGTAGAAGAGTTCTTCGATCAGATCGGTATGCATAAGAAAACTGAGTACGATCCGAAAGCCGGTAAGACTTTCCTGCATCCGGGTCGTCAGGCTCTGATCAGCTACGAAGGTGAAGTGATGGGTTATCTGGGCGAAGTGCATCCTGCAGTGGCAGATACTTATGGTATCGGAACGCGCGCATATGTGGCAGTTCTGGATATCCTGAATGTCGTAAAACATGCATCCTTCGACCGCAAATACGAAGGAATCGCAAAATTCCCTGCAGTAAACCGTGACATCTCCATGGTAGTACCGAAAGAGATCATGGTTGGACAGATCGAACATATGATCGCTCAGAGAGGCGGTAAGATTCTGGAACACTTTGAACTGTTTGATATTTACGAAGGAGATCAGATCGAAAGAGGATTCAAGTCCGTTGCTTATTCTCTGACCTTCCGCTCCAAAGAGAAAACTCTCGAAGAAGCAGAAATCAATGGCGCTATGAACAAGATCCTGAATGGTCTGGAAGGCATGGGAATCCAGCTTAGAAAGTAAAAAAGATGAAAATATATCTAATTCGTCATGGAGAAACTTCATGGAATACTCTGGGACGGCTGCAGGGAAGAACGGATATCGAACTGAACGAAAACGGTATCCGCCTTGCAAAAATCACCGGTGAAAAATTAAAAGATGTACATTTTGACCTGGCAATCGCAAGCCCGTTAAAGCGGGCTTACGAGACCGCCGGACTGGTACTGGGTGACAGAAATATACCGATTCTTACGGATGAGAGAATAGAAGAGATCAGTTTCGGAGAATGGGAAGGACTTTGCTGTCGAAGGGAGAATTATCAAATTCCGTCAAAAGATTTTGAACAGTTCTTCACGGATCCCTTCGGTTACAAGCCACCGAAAGACGGCGAATCTATTCAGCAGATGATTGACCGCTGCGGTGCCTTCTACGAGGACCTGATCCACAACCCGGACTACCGGAATAAAACAATTCTAATAGCAGCACACGGCTGCTCGACACGGGCCTTTCTCTATCACATTGACGGCCGGAAAGACGACTTCTGGAGAGGTCACGTACCGCCAAACTGCGCGGTAACGATTATCGATGTGAAAGATGGAAAAGCGACGATAGAAGAGCAGGATAAAGTGTACTATAATCCGGAAGATGTGGTAGACTTTTATAAATAAGTATTGCAAACGGACGCCCAACAGGGCAAAAAGATGCCTTTCAAAAGCAGCGGGCAGGACGATTTTAAGCTATGTGTTAAGTGCGACTAGGTGATTCGCGGAGAGCCGCTCATCGCCAAGTCTTACTAAACACAGGATCTTAAAACTCGTCCTAACCGCCCGCAAAATGCTTTTGAAAGGCATCTTTTTGCCCTGCTGGGCTGGGTATCGATAAAAATAGTCATTGCGTGCAACTGGAAAGATATGACGAAAAATTAACGGTTGTTTCAAATTTGTTTTGCCAGGAAACAGCCGAGAGCTGCGGGAAACCGGGGTGGACAACACTTTATGGGCGGTTAGGGCAAGCTTTGAAATCCGACGCTTACGAAGACTTTCACTTGGGTCAGCTGACCCAAGTGAATATAGTCGAAGTTAGCGGCTAGTTCAAAGTTGCCCTGCCCATGTTGTCCACCCCGGTTTCCCGCAGCTCTCGGCGTCCCTCTAGCCAATAAAAAATATTACTTCATCAGCTTACCAAGATCCGCATAAAACTCCGGATAAGAAATATCCACACAATCCGCCCGCAGCACTTCGACTCCTCCTTCAGAAGCCAACCCAGCCACTGCAAACGACATCGCGATCCTGTGATCCAGATGACTGTCAATAGAAGCATGATGTAACGGTTTTCCACCTCGGATAATCATACCATCATCGGTACCCTCGATATCACAGCCCATAGCCCCAAGACTGTTCACCATAATATCCAGTCGATTCGATTCCTTCACCTTCAGTTCCTCCGCATTTCGAATAACCGTAGTTCCATTCGCATAAGCTGCCAGAACCGCCAGAACCGGAATCTCATCGATCAACGTCGGAATCAGCTCACCCTCGATAACCGTACCGTGAAGTTCACTGTGACGAACCAGAAGATCCGCAACCGGTTCACCGGCGGCTGTTCGTTTATTTAACAGGGTGATATCTGCGCCCATCGCCTTGCATACACGAAGAATGCCATCTCGGGTAGGATTGATTCCCACATCTTTGATCATTACTTCAGATCCCGGCACCAAAAGAGCAGCCACAATAAAATAAGCAGCGGAAGAAATATCTCCAGGAACAGAAATGTCCAGTCCGTGAAGTTCCGAATCCGGCGAGATAGAAGCAGTTGTTCCTTCACTGGTGACCCGTGCGCCGAAGTGAGAGAGCATCAGTTCCGTATGATTTCTCGAAAGATAAGGTTCTGTAACCGAAGTAATTCCGTCTGCATACAGTCCGGCAAGCAGAACACAGGATTTCACCTGCGCAGAAGCTACCGGTGACTGATAATGGATCGCAGTCAGCCGATGTCCCTGAATTTGTAACGGTGCACACTGGTTTCCCTTCAGACTCTCGACTGTAGCACCCATCATAGAAAGTGGTTTGATGATCCTTCCCATTGGCCGGCTCTGGATCGACGCATCACCGGTAAGTGTTGTGGTAAAATTCTGACCGGCGAGAATACCGGAGATCAGTCGTGTTGTGGTTCCACTGTTACCGGTATCCAGAATCTCAGTCGGAGCAGTAAGCCCGTGAAGGCCTTTCCCATGAATCCGGATTTCCTCCTGCGTATTTTCAATATCGATTCCTAATTTGCGGAAACAGGAGATCGTAGAAAGACAATCTGCTCCCTGCAAAAAATTCGTCACTCTTGTCGTACCGTCAGCCAGTGCACCAAACATCACAGCGCGGTGTGAGATCGACTTGTCTCCCGGAATCTTCACCTCTCCGCGAAGAGGCATTTTTGCCTGCATAAGTTCCATATGTACATCCTCCTTACCGAACATGAAGTGTATAATTCCGTTCTTTCAAAACACCCTGTGCCTTCACACAGGATTCCTCATCATAAAACTCGATCCGAAGAACACCTTCCTCGAATTCTCTGTTATGAATGATGCCGATATTTTTAATACTAATTGAATTCATCGCAAGCAGTGTGGCAATTGTAGCTATACCACCGGCTTCGTCATAAATATCACAGTAAAAGGCATAAATCTTCTCGATTACCCCTTTGCTCGCTTCCGGAAGAGAATTGCGGTATTCTCTGGAATTACTAAACATATTATAGATTTCATCTGCATCACCATTATCCACCCAGCATTTTGCCTGTACGATCAGGCGAATATACTCATCGAGTACTTTTGAAATCATCGACCGATTTTCCAGACAGATCTGCTGCCACATCACAGGAGAAGAAGAGGCGATACGTGTAATATCTTTAAAACCTCCGGCTGCGATCAGTTTCATATTTTCCTCTGGTGTATCCATTTTCTGTATAGCATTTACCAGTGTAGAGGCGATGATATGCGGCAGATGGCTCACAGCCGCAGTGATATAATCGTGTTCTTCATAAGTAAGTACCAGTGGAATAGCTCCGAGAGAAGAAATCAGTTCCATAAACTGTGTCAGACGGGGAATATCAATCTGACCACCTGGTGTAAGAATATAGTAAGCATTTTCGATCAGCATATCGGTGGCATTTTCAAAACCGGTTTTTTCAGAACCGGCCATCGGGTGTCCGCCGATGAAGTGGTCATCCAGTCCCAGTTTCTCAACCGCCTGATGAATCTCACCTTTTACACTTCCCACATCCGTAACGATACAGTCCGGGCTCATATGATCTTTCATCCATTCAAGATAAGAAATGTTGTCATGAACCGGTGCGCAGAGGAAAATATAATTGCAGGAAGCAAATGCCTCGTCTTCTTTCGTGCATTTTACATCAACAATTCCTTCAGACACGGCGAGATCCAGCGTAGCTTCCGTTCTGGTATATGCAAAAATTCTGGTCTGTGGATGAAAACGTTTCAGAGATTTGGCGATGGATCCGCCGATCAGCCCCAGACCGATAAATCCTATATTCAGTGAATCACTCATAGTTGTCTGTCAAAATCCTTTCTCAGTAATTACGCGTGTATTTTGCGTACTTTTACCATTGTAAAGCACAAGATAGGAAAAGTCAATGATTTAGCGCTTTAAACTATGGAACTTTAACGCCAGAAAGCACAGGCAAGAGATTATACGACAGGGAGAATCAAAAGAGAAGAAGAAAATATATACAGTACAAAAAGGGGTTCTTTGAGATAATTTAACAAAATGAAGATAGAATACACAAAAAAGAAACAATTTATATCGTAAAAACATAAAATATACAAACGCAAATGAAAAAAGTTCAGAAAATAATTGTCAAAATTACATAAATAACTTGAAATATTCAAAGAAATTTAGTAATATATAACTATACTAATTTTTGGGAGGTATTACATATGGACGTTTTTAGAACTGACCGAATAAGGAATGTAGTGCTGCTTGGTCATGGCGGAGCAGGTAAGACTACACTGACAGAAGCTATGGCTTATCTTTCAGGTATTACAAATCGTTTAGGCAAGGTGACAGATGGCAATACCATCAGTGATTACGACAAAGAAGAGATTAAGAGAAAATTCTCGATCAGTACTTCTACCGTGCCGGTTGTATGGGATAAGGTAAAAGTAAATATTTTAGATACACCTGGATTCTTTGATTTTGTAGGAGAAGCTGAAGAGGCAGTAGCCGCCGCCGATGCAGCAGTGATCGTGATCTCCGGAAAATCAGGCGTACAGGTAGGAACCCAGAAAGCATGGGAACTGTGTGAAAAATACAGACTGCCACGTATGTTCTTCGTAACAGAGATGGATATGGATGATGTCAGCTACCGTCAGGTAGTAGAAGATCTGACCGAACTGTATGGCAAAAGGATCGCACCGTTGCACATGCCGCTTCGTGAGGATGGAAAATTTGTCGGTTATATCAATATTGTAAAGAACAAAGGCCGCCGTTACATTGAAAAAGATAAGAAAGAAGAATGCGAGATTCCGGAATATTCAAAAGAATATCTGGAAAAATACAGAGAGATCTTACTGGAAGCTGTAGCAGAGACCAGCGAAGAATTCATGGATCGCTATTTTGCAGGTGAGGAATTCTCTGTTACCGAGATTTCTGCAGCATTATCCATGTGCGTAGGCGATGGAAGTCTGGTTCCTGTATGCATGGGATCTCCGGTCAACCTGCAGGGGGTTAAGATCCTGTTAGATGATATTTGTGGATACTTCCCGAGCCCGAATCTGAGAGAACGCGCCGGTATCGTAAAATCAACCAGTGAAATTTTCGAAGCTGACTATGATTTCACCATGCCGAAATCCGCACAGGTCTTCAAGACGATCGTAGATCCGTTTATCGGAAAATATTCACTGTTGAAAGTTTGTTCCGGTGTTATCAAGTCCGGGGATACCTTATATAATGTAGAAAGAGAAGAAGAACTGAAGATCGGCAAGCTGTATGTCATGGAGGGATCCAAACCGATCGAGGTTCCGGAACTTCATGCAGGCGATATCGGAGCCGTAGCCAAGATCAACGAACTGCGTACCGGCGATACTCTGGCAACAAAAGCTGTCCCGGTATTCTACGGCAAACCGGAGATTTCCACTCCATATACCTGCAAACGCTACAAAGCAGTGAACAAAGCAGATATGGATAAGATTTCCCAGGCACTCTCCAAGATGTGTCAGGAAGATCTGACAATGAAAGTAGTCAATGATTCTGCAAACCGTCAGACTCTTCTTTATGGCATGGGTGACCAGCATATAGACGTGATCGTCAGCAAACTGCAGGAACAGTATAAAGTGAATGTGGAACTTTCCAAACCGAAAGTAGCTTTCCGTGAGACCATTCGTAAAAAATCAGATATTGATAAAAAATATAAAAAACAGTCCGGTGGACATGGCCAGTATGGTCATGTAAAGATGACCTTTGAACCATCCGGTGATCTGGATACACCATATGTATTTGAGCAGATCGTTGTCGGCGGAGCCGTTCCGAAGAACTACTTCCCGGCAGTAGAAAAAGGTCTGCAGGAATCTGTAGTATCCGGTCCTCTGGCAGCATACCCGGTAGCTGGTGTGAAAGCGGTTCTGTATGATGGATCTTATCATCCGGTAGATTCTTCTGAGATGGCATTCAAGACTGCAACAAAGATGGCATTCAAAGACGGTTTTCTGGCAGCTTCGCCGGTTCTGTTAGAGCCTATCGTAAATATGCAGATCCGTGTACCGGATAAATTTACCGGTGATGTTATGGGTGATCTGAACAAACGACGTGGCCGTGTGCTTGGTATGAACCCGGATAAACAGGGATATACCATCGTAGAAGCAGATGTTCCGGAACTGGAGATTTACGGATATGCAACCATACTTCGTTCCATGACAGGTGGAGCCGGTGATTTCTCTTATACATTTGCCCGTTACGAGCAGGCACCTGGCGATGTACAGGAAAGAGAGATTGAAGCAAGAGCCAGCAAGGTAGACAAAGGGGAAGAATAACCAGACAGTATGAAATAAAGAATAAAAGTGCAAGGGAGAACATCCTGTACAGTTTTAAATGTACAGGATGTTCTTTCTGCTTGCGAAAATATCTGTGAGATTATATAATTCACATAGCTGTGAAAATATTTCATTAAAATTCAATGGTGCCTGACACCATCGACGACCGGCGGTCGAAGGGGCCAGCCAGAAAGGATTATAGAATTATGTACGAAAATGGATATAAAAAACTGCAGGACAGTCTGATCGATGTGATTGCAGAGGAACAGGCAAAGCTTGGATATATGAAAGAACCGATCCGGCTGTATTATCCTTTGAGTTCTCTGCATCATTTTTTTAAAAGCGAAGGTGATGCAGAGGCGATGCAGGAGTCACTGGGAGGATTTCCGGAGGCAACAAAAGAAATATTCGGGGAAGTACAGGTATCGCACAAAGGAGATCGTTTCTGCTTCTTCCTGTCGGAAAATGCGACAGAATATGTGCACGAACACCGGGACGAGAATGCATTTATCTTTGCACTGGTACAGTTACTTACAAAACACGGAACGACGTTGGATGAAGTAAAAGAATTATTCCGCAGTCAGACATCTGAGTGTGCGATGGAACCGATGGACAACGGTGAATTTGACCTGATGATCCGCTTTGTGGACTCGGAAGATCCATATTACTACTGCTTTAAAGATGAGGGCTGCCATATCATTTACCACAGATTTCTGCCGGAGGATTATGCAGATTTCGGATTCTAAAAGAAGAATCATTGGTTGTAAAATATCAGAAATGAAACAGAAAGTTGATATTTTGGAAAAAATATAGGAAAGAAGAGAAAAAAGGATGTCTGAAAAACAGAAAAAAAGGCAGTGGCATACGCCGGCAGAAAGAATTATGATGACTGGATTTGGTGTAGTGATCATACTGGGAACGCTTCTTTTGTGTCTGCCGGTTTCATCGGCCAGTGGAAAGGGCGTATATTGGCTTGATGCGTTATTTACGGCGACTACATCTGTGTGTGTAACCGGCCTTGTGACCGTGCCCACTGCAACCACCTGGAGCGTGTTTGGAAAAATTGTGATTCTGGGGCTGATTCAGTTTGGCGGGCTTGGAATCATGGCATGTATGATCATGATATTTCTGGTTTTGCGAAGAAAAATCAGCCTGCAGAGTCGCAAACTGATTCAGGATACATATAATCTGCCGGTGCTGAAAGGAAGCGTGGGAATTGTCAGAAGACTTCTGATCGGAACAGCGGTGGTTGAGATTGCAGGAGCGATATGTTATAGCTTTTGGTTTGTTCCTCATTATGGACTGTGGAGAGGAATCGGGTACAGTATTTTCCATTCGATATCCGCGTTTTGCAATGCAGGAATCGATCTGGTAGGTGAATCTTCTTTTGCGCCTTTTGTAACCAATCCTCTGATGAATGTTACAACCATGGGACTGATTATCTTGAGCGGACTTGGCTTCCCCGTCTGGTGGGAAGTGATCGAGCATGTGCAGGATCTGCTGAAAGGAAAACGAACCAGAAAAAATTTTATCCGCGGATTTACTCTTCATACAAAACTGGTATTGACGACGACAGTAATCCTGATCACAGGCGGGGCACTTCTGATCCTCCTGTTGGACTGGAATCATACAGGATCCCTCGGAGATCTGAAACCGGGAGAGAAAGTGATGGCTGCTTTTTTTCAGTCCATAACAACAAGAACAGCCGGATTTGAGACGATTCCACAGAAAAATTTTACGGATGGGTCTGCGATGGTGAGCATGATTCTGATGTTTATCGGCGGTTCACCGATGGGAACAGCTGGTGGTGTGAAGACAATTACGGTTGCTCTTCTTATCGTGCTGGTTACTTCTTATATCCGTGGAAATCATGATACGGTAGTATGGGGAAGAAAAGTTGTGGAAGAAAATATCCGCTCTGCGGTGGTGATTTTCTTTTTTGCACTGACTATTGCTCTTACGGCCACAATCCTTCTGGTTGCCGTCAGTGGTCATCCGCTTCTGGACTGTGCCTATGAGGTTGTTTCGGCGGTGGCGACGGTGGGACTGACCCGTTCTCTGACTTCACAGCTCCCGGCAGCAGGGAAAATCATTGTCATACTTATTATGTATATGGGACGAATCGGGCCGATTACACTTGCGGTAGCCCTTGGGCGCAGAACAAGACATGTGGATGCGGATATTCAGAGACCGGAACAGAGGATTCTGATTGGATAAAAGAATAGGGGAGAACAGATTAACAGAAAGGAAAATAAAAATCATGGACAAACAATATGCAGTAATCGGACTTGGAAAATTCGGTTATGCTGTGGCACAGACACTGTCACAGGCAGGAAAACAGGTTCTGGCAGTGGATAAAGACCAGGAGCTGGTGCAGGAGATAGCAGATTATGTGACTTATGCTGCACGGGCAGATGTGACGGACAGCCGTGTATTTGAATCGCTGGGAATCAGTAACATGGATGTGGTGATCATAGGGATCTCGGAAGATATGGAGTCAAGTATTCTGGCGACATTGCAGGCAAAAGAGGCAGGCGTTCCTCTGGTAATCGCCAAAGGGATGAATCAGATGCATGCCAAGATTCTGAAAAAGATCGGTGCAGACCGTGTAGTGATGGCCGAAATCGAAACGGGTATCCGTCTTGGTAAAAACCTGATTTCAGGAGGATTTCAGGATTTCTTTATGCTGTCAGATTCCTTTTCGATGGTAGAACTTGCGGTTCCGGATAGTTGGAGCAATCATAATCTGGAAGAACTGAATCTACGAAAAAAATATGAAATTAATGTTATTGCAATCAAGAAAGGGGAAACGATTTGTGTCAACATCCATCCGGAAGAAAACCTGTGTATGGGAGAGATCTTGATTCTTGCAGGAGAAAATAAAGCATTGGCCAAATTAATGAAAAAATATAAAGAGGGAGATATTTGAAGCCCCTTCATAAGGATTAAAAAAGAAATCTGTCAGTAGTATGTCAGGTTTCTTTTTTTATGTGAGCAACATGTCTGAGTCCGTACCTGCATGAGATATTAGCGACGGTCTGAACAGTAACTACAGGAATACCACAGACTATATAATCGAAAGACAAGACTTGACATGCCCAAAATGTTATACTATCATCCAGATAGTTGATAGTACAACTAACGGACAGATATTCTATAAAAAACAGAAAGAGAAAAGTATAAGTGAAGAAAGGATGGGGTATTTCTTATGGATGATACAAAACGGCAGATCACGAAAATAGCCAGAGAAGTAGGAAAATTTACAGTTCAGACCATGAAAGAAGAGGGAATCGGAACTGCGGAGTTTGATGTGATTCATCTGGTACGTCATAATCCGGGAATCACCCAGACCAAAGTGCGTGAAAGTCTGAAGATGGATAAAGGAGCTGCGGCAAAACGGGTAGCCCGCCTGGAGAATAAAGGATATCTGGTTCGAAAACCGAATCCGGAAGATGGAAGGAGCCAGCTGCTTTATGCGACAGAAAAAGCGGAACACCTGAAAAATTCAAAGACATCGATCGAAAGCGTATTTTATGAATGGCTGTTAGAGGATCTCTCAGGGGAGGAAAAGGAGTATTTTTGTAAAACACTGGACATGTTATACTGGAAATCAAAAAGAGAACGACAGGCAGGATTTGAAAATATTACACGGATTTTGGCAAAAGAGGAGAATGACGGGGATGGAAAACAAGGAACTGCAAAAGAAGAGAGAGGATGAGAAGTTTTGTCCGAAAAAAATCGGTTCGTATTTTCGGGTAGAATGGAAAGTTCTTCTTACAATTACAATCTCCGGCCTGATCTATAACCTGGGACTTCTGGCGGAACCGTGGTTTGAGGGAAGGATGACGGGAATGTTGGTGGATATTCTGAGAGGCAGCGGAACTTTTGCCAATATGCTGTTTCTTGTAATCGGTTATGTGGCAGCAATCGGGATCGTACAGGTATCCAGATATGTCAAACGTTTTTATGTACGCAGGTTTGCAAATAATGTAAACCGGAGAATAAAAGAGATCCTGTATCACAGTCTTGTTACCAGGGGGAGGGCGAGCCTTCGGGAAGAAGGGGAAGGAACCATCATGACAAAAGCCATCCGGGATGTAGATGATTGTGTGGAGGGCATGCGTAAATTCACGACGGAGATTTTTGATACCGGTGTGGCTCTGACAGCCTATGCAGGCATGCTTTTGTGGTATGACTGGCGGCTTGCTCTGCTGTGTATGATCTTTCCGCCGATTTCATATATTACAGCGGAGAAGATGAAACGGATGATCCAGAGAACCGGAGCAGCATATAAAAAGCAGTGCGGAGTATTGAGCGCAGTGACTCTTGATCGTGCACAGAACGCTGTCACTTACCGGGTGTTTGGCTGTGAGAGAGACCGGCAGATGGCTTATGAGAAGAATCTTACCGATTATGAAACATCCGCGGTAAAGGCAAATATCTGGAACAGTGCCATGCCTCCGATTTATAAAGTGATTTCTATGACCAGTGTATTGTTTATTCTGTATTTTGGTCAGAAAAATACACTGGGAAGCGGATGGAGCAGCTGGTCAATCGCAACATTTACCACGTTTCTGGCATGCTTTGTGAAGCTTTCTACAAAATCATCCAGTGCGGCAAAACTCTTCAATGCCGTACATAAAGCGCAGGTTTCCTGGAATCGTATCCGTCCGCTGTTTGACTCGGTAAACGAGGAAGAAGACGGAAAAGAATGGAGACCTGGAGATCTGGAAGTAAAAGATGTCTCATTTGCTTATCCGGACGGAAAGCGCGTGCTGGAACATGTGTCTTTTTCAGCAAAACCGGGGCAGATCATCGGCGTGACCGGTCCGGTAGCCTGTGGAAAATCAACCCTTGGAAAGTTATTTTTATGTGAATGTCCATATGAGGGAACGGTACGATTTGCAGGAAAAGATTTGCTGCAGATGGAAGAGGCAGAACGTAAGGGTATCGTAGCCTATCTGGGGCATGATCCGGAGCTGTTTCATGACAGCGTCAGAGATAATGTGTTGTTGGGAGACGAAAAAGATTTGAAAACCTATCTGAAAGCAGTGTGTATTGACCGGGAAGTTTCTGAGATGGAAGAGGGAGAGGATACCTTGATTGGAAATGGTGGGGTTCGCCTTTCCGGAGGTCAGGCACAGCGTGTGGCACTGGCAAGAACACTGTGCCATAAAAAGCCGTTACTGGTGCTTGATGATCCGTTTTCTGCACTGGATAAATCCACGGAGAGAGAAGTGTTTTCTAATGTACAGGCAATGACCCGTGATTCGATCGTGTTGCTTTTGTCACATCGACTGTATCTGTTTCCACAGATGGATCAGATCATCTGGATGGACGAGGGAAAAACGACCGTGGGAACGCATGAGGAACTGTTACAGAAAGTTTCGGCATATGCGACATTATTTACCACACAGGAAGGAGAGGACAGTCATGAAGCATAAAGGAAATGTACGAAATATTCTGATCGATACAGTAAAAAAACAAAAATGGCTGTCCAGCGGGATCCTGATCGCGGTACTTGGAGCCATCGGAGCCTCTCTGATCCCGCCGCTTCTTCTTGGAAAAATCGTGGACAGTATTACGGCAGGACATGCGGTAGCGTTTTCGTTCTTTGTCCTCTATTTTGTTGTGCTTGCCCTGACAGGTTTTATGGATACGGCGCGCGAGAGTCTTCTGACTGTTTTCGGACAGAAGATCACGCATGCGCTTCGAAGCCGCCTGATGGAAAAGTTTGTCAGCCTCAGTGCGGATACGATCAATCAGCAGGAACCGGGAACGATGGTATCAAGGTTTATAGGAGATGTGGATACGGTAGAGAACCTGTTTACTTCCGGAATCATCAGCATGTTTGCGGATACATGTGAGATCCTGAGTATCCTGGCTGTGATCTGGTTTCGGAATAAGGGATTGACGTTGGTTTTACTGTTTTTATTGCCATTTTTGTTCTGGTTTACCAGACATGTACAGAAAAATATGTTGACCGCACAGATCGAGAACCGAAGAGCAGTAGGCCGTGCCTCGGGTCATGTGCCGGAGACGATTCACAATATTCGGACGATCCATTGCTTTGGAAAAGAAAAATATATGGAAGAGCGGTATGACAAATATATCAGCGACAGCTATCGGGCGATGGAACGAACGAACTTCTATGATGCGATTTACTCACCGGTTATTCTGATTCTGAATGCCGTTGTGGTTGCTGTTGTGATGCTGTTATCTGCATCTGGCAATGAGCAGATTCTGACATTCTTTGGAATGTCTGCCGGAACAGCAGTAGCCGTAATCAATTATATTTCCCAGATTTTCACACCGGTAGAAAGCCTTGGTATAGAGATTCAGACGATCCAGTCAGCGATGGCAGGTATTCACAGAATCAATGAGTTTTTCAATCTGGAAGCAGCTGAAGCAGACAGAGCGAACAGAAAACGACAGGGTGTCCGGAAAACAGCAAAAGATATCATTGGACAGAAAAAACAGGTTACAACAGATAAGATACATACGGCAGATGTCGGAGATCAGACCGCGGTATCCTTTGAAAATGTAGTCTTTGGCTATGACGAACATCTGATTCTGGAAGGTGTGAGTTTTGAGGTGAAAAAAGGCGAACAGGTCACATTGTCCGGGCGTACCGGTGCCGGAAAGAGTACGATCCTGAAGCTGCTGCTTGGTCTGTATGAGCCGCAGAGTGGAAGCATACGGATCGGTAATGTTTCTGCTACAGAAGTTCCGGAAGAGGAAAGGAGATCGCTGTTTGGCTATGTGGAGCAGTCTTTCCATATGGTGCCGGGTACGGTGCGTGAGCAGATCACACTGTATGATCGGAGAATCACGGAAAAACAGGTGCAGGCGGCAGCAAGACTGACTGGTCTTGAAGATTCGATCGCCAGTCTGGAAAATGGCTACGATACCGTGTGTACCCCGGAGATCTTTTCGCAGGGGCAATGGCAATTGTTATCCATCGCCAGGGCAGCAGTTGCAGAACCATCGATTCTGTTGCTGGATGAGATCACGGCAAATCTGGATGTGGAGACGGAAAAGAAAGTCTTACAGGCACTGCGGCGCGTATCGGAAAACCGAACGGTAATCTCGATTTCCCACAGAACTTCAGCGGAGATGGGACGGATCATAACGGTTTAGTAACGTTTTCACTTTTTTTTTTCGGAAAATCATGGTAAACTGTTAAAGTGTGACAGGGTAACTGTTCAGTACCTTCACAGTTACGAGCAAAAATGCAATTAAAATCACCTTCGGTGATGGCATTTTTGCTTGTATGTCTCGGGATTTTGGCATATTTATGCCAAAACACCTCGCGGGATAATGGCTACTGAATAGTTACATGACAGGTAACAATACGGTAGATTTTTGCATTTATGAAACGGTCGCCTGCACAAAAAAGGAAATCGAAAAAACAGAAGAACTGTTCCGGTGATGAGAGTTAAAAACGGAACGGTGATAAAGGAGAAATTACAATGCCAGTATTTGATTTTAATAATACCCCGGATAAAGACAAACCGTTGACCTGTACTTATACAACCTTCCGCTCCGACGAATCCACCGCTACACCGGAACGCCCGATGCTGGTGCTGGATAACAAAAAACGGCAGTGGAAACACCATTCCAGCGGATTCTTTTCTAATCCGGCGAAACAGACGACTTTTGAATTTGAGGAGGAAGATGGTATCGTATCCGCGGACATCCTGCAGATCGATGCCCGTTTTGTCAGTCTGTTAAAATGGCTCGGCGGTAATCATATTCATATCCGGCTGTCCGGTGAGAACAGAGAAAATGGGTATGCCGTTTATAAGATCCGTGAGATCGCTTTCGGTGGCGGCACCAAACTTTCGGCGGAGGATGGTTTTTTACAGTTTATGATCGAACGTCTTCTGGCAAGCAATGCACCGGAAGAGATCGAGGAAGATGAGGATGCAGAAGAAATCGGCGATGATATGAAACTGACCAGTATACAGAGCATCACCGATTTTATGACCTGCGCCGGAAAAACACTGCCGGATAATATTCGTCTCTGGGCGAGAAGAAACCTGGCGGTTGCAAAATCCCATGAGGTATCTCCGGAAGAGAGACGGCATGCACAGAGAGCACTGTCGATTATGATGAATGTACAGTGGAAGAGCAATTACTTTGAGTCTATCGACCCGCAGGAAGCGAGAAGAATCCTCGATGAAGAACTGTACGGTATGGAGAAGGTAAAACAGAGAATTATCGAGACGATCATCCAGATCAACCGTACCCATACCTTACCGGCATACGGTCTGCTTCTGGTAGGACCTGCAGGAACCGGAAAATCACAGATTGCCTATGCGGTTGCACGAATCCTGAAACTGCCGTGGACAACTCTGGATATGAGTTCCATCAACGATCCGGAACAGCTGACCGGAAGTTCCCGTGTCTATGCCAATGCAAAACCCGGTATCATCATGGATGCATTTTCGATGGCAGGAGAGTCCAATCTGGTATTTATCATCAACGAGCTGGACAAAGCAGCCTCCGGCAAAGGAAACGGAAACCCGGCGGATGTTCTGCTGACCCTGCTTGATAACCTGGGATTCACCGATAACTATATGGAATGTATGATCCCTACGGTAGGTGTCTATCCGATCGCCACCGCCAACGACAAATCCCAGATCAGTGCACCGCTGATGTCCCGTTTTGCGGTGATCGACATTCCGGATTATACAGATGAAGAGAAGAAAATTATTTTCTCAAAATATGCACTGCCGAAAGTACTGAAGCGAATGAGTCTGAAAGAAAATGAAATTATTCTGACAGATGAGGGGCTGGACAGAATCATTCAGAAACATGCGAATACCAGCGGTATCCGTGATCTGGAACAGGCCGCAGAGCATATCGCAGCCAATGCTCTGTATCAGATTGAAGTCAATCATATGCAATCTGTAACGATCGATGCACAGATGGTAGAGAAAGTGCTTGAGTAATAAATATGAAAGAAAGTGCGACAGATGACTGGGTACACGAAAATTGTCAAAGGAGGATAATTGTTATGTGGAATGGAAAGAAAAAAGCAGTAACATTCAGTTACGATGATGGTGTGACGCAGGATCGCCGTCTGGTGGAAATGATGAATACTTATGGTGTAAAAGGCACCTTTAACTTAAACAGCGGTATGCAGTCTTATGCAAATGTATGGGAACATCCCAAGGGGCTTCTGATTCATCGAATGAACACTGAAGGTTTAAAAGAACTGTATCAGGGACATGAGATTGCAGCACATTGTCTGACACATGCAGATCTTCCCAAATATGATGAAGAGACGATCCGCAATGAGATTCTGGAAGACAAGAAAAATCTGGAAGAACGGTTTTGGCAGCCTGTTGTGGGAATGGCGTATCCGTTTGGTACTTATAACGATACAGTAGTGGATATTGCGCGTGCCTGTGGTATCCGTTATTCCCGTACGGTAGAGCGGACCGGAAATTTTGGACTTCCGGAAGAGCCGCTGACACTGAATCCAACCTGCCATCATAATGATGCGGATGTGATGGATCTGATTGACCGTTTTCTGGCATCTGACAGTGAGGAACCACAGCTTTTCTATCTGTGGGGACACAGTTATGAGTTTGACGTGGATCAGAACTGGGATCGGATGGAAGAGATCCTGAAAAAATTGTCCGGTCATGATGAAATCTTTTACGGAACAAACAGAGAAGTGTTATTTGGTGAATAATAACTATCTCGTACATAATATTATGATTATGTTCTGAATACTATCAGAATCTGTGACAGATGCAAAGAAAAAAGGAGAACACAAATGCAATATGCAATCATAGGAGCCGGAGGAACCGGCGGAGTTATGGGATATTTTATGACAAAGGCAGGAAAAGATGTGACACTGATTGCCCGTGGCCGTCATCTGGAAGCTATGAAAGAGCATGGATTGACTCTGGAGCGTCTCTGGGATCCGAATCCTGAGACAATTGCTGTGAAAGCAACGGATATGGAACACTACAAGGAACAACCGGATGTGATCCTGGTGTGTGTAAAAGGGTATTCACTGGAAGATACCGTCCCGTTTATCCGCCGCGTGGCAAAACCGGATACGATCGTGATTCCGATTCTGAATATCTATGGAACCGGTGCAAAACTGCAAAAAGAACTGCCGGAACTTTTGGTAACAGACGGATGCATCTATGTATCTGCCAACATCAAAGAACCGGGTGTGTTATTGCAGCATGGAAAGATTCTGCGGATCGTCTTTGGAGTTCGGGAAAAGACAGACTGGAGACCGGAACTGGAACAGATCCGGCAGGATTTTACGGACAGTGCTATTGATGGAATTTTATCCGAAAATATTCGCAGAGAAGCACTTGAAAAATTCTCCTATGTGTCTCCGATCGGAGCAGCAGGACTGTACTGTAACGCAGTAGCGGGGGATTTTCAGAAAGAGGGCGCTCCGCGGGAACTGTTTTGTTCGATGATCCGGGAAATCGCAGCACTTGCAGATGCTATGGGCGTTCCGTTTCAAAAAGACATGGTAGATGTTAATTTACATATTTTGTCTAATCTTGCACCGGAAACAACTACTTCTATGCAGAGGGATGTAATGGCTGGGAAACCATCAGAAATCGACGGACTGGTATACGAAGTGGTTCGTATGGGAAAACTGTATGGTGTGCCGGTTCCCTCGTATACGAAAGTAGCTAATCGACTGGCTGAGAAAAAAGGGATCATTTTTGATATGGATGGTGTTCTGGTCAATACGGAACCGTTGCATTTTCGGTGTTGGCAGGAAGTGCTGAAAGAGGACGGAATCACGCTGAACTATGAGATTTACAAACCGTGCATCGGTTCTACCAGAGAAGTTTTCCGGCAGCTGATGGTGGATGCTTACGGTGATATTTTCGAGGATTATCCGACGATGAACCGGAGAATGGAAGAAAAGAAAAAGGAAATCGTGGAAAAAGAAGGATTCCCGCAATGTGAGGGAATCCGGGAAGTTCTGGAAAAACTACATCAGGAAGGATATCTGCTGGCAGTCGGATCTTCTTCTCCGGAGGATGTGATCCAAAAAGTGTTGAAGGATCTTGACCTGGCTCAGTATTTTTCTGCTTTTATCAGTGGAGAAAATATGGCACATCCAAAGCCGGCACCGGATACGTTTCTTGCCGCAGCAGAAGCATTATTACTGGATCCTTCCGCATGTATGGTAGTAGAAGATTCCACTAATGGAGGAAAGGCGGCAAAAGCAGCAGGAATGTCCTGCGTCTGGTTCCATAATCCGGATTCCGGAGATCAGCAGATTCCGGATGCAGTTTTGGAGATTTCTTCCTGGGATCCTTCCAGTGCAGAGAAAATTATGAAAGTATCAGAACAATGAGAAAAAACAGAACAGCCATGCAAGTATTTTGAATAAAAGGAGCAGATGGAAATGTGTACAGCAGCTACTTATAAGACAAAAGATTTTTATATGGGAAGGACGCTGGATTATGAATTCTCCTATGGAGATGAGATTACAGTAACACCAAGAAATTATCCGTTTCATTTTCGCCATATGGAAGAACTGGAAAATCATTATGCGATCATCGGTATGGCACATGTAGCGGATGATTACCCGCTGTATTACGATGCGGTCAATGAAAAAGGACTTGGAATGGCAGGGTTGAACTTCGTAGGAAACGCTGTCTACCAGGAAATCCAGGAGGGGCGGGAAAACGTGGCTCAGTTTGAGTTCATTCCATGGATTCTTTCCCAGTGCGCATCGGTAGAAGAGGCGAAGAAAATGCTGGCGGAGATGAATCTGGTGGGAACCGTATTCGCTCCACAGTTTCCGGCGGCACAGCTGCACTGGATTCTGGCGGACAAATATGCGTGTATCACCATCGAATGTGTCCGGGAGGGACTGAAGGTTTATGATAATCCGGCAGGTGTACTGACCAATAATCCGCCATTTGAACAGCAGATGTTTTTATTGAATCAGTATATGCATCTGTCACCGAAACAGCCGGAGAATCATTTTTCCGAGCAGTTGCCATTACAGACCTACAGCCGCGGCATGGGTGCACTTGGACTTCCGGGAGATCTTTCTTCTACTTCCCGCTTTGCAAAAGTGGCATTTACCAGAGCACATGCAGTATCGGGAGATTCCGAGGCGGAAAGCGTCAGCCAGTTTTTCCACATTCTGGGATCGGTGGACCAACAGAGAGGATGCTGTGAGGTGGCAGAGGACAAATATGAGATTACGATCTATACCTCCTGCTGGAACGCACAGAAAGGAATCTACTATTATAATACCTATGAAAACCACCAGATTACTGCAGTTGACATGCACCGCGAGAATCTGGACGGAACCACACTGGCAAGATACCCATTGATCCAGAAGGGCGAGATCCGGTGGCAGAACTAATGGAAATGATGTAAATGAGCAGGAATCTGTATGGAATATATCCGACAGATTCCTGTTTTTTTACAGCAATGATTGCTATGATGTATTGTTGACAGATTGTAGAGTCAATGAAAATATAAACTTGCTGTAAGAAGGATTTTATGCTAAAATACTTCAAAAATGAACATTCTAAAAATGAAATGGAAGTGAGAAAGGTATGATAAGCATCGAGTATGTGCATAAGCTGCTGGAAGTTTACAATCAGTTTTGTCGACCGTTATGCCAGCAGACCGGCATCCCGCAGACATCCCTGGATATCCTGATGTTCCTGAAAAATAATCCGCAGTATAAAAATGCCGCAGATATTGTAAAGATCCGCGGGATCAAGGCGAATCTGGTATCCATCCATGTGGAACGGCTGGTGCAGGAAGGATATCTCGAACGCCGGGAGGTTCCGGGCGACCGGAGAAAGACAGAACTGATCTGTACCCGGAAAGCGGAGCATGTCTGGAGACAGGGATGTGAGATTCAGAAAACATTTATCGAAACCTTATTTTCCGGTGTGCCTTCGGAGTCCAGAAAGATTTTTGAACAGGTGATGGAACAGACAGAGGAAAATCTGAATACATATCAAAAGGAGAACAAAAAGAAATGAGTATTTTACTGACAGTAATTGTTACATTTTTTGCAGGTATGGGTGCAGGTCTCGGGACCGGATTTGCCGGTATGAGTGCGGCGGCAGTCATCAGCCCGATGCTGATCACATTCTTGGGAATGGATCCCTACATGGCAGTGGGAATCGCATTGTCCTCGGATGTGCTGGCAAGTGCCGTATCCGCATATACTTATGGGAAGAATAAGAATCTTGATATAAAAAATGGTCTGATCATGATGGTTACCGTGTTGTTGTTTACCATAGTGGGAAGTTACGTTTCCAGCCTGGTACCGTCCACAACGATGGGAAATTTCTCCGTCTTTATGACCTTCCTTCTCGGCATCAAATTCATTGTCCGTCCGGTCATGACTACGAAAGAAGCCATGGCACAGGTGTCTGCGAAAAAACGTGCGATTCAGTCTGTGATCTGCGGAGTGATGATCGGCTTTATCTGCGGATTTATCGGTGCCGGTGGCGGTATGATGATGCTTCTGATCCTGACATCCGTTCTCGGATATGAATTGAAAACAGCCGTGGGAACCAGTGTATTTATCATGACCTTCACCGCCCTCACCGGAGCCGTATCCCACTTTGCCATCGGCGGCACACCAGACTGGACAGTATGGATCCTGTGTGTGGTCTTTACCTTCCTCTGGGCAAGA
Source organism: Oliverpabstia intestinalis (assembly GCF_009696065.1). Taxonomy (GTDB): domain Bacteria; phylum Bacillota; class Clostridia; order Lachnospirales; family Lachnospiraceae; genus Oliverpabstia; species Oliverpabstia intestinalis. The sequence goes on along the minus strand of NZ_VUMS01000002.1, from coordinate 166,134 downwards.
ATCGCAGCCGTATTTGCCAATAAAGCAACGCCAAAGACTCTGAACCGTGCTACAGGAGTGATCCTGGTGGTGCTGGGAGTTGCGGTTATGGCATTTTCGGTGTTGGGATAGAGTAACAAATGTCTGCTGGTCGGATGGCTCTTTGAAAATATCATGCATAACCACTCAGACTATACCCGAAAATGATATCAGCTGCGAAATGGAAAGAAAAAAGTTAATAGATAATAAATTGGAGGATACAATATCATGATAATCAGAACTGCAACCATAGATGATCTGCCACAGATCGCTGCCGTAGAGTCCGAGTGCTTCCCACCGGCCGAAGCCGCCACAAAAGAGGAATTCGCTGACCGCCTTGTCCATTACGCCAACCATTTCTGGCTGATGTTCGACGAGCAAAATGACAACAAACTGGTTGCGTTCGTCGACGGTTTTGTCACCAACGGACCGGATCTGACGGATGAAATGTATGAAAAAGCTTCCATGCACGACGAAAGCGGTGCCTGGCAGATGATTTTCGGGGTGAATACAATCCCGTCCTATCGAAGACGCGGGCTGGCAGGAGAACTGCTGGAGCGGGCAATCGAAGATGCCAGAAAACAGGGAAGGAAGGGTTTGGTGCTGACCTGCAAAGATGCATTGATCCATTATTATGCAAAATTCGGTTTCCAAAATGAAGGAGTAACAGACAAATCTGTCCACGGCGATGCCGTCTGGAATCAGATGCGCCTGACCTTTATAACTGGAGTTAACAGGAACTAACTACCAGCTTTACACAGATTTAACGAAAATCATACAATACCATGATAGAGCCATATGCGTTCTCCCACTATACTGTAAACCGTAAATGAATTATACAGATTCATAACAGAGATTTTACAGATGATTTCAAGAATCGAGCAGCAGACAGCTGCCGGAAAAGGGAGAACACAAAATGAATGAAAATGTAAAAGTAGTATTTGGGCTGATTGGTGGGTTGGCGCTGTTCCTTTATGGAATGAACAGTATGAGTGATGCGCTGCAAAAGGCAGCCGGAGAAAAGATGAAGAAGATTCTGGAATTTCTCACGAAGAATCCGATCATGGGAGCGTTGGCCGGAGCCCTGGTTACGGCTGTGTTACAGAGCAGTTCGGCAACTACCGTTATGGTCATCGGCTTTGTAAGTGCCGGACTGATGAGTCTGCCACAGGCGATTTCCGTTATCTTTGGTGCTAATATCGGTACGACGATGACTGCCCAGCTGATGGCATTCAAAATCAGTGATTACATTTATCCGTTGATCTTCATCGGATTCATGCTGAACTTCATAGGGAAAAAAGAAAAGGTTAAAAATATTGGTATGGTTATCTTTTCTTTCGGACTTTTGTTTGAAGGAATCGAGATCATGGGCAGCGTTATGAAACCACTGGCAGGAAGCCCTATCTTTGTAGATCTGATGGGAAAAGTATCTTCTGTTCCGGTGCTGGGTGTTGTCCTCGGTGCGGTGATGACTCTGGTGGTACAGAGTTCCTCTGCAACGATCGCAGTCCTTCAGAGCTTTGCTTCCCAAGCAGGACCGGACGGTGTCAGCAGCGTGATCGGACTGACAGGAGCGATTCCGATTTTACTTGGCGATAATATCGGTACGACGATCACAGCACTTCTGGCATCCATCGGACAGTCCAAAGATGCAAAACGTACCGCAATTGCACACAGCTTTTTCAATATCACGGGTACCTGCGTATTTATCTGGATCATTCCGTGGTTTGCACAATTTGTACGTTATATCTCTCCAAAAGGAAATGAGATCGATGTGATCTCCCGCCAGATTGCCAATGCACATACGACATTCAACGTGGTCTGTACACTGGTATGGTTGCCGCTAATCCCGCTCATGGTGAAGATTGTTACCACGATTATCCGTGGAAGAGATAAGAATACCGGTGTGGTTTATGAACCGAAATATCTGGATAACAAGGTAATTGATCAGCCGGTGGCTGCTATGTATCTGGTATCTCAGGAACTGGAAAATCTGACAGGATTTGCCGTACATATGCTGAACAGCCTGAAAGGTTCTCTGAATCAGAAAAAGACCTCAGCTGCATATGAAAAATTCAAAAATCAGCTGGATATCGTCCAGCACCTGCAAGAAGAAATCACGGACTATATCACCAAATTGTTTTCCAGCGGTAATCTGACAGAGCTTCAGTCTGAACAAACAGCAGGACTTCTGTATGTAACCAACAATATCGAACGTATCGCCGACCGGTGTCAGGATATCGACAGCATCTGGATAAAAATCCAGGGCGATGGCATGAGCTTTTCCGAGGAAGCCGGCAAGGAAATTGAAAATTGTATCAATGTCCTTCTGGATCTGCTGCGCCGGGCTATGACAGCCGTAAAAGAGGGCAGTGAAGAGGAAGCGGAACTGGTATTCAAAAATAAAAAGAAACTGCATAAAGCAGAAAAGAAATTTAACAAAGCCCACTTGAACCGCGTAAAGAATCAGAAATGCGATCCGGCGATGACCGGCTGCTTCTCCGGCATCCTCTACAACCTGGACCGAGCTGCCGACAACTGCGTAAGTATCGCAGAAGAAGCACTGGATAACCAGGGATTCGTAAAATTAGGCGAAGCCGCCAGAAACTTTGCGGCACCGGCTGCGGTTGTGGAGGCTGTGTAAAAGATAATAACAGTGATAAGAAATATATAATTTAAGAGGAACAGAGTATTTTTGATTTTGAGATACAACAAAATTTGAAAATACTCTGTTTTTGGTTGTTCGAGCAATGAACGAAAATCTTTTCCTTCATAAGAAACTGGTGATTAACGCGGTGGCTGAAGATGGAATTAAAATTGCAAATTTTATTTGATGTGATATGATTTTTATAGATAACATATTATCCAAAACAAGTAAAAAATCCAGATTTTGGATAATATATGATCCATAGAAAGGAAAAATCGACATGTCAAACTATGAAACGATGAAAGACCGTATGTCCTCCCATTTCCTGGAATACGATCAGAAAAAAATGGTCCGGAAATTTGCTCTGGAGCATGATGAAAAGTATCTCTATATTTTCTTTGTAGGAAGAAAATACCGGATTAACCGCATCACCGGAGGAATCACCTGGTCTGTGGATGAATTCCAGACGGAAGAAAATGCAAATTACAACGAAGCCATGACAATCTACGATGTCCTGTGTAATTCCAAAGAATACTGTCATCCCGCCCATGAATGGGTTCATATCGGCAGCCTTTCTACGGTGCGGGGAGGAAATCTGGCAAATGACAGTAACTTTTTCAAGGATGCGGGAAAGAAATTCGATGGAAAGACTGCAGAACTGGCAAAAGCTTGCGAGCGGCTGCATGGGATCAGGCTGGAAAAAGGCGATGTGGCTTACCAGCTGGAACTGTTTTCGTTTCTTCCCGTTATACTGAGATTCTGGGAATCCGATGACGAATTCCCTGCGAGTTTGCAGGTGCTGGTGGACCGGAACATTCTGGAGTATATGCATTATGAGACGGTGATGTTTGCGATTGGACATTTGCTGGAGAGAGTGGAAGAAGAGATGGAGCGAAAGTAGAGAACAGGTTGCTATAAACCGCTATTATCCGGAAGAACGGTAATAGCGGTTTTATTGCATTGCATATCAATAATTGATCCAGTGGAGCAATTTTGATTATGGAAAGAAACATCTGGAAAACAATATGAATTGGGAAAAATAAATAAAAATTTATCGGGAAATGTCGAGTAAAATAGCAAAATACACTATAAAATGTCGAAAAACTTTGGAAACATTACCTGTTATATGCTATAATATAAAATAATGCATCATTTTTAATACGGATTTAAAATAATGGAGACAGAGAATATGGTGAGAGCAGCAGATAGCGATAATTTTCTGATACAACATACAGATTTTTCTTTGAGAGAACAGGTGAACTACCCGAATGGTGGAATATCAAGATTTTATGATAATGGCATCGATATGGTCATTATTGATGAAAATATTTGTGACCATAACCCGGGTGAGCCTGTTTTTTCTTATATGCTTATTACAGACAAACAGAACAGTTATATCCATCAGTTTAAAAGAGTTTTTCGTTTCTTAGGTTATATACAGTCTGAAGTTGACAGCTATCTTGCTAACGATGAAATGACATTACCTGAAGATTACAGGATAACCGTTGGGGACCGGGCAGAACAGGCGGATGCATCACCTCTGGAATCCATTTTGAGGATAGCTTTTCAAATGCCTACGGTATGAATGCGCTCAGATATCTGACACGCGAATATGGAATCAGTGATGAAAACGGAAACAATTATTTTCTCGATTATTTTATCAGAACACAGAACGAAAGATACGCTGTAGAAGAAAATGGACTTAATTTTCATCATCCGCAGATTATCGGAGAAGAAAAATACAGGAAACAATTAAATAAACAAAATACCTGTGTTTTATGGGGAATCAAACTGTTCCGATTTTCAAAAGAAGATTGTGCGTTTCAAAATCGAATCGAAGATGATATCAAGCAATATTTCGGAAAAGATACCACAGCATTTGTCGATGACGGATTGAAAATCGACAGAAAAGTGGAATTATATGAACACCAGACGATCGGTTTACAGGAAATACAAAAACGTAGAATGGCAGGTATCAAAGCATTTTTGATCGTATTACCAACGGCATCCGGAAAATCCAGGATTGTAGAGGAAGACCTGCGCGAATTTGCAAAAGAAAAACCGGGATTCAGAGAGCTGATACTGGTTCCGGGAATCAATATTCTTGCGGACTGGAGGGAAAGAGTACAGGAATCCGTACCGGAACTGGCAGAGAAAATTGAGATCAGAACCTATGCCTATATGTGCAGACATTATACGGAATTTCCAGCAGATTATTACAATTATATCGTAGTGGATGAGGCACATCACGCGGTTGCACCGATGCTGAAAAGAGTGATTCAGTATTATGAGGCGGATTTTACGGTTGGACTTACCGCAACGGATCAGCGTCCGGATAAGAAAAAACTGGAAACAGTTTTCGGAACATACTCCACTTCGTTATCCTTAAAAGAAGCCATGGAAAAAGGAATCGTTGCCCGGGCAAATGTTTACAGGATCGAAACAAATATTGATCTATCAAAAGTCCGATTCAACGGAAAAGACTATATCAATGCAGATCTTGAAAAAAGAATACGGGTTACTTCAAGAAATGAGCTGATTGTCAATGTCCTTCAGGAATATTTAGGAGACGGAGAAGCTGCCAGACGGCAGGGAGTCATCTTTTGCGTCAATGTTGCCCATGCAAATGAGATGGCAAAACTACTCAACAGAGCTAATATCACTGCAGCCAGCTACACCAGACAGACAAAGAATCCTGCGTCTGTTATGACAGATTTTAAGCAGAAGAAAATCCGGTTTTTGTGTGCCTGTAATATGATTTCCGAGGGCTGGGACTATCCGGAACTGGGAATTCTCGTTATGGCAAGACCTACGCTCTCCAAAGTGCTCTATCTGCAGCAGATTGGAAGAGGACTGCGGAAAACAGATACAAAGAAAAATATTATCGTTATCGATGTGGTGGACGAGTATGGTGCAATGATCAAAGCCTGTAATATGCACACGATCTTTGCCAATCCATATTATGTGCCGTTTGGAGATATTATAAAAACAGATTATACACCGGGAGATATGGTTGTTATCGATGGGCTGAAAGAAAGAATTGAACGCATTATGGAAGTCGATATCAATTCTTTTGAAGAAAAATATGGCGATTATCTCAGCCAGGAACAGGTTGCCAGAGAATATTTCGTCAGTACCGGAACCGTGACAAGCTGGATCAAAAAGAAAAAAATTGCGCCAAGTGTAGAATACCGGTTCGGCAACAAATCCATTTACCTGTTCAGTCCGGATGATGTCGAAAAATACCGGAAAGAATTAAACATCAAAGAACATAACGACAGTACAATCAAAGAAGATTTCTTTGAATTCCTGGAAGAAAGAGATTACTCACTTTCGTATAAAATGCCGTTCCTGCTGGCGATTGTGAAACATATAGATGCTATCGGAGATGCGAAAATAGAAGATGTACTGGATGATTATATTGCCTTTTATCAGGACCGATTATCCAGAGGCCTCCAGGTGGATCGAAGCACCTGCCCGTATGATGAAAAAATGCTGAAAGACAAAAAAGCAGTGCAGAAAAACATGCTTACGAATCGATTCGAAAAATTTGAGAGAAAGAGATCTCTGTATTATTCGAAAGATTTGAGCGTAATTTCGATGAACCATGCACTGTTTGGGCAAATGAAGGCGGAAGACTGGGAAAGAGTGCGGAGACAGATGAGGGAAGATTTGAGGAAATATTATGATGGGATGGGTGGAGTGTAAAGAAAGTTTTATGAAAAAATAGGTGTAAGTTCATTACGCAGGTTGTCAATGTATGTGATATAGTGGGGAAAACAAATGAAAAATAATGAATATCCGGAAAACAGAGAATGGAAACAAAAAGCTTTTGGAATGCCCAAGCTGCCAAGTGGAGATATAGGACAGGATAAAGTCCTGTATTATATTCTGAAAATGGTCAAAGACGGTAAATCAGCAAATACAATGCTTAATATTGAAGGAAGCAACAGTACAGCCACCTTAGGTCGAATGTGTGAATGGATCCGTCCGATTGGGCTGGTTAATAAAGAAAAACAGGTGTGGACGCTGACAGAATTAGGAGAAATGGTTTTGGAACGACAGGATAGTTGCTTTTCTACGGCTGTTTTTTGTTCCACGATTGTATTTATGGGAGAAATCCTATTTTATCTGCAAGAACCAAAAAACACACAGGAACTCCTGAAAATCGCGGAAGAATATCATCTGAACTGGAAAACAAATTCTGAAATTCATAATCGGATCAAATGGTTTCGGGATGTGGATATGGTTCGGTTCGAAGAATATAAACTGGAGTATAGTCTGACACAAAAAGGACAGGAATTTCTGCAGCAAATAGAGATTACCATGCCGTCAGAGACAGAGGAAGAACCGGACGAAACACTTCTGGAAACCCTGCTTCCAATGTCAGAATGGGCAAGTGCCTTAAAGCCTGCAACAACAGAGAAAAAAAGAATGGCGATCGGATACATGCCGGGAAAAACAGCCGATGCATGTATAACAATCAGTGCATATCTGCAATTGATGAATCAGTCGATTTCTATCGAAGAGATTCGGGAGTATTCGAAAGTTAATTATCAGATTGCAGTGTCATCGTCGAATATGTTTCTTTCATTTTTGGAGAAAATAGGATTCGTTGATCGTATCAGTAAGAATATGTATGTGACCTCTGAACTTGGAAATACATGGCTTGAAAAACAATCACCGGTTGATCTGATCGCATGTCTGGATGCGAGATATTTATTTGTCTATGAATTGCTGGCAGAGCTGAGAAAAGAACCGAAAAATGCAAAAACACTTTCTATAATAGCTAAGGTATCTTACGGATTCGACAGGGAAAGTATCGAGGAAACGCGTAAAAGACTGATTCTTTTATCTGCTGCCAAGCTGATTTACAGTGTGACAAACGATAAATATGGACTCACCGCCAGAGGAGAAAAACTTCTGGATACTTTTGGCATTGTGGCGAAAGAGAGTATTAAATCATTCGAAATAAAGAAAGAGGAAAATGCAGGCGATTGTTACAATGATTCCTGTGAAAGCCTTATTACAGAATTAAGACTGTCCAGTAAAGATTCCTACAATCCCAACAGATTTGAAAAAGCCATAAGAGCAGCATTTGATTTTATCGGCTATGATGCAACCTGGCTTGGCGGTTCCGGAAAAACCGATGTCCTGATCAAAGCAAGAACAGCTCCGAAATTATCTTATGCTGTCGCAGTAGATGCAAAATCTACGCAATCTGGAAATGTTACAGAGGATCAGATTGACTTTGATACTCTGAAAGACCACCGAAAACTTCACCATGCGGATTATTCTGCAATCGTTGGATGTTCTTTTCGAGGTGAACGCCTTTTAAACCGATGCAAAGAACATAAAGTTGCACTGATTGATGTAGATACACTGGAACAGCTGATCCGCAATCAGGTAGAAATCCCATTGACCGGAGAAGATTACAAAAAGATCTTTGAACAGACAGGAATCGTAGATATCAGTGTCCTGGACGAAGCAAGAAATCGAACCGAACGCTACGGTCTATTAGTAGATGCAATTGTGGGGTGCCTTGTAAATGAAAGCAAAGACGAAGTGACAGAAGGCATCCTTACTTCCCGTGAGATTTATCGAACCGTGAGAGATGACGAGAGATTTTCGATAAATCCTAATCTGGATGAAATTGAAGATATCCTTAAATTCCTGGCATCGCCGTTGATAGGGTGTGTGGGGAAAAATAAGGATGGATATTATGCGATTGGATCGTTGAATGAAGTGGCGAAGAAGTTTCAGTTTTATGCGAAGAGTTGTAAGAGGACGAGTTAAGAGAAAGGAATTATTATATGAAAGAATATTTACCTTTTACAGACAAAGATGGAAATAAAATAAGATTAAACGATTTAACCTATTCTGATATTTGTAATATAAGAGAACAAGGTATTGAGGAAGACTATAAGATAGAATTTAAAAGTCAATGGGATGAAAACTTCAAGAAGAAACATTTATGTCAAACTATTGCATCTTTTGCGAATGCAGAAGGTGGTTGGTTATTAGTAGGTATAGAAGACGGTACGGGAAATTATGTAGGAATCGAAAAACAAAGAAGTGATTTTAGTCAAACAATTGTTCAAAATATAATGAACCCATAAATTCTGAATCGTATGCTAAAGTATCATCATGGACTGTTGAATATTTTGCAGCAAGCGCTGGAGAAAAAATATCATCGTGCTATGACAGAAAACTGCGCGGAAAATGTAGTAAATATCATGACGAATGAATTTCCAACCAGTGCGGCAAAGAAAACGTATGCTTCCTGTGTTTTTCTTGAAAAAGAAGGGAAAGATTATCGGGTTTCCGAAAATTTTGAAAAGATGTTGGGAAATCGGGAGTTTTATGAGATACTGGAAGAAGTTGTGGAGTTTGGTATCGCCCGGTATCAGATGAACTATAGTAAGACATATCAGGATACGGATCTGGTATTATATCAGAAATATACGTATGAGGATGCCTGCCGGTTATTAAACTGGGAGCGTAATGAAGTTCCGTTGAATATCGGTGGGTATAAATATGATAAGAAGACAAAAACATTTCCTGTATTTATCAATTATGATAAACAGGAGGATATCAGTGATACAACAAAATACGAAGATCATTTTCTCACAGCGGATCGTCTGATTGCTATTTCGAAAAGTGGGCGAAGCAGGGATTCAGAGGATGTGCAGAATTTCCTGAAAGCAAAGGAACGGGGGATTGATGTACAGCTTTTTGTGAGAAAGAATAAGGATGATAAGATTTCCAAAGAATTCTATTATCTTGGCCGGATGACAGCTACCGGTCGAAGCGAAGAATTTGTCATGGCTAATACGGACAAGACAGCGGTAGAGATTGAGTGGGCGTTGGATACGCCGGTCAGAGAAGATATTTATGAGTATATTATTAATGGATAAAGGAGACGCAGGATGAAGACAATTAAGGTAGTGGCAGCGATTATTATAGACAACGGAAAGGTATTTGCAACGCAGAGAGGCTACGGTGAATTCAAGGATGGTTGGGAATTTCCGGGAGGTAAGATTGAAGAAGGGGAAACAGCCAGAGAAGCAATCATTAGAGAAATCCGGGAAGAACTGGATACGGAGATCCAGGTAGAAGAACTTCTGGACACCGTGGAGTATGATTATCCGAAGTTTCATTTGTCGATGGATTGCTTCATCTGCACTGTGAAGTCTGGAGATTTGGTGCTGAAAGAGCATGAGGCAGCAAAGTGGCTGACAAAGGAGACGCTGGGGAGTGTGGAATGGCTGCCGGCGGATGAAGGGTTGATTGAGAAGATCAGGGAGTATATCCAGAAAAATTGAAAATATCTTCCGCACATGATAATATAATGAATAGTTAAGCAGAATAACCGGCAACAATATCAATAATTTCTCTGAGAATCACAAATTTTCCCGTGACAAGTCATATATTTTAACGTATAGTAATAGATAGAAAACAAATGTCAACCGGCGATGGAAACCTTTGGGACGCCCTTTTCCATCGTCGGTTGTACTATGAAAGAGAAGGAGAAAAAGATGTATACACTATTACTACTGTTGATTTATCTGGCATTTATCAGTCTCGGACTGCCAGATTCTCTTCTTGGTTCTGCCTGGCCGGTGATGCACAAGGCTTTTCAGGTTCCACTGTCTTATGCGGGTCTGGTAACTATGATTATTTCCGGAGGAACCATTTGTTCCAGTTTGATGTCTGAGCGTCTGACAAAGAAATTCGGTACACAGATTGTAACTGTGTTCAGCGTGATGCTTACTGCAATCGCATTATTCGGATTTTCTACGGCTAGCGCCTTCTGGATGCTCTGTCTATGGGCCATTCCCTATGGACTGGGTGCGGGAGCGATTGATGCTGCACTGAACAACTATGTAGCGCTTCATTATAATTCCAGGCATATGAGCTGGCTTCATTGTTTCTGGGGACTGGGAACCATTATCAGTCCGTATGTGATGAGTTATGCACTGACCACATCGGTGTGGCAGAACGGATATCGCATGGTATCTTTTATCCAGATCGGGATAGCATTGATTCTTTTCGTGACACTGCCGATATGGAAGGTGAATAAAAAAGAAACTGCGCAGGAAGAAAAGGCAGAAGAAGAGATGGTAGGCATCAAAGGTGCACTGAAGATCAAAGGCGTTCCGAATCTTCTTCTTGGATTTTTCTCCTATTGTGCACTGGAATCAGCAGTGATTCTGTGGGGAAGCAGCTATCTGGTAGGAGCAAAGGGAATCTCTGCGGAACGTGCAGCAGCCTTTGCGTCCCTGTTTTGCATCGGTATCACACTTGGAAGATTTCTGGCAGGTTTTATTACAGAGAAAATGGGAGACCACAAGATGATTCGTCTGGGCATCGCTATCATTCTTGTTGGATGTATCGGTATGCTGTTACCGGTATCCATCGATGAATTTGCACTGTTTGGTCTGGTTATTATGGGACTTGGCTGTGCACCGATTTATCCATCTATCATCCATGCAACACCGTCCAATTTCGGAGAGAAGAACTCCCAGGCGATCATCGGTATCCAGATGGCAAGTGCTTATGTGGGATCTACTTTTATGCCGCCGCTGTTCGGACTGATCGCAAACCATATTTCTGTCGGTTTACTTCCGGTTTATGTATTGTTCTTCCTGATTCTGATGTTCTTTATGCTGGAAAAGACATTTAAACTGGTGAAATAGTAATAATCAAACAGCTTCCGGGTTACGTGTCAGTTTCCTGAAAGCTGTTTTTGATTTGCATAATTTTATTTGTAATAGAAAAGGATATAACTATGTATAAAGAAAACAAGGATATAACATTACAATATTATAATCAAAATGCCGCTTCTTTTGTCAGCGGTACAGTTCACGCAGATCTGACAGATACACTGAATCGGTTTTTAAGCCGACTGGAACCGGGAGCGGCAATTCTTGACTTTGGCTGCGGTTCCGGCAGAGATACCAAATATTTTCTGGAACATGGCTATCAGGTGGAGGCCATAGACGGATCCGAAGAACTGTGTAAAATCGCCAGTGCCTATACAGAAATTCCGGTACGCCAGATGTATTTTCAGGATCTGGATGTCCGGGAGCAGTATGACGGTATCTGGGCGTGTTCTTCGATTCTGCATCTGGAAAAAACAGAATTAAGATCTGTGCTGAAAAAAATGGCGGATGCCCTGCGTCCCGATGGATGGATCTACACTTCTTTCAAATATGGAGAGTATGAAGGGATGCGAAACGGCAGATATTTCACGGATTTCACCTGGAGCAGTTTCCAGAGATTCATCCGTGATACCGAATCACTTTCCATAGCAGAATCCTGGGTGACCGGTGATGTGCGTTCTGGAAGGGAAGAAGAAAAATGGTTGAATCTGCTGTTGCAGAAGCGATAATAGAGAATGGCACAAAAACCATCCGTTGTATCAGTGAAATCCTTATTTATTCCGTGCAATTTCAATAAAATCCCTGGCGTATTTGGGAAGATAAGTTCCCCTGCGAAAAGCGATGCTCAGTGTTGTAAAGATTCCTTTTTCACCGACAGAAAAACAAGCCGGTTTTCTGGAAAAATCCATATTTTGTAAATATGTTTCCGGCGTAAAACACATGCCCATTCCCTGCATACAAAGTTTTACACAGGTCTCCGTGTTCCGGCTTCGAACCGGTACACGGGGCTGGACACCGGCGCGATCCAGGGCTTCAAGAACCAGTTTTCCGGTGGTCTGTTCCGGAAAATGGAGAATAAAAGGTTCGCTGGCAAGCGTGGACAGATCGATTCTCGGATACCGGTCGGAGGGAGATGGATATCCGAAAGATGCCAACGGATGATCCGGTGGCATAACCAGAAGAATTTCCTCTCTTTTCAGCAGTTCGTATTCCAATTTTGGATGTTCCCTCGTCTCATTAAAAATCCCAAAATCAAGCTGATCATTCAACAGGAGTTTTTCCTGAATAGAGTATGCCTCTTCCCAGATGCTGGCATTGACATTCGGATATTTTTCTGAAAATTCTGCCATAATCTGTGGAATCATACAGCTGCTTCGCATCAGTGGAACAGCAATATTCAATTCCCCTTCGTTATTTTCCGTCAGATCTTTCAGTTCTTTTTCCCAGTCTTGTTTTACCTGAAGAATTTTACGGGCGTATTCCATGTATTTTCTTCCGGTATAGGTCGGCACATAAGTATTTCCATTTCGGCTGAAGAGTTTCGCCCCCATTTCCCGTTCCAGTTTTTGCAGATGCTTGGTGAAAAAGATGTGGTCTGCGTTGGCGAGATTATGAATTATCGGGAAATTATCCGGGAAAATCATCTGGAGATCACAAAATTTCTGGATTATCTGCGGCAGGAACATCCGGGATATGTGATTGAAGGACATTGTCCGTCTCTGGTGGATCTGGATCTTGCAAAATTCCTGTATCTTGGCATTAATGGAGATCATACAGAACATACCCTGGAAGAGGTAAAACAGCGGATCGAAAATGGAATGTTCTTTGAGATCCAGGATAAGATGTTGAAGCCGGAAGTGTTATCGTATATCTGTGAAAATCATTTATTTGAATATTGTTCTTTTGTGACAGATGATACGATGGCAGATGTTTTATATGAACAGGGGCATCTGAATACTGTAGTACAAAAGGCGATAGAGATGGGATTTCCAAAGGAACAGGCGATTTACTGTGCGACCTATACACCGTGTCAGAGAATGCATTTTTATGACCGGGGTGTGATTGCTCCGGGAAAACTGGCAGATTTTATCCTTCTGAAGGATCCGGCAAAATTACTGGAGCCTGAAACGGTGTTCAAAAATGGAATTTCCATCTATAAAAAAGAGGACAGACATGCATTCCCCGTAGAACCATATGCATTCCCGGAAGATTTTTATCACAGTGTTTCCATTCCGGAAGTAACACTTTCGGATTTTGATGTTAAAGTTCCGGTCGAAGAAGGGGAAGTAACGGTCCGTGCAATGGAAGTACATCCGGATCGCACCCAGACCACGGAGAAACTGGTAACCATGCAGGTAAAAGAGCATAAGATCTGCTGGCAGGAAAGTGGATGTCTGCTGGCGATGGTACTGGAGCGGCATGGAAAAAATGGAAATATCGGTTATGGATTTCTGACAGGTTCGTGTCAGAGAGAGGGAACCGTAGCAACTACATTTTTTCATGATCACCACAATCTGTTTGTTGCGGGAAATGACCCGAAAGATATGTTGTGTGCCGTACAGAGAATCGGGGAATTGCAGGGCGGTTTTCTTACAGTAAAAGATGGGCAGATTCTCTCGGAACTTGCATTACCTGTCTGTGGAATTCTTTCGGAGGCATCCATTGAAGCAACAGGAAGCGCGCTGAAAGAAGTGCGGGAAAGTCTGATCGATCTGGGATATGAACATCATAATCCGATCATGTCTGTGGGAACGCTTGGACTCCCTGTAAGTCCTGCATTGAAACTGACCGATCATGGATTGATCGACGTAAAAAGAGGAGAAATCGTGCCTCTGGTGTTATCCTGTTCTTGATTTTTTTACAGGATTTGCTATATACTATTTCATAGTTCATCGGAGGGTGATTTGTTGCATTGCATATCTGGGATCATTTCAAAAAAACGGATCCCGGATTCATTGGAAGCAAAAGCCGGATAAGATGTCAGGTTGAGACACCTGTTTCTTATCCGGCTTTTTCCATGGAGATCTTCTGGCGGGTATCCTTTCTTCCGATTCCAAAGTGATCCTGGCAGCGATCGATTATCTGAAAGCATATGCGATTGACTGTATTTTCACGGCGGTGTTTTTCTGTTACATCGGTTTCTACAACGGTATCGGCATGACCAGGTTCGTCATGATTCAGGAAATATATGAAACGTTAAAGAAAATTTTGTACCATTGATTTTTTAAAATTAATATTGTATTATATCTGTAACAGGACTCCCCGCACCTCTCACGCAAGTGATGTGTCCCATGGGGAGACATTTTGTATTATGGAGGCGTATTATGGTAAAACCAATTATGAGAGATATCTTTTTCCTGAATCAGCTATCCGAGCCGGCAACTGAGTCGGACCGGAAGACAGGGATGGATCTGCTGGATACTTTGAAGGCACATGAAGAAGAGTGTGTTGGTATGGCGGCGAATATGATCGGGGTACGGAAAAATATCATTGCCGTGCACATGGGATTTATGAATGTTCTGATGTATAATCCGAAGATCATCAAAAAGTCAGGGGCGTATGAGACGGAAGAAGGGTGTCTTTCTCTGGCAGGGGTGAGAAAATGCATGCGGTATCAGGAGATTGAAGTGCAGTATCAGGATGTCAATTTCAAACAGCAGCGACAGACGTATTCCGGCTGGATCGCGCAGATCATACAACATGAAATAGATCATTGCCGCGGAATATTGATATAAATAAAAAGACTAAAATCTGTACCATATACATGGTAAAAGAGTAATTACGTTTCCAGCTATGTGAAAAATCTGATTTTTCATATGAGCATTAAAGTGAAATTAACTAATGGATTAAAACGGGTACTTGTGAAAGTATGGAACAGTTACAAAATCAAAATAAATGAATGATAGTAGAAAAGGAAAAACAAACATGAAAAAAGGAAATGGAATTGCGTTACTCCCTATCGGCGTGTTCCTGGTATTGTATCTGGGGCTTGGGATTTTGTTTGAATATGTGTTAAAGATTCCGATGGGATTTTATAACGTGCCGATCGTCGTTGCTTTTCTGGCGGCGATTCTGGTGGCGTGTGTACAGAATCGGAAAGTAAATTTTGATAAAAAACTGGAGCTGATGGCGCAGGGTGTGGGCGATAAGAATATCATTACGATGTTATTGATCTTTCTGACCGCCGGCTGCTTTGTCGGCGTTGTCGGAAGAAGCAGTGCGGAGAGTGTGGCCTATTTTATGCTGGCGCTGATTCCGGCGCGGTTTTCGGTTGCAGTGCTGTTTGTAGTGGCCTGTTTCGTGTCGGTGGCAATGGGAACCTCCGTGGGAACGATCACCCTGCTGACACCGATCGCAGTTGCGGTATCTGCAGCATCCGGGTTTGATCTTCCGTTTTGTGTCGGAGCGGTCATGGGGGGTGCAATGTTCGGGGACAATCTTTCCTTTATTTCCGATACAACAATCGCAGCCTGTAACGGACAGGGCTGCGAGATGAAAGATAAATTCCGGGAAAACTTCTGGATCGCATTTCCGGCGGCGGTGATCACACTGGCTCTGATCCTGATTCTGTCTTTTCAGACAGAGATTCACGGAAGAGTCGATCAGTCGTACCATCTGCTGCAGGTACTTCCCTATGTGCTGGTTCTGATCGGTGGAATCATCGGTATCAATGTATTTGTGGTACTTCTAACCGGCATTGCCTCCGGTGCACTGATCATGCTGCTTGGCGGACATACCACACCGACCGATCTGCTGGCAAATATGGGTTCCGGCGTCTCGGGCATGTTTGAGACCTGTATGGTGGCGATCCTTGTTGCAGCCATGTGTGCGCTGATCCGGGAATATGGCGGATTTGATGCGTTGCTCGGCTGGATCCACCGGATCTTTAAGGGAAAACGAGGAGGGCAGCTGGGTATGGGACTGCTGGTCGGAGCGATGGACATTGCAACTGCCAACAATACTGTTGCAATCGTAATGGCGAATCCGATTGCAAAAGAAATGGCCCAGGAATACCGCGTGACACCGAAGAAAACAGCTTCGTTACTGGATACTTTTTCCTGTATCTTCCAGGGAGTCATCCCTTACGGTGCACAGATGCTGGTAGCCATCTCGGCGGCACATGAACTTGGATACGAGATTTCCGCCTTCCAGATCATGCCACGGCTGTTTTATCCGATGTTTCTGCTTCTGTGTTCTTTGATCGCTATCTTTGGAGTCGAGAAAAAACAGAGGTAACATCCGATATAACCGGCAGAGCATCGGAAAGAGGACAGCGCAAAAAAGTTGCACTTGCAAAATAAGAAGAGTGACAGAAAACGCATTTCACGCATATGGTAAATCAGATAGATAGCTGGGTATCGTCTCACAGATGCGGTGGGACATATCAGGAAGCGGGGAATGCAATATGAGTAACAAAACATATGATCGATTAAAATGGCTCGCCATGTATTTTCTGCCGGCTCTGGGAACGTTGTATTTTGCACTGGCTGGAATCTGGGGACTTCCCTATGGAGAACAGCTGGTGGGAACCATCACGGCAATCGATACGTTTCTCGGTGTGATTCTTGGAATCAGCAAATCAAAATATAACAAATGCAGTCACTAACAACTTCATACCAGAGCGTGTCTGAAAACACGGGAACTCTTGCAGGCGGACAGAGCTGGCAGGAGTTCTTTTTATGCTGCGATGTATCTGAAAAAGCTGGCAGTCACTGGTTTTTCAGTCAAATCAACGATCTTCATATTCCTTTTCGTGCAGGTGTGTAGTAAAATATAAGAACGATTGTCGATGCAAACTGGTATATTTGCGACTACAGGAAAAGAACAGCAAGGAGTATAAAGAATGATACAGGCAGTAATTTTTGATATGGATGGAACACTGATTGACACAGAAAAATATTACCGGATCTGCTGGCCACAGGCACTGGCGCATTTTGGTTATACGATGAGTGATGAGCAGGCACTTTCCATGCGTTCGCTGGGACAGCCATATGCGCCGGAGCATCTGAAAGAAATGTTTCAGGATCCCGATCTGGACTATCCGGCGATTCGTGTATATCGGAAACAGCTGATGGAAGAATATCTGGAACGGGATGGAATCCAGATCAAACCGGGAGCTGTAGAACTTCTTGAATATCTGAAAGAAAAGAAGATCCAGCGTGCGATCGCTACGGCAACTGATACGGAACGCGCGGCACGATATCTGAAACAGATCGGACTGTACGAGTACTTTGACCGGATCATCTGTGCAAATATGGTCAAGTGTGGAAAACCGTCACCGGATATTTATATCTATGCCTGCCAACAGCTGGGACTGGATCCGTCTGCATGCATGGCGGTAGAGGATTCACCGAACGGAGTGACCAGTGCGTACCGTGCAGGCTGTCAGGTTGTCATGGTACCGGATCAGACAAAACCGGACGCGGAACTTAAGAACATGTTAACCGCATGTGTGGATTCGCTGGATCAGATGAAAGCACTGTTTCAATAAAGGCAATAACACACTAATGTAAATGTAATACAGAAAATACGAGAGATCTGCAGGGGATGGGCACTGTCGTATGTGAAAAATATAAAAATATGGAGAAGAGCTATGGCAGAAAAAATGGAAAAGGATGCAGCAGAACTTCCCGGTATCAGCAGAGAAGCAGAAGAACACCAGCTGGCATATGTGATCGGGGTTGCCCAGGAACATCTGGTACAGGCGCGTAAAGCCATCCGGGAGGCAAATGAAGATCTTGCCGATCTGATGGAAGTTTACGATGCAAAAGATAAAGAAGGTCTGACACTCTGGAACAATGCTACGGCGCGTCTGAAAGAATATAAGCAGAATATGGTGCGCCTGGAAAAAGCCAGAAAGAAACCGTATTTTGGCAGAATTGATTTTCTTGCAGAAGAAAAACAACAAAAAGAAGCGTATTATATCGGTCGTGTTGGAATCTCCGGGGATGATGCGCAGCCGTTAGTATTGGACTGGCGTGCACCGATTGCTTCTGTTTATTATGAAAGCGGTCTTGGTCCCTGTTCGTATACCGTTCTTTCCGAGGGGACGCATACGATCGATCTGGAAAGAAAACGGACGTATGAGATTGAAAATGATCGGTTGAAAGACTACTTTGACTCGGATGTGGTAGCCAATGATGAACTTCTGACCAAATACCTTGCCAAAAGCAAAAAAAACGTACTTGGAGAGATCATTGCAACCATTCAGAAAGAACAGAATCTGCTGATCCGTCGCTCCCCCAGGACTAATCTGATTGTTCAGGGTGTGGCGGGTTCCGGAAAGACCACAGTGGCGATGCACCGGATTTCCTATATTCTTTATAATTACAAAGAGGATTTCCGCCCGGAAGATTTTTATGTTATCGGGAGCAATAAAATTTTGCTGAATTATATCACCGGTGTTCTGCCGGAGCTGGATGTATACGGGATTCGTCAGATGACGATGGAAGAGCTGTTTATCCGCCTTCTGTATGAGGAATGGAATGGAAAAATATACAGAGTTCATCCGGTATCTCAGGAGGCTTGGCAGGAACAGAAAGGAAGTACTGCCTGGTTCGAAAAACTGGAAGCGTACTGTCAGGCATACGAAAATCAGGAGATTCCACAGGAGGCGATCGTGATGGAAAAAACGGGTGTGCGTCTGATGCGTCCTGCGATGATCCGGGAGTATCTGCGTGACAATCCGCTCCTTTCGATGGAAAGCAAGATCCTGATGCTGAATAAAATGCTGTATGCCCGCTATGAAAATGTGATCACGGGAAAAGTGATCTCTTTCACAGAAAAAGAGCGGAAAAAACTGGACAAAAAATACAGCACTTACTTTGGCAACGGAAAATGGAATGGTTCCGTGCGAACTTTTTATCAGGATTTTCTCCGTGCACAGCAGCAAGAGGGAATTCCTATCGAAATACCAGATACATCGTTTGATGTGTACGACCTTGCGGCGATGGCATATATCTATAAACGGATCAAGGAAACCGATCCGGTGAGGGAAGCAAGCCATGTGGTCATCGATGAAGCACAGGACTTTGGTATGATGGTATATCGCTGCCTGCACTACTGTATGCGGGGATGCACCTATACTGTTATGGGAGATACTTCTCAGAATATCCATTTTGGACAGGGGTTAAATGACTGGGAAGAACTTCGCAGACTGATCCTGCGGGGAACATACGATGCATTCGGACTGCTTCGGAAAAGCTATCGAAACACGGTGGAAATCTCAGAATTTGCCACAGAGATCCTTCGGCATGGAGATTTCCCGATCTATCCGGTGGAACCGATCATTCGCCACGGAAAGCAGGTGAAGGTGCAAGCCAGTGCAGATACAGTTGCTATGAAAGATGCAGCAGCAAACCAGATTCAGGAATGGCAAAAAAACGGATACGAAACGATCGCTGTAATCTGCCGCGATGAGACGGAAGCCAAAGAGGTGTCGGATCTGTTACAGGATACTCCGAATCTGATGAGTTACACACCGGAACGCAGTCAGTTCGGAGAGGGAATCATGATTCTCCCGGTGGTGTATACCAAGGGGCTGGAATTTGACGCGGTACTTCTGTGGAATCCGACAAAAGAACAATATCCACAGGATAACGGGCATATCAAACTGTTGTATGTTGCCGCTACCCGTGCGCTCCATGAACTGACCGTACTGTATCAGGATTCTCTTACGGACATTATAGGAACCGAAGTGCCGAAAGAAAAACATATGCAGGAATTTCAGACCGAAAGTCTGCAAAAAGCGAAAGAATACGCAAAACCGGTACACACACAGAAAGAGATCGAACAGCAGCGGAGAGAAGAGGGTGACAGGGAACGGCAGGCAAGAGGCTATCTGGGTCCTCGAAAGATCCAGTTGAAAAAGGAACAGGAAATTGCCGGAACAGAGACACCGGTGCTAATTCCAAAACCGTTTGAAGTACATCAGGCACTGATTCCAAAAAACAGAAATCAGTTAAAAAAATCAACGGATAAAAAATTAAAATCTTCCGCCATCGACGGACTGGTGAATCCATCCCCGTATACATATGGAACCTTCCCACCGGAGAGTCATCTTCAGGTCAAAGGACATTCCAGAGGGAATTTTTCTGTAAAATGGGTGAAAAAGACAAAGCAGTATCTGGAGATCGCCAGTGCAGCCGGACTTCTTCGGCTGACACCGATCACACTGTCGACGATCCGTATCAGCTTTGTAAAAGGTGTTACCGGCACGATCCAGGATACGAACTGGAAAGCACAGGCAGATACCGCAGTAATATGGGGCGCAAAAGAGTCCCGTTCTGAAGTACAGCTTCTGACTGATCGTATCCTGATTCGGGTGGAAAAAGCCAATGGCGCTGTGCAGTTTTTAAGCAGAGACGGTAAAAAACTGCTTGCGGAAAATCCTTCGGAACCTCGATTGCTTCTGGATAGTCAGACCTGGAACTTTTTCGTCTGGGATAAAAATGAGCGCCTGAAATCCAAAGGTGTTCTTGCAGATGATTTTATGGATCTGAGTACGAAAGCGCGGTATATCTCTTTTGGACAGAAAAAACTTCGGATGCCACTGGTACTGTCCAATAAGGGATATGCCATCGGTGTTGCGGCGGGAAGTACCGTATTATTCTGTAACGTGAGAACCTATGGACAATATATTTATACCCAGGGAACCGGTCAAATCGATTATTATTTCATTTACGATGAAAATCAGGAGAGAAACATCGAGCAATACCGCAATCTCCCGGTGTAGTTTCTTTCCCAGCCGTTTTGAATTCATGTACGGAAAACTAATTCTCTGAAACTGTCAGATTTATCTTTTATCAGATCAGAGTCTATAGTATAATAACCATAAATGGCCATATTTCTCAAAACATAATTGAGAAATCTACATAATAACTGATTTTTATAAAAGATGAAGTACAATGGAGGTTATGAACATGAAAATCTATGTAGATGTGAATGCTGCACGTAACGGAAACGGAACCGAACAAACTCCTTTTCGAAAAATCAATGATGCTGCAAAGATCGCACAACCGGGTGATGAGGTTTTAGTGTTCCCGGGAACTTACCGTGAATATGTAGATCCAATCTATGCCGGACGTGAAGATGCCCGGATCACCTATCGCAGTGTAAAGCCACTGGGTGCTGTGATTACCGGTGCGGAGGAGATTAAAACCTGGACACCGTATCAGGACAACACCTGGGTATGTCGTGTGGCAAATAGTGTGTTCGGTTCTTATAACCCATATACGACTGCAGTATATGGTGACTGGTATTTTGCAAAGGCAGACAAACATACCGGCTGCGTATATCTGAACGGTCGCGCCATGTATGAGGCAGTAACTTTGGATGAGTGTCTTCGCGGAGAAGTGTATCCATGCAGCTGGGTTCCGGAAGATTCTGTCTACAAATGGTATGCCGAACAGGATTCCAAAACGGATGAAACAATCATTTACGCTAATTTCCAGGGAAAAGATCCGAACGCGGAAAATGTGGAAATCAATGTGCGTCGTGAATGCTTCTTCCCTTCCAAAACAGGAGTAAGTTATATTACTGTCAGCGGCTTTACCATCTGCAAGGCCGCAACCACCTGGGCACCGCCGGCAGCATTTCAGGACGGTATGATCGGTCCACACTGGAGCAAGGGATGGATCATCGAGGACTGCGATATCTCCAACAGCAAATGCGCAGGTATTTCCGTAGGTAAATATCTGGATCCGGATAACGATCATTATTTTACATATAAGTATGTTAAGAGTCCGACACAGATGGAACGTGATGCCGTATGCCGCGGACAGTATCATGGCTGGCTGAAAGAAAAGGTAGGAAGTCATATTATCCGCAGAAATAATATTCATCACTGTGAACAGGGCGGTATCATCGGTCGTATGGGCGGTGTGTTCAGTGTGATCGAAGACAACCATATTCATCACATCAACAACATGATGGAACAGGGCGGTGCAGAGATTGCAGGTATCAAGATGCATGCAGCGATTGATGTTCTGTATCAGCGTAATCATATTCATCACTGTACCATGGGTATCTGGTGTGACTGGGAAGCACAGGGAACACGAATCACGCAGAATCTGCTTCATGACAACCAGCGTCCGTCCTTTGCAAAGAATCTGAAGGGCGGTATGATGTCTCAGGATCTGTTTGTGGAAGTGGGACATGGACCGACACTGATCGACAACAATATTCTTCTGTCTGATGCTGCCCTTCGTTTCGCAACACAGGGTGTAGCAATGGTACATAACCTGATCTGTGGTTCTCTGACCTGTGTTGGTGAAGGAACCGGCTGGAGATATACACCGTATCATATTCCGCACCGTACAGAGGTGATGGGATTCATGACGATTCTTCACGGGGATGACCGTTTCTATAACAATATTTTTGTACAGAAATGGCCGAAAGAAGATGTGATTACCCCTCACGATTCCGATGATGGATATGACACGGAAAATCGTCTGGCTGGTACCTGGACATTCGACGAGTATCCGACATATGAGGAATGGATCTCACAGTTTGACTTTACTAAACCGGTGGATATGGTAAAACTGGAACCGGTACACTTTGGTCATCTGCCGGTATGGAGCGAGGGCAATGTGTATCTCGGAGGAGCAAAAGCATGGAAAAAGGAAAGAAATGGTCTGACCGCAGCAGAGAACAGGGAGGATGTGAAGGTTGAACTGGTGGAAAAAGAAGACGGATATCATCTGGAAACCAATATCTATGAGTTCCTGAAGGGCTTTACCGGAAGAATGATCAACACTGAAGTGCTTGGAAATGCCTTCGAACCGGAACAGCCGTTCGAAAATGCAGATGGAACACCGATCCGGTTTGACGAAGATTATTTCGGAAATCACCGCAGTGTGGCAACTGTGCCCGGACCATTTGCCGAAGCAGAAGATGCTGAAAAAATGCTTTATGTAAAATAGCAAATATTTCTACGATTAAGAACTGTACGGAATCCTGGAAAATATTTTTTCCGGGATTTCTGTACTTTTTTTATTTTGTATCGTATTACTATTGACATTTCATACCGTATAGGTTATCATATGAATATCACATACGGTATTGATAAAAACATGAAAGGAAAGTGAAAAAATGGATTATATCATTATGGAAAACGGAGAAAAAATTCTTTTGGAAACTCAGCAGAAAGTGACGATTCAGCGAACCGTCGACATTTACAAACAGTACCGCAAAGAACTGGGACTGACACAGAGTGAACTTGGAAAACGTGCCGGTATCTCTCAGCCGAACATCACCCGTTTTGAAAGCGGAAATTACAACCCCAGTCTGGAATTCCTGGTAAAGATTGCCGGAGCTATGGGTAAAAAAGTGAAAGTTACTCTGGAAGATTAATCAGGGGGCAGTAGCAATGGTAGAAGATATTTTGAAGAAAGACGGACTGTCTTTTGCCCTGCTGCGAAAGTTGTCCTTTCGAACCAGACTGGAAGAGAACCTGGCTCAGGCAATCAGCTGTCTGGATGAAGCGTTTCTTACAGAAGAACTGAAAAATATCGTCGTCTGGTATGATTCCAGTGATATTTTATCCGGACTTCCGATTGATTACCGCATTAAAAGTCTTCAGGCGATCCTGCGGAAATATCAACGGGCATCCGGGGAAAGCCGGGTAGAGCGGGTATTTAACGATATCCTCGGTTTTCGGACATTATGCGATAATTACGAGGAAATTTTACGTCTGAGAGAAGCAAAGAATATTTCCGTTGCAGACATGTCCAACGGGAAAACACACGATGACGGATACCGTGGTGTGTATATCTATTATCAGTATGGCCACCGACATTACCCGATCGAGATTCAATATAATACCTACTATGACCGTCAGATGAACAACTGGCTGCATAAATATGTATGGAGTAAACATCATCCGGCAAATGTAGGAATCACCCTGCGAAGAGAGTATGAGAGAGGAAGAATCCGAACAGAATGTGAATGTGAGGAGGTACTTCGGGATGTGTTATCTGATTGCGAAAAATAATAAGGGTGGTAGCAGTCTGGCGATCCAAATGATGCATGGAAAAGAACTGGCAAAATTAAAGCAGAAACTTCTCTCGGATCTTCCCGGTGAAGAAATACAGCTGCTTACTGTCAGCCGTCCATCTGCATATACGGAGTATGAACCGTTTTGCTTTATGGATACGCCGGATCATTTTGCACAGGAAGTGAAAAACAGTTTTTCCTGATATATATACCCACAAAGGTATTGTGTGAAAAAGCTTCTGTTTTTGAAGCGATTTCGTGTTATAATGCATTTATGCGTGAAATCATTTCAAAAATATTTTTAAGAAATCTATGAATTACAAATGGTGTGTTTCAGGCGCAGTGCACACCGGACAGGAGAAAGAAATATGGAATATATAGCAAGAGAAGATGCACTGGCATTATTAAAAAGATACAATCAGGATCCGTTTCATCTGCAGCATGCATTTACCGTGGAAGCTGTAATGAAATGGTATGCTAACGAACTTGGATATGCTGAAGACGCAGAATACTGGGGTATCGTAGGACTTCTGCATGATATTGATTTTGAACAGTATCCGGAAGAGCACTGCCTGAAAGCACCGGAACTTTTAAGAGAGGGAGGCGTTGGTGAAGATATCATCCACAGTGTAGTTTCCCATGGATATGGTATCACGATCGGATGTGGTGCTACTCTTGATGTAGCACCGGAACATGAGATGGAAAAAGTACTGTTTGCAGCCGATGAACTGACCGGACTGATCTGGGCGGCAGCGCTGATGCGTCCTTCCAAAAGTACAAAAGACATGGAACTGAAATCCTTAAAGAAAAAATATAAAAGCAAAGGATTCGCTGCAGGATGCTCCAGAGAAGTCATCCAGCGCGGAGCCGATCAGCTCGGCTGGGAACTGGAAAAACTGCTGACGATGACAATGGAAGCAATGAAATCAACCGAAGATACGATTAATGCGGAGTGTGAATCTCTGTAAAACAAATCGAGATACTTAATCCGAAAGTGAATCGGCTATTTGACAACTGGTTTACTTTCGGATATTTTTATACTTCCTGTGACCGCGGTTTTCTTAAGAATTCGTGAATTC
Source organism: Oliverpabstia intestinalis (assembly GCF_009696065.1). GTDB lineage: Bacteria > Bacillota > Clostridia > Lachnospirales > Lachnospiraceae > Oliverpabstia > Oliverpabstia intestinalis. Next base: position 140,731 of record NZ_VUMS01000002.1, on the reverse strand, counting down.
TTGTGGGTTATACTTGCGAAAAACAGCGTATACTGATATAGTACAAAAAACAACAGTTCCAAAGAGGAGAGCAGACAATATGAAAAAAGGAAAAATCAAAGCGCTTCTAGTGCTGCTGGTGATCGTTCTTGCGGGGATTTATTATTATGCAACAATCCCGGCGATCAACATTCATTCTACGGGAATCTGGATTTTTATCCTGTTTGTACTCGTATTGATTCTGGCAGCTTATGCAGCTAAAAAGAAGTTTACCAGCATCCGTGAGGTGAAAAGCAGCAAGTTTCTGAAAATCGGAGGCATCGTAATGATGGCTGTACTGCTTGTATTTGCAGCAGGAAGCATCTTATCTTCCCCCATCGTAAACGCAAAACAGTATCGAAATCTGCTGACCATCGAGGAACGCGACTTTTCGGAAGATATCCAGCCGGTGAATTTCAGTCAGATTCCGTTGCTTGACAAAGACAGTGCGATGATTCTTGGAAACCGAAAAATGGGAAGTATGGTAGATATGGTTTCTCAGTTTGAGGTCAGCGATCTGTATTCGCAGATCAATTATCAGGAAAAACCGGTTCGCGTGACTCCACTGGTCTACGCAAGCCCGATCAAATGGCTGACCAACCAGTCACAGGGAATCCCGGCGTATATTATGATCGATATGACGACACAGGATACCTCGCTGGTAAAACTGGACAAACCAATCCGTTATTCCGAGGCAGAATATCTGAACCGGAATATTTATCGCCATCTGCGTTTTCATTATCCAACCTACATCTTCGATCAGTTAAGTTTCGAGATTGACGATAATGGCACTCCTTACTGGGTCTGCCCAGTGCGGAAGTATACAATTGGACTTTTTGGTGGTGCAACAATCGGCAGAGTTGTCCTGTGTAATGCCCAGACAGGAGAGTGCCAGGATTACACGTTAAAAGACTGTCCGGAATGGGTAGACCGTGCCAATCCGGCAGATCTTCTGATTCAACAGTATAATTACTATGGAACACTGGTGAACGGTTATATCAACAGCATCTTCGGACAGAAAGGCTGTCTGAAATCTACAGACGGATATAATTACATGGCGATGGAAGACGATGTATGGGTATACACCGGTGTAACTTCTGTCAGCGGAGATCAGTCCAACGTAGGATTTGTTCTGATCAATCAACGTACCAGAGAGACACGATATTATAAGGTAAACGGAGCAGAAGAGTATTCGGCGATGGGATCCGCGGAAGGGCAGGTTCAGAACCTTGGGTACAAGGCAACTTTCCCGATCCTTCTGAATATTTCCAATGAACCAACATACTTTATGGCATTGAAAGACGGTGCCGGACTGGTAAAAAAATACGCGATGGTAAATATCCAGAAATACCAGAATGTTGCCATCGGAGATACCGTATCCGCCTGCCAGGACGCTTATGTGAAACTCCTGAATACCAGTGGAATTACTGCCGGAAATGAGAGCGATTTCAAAACTGTCACCGGAACGATCCAGCGGATCGCGCAGAGCGTTATCGACGGCAATTCCCATTTCTACCTGGTATTAAATGGACATTCCGAGATCTTCGATGTCCCGGTTCAGGATTATCTGCAGGTCGTAACATTGCAGGAGGGAGACACGGTTACCGTAGAATACCTGGAAGGAACTCCGGTTTGTACGGTATTGAACCTGGAGTAGAAAATTTTCACTTGGCAGCAAAAGAGTTTCATGATATAATAAGAAAAATCAACTGATAAACAAAATACAGATGAGATATGTAAGTCCAAGGGCGGACATCCGAGAGGGTGTCTGCCTTTTTTCGATATACAGGAAAGTATCTTCCTGCATATCAAGATCGCGAAGCCTATGTTATCTTATTGCCGGCATAATATTCCGCTATATGCCATAAACTGATATATCCTGTACAGGAATCAGAGCACCTGGAAAACATACAGAATCCTTTTAAACGCTCAGCAACTATGAAGATACGAAATATTTATGAGATTTACATATCTACACCACAGAAGGGAGAACAAACATATGGAAAAGTTCAGTCAACTGGTAACCTGGGTGGACGGAAAAGTCTGGGGCTGGGGGATGATTCTGTTACTTCTCGGAACTCATCTTTTCATGACCGTCCGAACCGGGTTTATCCAGAGAAAAACAATCACAAAAGGAATCAAGCTTTCTGTATCCAAAGAACCGGATGCAGACGGTGAAGTCAGTCAGTTCGGAGCACTTGCCACTGCGCTGGCATCTACGATCGGAACCGGAAATATTATCGGTGTGGGAACTGCCGTTGCCTTAGGTGGTCCTGGTGCCGTTTTATGGTGCTGGCTTACCGGTGTGTTCGGTATCGCGACGAAATACAGTGAATCACTGATGGCAGTAAAATATCGTGTCAAAACCGAAGATGGACGAATGCAGGGTGGTGCCATGTACGCACTGGAACGCGGTTTGCATATGCGGTGGCTGGGGCTGATCTTTGCTGTATTTGCCGGGTTTGCTTCGTTCGGTATCGGATGTGCCACACAGGTTAACGCCATCGCTACTGTCTGCAATGAGAATCTACACATCAATAAAGCAGTTGTCGGAATCATCATTGGCGTTCTGACAGCAGTTGTCATCTTTGGTGGAATCAAAAGCATCGCAAGGGTCTGTGAACGACTGGTTCCGTTTATGGCACTTTTCTATGTGCTTGGCTGTATCGTGATTCTTGGAATTAATTATGACTATATCATACCTGCAATCACAACTATCTGTCGCCTGGCATTCCAACCGGGGGCAGCAGCCGGCGGTCTGGTAGGAAGCGGTATCATGATGGCGATGCGTTACGGAGTTGCCCGTGGACTGTTTTCCAATGAATCCGGTATGGGTTCTGCACCGATTGCCGCAGCGGCAGCACAGACTCGAAACCCTGTACGCCAGGCACTGGTATCCTCCACCGGAACTTTCTGGGATACTGTAGTCGTATGTCTGATGACCGGTCTGGTACTGGTTTCTACGATTATGAAAAACCCGGCTATCAATGCCAATGAGATCACCGATGGCGGTGTACTGACCTCCCTTGCCTTCGATCAGATTCCGATCATCGGACCTTTGATCCTTGTCGTTGGAATCGTTTCCTTCGCATTCTCTACGATCCTTGGATGGGCATATTATGGGGAACGTTGTGTGGAATACTTTGCAGGGAAAAAGGGACTGATTCCTTATCGTGTGTTATATATCGCCGTAGCTGTGATCGCCCCGGTAGTAGCCCTTGATGTAGTATGGGACATCGCCGATATCCTGAACGCCCTGATGGCAATCCCGAACCTGATCGCCGTACTGCTCCTTTCCCCGGTTATTGTGAAAGAAACGAAAAAATACCTGGATGACCTGGACGCGAAAGATGATACGGAGATTCCGGTGATTAAAAAATAGCAAAAGATGATGATGAGTAAATAAGCGAGCATATACCGATTATTTTGTCGTGGTGTATGCTCACTTTTTTGCTTGTATGATAGAGGTTGTCGCTTAACTGTAAAATAATAATATTAGTCTGTAAAACAGTGCCGGGGTATCAACTTGTTATTTGGCCTGTTAGATGGTAAAATCAAAGTACATTGGGGCAGAGTATCTTCCGTTCCAGTAGTATAGCTTCGGAAAGGAGCATGAAAAAATGGCAATAGTGTTGAAGCTTCCTGTTGGAATCGAAGATTTTAGGGAAATTCGCCGACAGGGTTTTTACTACGTTGATAAGACAAGACTGATTGAACAGCTACTTGATAGCTGGGGAAAGGTTAATCTTTTTACACGACCGCGCCGTTTCGGGAAGACATTAAATATGAGTATGCTCCGCTACTTTTTTGAAATAGGTGCAGATAAGACATTGTTTGATGGTCTTTATATTTCACAGAATAAGCAATTCTGCGAAGAATATATGGGCAAGTTCCCGGTTGTGTTTCTTACATTAAAAGGTGTGGACGGAACCACATTTGAAGAAGCCAGACTCAATCTTGCAGAATTGATTGCAGCAGAAGCCAGACGGTTTAAATTCTTACTGGAAAGTAATAAACTGGATGATGACAATAAAGAAATGTATCGCGAATTGATTTCTTTAAACAAGAGCCAAAACCCGGTGATTTGCCAAATGCGGAGTATATGGAAATTTATGACAGGATGTACGAACGATATAAAAAGTTTGCGGAATTAGTTCACAGAACTGCCTGAGAGCCATATACTTGATATGTTAGAAGATATCTACAAATAAAGTCCAATGAATTCCCATTGATGAAACATCTCAAAAGAGCTATACTATAATAGAACACGCTGCTAAAACTTCCTTAAGTGAAGGCAACAATAGTTTTTTATAATTTTTTATAATGGAGAACAAAATGAAAACTACAAATCAACAACCGGCAACTGTACGAACATCCCCAAGATGGAAGCAGCCACTGATATCGACAGGCTGCGTACTTTTCGCATCGTTACTGATGTCTGTCAACATCAAATCTTTCGTCCGGGCGGGAAATCTGATTCCGGGAGGATTTACCGGTTTATCACTTTTGTTACAGCGTACGGCGGAAACATTTTTCGGAATTTCATTGCCATATTCGGTGATCAATATTGCATTGAATGCGATACCGGCGATCATCGGTTTTCGGATGATCGGGAAAAAGTTTACCTCATATACGGTACTGATGATCGTACTGAACTCTTTTCTGGTCGATCTGATCCCGGTAACGCCGATTACATATGATCCGCTTCTGGTGTCTGTATTTGGCGGGATTTTGAACGGAACAGCAATCTCGATTGCTTTGTTCGGAAAATCTTCCAGCGGTGGAACGGATTTTATTGCGGTTTATCTTTCCTCCAGATTGCATAAACCGTCCTGGAATTTTGTTTTTGGTATCAATGTGGTGATACTTACGACCGCAGGTTTTCTGTTTGGATTTGAAGCTGCGATGTATTCCATCATTTTCCAGTTCGTTTCCACACAGACGATCAACACACTTCACAGAAGAGATCAAAAAGCAACCATGTTCATTGTCACCCGTCACGGAGCAATGCTGGAGCAGAAGATTATGGAATGTACCAGGCATGGAATCACACATCTTGCCGTTCAGGGCTGCTATCTGAAAGAGGACAAAGACATGCTGTACACAGTACTTGGAGAAGATGAAGTGAAAGAAGTGACTGCACTGGTTCACAGCCTGGATCCGGAAGCATTTATCAACATTATCAAATCCGAGGGAATCGCGGGAAGATTCTATGAGGAACCGTTAGAATAAAAGAATAACAAGAACTTTGAATAGTTACAGAACAGTTATCAAAAATGCTCCTGGGATTCCAGGAGCATTTTTAAAAGAAATTATTTACTCAGTCGAATTACATTCCAGCTGTGTTTCCCAAAGACGGTCTGTAATTTGCCATTTTCCAGTTTGGTAGCAGAAGAGAGTGTCGGAGCTACTGTGTTCGGAGCGGCTTCTGTATTAACCGCTTTCAGATCATCGTTGGTCAGAACGATATGTTCAGCTACTTTGTAACCTTCAAACTGTCTCAGGTCACAGCTGACTTCCATATCTTCTTCCAGGCTCTTATTCACAGCAAAGATTGTCAGAGTATCTTCTTCCTCATTCCAGATGCATACAGAATCCAGATACGGAGCTTCTCCGTAAGTTTTGCTTTCATATACCGGGGTGTGTACCTGGGTGTTCAGAACAGTACCTCTTCCGTATACACTTGCGTGGAAATACGGATAGAAAATAGTCTGTCTCCATGCACCGGTGTCAGAGGTCATGATCGGTGCGATAACATTGACCAACTGTGCCATGCAGGCAATTTTTACACGGTCTGCATGGCGAAGAAGTGTGATCAGCATACTTCCGACTAACAGGGCATCTTCAAAATTGTAGATATCTTCCAGCTGATGGGGTGCCTGGATCCATTTTTCCAGTTTTTCATCTGCTTCATTGCTGTGATACCAGACATTCCACTCATCGAAGGACAGGTTAATATTCTTTTTGCCGTGTTTCTTTGCTTTGACAGCATCGCAGATACTTACGACACCTGAGATAAAATCATCCATTCCTTTGGAACTTGCCAGAAAATCAGGGGTATCGCCATCACGGTTTCCATAGTACTGATGCAGGGACATATAATCAACCTCATCATAAGCCTCATCCAGAACGGTGTATTCCCAGGAACCGAAGGTTGGCATATCCAGATTGGAGCTTCCGCAGGCTACGGTCTCGATCGTAGGATCCATGAATTTCATCAGACGGGAAGTCTCAGCTGCGATTCTTCCGTATTCTGTAGCCGTTTTATGGCCCATCTGCCACGGACCATCCATTTCATTTCCCAGACACCATACTTTGATATCGTGCGGATCTTTGTAACCGTGTTCTTTTCGCAGATCACTGTAGTAAGTACCGCCTTTGAAGTTACAGTATTCCAGAAGATTCTTGGCATCTTCCGGTCCGCGGGTTCCCAGATTGACAGCCATCATGATATCACTTCCTGCTTTTTTTGACCAGTCGGCGAATTCATTTAATCCGAACTGATTGGTTTCGATCACACCCCAGGCAAGCTCTGGTCTGGATGGCCGTTTGTCTTTTGGTCCTACGCTGTCTTCCCAGCGGAAACCGGATACAAAGTTACCGCCCGGATAACGAACGATCGGAACCTGCAGTTCTTTGACCAGATCCAGGGTATCTTTCCGAAATCCCTGTGCATCGGAGTTCGGGTTGCCTTCCTGATAGATTCCTTCGTACACGGCTCTTCCCAGATGTTCAATAAAAGAACCGAAGATCCTTTTGTCTACCGCGCCGGTGAGGAAATATTTGTCTACAATAATTTCAGCTTTTTTCATTGTAAAAACCTCCTGTGGTTATATAATGTGCTCTCGACATGTACTGTCTGTACTGTCTATGATTGTAACAGAACATTGGAAGAATACCAGAGGTTTTTGTCCGAAGTAATTGACTTTTTTTCCGGTGTCAGGTATGCTTTTTGTAGAAAATACGAGAGGGTGATGAAGTAATGATTTCAGATATTTCCATACAGTTTTGCGAATACAACCGCTCCAACCCAGATACTGACCGGATCTACCGTCCACAGGGGAGCGGCGATTATTTGTTTTTATTGCTGAAAACTCCGATGAAAGTTTATCAGGAGAATGGTATACTGATTACCGGAGAAAATGCCTGCATCCTGTACACACCAGGACAGATGCAGCACTATCAGGCAGTACAGAAGTTCCGGAACAGTTATCTTCATTTTGTTGCACAGGAGAATCCGGCAGAATATTTTCAGCTTCCGCAAAACCAGATATTTTATCCGCAAAATCCGGAAGAAATAGAAGAAATCATCCGCAAGCTGCAGCAGGAATACATCACCCGCGGTTCTCATACGGAAGCAATGCAGAGTGCACTGATCTGCCAGCTTCTGGTCACGGCAGCCCGTGGACTTGAAAAAGGGCAGCGACATAACCCGGAAGAAGAAGGGTTGTACCGGGATTTTCAGGCACTTCGCATGGAGATGCTCCGCCATTATGAAAAACACTGGACAACCGAACAACTCTGCAATCAGATAAACCTGGAAAAAAGTCAGTTCTACGCTTATTACCGGCAGTTTTTTCACAGTACCCCACACAACGACCTGCTACAGGTCCGTCTTGACAAGGCCAAAAATCTACTGACAAATGAAGCGCTGCCGATCCAACAAGTGGCTCTTTCCTGCGGATTTCGAAACATGTCTCATTTCAGCCGATATTTTAAACAGCAGTGCGGTTGTTCGCCAAAAGACTGGATCTCCAGCGTTTCTCCTCAATGAAAAATCACTGTTTACCGATAACAATAATCGAAAGACCAGTGGATCATTTTATAAGGCAAAGTCACACAAACCGCACAATATATGGTACAATGTAAAAAAGGAATTCTGTATATCATTCTATTTGCTATAATCAGAAGAAAGGAGACTACGCTTATGAAAAGAAAATGGCTTTTTGCTTCACTGCTCCTCACAGCAGCATTGACCATGACATCCTGTTCTTTTAAACTTCCGGTCGAATTACCCTTCAAGATTCCATTCATTACTGCAGATAGAAACACCAAACAAAACGACGAGGGTCCGTCTGACCCGGAAAAAACCACTGATCCGATAATAACGGACGAACCTGAAGTTCCTGAAAATATCGACACCACGGAAAACACTCAATCAGATAATGATCATGGATCTCATACACCTGATGAGGCAGATCCTTCTCCGTCACAACCAGATGAAGACCCTGTTGATGCGCCGTCCGGTCAGGAGAATTCTGTGGACATACCGGTTCTCATGGGAGGTGCTCTTCCTTATACCGGTATGATTTCTATACTAAATGAAAATTATGAAGACGGGACTCACCGATATGACGATATGTTAGAAGACGGGATGTCTTGCATCGTTGACTATTGCTATGTCAACCCGGAAGATCTTCCAGACACTCCGGAGGCATACGCAACCCTTGCAGCAGAAAAACTGACCGACGGTGGCATATATAACATTCTTTCCGTTTACCAGGACGATGGTTATACTGAGAGTCTTTCCTATCCGGTGTATATTGTTTCCTTTACCAGCGGAAACAACGAGGATACCAATTTCTGGCTGGCATTTATGGTCATACGGGATGGATATACGTACCTGTATGCTCCCAGCGTATCCTGCAATGCGGATTATACCGCGGAAGAGCTCGGACAAGATCTTTTCCCACGTCTGTTTTTTTCCGATTCGATAGACAACTGATGCTATGAAAAAGCACCTGACTGTTATATGTTACTGTTATGTACCGTGGCAATATTTTTCTTTGAGAGCAGATGGCTTTTTCCACACAAATATGTTACACTTAACCCTGTAGTAATATTAACTGGGAGGTAGAAAAACTATGACTGAGCAGGAGAGAATGAAACAGGGGTATGTATGGCAGGATGATGATGAAAATATGAGTCTGCAGGCTCACACAAAAGCACTGGTAAGAGAATTCAACAGTATGCCACCGGAAGATATGGAAGGAAGAGAAGCACTTCTTCACGATATTTTCGGAAAAGTAGGAAAAAATGTATGGATCACTCCACCGCTTACAGCAGCTGTTGGAAAATATGTATCCATCGGAGACGGCACCTATTCTAATATGAATCTGACACTGATCGATGACTGGAAGATCACCATCGGAAAAAATGTGTTGATCGGACCGAATGTAACCTTGTGTACCACCGGACATCCCATTGATCCGGAACACCGGGGGGACGGAATGTATTCATTCCCAATCACCATTGGTGATAATGTATGGCTGGGAGCCAATGTTGTCGTTCTTCCGGATGTAACTATCGGAGAAAATTCCGTGATCGGTGCCGGTTCTATCGTAACAAAAGACATTCCGGCAAACTGTATTGCTTTTGGAAGTCCATGCAAGGTATATCGTGAAATCAATGAGCACGATAAAGAATACTATTTTAAAAACCATCGTTTTGATGAGCAGCCCTAACGAGATAAAATATGCTTCGCGAATTTATACGATTGGTATAAATTCTTTGCATCGCGAGGTGTGTTACCGGGAATGGAGTGAACAGTAACACTTTGGCTTGCCGCCCGTGTAAATAACAGGAAAGCCTTGACAAACACTGTCTTTGCAGTTAAAATATTTTATGTTTTATAAAGTATACGACCTGGAAGGGGAAGAGTAAAAGCGGTATCGTTCTTTCAGAGAGCTGTCGGTTGGTGCGAGTCAGCAGAAGAAAGCTTTGAACTGGCCCCGGAGTCCTTTTTCCGAAACATTTTCATAATTTGTAGAAGATGCAAGTAAGAAAAAGCGGGAGTTCCCGTTACAGAATCCATAAGTGCATGAGGCTTATGCTTCATGAAGTAGAGTGGTACCACGGAAATAAAGTCCTTTCGTCTCTAGTTGAAAAACAGAAACAAAAGGACTTTTTATATTTCAAGCAATACCTAGGAGGAAGAAACCATGACAGTACCTTATAATCATAGGGCAGTAGAAAAGAAATGGCATGATATCTGGGAAGAACACCCGGTGAATGTGGATGATGGCAAAAAGCCAAAATATTATTGTCTGGACATGTTCCCATATCCGTCAGGAAATGGTCTTCATGTCGGACACTGGAGAGGATATGTAATTTCTGATGTATGGAGCCGTTACAAATTATTGAACGGTTACTATATCATTCACCCGATGGGATGGGATGCTTTCGGTCTGCCGGCTGAAAACTATGCGATCAAAATGGGTGTACATCCTGCAAAATCAACCGCAGACAACGTAGCAAATATCAAACGTCAGATCAACGAGATCGCAGCTCTGTATGACTGGGATCGCGAAGTAAACACCACAGATCCTGAGTTCTACAAATGGACCCAGTGGATCTTTGTAAAGATGTTTAAAGAAGGTCTGGCTTACGAAAAAGAATTCCCGATCAACTGGTGTCCATCCTGTAAGACAGGTCTGGCAAATGAAGAAGTTGTCAACGGAAAATGTGAACGTTGTGGTTCTGAAGTAACTAAGAAAAACCTGCGTCAGTGGATGCTGCGTATCACAAAATATGCAGACCGTCTGTTGAATGATCTGGACAAACTGGACTGGCCGGAAAAAGTTAAAAAGATGCAGAGTGACTGGATCGGTAAATCCTATGGTGCAGAAGTTGAATTCCCGGTTGAAGGAAGAGACGAGAAGATCACTGTATACACCACCCGCCCGGATACCCTTCACGGTGCAACCTTCATGGTACTGGCTCCTGAGCATGCCATGGCAAAAGAACTGGCCACCGATGAAACAAGAGAAGCTGTGGAGCAATATATCTACGATGCATCCATGAAGTCTAACGTGGATCGTCTGCAGGACAAAGAAAAGACTGGTGTATTTACCGGATCTTATGCAATCAACCCGTTAAATGGTGCCAAAGTACCGATCTGGCTGTCTGACTATGTATTGGCTGATTACGGTACCGGAGCAATCATGTGTGTACCTGCCCATGATGACCGTGACTTTGAATTTGCAACCAAGTTCAATATTCCAATCATTCAGGTAATCGCAAAAGATGGAAAAGAAATCGAAAATATGACAGAAGCATATACCGAGGCTTCTGGAACTATGATCAACTCCGGTGACTGGAACGGTATGGAATCTTCTGTACTGAAGAAAGAAGCTCCGATGATGATCGAAAAGATGGGTATCGGACGTAAAACCGTAAACTTCAAACTGCGTGACTGGGTATTCTCCCGTCAGCGTTACTGGGGCGAGCCGATTCCGATCGTTCACTGCCCGAAATGTGGAAACGTTCCGGTACCGGAAGAAGAACTTCCGCTTCGTTTACCGGATGTAGAATCCTACGAACCGACAGGAACGGGTGAATCTCCACTGGCTGCTATTGACGAATGGGTTAACTGCAAGTGCCCGGCCTGCGGAGGACCTGCAAAACGTGAGACCAACACTATGCCACAGTGGGCAGGTTCTTCCTGGTATTTCCTGCGTTATGTAGATAACAAAAATGACAAAGAGCTGGTATCCAAAGAAAAAGCTGACAAATATCTGCCGGTAGATATGTACATCGGTGGTGTGGAACATGCGGTACTGCATCTGCTGTATTCCCGTTTCTATACCAAGTTCCTGTATGATATCGGAGCTATTGACTTTGATGAACCATTCCACAAACTGTTCAACCAGGGTATGATCACCGGTAAGAACGGTATCAAGATGAGTAAATCGAAAGGAAACGTTGTTTCTCCTGATGATCTGGTAAGAGATTACGGATGTGACTCTCTGCGTATCTATGAGCTGTTCGTAGGACCGCCGGAACTGGATGCAGAGTGGGATGACAGAGGAATCGACGGTGTATACCGTTTCCTGAATCGTTTCTGGAAACTGGTACAGGACAGCGCAGAAGCAAATGTTTCAGAAACTAAAGAGATGGTAAAACTGCGTCACTGCCTGATTCACGATATCACAGAACGTCTGGAAAGCTTCAGCCTGAATACCGTTGTTTCCAAATTCATGGAATATAACAACAAGATGATTGACATGGTTAAGAAGACCGGTGGTATTGACAAAGAAACACTGTCTACCTATGTAATTCTGCTTTCTCCGTTCGCTCCGCACATTGCCGAAGAACTGTGGCAGGTTCTGGGTCATGACACATCCGTATTTGCAGCAAAATGGCCGGAACATGATGAAGACGCTATGAAAGATGACGAAGTAGAGGTACCGGTACAGATCAACGGAAAAACCCGTGCAGTCATCAGTATCCCGGTTGACATTTCCAAAGAAGATGCAATCGCAAAAGGAAAAGAAGCCGTTGCTGACAAACTGACAGGTACAATCGTAAAAGAGATCTATGTACCGAAGAAAATCATCAACATTGTTCAGAAATAATTAAAAACAGTAAAAGACAAGGAGGTCTGCATCGTATTTGGCAGGCCTCTTTTGCATATCACGGGATAAAGGAGGATGTTTTATGAATACGATTGAACTACTGGATGCACTGCAGCTGAAAGCCAAGAAAGACCCGGAACTTCGAAAAGCACTCTTTGCAACCCGCAGTGAGAAGAATCCTGTCGATGCTTTCTGTAAAAAATGTCAGGAAGAAGGTTATCCAATCTATACGATGGATCTGATTCAGGCAGGGGAAGAGTTTTATGCTTCCATGCGTCGCAGTACCAACGGTGGGGGAGAAAATTCGCCAAAACTGGAAGGCGAAGACGATTTTTATGAATTATTTTTCGCCACTCTGGAAAATTGAGAACATGATATGATATCTGGCGTGTTTTGTCATTGGAAAATGACATGCAATTTTTCTGATAATATAGTAGAATTTGTCGTTTTCACCGAAATTATTTGTTGACATTCGTTTAAGTTTCACAAAGCAGTTGCTGTTTTTGTGAAAACATGTTACAATCTATATAACTTTTTAAGTGACAAAAATAAAGATAATAGGAGTGGTAAATAATGTATCAGGAAGAATACAAACGCTGGTTGGCAGCAGATCTTGAGGATGCCGATCTGAACCCGGAACTGTCCAGGATCGAAGGAAACGATGATGAGATCAAAGAACGTTTCGCGGTCGCATTAAAATTCGGAACTGCTGGTCTTCGTGGGGTCCTGGGAGCAGGTACCAATCGTATGAATATTTATGTGGTCCGTCAGGCAACACAGGGACTGGCCAACTGGGTAAAAACACAGGGCGGCACACAAACTGTAGCCATCAGCTACGACAGCCGTCTGAAAAGTGATGTATTTGCAAAGACTGCTGCAAGTGTACTGGCAGCCAACGGAATCAAAGTCAGAATCTATGATGCTCTGATGCCGGTTCCGGCCCTTTCTTTCGCAACCAGATATTACAACTGTAATGCAGGTATCATGGTAACTGCTTCTCATAACCCTGCAAAGTACAATGGTTATAAAGCATACGGTCCGGACGGATGCCAGATGACAGATGATGCTGCAGCAATCGTTTACAATGAGATTCAGAAAACTGATGTTCTGACCGGTGCAAAATATATGTCTTTTGCAGCAGGTGTAGAAGAAGGACTGATCCGTTTCGTAGGAGATGACTGCAAACGTGCCCTGTATGATGCTATCGAGTCCAGACAGGTTCGTCCGGGTCTGTGTAAAACTGCAGGACTGAAACTGGTATACAGTCCGTTAAACGGTTCCGGTCTGGTTCCTGTCACACAGGTACTGAAAGACATCGGAATTACTGATATCACCATTGTCCCGGAACAGGAATATCCAAACGGTTACTTTACAACTTGCAGTTATCCGAACCCGGAAATCTTTGCGGCTCTTGAACTGGGACTGAATCTTGCAAAAGAATCCGGTGCTGACCTGATGCTTGCAACAGACCCGGATGCTGACCGTGTAGGTATCGCTATGAAATGTCCCGATGGTTCTTATGAACTGGTCAGCGGAAATGAAGTGGGTGTTCTGCTCCTGGATTATATCTGTGCAGGACGTATTGAAAAAGACACGATGCCACAGAATCCGGTAGCAGTAAAATCTATTGTATCCACACCGCTGGCAGATGCCGTTGCAAAACATTACGGTGTGGAATTGAGAAGTGTCCTGACCGGTTTCAAATGGATCGGTGATCAGATTGCTCAGCTGGAAGCAGCAGGTGAAGTTGATCGTTTCATCTTCGGATTCGAAGAAAGTTATGGCTATCTGGCTGGTCCTTATGTACGTGACAAAGACGCAGTCATCACTTCCATGTTGATCTGTGAGATGGCTGCTTACTACAGAAGCACCGGAAGTTCTCTGAAAGCGAGACTGGAAGAGATTTACAAAGAATATGGTCGTTACCTGAACAAAGTAGACAGCTTTGAATTCCCGGGACTGAGTGGTATGGATACTATGGCAGGTATCATGGAAGGACTCAGAAAGAATCCTCTGACCGAAATCGCAGGCAATAAAGTTGCCAGCGTAACAGACTATGAAAAACCGGAAGAAACCGGTCTTCCGGCAGCCAACGTTCTGATCTACAAACTGGAGAACAACGAAACCGTTATCGTTCGTCCATCCGGTACAGAACCAAAGATCAAGATCTATTACACCACGCTGGGTAAAGATCTGGCAGAAGCAGAAGCAGAGAAAGAAAAACTGGCTGAAGCTTTAAAACCGATCATGGCATAAGGCAACGAAAAAATACGCTGTACAAATGGGCAATACAGAGAAATCTGTATTGCCCATTTTTTCTGTTTAGATAATTTATATACCGAACGGTAAATAAATTGCTGGATTTCTGTAAGAAGGTGTGGTATTATAATAAAAGTAAATATACTATGATCACAAAGGTACTGAACAGTTAAATAAATTGTAGAAATAGAGGTGCATTCACATGAGTTGGTACAATGAAGCTATATTTTATCATATTTATCCCCTGGGTCTTACAGGTGCTCCGGCACAGAATGACTATGGTGCTCCGGCACATCGGTTGAATACCTTGTTGCCATGGATCGATCATATCCAGAAGATTGGATGTACAGCACTGTATATCGGTCCGTTATTCGAAAGCGTTGGACATGGATATGAGACTACAGATTATAAGAAACTGGATTCTCGTCTGGGAACCAATGAGGATCTTACGAACTTTGTAGCTGCCTGCCATAAAAAAGGAATCCGTGTGATTTTCGATGGTGTCTTCAATCACACCGGACGTGATTTCTTTGCTTTTAAAGATATCCAGGAACACCGGGAACATTCCCGCTATGTCAACTGGTATTGCAATGTAAATTTCTGCGGAAACACAGAGTATAATGATGGTTTTTCCTACGAAAACTGGGGAGGATATAATCTTCTGGTAAAATTGAATCAGCGCAATCCGGAAGTACAGAATTATATCTGTGATGTGATACGTTTCTGGGTGTCTGAATTTGATATTGATGGTATTCGTCTGGATGCTGCAGATGTCCTGGATTTTGACTTTATGCATGCCCTGCGCCGTACTGCTGATGAAGTAAAAGAGGATTTCTGGCTCATGGGAGAGGTTATCCACGGTGATTACAGCCGTTGGGTTAACGGCGATACTCTGCACAGTGTAACAAACTATGCTCTGCATAAAGCCCTGTACAGCGGGCATAACGACCATAATTATTTTGAAATCGCACATACCGTTAAATATCTGCAGAATATGGGTGATCTGGATCTTTACAATTTTGTGGACAATCATGATGTAGAACGGATCTATACCAAACTCAGCAACAAAGCGCATTTTGCACCGATCCATATATTGTTGTATACTCTGCCTGGTATTCCGAGTATTTATTACGGATCGGAATTTGGAATTGAAGGAAAGAAAGAAAAATTCTCAGATGTAAGCCTTCGTCCGGCACTGGATCTGGAAAATTACAAAAATGCCGTCACTGAAAATCCCTGTACAGCGCTGATTGCTGCACTCGGAAAGATCCGTCAGGGCACACCGGCATTAAGCTATGGAAAATATTATGAACTGATGCTTACCAACCGGCAATATGCTTTTGCACGGGATCTGGACAATGTACGTGTGATTGTCACCGTCAACAACGATGACAATGCCACAGATATGAATCTGCCTGCAGGTAATACTGCCATATATATCGGTGCACTTTCCGGTAACCGGGCAGAAGTACAGGGTGGAAGAATCCATGTGACGATTCCTGCGAACAGCGGCGATATCTGGATTCCGGAAGAACAGTTGAAGAACGAAACTCCGGTCCCGGTTGCAATAATGAAAAAAGTAAAACCGGTAACCGTAAAAGAGCAGAAGACATCAGAAAATGAAACCATTGTCTTTGAAGAGAAAACAGAGCATGCAACTGCTTTGAAAACAGATTGGAGTAAAACACCGGACGAGATGACGGTATCCGAACTTCAGGCGGCTATCCTTGAGAAGATGGCCGGAAACGGTCCGGTGACCGATCAGATGAAGAAGACCGTAGCTGACAACATCTGGCATGATTCACTGGTAAACTGGCTGAAGAGTTTTCATTAGATGTGTAACGCGTAAATCAAAAAGTCGAAACTGAAATCACTTTTCGTGAATTTCAGTTTCGACTTTTTATATATCGTTACAGACCTCTGTCATTGTATCTGTTCCAATGCTTTCCGAAGCTGTAACGGATGTGGCATATCAAGAGCAGCCTTTTTCAATACGTCCTCTTGTACAAATACCTCCGAAGGTGTACCGTCTGCCAGTAATTGTCCATGGGCAAGAACTACAACTCTCGAAAAACACTGCGCTACAAAATCCATATCATGAAGAATCGCCAATACCAGTTTTCCCTGCTCGGAAAGACTGGCAATAATGTTCCGTATAATCTCTTTTCCACTGTAATCCTGTGCAATCGTCGGTTCGTCCAGAATAATTACATCTGTATCCATCGCAAGAACAGAAGCAATCGCAACCAGTTTCCGTTGAGAGAGTTCCAGATCATACGGGTTTTCACCCGCATAGGGAGTCAATTCTGTCAGTGCCAACGCTTCCATGGCTTTTTCCATAGCTTTTTCTTTTGGCATACCGATATTTAACGGACCAAACATAACCTCATCAATGACCTTGTACTTGAAAATCTGGTCATCCGGGTTCTGAAAAACATAACCCACCTGTCCGGCAAGAGAGGCCACCGTACGCCTGGAAATATCTTCTCCCTGGTAGAGGATTGTTCCGGCAGAAGGCTTTAACAGACCTTTCAGTAAACGCACCAGTGTGGTTTTTCCGGCACCATTTTGTCCGATAATTGCCGTAGGGCGCTGATCCAGAGACAACTGGAAGTTTTCAAAAATAGGATGATCTTCTGTATAGGAAAACTTAAGATTTCTCACATCAAATCGATTTTCTGGTGCTTCTGCCAGGACAGTATCTGCCAGCTGCGGTAGTGTAACCTTTCTTTCTTTGTCTCTTTTCAAAGCTTCTTTCACATCCTCAACAACTACAGGATACGTACCATCCGGACGAAAAATATGCTGTTCGACACAATAACGGGTTACATAGGGAGGACAAATACCTAATTCTGCAAGATCAGGTCTTGAGAAGATCTTTTCCGGTGTGTCAAAAGCAATCTGCTTACCTTCATGTAAGAGTAATATTTTGTCACAGTAAGATGCCAGTTTCTCCATTTTCTGTTCAATCATAAAAATAGTAATACCCGTTTGGGCAAGTAACTCTACTGTATGGAAAACCTCTTCGCTTCCCTGTGGATCCAGCTGGGATGTCGGCTCGTCAAGAAGCAGAATCTCCGGTTCCATGGCAAGAACTGAAGCAATGGCCACACGCTGCATCTGTCCACCGGACAGATCAAATGGGTTCTTCTCCCGAAACTGCCAGATGTCCAGTTGATGCAGAACCTTATCCAGGCGTTCATGGATCTGTTCAGCCGGTACGCCAAAGTTTTCCAACCCAAAGGCTACTTCATCCCAAACAGTATCTTTCGCTCCGGAAAGCTGGTTAAAAGGGTTCTGAAAGATCAGCCCGACTTTTTTGCAAAGTTCCGCAGTAGGTGTGGTAGCAGCAGCAATTCCATCAACAGTCACTTTACCTCCGTAAGCACCTTTGTAAAACTGAGGAACCAGTCCGCAGAAAGCCTGGCTGAGCGTACTTTTTCCCGCACCATTCTCTCCGATAATTCCAATGAATTCTCCTTTCTCAGCAGTAAAGGAGATATCATCCAACGCCAGCTTTTTTGTATGGGGATAGCGATATTTCAAATGTTCTACTTCTAAGAAAGCCATAAATAAATCCTCCCTGCCAGTGCCAGAATCAACCCTGCAATACACAGCCAGCTGAAGATCCGGTCTGCTTTTGTCTTCTGATGGGGATGCATCCAGGTTTTTAATCCTTTTGCACCAAATCCACGTACTTCCAATGCGATTGCCCGTTCTCTGGTAGCTGTCAGCGCACTCATAACAACCGGCGAGATCAGTGGGAGAAACGCCTTGATACGAACCAGAAGACTACCTTCTGTTTCCATACCGCGGCTTCTCTGGGCATCGGTGATGGTATGCATCGTCCCCATCATCTGCGGAATAATCTGAAACACAGAATTGATAATATAACCAAATCGCGGAGAAAATCCCTTTCGCTCCAACTCATCCACAAGCTCGGAAGGGCGGGTGGATAAAACGACAATTGCGAAAGACAGAAGCATATTCAGAATATTTAATCCGATATGCGCTGCATACAATAATCCTTCTTTATAAAACCTGAGAAATCCGATGGCAAACAGTACATTCTTGTTCTGTTGATTGACCAGACCATGAATCAGAAAAATTGTAAGAATAATTGTAAAAGAAAATGCAATCAGCGGCAGGGCTTTTTTAATAAGCCTGCCGCTTTTTAGCAGTACAAAACTGATTATGATCATCACTGCAAATCCCCACACTGAACCAGTCAGAAGGGGAATGCAGATTGCTGCTGCCAGATACCATAATTTGGTAAATGGATGAAGCTGTGTCAGCCAGCTTCCGTTATTTGTGTATAAACTGATGGTTTTCATAAATTAATCCAGACTTTCGATAGTTTCTTCTGTATCATACAGGGTGGTAAGTTTCTTTGGAAGACCTTTGAGAATCAGGAATACGATGATCAGTGTGATCAACTTATCCGGTACATCTACAACGATCTCATCCAGCAGAGAACCAAGTGCCAGTGGAAGTTTTGCTGCCTGTGTTGCGGCAAATACTGCATCACCCCATACGTTTCCGGTTGTTCCGCCCCAGAACAGAATGTTCAGTGGTGTGGAAACCACAACAGCTGCCAGTCCGCCCGCACATGCAGTTAACAGAGCTTTTGGGAATGTTTTCATAAATCCGATACGTGCCATGATACCGACAACGAGACCGATGAAAAGACTGGTCAGTGCATAGATCAGTGTAATATTATCACCGGTGGTAAATCCGTAGATCAGGTTGTTTGCAGCACCACAGATGGCTCCGATGATAGGTCCGCCAAGTGCTGCACCGATACAGGTTCCGATGCTGTCCAGCCATAACGGCAGTTTCAGGAAACTGGCGAACAGTTTTCCGAGATAGTTGATTCCGATACATGCCGGTATCAGAACGATGACGGCGGCATTCAGTTGTGTTTTAAAAATCTTTTTCATGATTCATCCTCCCTCGATGTGATTTTTTATCTGTATCATCAGAAATGCAGGATACAAAAGTTGTATACCATCTGTTTTTCGGATGATTTTCAGATATTTTGGTTTTGATTATTTCTGGATTCTGGTGAATGCTTCCAGCGCTGTAAGAATTTCTCTTTCTTCCCCACTCATGGAAATTGCCTCTTTGGCGGCATATTTTCCAATATCTTCCGCGACAGAGGACTGAGAGGCGGCAACAACATTTAAAATCGATGCAGTACGCACACCACGAAGGGAACCGAGTACAAATAACACTGCGGTTTCCATATCAGAAGCAATTGCTCGTTTTCCGGCCCAATAACTGTAAAGTTCCGGGTTCCGATCACTATAAAGGCAGCTGTGACTGCGACAGATTCCCAGGTGATAAGGAATATTTTCAGCAACTGCACTTTCCCGACAGGCACTCAGGAGATCAAAATCAGGTATCGCAGGATACTGTGCTTCCACATAAGCAGCAGAAGTGCCATCGTCCCGGATCGCCCCGGTTACAAAGATCAGATCGCCCAGAGCACATTCCGGCTGCAGGGCTCCGCAGCTTCCAATACGGATCAGGTTATGAACACCACACTGGATCAGTTCCTCCACAGCAATCGCACAGGAAGCAGCACCTATTCCGGTAGAAGTAACCAACATTTTTTTGCCCTTATATGTGCCTTGCCAGCTACGAAATTCCCGGTTTGATGCAAGCAGTCTGGCGTCTTCCAGATGAGAAGCTACCGTATCTGCCCGTGCCGGATCTCCCGGTAACAGTACACAGTCCACATCCAGATCCTTCGGAAGACGGATATGCGGCATCAGGTTTTCAGACATAATCAAAACCTTCTTTCTAAAAATATTTGCCTGTTTACCTTAACACTTTACAACTGTCTTGTCAATTGTAAATATAAAGCAATGGAATGTTCTGCAACAGGTTACTGAATAAGAAAACAGGATTGACTTTTCCCATAGATATCTTTATAGTGAAATTCAGGTGACTGTAAGTGTACTGAACAGTTACAAATTTAGATTCTTTGTTTTGTTGATAAGATAGAAAAGCAGAATATCTAATAAAAGGAGATTTGTATCATGAATGATTTATTATTAGTAATCGATATGCAAAATGTATACCTTCCCGACCAGCCATGGGCATGTGAGACTGTAGCGCACACAAAGGCAAATATCCTGAAACTTCTGGAAAAACATCCAAAAAATCAGACTATTTTCACCCGCTATATCGCCGCCGATCACCCGGTTGGAACTTGGAAAACCTATAACGAGCTGAATCGCAAAATTAATGAAGATCCCTGGATGAATGAACTGATGGATGGAATCAAAGAAGCAGCCGAAACGTACCTCATCTACGACAAAAGCACATATTCCTCCTTTCAGGTACCCGCCATCCGTCAGGCTGCCCGAAAAGCCGACCGCATCATCCTCACCGGCGTTGTCTCCGAATGCTGTGTCCTTTCCACTTTCTTTGAAGGCATCGACCTCGGCTGCAAACTCATCTGGCTCACCGATGCCACCTCCGGCCTGAACCCGATCCTTGAAGCAGAAACCCTGCACATCTTACAGGGATTGTCACCGCTCCACGTAGAGTTCATGACAACCGAAGAGTACCTGACACAACAATCCTGATTCAGACACACTCTAGGAAATTCCGCATTAATCATCGCGATGATATATGTGATAAAATTGGAACTATTTCATTTCTTCCGGTTATTAATAAACAGCAGTAAGGAGTCGAAGCCCGGTTGGAACAACACTTTGTTGGCGGTTAGGTGAAATTTTGAAATCCTGTGCTTAGTAAGACTTGGCGCTGAGCGGCTCTCCGCGAAGAGCCTAGTCGCACTTAGCACATAGTTCAAAATTCACCTGCCAACGTTGTTCCAACCGGGCTTCGACTCCTTACTGCGTCCGTTTGTTAATACCTTTTTATTCTCCACGTTTCCTAGGATACTTTTTATCCAGCCGTTTTTCCCGTCTGCGCAACACCCGTTTCCGAATCCCCGTCACAATCTGCGAAATATACCTCAACAACGGCTCCGTAGCAACCGCAAACACGATCAGCGTCATACAACACTTCCGTGTCATCACTCCAATTCCAAACAGATTCTTCAAAAAAATCACACAGAACAACAATCCAGCCACCATAGCCGACCACACAATCCAGCGGAATACATTCATCGGTTTGCTGATTTTAAACAGAATCATCAGTCCGACAATTGCAAGCAGAAGAGTAGCAGCCGTGGAAATTTCCTCGTTTGACATTCCAAACGTCTGCCCGAATACTGTAAGGAATCCTACAATCAGTACATCCGTAAGTCCGGCCGGAAGCGCTTTTAAAAGCACATTCGTAAGGAAATGGCCTTCAATCATCTTCTTGTTCGGTTCCATTGCCAACAGGAATGCCGGAATACCAATGGTAAACATGGCCACCATGGAAATCTGAGATGGTTCCAGCGGATAGGTAATCATAAACGCCATAGAAAACAACGACAGCAGAAAGCTGAAAATATTTTTTACCAGAAACAAACTTGCAGATCGTTCGATATTATTAACGACCCGACGTCCTTCCAGTACAACCGAAGGCATACACGAAAAATTAGATTCCAGCAATACAAGCTGAGAAGCCTGTGCTGCTGCGTCACTTCCCGAGGCCATCGCAATACTGCAGTCAGCGTCTTTCAGTGCAAGTACATCGTTGACACCATCACCGGTCATTGCAACGGTTTTCCCTGCTTCTTTCAATGCACGGACAAACTGTCGCTTCTGATCCGGTGTCACACGACCGAAAACCGTATATTTTAACACTGCTCGCTTGATATCATCCGGTGTTTTTAACTGACTGGCATCGATGTAATTATCCGCATTGGCGATTCCCGCCTGAGAAGCTACTTTTGATACTGTAACCGGATTATCACCGGATATAACCTTGATATCCACACCCTGATCTGCAAAATACTGAAATGTCTCCCAGGCTTCTTTACGGATCGGATTGGCCAGCAATACAAGACCATAAGGAATCACTGCTTCTGTCAGTGCTTTTCCGTCCGGAGTTCCCTCGTATCGACCGAAAACCAGGACACGATAACCCTCGCTTCCATAAGATTCTATTGTTTCTTTATATATTTCATAATCATCCCGAAGAACAAATTCCGGTGCACCAAGCACATAAGAAGTCGTATGAAAAGTAGCACTGCTGTATTTGAAAGCGGAAGAGAATGAAGTTACTGAAGTAGCTACCTGTCCGCTTCCCTGTGTAAAATATTCCTGCATTGCTGCCATTGTAATGTTATCTTTCGACATAGCGTGGGCAAAATCACCCAGCAGTTCTTTCAATGGGGGAAGTTCTTCTTTATCATATGGTTCCAGAGAAACCACATCATGAACCTTCATGGTATTTTCGGTAATGGTACCGGTTTTATCAACACACAGCACATTGACCCTGGCAAGCGTCTCGATACACTTCATATCATGTACAAGAACTTTTTTCGTGGCCAATCGCATTACACTGACTACCAGAGCTACACTGGCCAGCAGATATAACCCTTCCGGAATCATACCAATGATGGCCGCAACCATAGCCTGCATACTGGTCTTGATGGAACTGTCACCAAGCAGATACTGCTGTCCGAAAAGAACAATACCAATCGGAATGATCAGAAATCCAACAATCTGAACCAGTTTATCCAGGGAACGGATCATCTCAGACTGTTCCCCTTCTTTGGTTGCCTTTGCTTCCAGTGTCAGTTTTGAGATATAAGAGTCTGCACCTACCTGTTCCAGTCGTCCGAGACAGGAGCCGGAAACAACAAAACTTCCGGACATCAACGTGTCCCCGGGTTTTTTGGTGATCTCATCAGATTCACCGGTCAGAAGGGATTCGTTGACCTGTACCTCCCCGTCAATCAAAGTAGCATCGGCACAGATCTGATTTCCCGCCTGAAATTTTACAACATCATCCAGCACCGCCTTTTCTGCGGGAATCGTCTGAAGCTTTCCTTCACGCACAACAGTAGCTTTAGGCGCATTCAACACACTCAACTTGTCCAGTACTTTCTTGGAACGGATCTCCTGAATAATACCAATTAGAGTGTTACAGATAATGACCGGGAGAAAAGTCAGATCACGAAATGCACCGACCAGAAGCAGCAGAACTGCAATCACAAGAAAAATCAGGTTGAAATACGTAAATACATTGCTGATAATAATTTCCTTGGTCGTCTTGGAAGGAGAATCCACCGGGGCATTGCTCCATCCTTTTTCCATCCGTTCTTTCACCTGTGCCTGAGTAAGTCCGGTATCCGCGGTTGTCTCAATCCGTGCAACCGGTTTTCTCAGGATCTTTGTTTCCTGAGAATCCTTTGTTTTCTTCAATGGCGTTGCCTCCTTTTACTGTATCTGTTGAAGTCCCGTAATGTCCGGTTCGATCAGAAGGGAGTAGTTTGTGTAATATACAACAAATCCCGGTTTCCCGCCGGTTGGCTTCCGGAGATTTTTCTTCTGTGTATAATCAATTTCCACCTTCGGTGCCTGTCTGCCCTTGGAATAGTAAGCTGCCAGCTTTCCTGCTTCTTCAAAGGTGCGATCCGGAAGTTCTTCATTTTTTGATTTTACGATCACATGGGATCCCGGCTGCCCTTTGGCATGGAACCACCAGTCATTGCCGGAAGCAAACTTAAAAGAAAGCTCATCGTTCTGAAAATTATTTTTGCCGACATAGATATCATATCCATCGCTGGAAATATAATGATATGGACGAGAGGTGACTTTTACTTTTTTTCCTCCTGTATTTTTCCGCTTTACATATCCATATTCCATCATTTCTTCTTTGATCTGTACAAGATCTTCTTCCGATGAGGCAATATCAAGAGAAGCGGCAATGGATTCCAGATGCTTGATCTCATCTCCGGTTTCCTGCAACAGTGTATCCAGTGCTCCCTTGGTTCGCTTTAACTTGCTGTATTTATCGAAGTATTTCTTGGCATTTTCCTGTGGGGTCATCGTTTCATCCAGTGGAATCTGAATCATTTCATTGGTGTAATAATTCAACGCCTCCATGGACTTTGCACCGGGCTCCACTTCATAGCCGTAAGTATTCAGCAGCTCTCCCCAGACACGGTATTTTTCTTTTTTCTCTGTATCCTTCAACTGTTTTTGCTGTAACTGATATTTTTTTACATTTCGCTCCAGTGCATTCTGTACGATTTTTCGCAGATCTACTGTTTTCTGACGCATCTTTGTGACAATATTTTTTTCAGCATAATATGTCTCTAACACCGGGAAGATCGATGGATAAGAGACAGCACGGTAATCCTGATACTGAGACAGTGGAAAGCAGGCAAATTCTACCGGCTCTTTTCCTTTATATATAATGTTTGGTTCGAAATGCCCGTCCCTGATGTCATCTACCATGCGAAGAAAAGTATGTGCCAGATGTACCCGCTCCACATCCTCAAGTCCGTCGGTTGGAATACCGCCATCGATGCCGGCGCGATAGCAAACTTCTTCTGCCATCAGAGGACTGATTCCCGTGATAGAAGTGTAGATTGCTTTTGCCACATTCACAGGACGCGGAAAAATCTTTTCCTGAAAGATTTCTTCCGTTAATACAAACGGATTCAGTTTTGACTGTGTTTCCGGTATAAAATACGGACGCCCGGGAAGGACTTCTCTCACAGAACTCATATGAGCTGACACATGTTTGATACTGTCGATGATCTGATCCTCTTCGTTACAGAAGATAATGTTGCTGTGCTTTCCCATGATCTCCACAATCAGATATTTGGTACACAGATCACCGAGTTCATTCAGATGTTCAATAGTAAAACGGATGATCCGCTCCATACCCGGCTGTTCAATCGCGATGATCTTGCCACTCCCGATATGTTTTCTTAACAACATACAGAAGTTGGGTGCCGTCAGTGGACTTGGTTTATTAGTTTCCGTCAGATAAATCAGCGGGAGAGAAGCACTGGCTGATAAAAACAGACGGTACTGTTTCCGCTGATTTTTAATGGTTATGATCAACTCATCATTTTCCGGCTGGGCGATCTTGTTGATCTTACCGCCGGTGATGGTCTGATTTAATTCTGTTACAATATTTGCAATTGTGATCCCGTCAAAAGCCATAAAAACACACTCCTTCTTTGAATATTTTTATTATAACAGAAAAAAAGGATTTGACTAGGGTTTTGTAATGACTTATAATAAAAACATATGCATATTAAGCAATAATTAAGAAATTATTTAAGGTGAGAAAACTATTATGATTAAAAGTATGACAGGATTTGGAAGAGCCGAGGCACAGGACGAGCAGCATAAATTTACGGTCGAAATCAAATCTGTAAATCATCGGTATCTGGATTTTAACATCAAGATGCCGAAAAAGCTCAGCTTTTTCGACAGTGCAATCCGTACACTGTTAAAAGAGTACATGCTGAGAGGAAAGGTCGATATCTTTATCAGTTACGAGGATTTTACACAGTCTCACATGATTTTGCAGTATAATCATGAAGTAGCCAGCCAGTATATGGCATATTTTAAGAAGATGGCAGATACCTTTGGTATCTGTAACGACATCACCGCAGCGGAGCTTGGCAGGTTCCAGGATGTATTTACAATGGAAGAAGTGGATTCGGATGAAAAAGAATTATGGGGACTTCTGGAACAGGTACTCCGGAAAGCCTGTGAACAGTTTGTTGAGACACGGAAGACGGAAGGGGAGAACCTCCGGACTGATCTTTTGCAGAAACTTGATCAGATGTTTGAAAAAGTTGGAATGGTGGAGGAGCGTTCACCGCAGATTCTCCAGGAGTACCGGCAGAAACTGGAAGATAAGATGAAAGAACTGTTAAGCGATACACAGATTGAGGAAAGCCGAATCGCGTCAGAGGTTATCATCTATGCAGACAAGATCTGCACAGATGAAGAAACAGTTCGTCTGAAAAGTCACATCCGTCATATGAAGGAAGTACTCGCCGATGGTGAAGGCATTGGCCGAAAACTGGATTTTATTGCACAGGAGATGAACCGGGAGGCGAACACCATACTGTCCAAGGCAAATGATCTGGAAACATCCAATCTGGCAATTGACCTGAAAACAGAGATTGAGAAAGTGCGGGAGCAGATTCAGAATATTGAATAATCCGCAGAATGAGGGCACGCAATGGCCGGTTTTATTAATATCGGATTCGGTAATATAGTCAACCGTGACAAAATAGTTGCCGTAGTCAGTCCGGATGCTGCTCCGGTCAAACGAATGGTGCAGCAAGGAAAAGAAGAGAAGATAGTGATCGACGCTACCCAGGGGAGGCGAACAAAAGCAGTACTTGTCACCCAGGAAGGATTTCTGGTGTTATCGGCATTACAGCCGGATACTATCGGAAAGCGTCTTCATGCAGAAAAAATTATAGAAGAAAAAGGTGATCTGGATGAGTAAAAAAGGAAGTCTGGTAATTATTTCCGGTTTCTCAGGTGCCGGAAAAGGAACAGTAGTCAAAGAACTAATGAAGAACTATGAATGTTATGCACTGTCCATCTCGGCGACTACAAGGAATCCGCGGCCGGGAGAAGAAAACGAACGGGAATATTTTTTTAAGACAAAAGAAGAGTTTGAAGAACTGATCCGTCAGGATGCGCTGTATGAATATGCACAATATGTAGATAATTATTACGGCACACCGAAAGCTTATGTAGAAGAACAGCTGGCTGCCGGTAAAGATGTCATTCTGGAAATTGAAGTGCAAGGTGCCTTGAAAGTAAAAGAAAAGAATCCGCAGGCTCTGTTATTATTCGTAACCCCGCCATCTGCGGAAGAGCTCAAACACCGTCTGATAGATCGTGGAACGGAAACCATGGACGTGATCAACGACCGTATGCGCCGTGCTGCGGAAGAATCCGAGATCATGGATCATTATCAGTATCTGGTCATCAACGATGATCTGGATACTTGTGTAAAGGAAGTTCACCAGCTGATTCAGAGCCAGCACCTGAAGGTCTCTGAGAATCTTGATCTGGTTGCTGATATACAAAAAGAACTCAAAGAAATGAAAGGAGAATAAATTATGATACATCCATCTTATACAGAATTAATCCAGGCAGTAAACAAAGACGTTGAGGAGATCGATACTCCTGTATGCAACAGCAGATATTCCATCGTTCTTGCTACCAGCAAACGTGCTAGACAGCTGATCGCAGGTGCGGAACCGATGGTAAGTTATTCGCTGAATAAGCCACTTTCTATCGCCGTAGATGAGGTTTATAAAGGAAAAGTAACTATCATCCCGGACACTGAAGATGTAGAAGAAGCTGAGGCAGAAGCAGCTCTTGAAAAAGAACTGGAAGCGGAAGACAAAAACGCAGAAGAATAATCAGGTCAATAAGAGGGGATGCTGCATGAGCGTGCTGGCATCTCTTTTTTAACCAATGGAAAGGATTTATTAATCTATGTATATATTTTTCATGTCTCTCGGATGTGACAAGAATCTGGTTGATTCAGAAGAGATGCTGGGGGCGCTGGTAAGCCATGGATTCGAAGTGACCGATGATGAATCGCAGGCAGATGTGATTGTCGTCAATACCTGTTGTTTCATCCATGATGCAAAAGAAGAAAGTATTCAGGCGATTCTTGAGATGGCTGACTATAAAACCAAAGGCAATCTGAAAGCATTGATTGTGACCGGCTGTCTTGCTCAGCGTTACAAAGAAGAGATCACAAAAGAGATCCCGGAAGTAGATGCCGTTCTAGGTACTAACAGTCAGGCAGCTCTTTTAGATGCCGTTGATGAAGCCCTGAAAGGAAAAGTAAGTCATGTATTTACACCACTGGAGGGCATACCGCAGATGCCCGGCAAGCGTATGATCACAACCGGCGGTTTTTATGAGTATCTGAAGATAGCCGAAGGATGTAACAAACACTGTACTTACTGTATCATTCCGAAAATCAGAGGAAACTATCGCAGCGTTCCCATGGAAACTCTGATTGAGCATGCAAAACAGCTGGCAGAACAAGGCGTCAGGGAACTGATTCTGGTAGCCCAGGAAACCACCATCTACGGAACAGATCTTTATGGTAAGAAATCACTGCACCTGTTATTAAAAGAGCTCTGTAAGATTCCCGGAATTGTCTGGATCCGTCTTCTGTACTGTTATCCGGAAGAAATCTATCCGGAGCTGATCGAGACGATTCGTGATGAGAAAAAAATCTGTCATTATCTGGATCTGCCAATCCAGCACGCCAGTGATAAAATCCTGAAACGAATGGGAAGACGTACTTCAAAACAGCAGCTGATCGACATGGTTTCTACTCTTCGCAGAGAGATCCCGGATATTGTCCTTCGAACCACGCTGATTACCGGTTTTCCGGGAGAAACTCAGGAAGATCATGAGGAACTGATGGAATTTGTGGATCAGATGGAATTTGACCGTCTTGGTGTATTTACGTATTCTCCGGAAGAAGATACACCGGCAGCAACTATGGAGGACCAGATTCCGGAAGAAGTCAAACAGGATCGCCAGGCAGAACTTATGGAACTGCAGCAGGAAATTTCTCTGGAACGAGGAGAAAGCTGTGTGGGAAAAGACTATCTGGTGATGATAGAGGGAAAAGTAGCAGATGAAAATGCTTATGTGGGACGTACGTACGCAGATGCACCGGGCATTGATGGTTATATGTTTATCAATACCGGAGAACTTCTGATGTCTGGTGATTTTGTAAAAGCACACGTAACAGGATCCCTGGAATATGATTTGATAGGAGAGATTGCAGATGAATACACCGAATAAACTTACGATGCTTCGTATTATTTTGATTCCGTTTTTTGTAGTATTTCTTCTTGGAAATTTTAGCACCTGGTCCAAATGGATGGCACTTGCTATCTTTGTTATAGCAAGTCTGACTGATATGCTGGATGGCTATCTGGCGCGACGGGATAATCTGGTAACTAATTTTGGAAAGTTCATGGATCCACTGGCAGACAAACTGCTGGTTTGTTCTGCCATGATCTGCCTGGTTGATATGTCCCGGATCCCGAGCTGGATCGTTATCATCATCATCGGACGCGAATTTGTTATCAGTGGTTTCCGACTGATCGCTTCTGACAATGGCGTAGTTATCGCAGCTAATTACTGGGGCAAATGTAAAACTGTCTGCCAGATGTTTATGATCATCATTCTGATTGCAAACCTGGGTGGTGGTTTTGTGATTGTGGAGCAGATTCTGATCTATGCTTCTTTGATCCTGACCGTAATTTCTCTGATCACATACCTGTGGCAGAACCGCAGTGTTCTTTCCATGCAGGAATAGAATACAACAACTGAAAATTATAAAATATAAAGAAGAGATATTTGTGGAGTAATTACAGATATCTCTTCTTTTTGAATCTTCCGATAATTTTATCGTTTTATCCCCTCCGAAGCATTTTCATCATCGACAAGATCCGATCCATTTTTGCAATTTCCTGTGATGATTTTCCTTTTTTTAACACCTTTGTAATCATATCCATCTCTCCGGGGCTGAACTGCAGTCCGTTTTTCTTTGAATTGGCTGCTGCGGACATTAAAAATGCAAGCATTTCGTTCTGATTTTTTTTACTTCCCTGTTGTATCAGAGACTGTAACAGTGCCATCTTAGCCGGATCAATTCCTTCCAGTGTCGAATCCTTCATCCATTCCTGAGTCATAAAACTTTTACCTCCTTATCCAAGCGGATCTGCAGGTTCCTTAGGCATCTGCAAAATCTCCAGTGCGTGAAAGGCAAATAAGATCTGATCAATCATTTCTTTCTGGCTTTCACCTGCATACGTTCGAAGCTGCTGCAGAATATCCAGTGGCTGTGAAGTTCCGGACTCTTCGGACATCATCATCAGTTCTGCAGGACCTCCGGAAAACATTGCAATTGTATGGGAAAGTTCCATCATTTTTGCATACAAAGCAAAAACCCGCTGTGCATCTGCCGGAAAATAAGGGACGGCGGCTTTCAGCATCTGTAAAGAATCCTGAGCCAGCATCTGATCCAGAGGTGTCATCGGAGCTATACGGTCTTCATTCATATAATTTCCCCGTTTTTTCTACTATCTTATGCTTCACATCGGAAAAAGAGAAGCCGGCTGCATAAGATATAAGCAGGAATGTGACTTTTGAAAGGAAGTATCCGGTATGGAAAATCGAAAAAGAAAGACGCAAAAACTTGTTATTGACGGAAACGCACTCTACGAACTGGATATCGAATGTCTGGAGCGAAAACCGAAAGGAATTCCCTTGCAATCCACCAGAAATACCCCTATAATAGAACAGGCAAAAAATAATACAATAAGAAAAAGGAGACGTTATGACAAATCAAACAAATGATGTGATTCGCGATGCCAAACAACTCGGAATCCCCAAAATGTTGATCCTTGGTCTGCAGCATATGTTTGCCATGTTCGGTGCAACCATTCTGGTTCCGATTCTGGTAAACAGCTATTTTACAGATGCCTGTGGCGAAGGTCCGACACACGGACTGACCGTCGCCGTAACGCTGTTCTGTGCAGGTTTCGGCACTTTGTTATTCCATGTGTGCTCCAGGTTCCAGGTTCCTGCATTTCTTGGATCATCCTTTGCTTTCCTTGGGGGATTTTCAACAGTAGCCAACCTGAACACCGGTATGTATGCAACCATGAGTGTTAATGACAAAGCTGCATACGCCTGCGGTGGTGTGGTTGTAGCCGGTTTGATGTATCTGGTGCTTGCTCTGATCATTCGTCTGGTGGGCGTAAAACGTGTGATGAGGTTCCTTCCTCCGGTAGTAACCGGACCGGTCATCATCTGTATCGGACTGACTCTTGCCGGTTCTGCGATCAATAATGCTTCCACCAACTGGTTTCTCGCACTTGTTGCTCTGGCCGTAATTATCATCTTTAACATCTGGGGAAAAGGTATGTTTAAAATTATCCCGATACTGATGGGGGTTGTGATCTCATACGTGGTTGCACTGATCATGAACGCGATGGGAATTACCAATCCGGACGGCTCTGCCATCCTGAACTTTTCTTCTGTAAGTACTGCAAACTGGATAGGTCTTCCGCCGATGCAGTTCGCAAAATTTGACGTGACTGCCATCCTCGTTATGGCTCCGATCGCTATCGCAACTATGATGGAACACGTAGGTGATATGTCTGCCATCTCTGCGACGGTTGGGAAAAACTTTCTGGCAGAACCCGGACTTCACAGAACACTGCTTGGAGATGGTCTTGCTACAGCTCTGGCAGGCCTTCTCGGCGGACCGGCCAATACCACCTACGGAGAAAATACCGGCGTTCTGGAACTGAGCCGTGTACATGATCCGCTGGTTATCCGTATCGCTGCATGCTTTGCGATCATCATCAGCTTTATCCCGAAAGTATCCGCCATCATCAGTACCATGCCATCTTCAATCATCGGTGGTGTCAGCTTTATGCTGTATGGTATGATTTCTGCAATCGGTGTGCGTAACGTGGTGGAAAACAAAGTAGACCTGACCAAATCAAGAAACCTGATCATCGCAGGTGTCATCTTTGTCTGCGGTCTTGGATTCAGCAATGGTATCACTTTTACCATCGCAGGCACTCCAATTACCCTGACAGCACTTGCTATCGCAGCAATCGCAGGTATTCTGCTGAACATCATTCTGCCGGGCAACGACTACGAATTCGGTGTCAATGAAACCGGAGATGAAAACCGTGGAATTCATGCAAGTACAGGTAAAAAAAATGCATAATATGACAACAGAAAAATTATTTTCTTTCATTGAAAACAGTCCGACTGCATTTCATGCGATCGAAGCGATGCGATGCAGACTGAAGGCAGAAGGCTACCAGCCACTTCTTGAGGGATCTGACTGGAACTTGCAGGCAGGTGGAAAATACTATGTGATCCGCAACGGCTCATCCATTATTGCCTTCCGTATCCCGGCAAAGGAGTGGAAAGGCTTTCAGATCATGGCAAGCCACAGCGATTCCCCGATGTTCAAGATTAAAGAGAACCCGGAGATAGAGGCAGAAGGACATTATGTAAAACTGAACGTAGAGAAATATGGCGGTATGCTCTGCGCTCCGTGGTTTGACCGTCCGCTGTCCGTAGCTGGCCGCCTGGTAGTGAAAGACGGAGAGCAGATTGTCACAAAACTGGTGGATGTTAAAAAGGACCTGGTGATGATACCAAGCCTCGCGATCCACATGAACCGTGATGCCAACAACGGCGTTCCGTTTAATCCGCAGAAAGAGCTCCTTCCTCTGTATGGAGATGAAAACGCAAAAGGAACCTTTATGGAACAAATGGCAGCACTTGCCGGTGTTGCCCGGAAAGATATTCTGGCACACGATCTTTATGTATACAGCCGGACTCCCGGTACTGTATGGGGTGCTTCGGGAGAATATATTTCCTGCGGTCGTCTGGACGATCTGCAGTGTGCATTCTCGTCACTGGAAGGTTTCTTACAGGCACAGGACGGAGAAAGTATTCCGCTTCACTGTGTCTTTGACAATGAAGAAGTGGGAAGTTCCAGCAAGCAGGGGGCTGCTTCTACATTACTTCGCGATACGTTGATCCGCATCTGTGAAGCAATGGGAAAAAACCAGTCCGCTTACCGAAAATATCTGGCAAACAGCTTTATGATCTCCGCAGATAATGCTCATGCCGTACATCCAAACTATACAGATAAGGCGTGTCCGACCAACCGTCCGTATATGAATGGAGGTATTGTGATCAAATACAGTGCCAATCAGAAATATACTACAGACGGCATGGCCGCAGGTATCTTCCAGGAAATCTGCAAACGGGCAGATGTACCATATCAGACCTTTTTAAACCGTTCTGATATGGCAGGTGGCTCTACCCTTGGTAATATCTCCAACACACAGGTAGCGTTAAATACCGTAGATATCGGCCTTCCACAGCTGGCCATGCATTCACCTTATGAAACCGCAGGAAGTGAAGATACCGGATATCTGATCCGTGCTGCTGCCTACTTCTTTGAGAGTTCGATCTGCGAGAGTGGTTATGGAAGCTATACAATCAAACACATATAATCATGCATGCGACATGCTGATATAACTATTCTATATTGTCAAAAGGCAGGTGCGTAACCATTGAACGTACCTGCCTTTTAGTACATTGCATACCAGGATTTCCGATCTCTTTTCCCCGGACTCCCGGCAATAACTGTCACGTGTCATCCTTTGACTTAATTCACATCACACTATTATGTAGATATACGCCTGCGGCAGGGAACAGACACCGCAGGCGCAGGGAATAATACAATTATTAACGAAACGATGTACTAGAGCGTGTCTGAAAAATCATTTCCGCAATCTGCAAGCCCCACTTTGCGGTATATTTTACCCTCATTCGGATAAAATTTCCCACAAAGTGGGACTCGCAGCTCACGAAAAACCTTTTTCAGACACGCTTAGAAGCAGCCGTTTCCGCATCCGCCGCAGCACAGAAGGATCAGCAGAATCAGGCAGCAGTTGTTGTCATTGTTTCCGCAGCCACAGCCATCATTGTTTCCGCAGCAAGCCAGAAGGATCAAGATCCAGAGAATGCAGCTACAGTTTCCGTTTCCGCCCCAGAAATTAAACAGTCCGTTTCCATTGCATCCATTGTTGCATCCGCCGTTACATCCATTGTTACATCCACAGTCCCGTTCGCATCCGCAGTTTGTAGCAGTGATATCACTCATTGAAGTATTCCTCCGTTTAGGATTGATTACACTTCATCTTATGGAATGGACATACAGATGGTTACGGATTCACCAAAAAGTTTTTAAGTTGTGGAAATCGCACGAAACACCTGATAAACGTCCAGAGTTCCATATCCCCATTCCCGGTTGGGATAAAAAAGATCCGGATTCCTGATTGCTCCGCGAATCAAAAGATTCTTCATCTCATAGGTTGACAGATAGCGGGGAACCGGCAATTTCTGTCCCCATTCCATCAAAAGAGCACAGCTTCCCGCTGTCAGGGCAGCAGCAACACTCGTTCCGTCCCGCTGTACATAACTGTCCCTGATTCCCGGTCCGGACACCTTCACCCCCGGGGCACAAAGGTCCGGCTTGACCTGTTGATTTCTTGTATAGCCACGGCCGGAATTGAGATAGATACTTTTGCTGTAAGCATCGTAAGCCCCTGCGGTAATCACATATGGGGAATTTCCCGGTGCTGTGATGGTTGTATAAGGATCCGGCATAAGAAAGATGATATTCGAAGACACAAATCCACTTATGGGAAGCCACAGATGGAATTCACTTCTGGTATTACCGGATGCATATACCTGTATCGTCCAAATTCCCGGTGTGGGCATAACAAAACGAAGAAAAATAAGCTGACTGCCGGAAGTACTCTGTATTACTTCATAATATAGTTCAATGTGGGTACGATCAAGAAAAAGCGGAATATTCTGCATCTGTCCAAGCCTTGCCGGTATCCGCGGAATTATCTCCCCGGAAGGAGAGCGAAAGCCTACCGAGAACAGTTCCGGTGGAAAGCCCCACAGTTCTGCAAAGAATCCAGGACAGCCCTCGGGAACCAGAATTTCCACAGATGTGGGCTGGGTATATCCTGTAACATTACCCAAATAATGATGTGCCTTTCCTGCTTCATTTCCCGCTGCAGTAACGCAGACAATTCCCGGAACCGTATCCAGTCTCCGTAAAGTGAGATCAAGGGGGGTATATCCCATATGATCTCCCTGGTTACTCCCCAGTGCCAGACACAACACCAACGGCAGCTGCAGGCGTTCTGCCAGTTCCACAAGATACTGAATTCCCGTCATAATATCATTTTCCTGATATACCGGTTTCTCTCCGGAATAAAAATAAAAATTTTGAAGCGGCTGTTTTGCTTCCTTTAGCTTCACTGCCGCAATCTGAGCCTCATTGGCTGCTCCGATGAATTCCTGCTGCCGGTTTTCACTTCCGGCAGCTACCCCCGCTATAAAGGTTCCATGTCCTTCCGGATCTGTCACCGGCACAAGGGAAAGAGGATTTTCCAGATTTACTGCCTCTTGG
This sequence comes from Oliverpabstia intestinalis, assembly GCF_009696065.1. Lineage (GTDB taxonomy): Bacteria > Bacillota > Clostridia > Lachnospirales > Lachnospiraceae > Oliverpabstia > Oliverpabstia intestinalis. Next base: position 105,113 of record NZ_VUMS01000002.1, on the reverse strand, counting down.
ATCTGTTCTGCCGTATAGACGGTCCCATACCCGAAAGGTCCGTCCCCGGTGGAAGAGGGCACTGTCTGATCCCAGATTTCCACGATCCGCGTCTGTCCATCTGCTGATAAAAAAGCCGGATGCGTATAATTGATTCCCGTATCCACAAATCCCAGTAACACATTTTTTCCATGAAGATTCAGCCCTGGTTGATTTTGTGTCTGTAGGATTCCGCTGACTTCCAGACTGGTTGTATCCAGAGGAACATACAGATTCGGAACCAGACTGTACACAAACCGTATATTTTCAAGAAGTCCATTCGGCCGAATCGGTATATGGATCACTACAAACTGATCGTTGATCACAGTAGGTTCATACGGAGCAATGATCTGCTGATAGAATTCCTCGTCAATTTTTCCGTAAGGAAGGATCAGATCTATTCTGTCATTTGCATAGATAGCATCCTGGTGCTGACTCATATCATACCTGTTGGTCTTTTTTTTACTATATGCACCGTTTCCACTTTCCCTTTCACCTTTTATATCATACCATAGAAAAAAGGCCGGATTTTCTATGTACACAAATACATGGACAGGAACCGGTATTGGCGTTGCCATTTTAGATACCGGACTGTATCCCCATATCGATTTTGGTGAACGGATCCGGGGATTTCAGGATTTTCTCGGACACCGTCCTTACCCTTATGATGACTCCGGACACGGAACACATGTGGCAGGAATTCTTGCAGGCGACGGAACAGCCAGTGACAGACGCTATCAGGGTGTTGCACCCGGGTGTCACCTGGTTGCTGCAAAAGTACTCGACAGGCGTGGAAACGGACGCTTACAGGATGTTTTACGGGCACTCCAGTGGATCTCTTTCAATCAGAACCTCTATGGAATACGAATCATCAATATTTCTGTGGGCGCTGCCGCAATGGATTCAAAAGCTGCCGCACGACTGATAAAAGCAGTGGAACAGGCATGGGATCAGGGCTTTGTTGTGGTGACCGCAGCCGGTAATATGGGACCTGCATATGGAAGTGTCACAGCCCCGGGCAGCAGTAAGAAAGTGATCACTGTGGGAGCAAGTGATATGCTGGACCGGATCAGTTCTGTCTCCGGTGCCGGTCCCACAGCAGAATGTGTCTGCAAACCGGATCTGGTGGCCCCCGGGGCAGATGTGATCTCCTGTGCCAACAAAAGAAACAGCTATGCCATCAAAAGCGGAACATCGATGTCCACACCAAGAGTTTCGGGAGCTATTGCTTTGTTGTTACAGAAAGATCCTTTTCTTACAAATGTGGAAGTAAAAATGCTGCTGCGGGAATCCTGTTTGGATCTCGGATATCCAAGAAACCGCCAGGGATGGGGAAAACTGGACATTCAAAAACTTCTTGCACTCTAAACAGACATGGCACCAAAAACAGAAGGTGCAGGGATTCAAGCAGTTATAACCATCGAACCACCTTGACATAAAAAGTCCGTGGTTGCACGAGACCTTGGCGACTGCCGCGATAACTATGAGAAACTCGCAGAGCGTGTTTCTCATAGTTTACGCCAGTTCCTCCCATTTTGCATACAGTTCTTCCAGTTTTTCTGCAATTGCTACCTTTTCTTTTGAAAGCCGCACACATTCCGCCACATTGACAGCAACCTCCGGCTGTGCCATCTCTTCATCAATCTCACCGTCTCTGGTTTCCAGCTTTTCGATTTCTGCTTCTGTCTTTTTTAGATCATTCTCCCGTTTTCGAAGTCTCGCCTGTTCTTCTTTCTGCTGTTTCCAGTCAAGTTTGGTTGCAGATGCTGAAACATCCGCAACAGCTTCTTCCTCCTTCGGTGCATAAATCTGTGTCAGTTCTTCTTTTTTCTCCAGATAGTAGTCATAATTACCGATATAATTGACCATTGCCTGATTTGTAAGCTCCAGGATCCGGGTCGCGGTCTGATTAATGAAATAACGATCGTGAGACACATACAGTACAGTTCCGGTATAGTGTTTCAGCGCCTGTTCCAGAATTTCTTTGGATACGATATCCAGGTGGTTGGTCGGCTCATCGAGAATCAGGAAGTTCGCTTCGGAAAGCATCAGCTTTGCCAGAGAAACACGACCACGCTCGCCACCGCTAAGAGCACTGATCAGTTTAAAGACATCATCTCCGGTAAATAAGAACGCAGCCAGTACATTGCGGATTTCTGTATTTGTCAGATAAGGATACTCATCGGAGATTTCTTCAAAGATTGTTTTCTCCATATGGAGTACGTGATGTTCCTGATCATAATAACCGATCTGTACTTTACTACCCAGTTCGATTTCCCCTGCATCCGGCTCCACCAGACCATTTAAAATCTTAAGAATGGTTGTCTTACCGGTTCCATTGGCGCCGATAATCGCAACACGTTCTCCCCGTTTCACAGAAAAATCCACGTTGGAGAACAGCTCCTGCTGAGGAAATGCTTTCGCCAGATTTTTTACTGTTAATACATCGTTTCCGCTGACTACGCGCGGCTTCAGTTCCAGATGCATTTCGACATTTTCTTCCACCGGTTTATCCAGCACATCGATCTTATCCAGCATTTTCTCCCGGCTCTCTGCACGTTTGATGGATTTTTCCCGGTTGAAAGATTTTAATTTTGCAATGACTTCTTCCTGATGCTTAATTTCCTGTTGCTGATTCAGCCATGCCTTATATTCCGCATCTCGGATCATTGCCTTTTTCTCTGCATACGCAGAATAATTCCCCATAAAAGTACGAACATGTCCGCGATCGATTTCGACTACTTTTGTCACGACGCGATCCAGAAAATAACGGTCATGGGAGACGATAAATACCGCGCCTTTATAGTTGATCAGATATGTCTCCAGCCATGCAATAGATTCCATATCCAGGTGATTGGTCGGCTCATCAAGAAGAATTATATCCGGGTTGGACAACAGCAGACGTCCGAGCGCCACACGGGTTTTCTGTCCGCCGGATAATGTGCCGATCTTTCTTGAAAAATCCTCTTCCTCAAATCCCAGACCTTTTAATACACCTACAACTTCACTGCGGCAGGCATAACCACCTTCCAGTTCAAACTGATGAGTGAGACGGGAGTAGGAAGCGAGCAGTTCATCCAGTTCCCGTCCGGTCAACGTCTTCATCTGCTGTTCCATGGTGCGGATCTTTTCTTCCATGTCTAACAGATACTGTTTGACAGAAAGCAGCTCCCCGTAGATCGTATTGTCGCCACTGACTTCCTGATGCTGTGCCAGATAACCGAGTGTCTTCCCTTTGGCAACTATCACCTCACCGGAATCTGCCGGCATCTCCTGCATAATGATTTTTAACAGTGTGGACTTTCCGGCACCATTCGGTCCGATCAGTGCAGCCTTTTCCCTTTCCTCCAGATGAAAAGACACATCCTTTAAAACATCATCTGTTACGAATGATTTATTAATATTCTGACATGATAAAATCATGAAAAACCTCCTTAAATTTCACAAGTCTATCGAATATTATACATGAATGAAGAAAATTCGCAAGAAAATCACAACAAAATCAGAAGTTTATTTGACAAACTTTTCACACTTAACTATAATAATATTAGTATGATGCAGGAGGAAAGCAGCGTGGAGGAAAAAGACATATCAAGAGCAGTCATCAAACGTCTTCCCCGATATTATCGATATCTGGGAGAACTGATGGAAGATGGGGTAGAAAGAATCTCGTCCAATGAGTTGAGTGGGCGGATGAAAGTGACAGCTTCTCAGATCCGACAGGATCTTAATAATTTTGGTGGATTCGGACAGCAGGGATACGGATATAACGTTAAATATCTCCATTCGGAAATTGCAAAAATCCTGGGGCTGGATCGCACACACAATATGATTATCGTAGGTGCCGGTAATCTCGGTCAGGCACTTGCCAATTATACACAGTTTGAAAAACAGGGATTTAAAATTGTCGGGATTTTCGATGTGAATCCGGTCATGCAGGGAGTTTCCGTGCGCGGCATCGAAATCCGTATGATTGACGAACTTCCTGAGTTCGTGAAGGATAATCATGTAGAGATTGCTACTCTGACCCTGCCGAAAGCCAAAGCCCTTGATATGGCAAAACTGCTGGTGGATGTGGGAGTAAAAGCCATCTGGAATTTTGCCCACACAGATCTGAATCTTTTTATGCCGGAGGATGTGATCGTGGAAAATGTGCACCTTTCTGAAAGCCTGATGCGACTTTCCTACAATCTGAGCCGTTTTGAAAAAGATCATAAACAGGAACAAGGCAAAATTTAACAACAGCAAGGCTGCTGCCAACAGAGGGCAGCAGCCTTTTATTTACGTGAGCAACGACCGAAACGGAGTGTAGAGGCCGCGATAACCATGAGAAACTCGCAGAGCGTGTTTCTCATAGTTTTACAGAAAGTGAGATCATAGCTATGCAGATTTTAGTAACAGGAAAACAGATGAAGCAGCTTGACCAGTCTACGATTAAGCAGATGGGCATTCCTTCTCTGGTTTTGATGGAACGGGCAGCAATGGCGGTATTTGACTGTCTGAAGCAACATTTTCCACTGAAAAAAACATTGGTTGTATGCGGTTCCGGCAATAACGGAGCAGATGGCGTTGCAGTTGCAAGACTTCTGCATCTGGCAGGATATCCGGTAGATCTTTATCTCGCCGGAAATCACACATCCTTCACCGAAGAAATGCACATTCAGTGGCAGGCAGCTAAAAATTATCAGGTATCGATAGTCAACAACTGCCGGTTTTCTGAATATACTACTATTGTAGATGCACTTTTTGGTGTCGGATTATCCAGAGAATTGTCCGGAAAATACCAGGCTCTGGCAGAGAAAATCAATGCTTCCGGCATTCCGGTTCTTGCGGTGGATATTCCATCCGGCATCCATGCAGGCACGGGACAGGTTATGGGCACTGCCATCCGGGCAACCGAAACGGTCACCTTTGCATACCGTAAGCTTGGGATCAGTCTGTACCCTGGATCCGTCTATGCCGGACATATTCAGGTGAAAGATGTTGGCATCTACGGTGCATCCGAAGGCGTTTTTTCACTGGATAACAAAGATGTTTCCTGGCTTCCTGCGCGGGATCCTGCCGGCAACAAAGGAACTTTCGGAAAAATCCTGCTGATAGCCGGAAGCCGTAATATGAGCGGGGCAGCTTACTTTTCTTCGAAAGCGGCACTTTTAAGCGGTGCCGGGATGGTCCGTATCCTGACGGATGAAAGCAACCGTATCATCCTGCAGCAGCAGTTTCCGGAAGCCATGCTTTCGGTTTATGAACCTTCCATGACACCGGATGAACTGTCAGAAATTGTTAGAAAAGCTATGGACTGGGCAGATGTGGTTGCTGTTGGTCCGGGGCTTTCTACTTCCAAAACAGCGGAGAACTTGTTGCAAACAGTATTGACATTCCGTCAAAGCAAGCCTATAGTCATTGATGCAGATGCTTTAAATCTTCTGGCAAAACGAAAAGATCTGCAGGCACAGTGCGATGCTGCCTGCATCCTGACCCCTCATCTCGGAGAAATGAGCCGGCTGGCAGAGTGTACGATCAGTGATCTGAAAGTACATCCGCAGAAGTTTATGGATGTATTTTATAACAACTGCTCCTGTACTCTGATCATGAAGGATGCGCGAACCTGGATTCGAACCGCAGACGGAAGCTTTTTCCTGAATCTGACCGGCAACGATGGGATGGCCACCGCAGGTTCGGGTGATGTTTTGTGTGGGGTAGTTGCAGGATTGCTTGGACAGGGAATGAACCCTTCCAAGGCGGCACCATTTGCGGTATGGCTTCACGGGCTTGCCGGCGATCAGGCCGCCTCTGCCAAAGGAGCCCGTTCCATGAAAGCTACAGATATTCTTTCCGGTCTTGAAGCACAGCTGCAGAAAATGGACAGTCAGAATTGAACATACAGGAGAAAATAAATTATGAAAAAAAACAGTCGGGTCTATGCCGCCATCCATCTGGATGCGCTGGAACAAAACCTGGAAAACATGAAAAAAAATCTTACACCAGGAACCAGGATGATTGGTGTGATCAAAGCCAATGCTTACGGTCATGGAGCAGTTCCTGTGGCACATCTTATGGAAGGAAAAGACTACATCTGGGGATATGCGGTAGCCAATGTACCGGAAGCCGAAGAACTCCGCGATGCCGGTTTAAAAAAACCTATACTGATCCTCGGTTATGTCTTTCCGGAAGATTATCAGACACTGGTGAAACTGGATATCCGTCCGGCAGTGTTTGATTATGAAACAGCTGAAAAGATATCTCAGGAGGCTCAGAAAGCAGGTAAAGTACATCCGATCCATCTGGCATTTGATACCGGTATGACACGAATCGGTTTTCGTCATCCCAAAGAAAGCCTTCCTGAGATCCTGCGGATCAGCAAACTTCCGGGAATTACGATCGAAGGTGCGTTTACTCATTTTGCAAGAGCAGACGAACAGGATCTGACCTCTGCCCATCAGCAATTCGCAAACTATCAGGAATTTCTGACTTTGCTGGAAGAAGCCGGTATTCGGATTCCGATCCGTCACTGTAACAACAGTGCAGGAATCCTCTGGCACCGTGAGGGTGATCTCGATGCCGTACGTCCGGGAATTACACTTTATGGTATCGCACCGTCTGACGAAGTCGTTAATCCGGGCGTGGCACTGCAACCGGTAATGGAACTGAAAAGTCATATTTCTTTCGTAAAAGAAGTGGAAGCAGGAGTAGCAGTAAGTTATGGCGGAACCTTTGTCACAACCAGAGATTCTACAAGGATCGCAACCATTCCGGTCGGTTACGCGGACGGTTATCCACGATCCCTCTCCAATAAGGGATACTTACTGATCAACGGAAAGAAAGCACCGATTATCGGCAGAGTCTGTATGGATCAGTTCATGGTTGATGTGTCTGACATTCCGGAAGCAGTTCGCGGAACAGAAGTAACATTACTCGGAACTGACCACGGCAGCACGATCACCGCAGAAGAACTGGGTGATCTGTCCGGTCGTTTTTCCTACGAACTGATCTGCTGTATCACAAAGCGTGTACCGAGAATCTATCTGTAAAATCATCCATGTGTAATGATTCAGTACCTTCACTGTTATAGAAATACTTTACGGATTACTACCTGCCGAATAGCGAACATCCATCGATAAATTTCTTATATACCTGCATACACCGGATAAACAAGGAAATACTATAGATGTCAGAAATTTCTGACAGAACATAGGAATCGGAGTGTGGAGAATGTGAATATAAGAAGAGGAGATATTTATTATGCGGATCTTCGTCCGGTGGTGGGAAGTGAGCAGGGAGGGATCCGTCCGGTACTCATCATCCAGAACGATATCGGGAACAAACACAGCCCGACAGTGATCTGTGCTGCCATTACTTCCAAGATGAATAAAGCCAAACTGCCTACGCACATCGAGATCAACGCATCTGCTTACGACATTGTCAGGGATTCCGTCATTCTTCTCGAACAGCTGCGCACCATTGATAAAAAAAGGCTGAAAGACAAGATCTGTCATCTGGATCCGGAAGCCCTTGCAAAAGTAAACAAAGCACTGAAAATCAGTCTGGAACTTCCTACATAACATGGAGTTGCTTGACGAATAAATAGTAAGGTGATATACTTTTTCGGGCATAACTGTGTGCTTATGCCTTATGATCTTAATAATACGCACAGAAAAAAGGAGTGTATATGGATAGTAGTGATAATCCGGTCGCCGGGTGGATGTTATTTCTGCTGTTTATAGTAATCAACAGTATTTTTTACGGATTCGGTTCCGCGATCCAGAACCTCAATGAAAATGAGATAGAAGACAAAGCGGAACAGGGAGACAGAAAAAGCAAACTTCTCCTTCACATTATGAATGCCCCTGGATCACTGATTCAAACCGTACAGTTTTACCATATGTTGTTAAGCTTTCTGGTAGGTTATGTACAATTGAAAAGCATTATGAAGACAGTATCTATCAGTCTTTCTGCTACCACTGCAGGTGCCTTTTTCACAGAAAACCCCGGAAAGATCATACTGTGTATACTGGTACTTTTTGTGGATCTGATTTTACTGTCCACTTTCGGCATTCTGGTACCAAAAAGAATCTGCTCTCGTCATGCAGCAGCTTCCGCTTATCGGATGGTACATATGGTGCAGGCAGGAATTATTCTGGCCTGGCCGATTACAAAATTGATGGAACTTTTAACCAATCTCACCGTACGCCTGTTTGGTATTGATCCGAATCACACAGAAGATGATGTAACAGAAGATGAAATCATTGATCTTGTAGATGAAGCCCATGAACAGGGTATCATTCAGGAGAGCGAAGCGGAGATGATCCAGAATATCATGGAATTCCATGATAAATCAGCAAAAGATATTATGACTCACCGGAAAAATATCAATGCGCTGGACGATACTACCCTGCTGAAGGATGCCATTGTATATATGTCGGAACACAGTAATTCCCGTTATCCGGTATACCATGAAGATATCGATAATATTGTTGGATTTATCCATATCAAAGATGCCATGGAACATCAGAATCGGGCAGAATATGAAGCCAAAAGCCTGATGCAGATTCCAAAGCTGGTTCGTTCCGTCGCTTATATCCCGGAAACCCGTGGAATAGATTCTCTCTTTCAGGCAATGCAGACGAAAAAAATCCATATTGCAATTGTTGTCGATGAATACGGGCAGACCGCCGGGCTGGTAACGATGGAAGATATTCTGGAAGAGATTGTAGGAAACATCTTCGATGAGTATGACGAATCCGAAGAATTTATCCAGCCACAGTTCGACGAAAGTATTCTGATGGATGGTCTGACACCACTGGATGATGTGGAAGAAGTCCTGGGTATCGACCTTGGTGATCATGCTTTTGAAACCTTAAACGGATATCTTACTTCACTGCTGGGGCACATTCCGACAGCTGAAGATAAAGAGATAAATGCGAATGGATATTGTTTCCAGATTCTTTCTGTTGAGGACAATATTATTCAAAAAATAAGAGTAGAAAAAATACAATAGAAAAAGGAGTTTATATTATGTCAGGACATTCTAAGTTTGCCAATATCAAACACAAGAAAGAAAAGAATGATGCAAAAAAAGGAAAAATCTTTACAATTATCGGCCGTGAGATCGTAATTGCCGTAAAAGAGGGCGGTCCGGATCCTGAAAACAACAGCAAGCTGCGTGATGTCATCGCAAAAGCAAAAGCAAACAACATGCCGAACGATACCATCGAACGCGGTATCAAGAAAGCAGCCGGTGATGCCAACGCCGATAACTACGAAATGATCACCTATGAAGGCTATGGTCCGAACGGTATCGCGATCATCGTAGATACCCTGACCGACAACAAAAACCGTACTGCTGCAAACGTAAGAAGTGCCTTCACAAAGGGAAGCGGAAACGTTGGTACTCCTGGATGTGTATCTTTCATGTTCGATAAAAAGGGTCAGATCATTGTTGCAAAGGAAGACTGCGAGATGGAAGCTGATGACCTGATGATGATGGCTCTGGATGCCGGTGCAGAAGACTTTTCCGAAGAGGATGACTGTTATGAGATCATCACCGATCCGGACGATTTCTCCACTGTCCGTGAAACTCTGGAAAAAGAAGGCGTGATAATGGCAGAGGCAGAAGTTACCATGATTCCGCAGAATTATGTGGAACTAACAGATGAAACTGCTGTTAAAAATCTGCAGAGAACTCTGGATCTTCTGGAAGATGATGATGATGTACAGGCTGTATATCATAACTGGGACGAATAAAACAACAATATTTTACGCCGGGCATGGTTTCCCATGTCTCCGGCGTATTTTTTTGTCCATAACTGTCCATACTGATTGGGAACACTGACAGTTCACAGAAAGTAAAAGGAGATGCCGAATATGGACAAACAGGAAACGAAACAAAAGCTACAGCCAAAAGCAGAACCGATAGATAACGCTGTACCCCTGGAAAGCCGGATTCATCTGCTCACCATCATCGGAGAAGTGGAAGGGCATGAATCTCTGGGAGATCGTACCAAATCCACCAAATATGAAGAAATTCTTCCGCGGCTTGCTCTGATTGAAGATGATGAACAAATTGAAGGAATCCTGATTCTTCTGCACACGGTAGGCGGTGACGTGGAAGCCGGACTTGCTATCGCAGAGATGATCGCATCACTCAGCAAGCCAACCGTATCACTGGTTCTGGGAGGCGGGCATTCCATCGGTGTTCCTCTTGCCGTCTCTGCTGATTACAGTTTCATCGTCCCAAGCGCGACCATGGTTCTTCATCCCGTGCGCACAAATGGTATGTTCATTGGTGTTATGCAAACCTATCGTAACATGGAAAAAACCCAGGACAGAATCACCGGTTTTATCGCCGCGCATTCCGATATCACTCAGCCACGTCTGGAAGAACTGATGCTTGATACCTCTATGCTGGTCAAAGATGTCGGAACCATGTTAGAAGGAGAGGATGCTGTCAGAGAAGGCCTGATCAACGAGATCGGTGGTATCCGGGAAGCACTGAATAAGCTAAAAGAACTGATGAAGAAAAACATATAGTTGTTCTGCCGATCGATTCGTGTTAAAATGAGGAGACAGATAAGTTTATGTATTCGGAGGAACAAGGCTATGAAACGTTGTACAGAGTGTGCGCTGTTATTTGAAAACAGCCTGACTCACTGTCCACAGTGCGGACGACTTCTTGTCAAAGATAAAAAAAGTCCCCGCTTTTTTGTAATTACCGTACTTGCCATTACCCTGGCAATACTTTGCGGAGTTCTGATTTCTTTTTCTCCAATCATGGCTGCTTAATTTCTAAAAGTTCAGATTTTCATCCGAAAAGAGCGACGGGAGATTGTATCTCCCGTATTTTTATGATATAATAATATTTTGATGTAAGAGAAGCATACAAATAAACAATAAATGAGGATAACCATGAGTTTTTTTGACGCCATGATTCTGGGAATTGTCCAGGGGCTTACGGAATTTTTGCCGGTGAGCAGTTCCGGCCATCTGGTCATCTTAGAAAATTTATTAAATATCCGAACAGATACCGATGTACTTTTTCATGTGTTGCTGCACTTTGGTACACTGATCGCTATTTGTCTGGTTTTTAAAAACGATCTGTTCCGTATGTTGGTGGAAACCATACATATTTTTCAGGATCTGACTGCCAATTTTAAAATATATATTGATAATAAAATGCATAGTGCACAGACAACACCCTATCGCAAGATTCTTTGTAACAATTACCGCACCATGGTTGCGATGATCCTGATTTCTACAATACCAACCGGTATTCTTGGATATCTGCTGCAGAATCTTGTTGACCGGTGTAGTTCTTCCCTTTCGGTCACCGGACTTGGTCTGCTTATCACTGCAGTTGTACTGCTCGTAGTTGACAACTGGCAATTGGGGAATAAGCTGCCAAAACATATTACAGTTCCTCAGGCTCTCGCTATCGGCGTATGTCAGGGAATCAGTGTGATTCCCGGAATTTCCCGTTCCGGTATCACTATAATCGCCGGATTTTTATGCGGTTTCCGCCGCGGTTTCGCCATTCGATATTCTTATCTTGTATCGATTCCGGCAATCCTGGGTGCTATGATTCTTGAATGTGGAAAACTGGAATCAAAATCTGTCACCTGGTCTCTTGGATTCAGTTATACAGCAGGTATGCTCACCGCAGCTGTCGTCGGATATTTTTCCATTCGATTTATGCTGGCTTTTATAAAGAAGAAAAAACTTCGCATTTTTTCCATCTATTGTTTTATCATGGGGATTCTTGCGATCGTCTGTTATTTTGTGTAGAGCATATCAGATAAGGGGAGGAGATAACATCTATGCCGTCAACGGGGACACGAAAAAAAAAGAGTACTGCCGGAAGGAAAACAACCCGTAAAAAAACACCTTCCGCTAAAAAGCGCCAGAAACAGGCGTATAACCGGGAGCTGGTTACAGAAATCACGATCTTGATCACACTGGCTGTTTCCGTACTGCTGGTGATCAGCAATTTTGATATCGGTGGAAAAGTAGGAACTGTTATCAGTCAGTTTTTTTTCGGACTGTTCGGCTGGATGGCCTATCTGTTTCCGGTAGTTCTGTTTATGGGAACTGCATTTGCTATCGCAAATTATGACAATGACCTGATGTCTCGGAAACTCTGGGGTGTCGCACTGGCATTCTGGTGTCTTACTACACTGATTCACCTGTTTACTCTCGGCTGTCTGAAGGGAGATACGGTAAGCGGATATTATACTTATTGTTCACAGCACAAAACCGGCGGTGGAATCATCGGTGGTGCAACAGCAAAGTTTTTATGTGTTTCCTTTGGTACTGCAGGTGCTTATGTGCTGATGTTTATTTTTCTGATCATCTCTGTGATCATTATCACGCAGCATACGGTTCTTGCGCCATTAAAGAAAACCGGTGAAAAGGTATATCAGGAAGCACTTGAAAATCACGCCCGTCGAGTAGAAGAACGTGGGGTGTTTGCACTGGAAGAGACGAAGCTGCCAAAAGAAAACAATACTGTTCCGGAAAAAGAAAACGCGAAAGAAAATATAAAAAAAGAAAAACAAAAGCAACGGGAAGAACGCAGACTGGCCCGTGAAGCCGCAAAAGCAAACGCGACTTCTCCCGCCATGCCGGAGATTCATATCGAACGTCCTGCACCTGCCCCTGTCCCTGAAGAACCTGTCAATGCCATCCGGCAGGAGCTTCCGTTTGATGTACAGGAATTAAAACCTGTTACAAGCGACGAAGTACAGGCAGACCCGGATATATCAAAAGAGCAGGATACTGTTACAGAATCTCATACGGAAAAAGCCACCCGTAACAGAAAGCCGCGTTCCTCGCAGGAAGAGATAGCAAATGGGATAGAAAATATTCAGCAGGAAATCGCCAGAGAACCTGCAAAAAAAGAATATGTTTTTCCGTCGGTTGATTTTCTGAAACGAGGCGATCGAAATGCATCCGGAGATTCTGACGACCATCTGCGTGAAACTGCCATGAAATTGCAGACAACTTTGCACAATTTTGGTGTAAACGTAACCATCACCAATGTAAGCTGCGGGCCAACTGTGACCCGATATGAATTGCAACCGGAACAGGGTGTCAAAGTCAGTAGAATTGTAGGACTGGCAGATGATATCAAGTTGAATCTTGCAGCTGCCGATATTCGAATCGAAGCACCGATCCCCGGAAAAGCAGCTGTCGGAATAGAAGTTCCAAACGCTACCAACAGTCCGGTTATGCTTCGGGATCTGTTAGAGACAAAGGAATTCCGAGAATTTTCATCTGAACTTGCATTTGCCGTCGGTAAAGATATTGGAGGAAAAACAGTTGTCGCAGATATAGGTAAGATGCCCCATCTGCTGATTGCCGGTGCTACCGGATCCGGTAAATCCGTGTGTATCAATACTCTGATCATGAGCATCATCTATAAAGCCAGACCCGATGAAGTAAAGCTGATCATGATTGACCCGAAAGTAGTGGAGTTAAGTGTCTATAATGGTATTCCACATCTGTTCATTCCGGTAGTCACTGACCCGAAAAAAGCTGCCGGCGCATTGAACTGGGCTGTGGCAGAAATGACTGACCGCTATAACAAATTCGCAGAATACAACGTTCGTGACCTGAAAGGATATAATGCGAAAGTGGAGCAGCTGGCTGATATAGAAGACGAAAACAAACCTCAGAAACTTCCAAAGATCGTGATCATTGTAGACGAGCTGGCAGATCTTATGATGGTAGCTCCTGGCGAAGTAGAAGATGCGATCTGCCGTCTGGCTCAGCTGGCCAGAGCAGCCGGTATTCATCTGATCATTGCTACACAGCGACCATCCGTCAATGTCATCACAGGACTGATCAAGGCAAACATGCCATCCCGTATTGCTTTTTCTGTATCTTCGGGTGTGGATTCGAGAACGATTTTGGATATGAATGGAGCAGAAAAACTTCTGGGAAAAGGAGATATGCTTTATTATCCACAGGGATATCAGAAGCCGGTACGATTGCAGGGAGCTTTTGTATCAGATAAAGAAGTGGGAAAAGTTGTGGAATTTCTCACAGACAATCATCAGACGGATCAGGTATATGACAGTAAGATCACTGATATGATGAATGCTTCTCAAAGCAGCACTTCCGGATCAGGTTCCGGACAGGATCTGGATGCTTATTTCGTAGATGCAGGAAAATTTATCATTGATAAAGACAAAGCTTCTATTGGAATGTTACAGCGTATGTTCAAGATCGGCTTTAACCGGGCTGCCCGCATAATGGATCAGTTATGTGAAGCCGGTGTCGTAGGTCCGGAAGAGGGGACGAAGCCACGAAAGGTTCTGATGTCGATGGAAGAATTTGATACTTATATTGAAGAATGTTTATAACATATATTTTTTTAAAGGAGAATAAAAATGAGATGTTCAAATTGTGGAGAGCCGATTGAAGAAGGACGACTTTTCTGTTTGAATTGCGGTCAGGAAGTACAATGGGTTCCTGATTATGATTCCTTTGGCGATTATATGGTTCAGGAAAAACTGAAAAAAGAAAAAGAACAGGCAGAAGCCGCCGCTGCCAGAAAGCGTGCAGCGATCGCAGCTGAGAACCGCCGTCGAAAAAAAGCGAAGAAGAAACGGATGATCCTGGTATCTGTCGCCGGTGTTCTTGTTCTGGTTGCTGCCGGTCTGTTTTTCAAACTTGGTATGGACAAAAAAAATTACAACGATTTTGATTACCAGATCCGCATGGCAGATACTGCATTTTCCAATCACAAATACGAAGAAAGCTATAAATTTGTAGAGCGTGCTGTCAGTCTGGATGATTCGGACGTTGATGCAAAACTTCTTCTGGCACAGGTACAGGTTAAGCTGGAAAAGACGGATCAGGCAATCAAAACGCTTCAGGATGCTATTCGTCTGGAACCGGATAACCAATCCGCTTATAATCAGCTCATCAAAATATATATGGAAAATGATCAGCCCGATGAAGTGAAAAATCTGCTGGACAGCTGTGATAATGATGACATACTGAATAAATTTTCTGCTTATATCAGTAAGAATCCGGTATTCAGCCTTCCAGAGGGCAGCTATGACGAGCCGAAAACTCTTTCTTTATATTCCAAAGAGGACGAAGATCAGATTTATTATACCACCGACGGAACAGATCCGACTTCCTCAAGTAATCTGTATACCGACAGTATTGCACTCAAAGAAGGTCAGACCATTATCAAAGCGGTTACAGTGAACAAAAAGGGAATTACAAGCGATATTGTCAGCAAAACATACACGATTGCTTACGAAGCTCCTGACCCGCCACAAATTTCTCCGTCATCAGGAAGCTTTACCACGGACATGGATACCAATATCTATATCATTGTTCCAAAAGGATGCAGAGCATATTATGCATTTGACAAAAAACCAACGATTGCCGACGAACTGTATCAGGAAGATCAGCCTGTAAAGATGTTAAAAGGAACACATACTTTCTATGCGATTCTTGTCGACGAACACAATAAAGTCAGCAGTCCGGGCAGCGCAATCTACAAACTTACAGAAGCCAAATAGAAGCTATTGATTTTTCTACATTTTTATGGCAAAATAGACAGAGGATTATAACACGTTACCCTATGAAATTGTGCCGTGTTAAAATAAAAATAACTAGGAGGATGTTATGTACAAAATTATCAAAGCGGAAAAACTGAATGAGATTGTATATCTCATGGTTGTAGAAGCACCGATGGTAGCAAAACACTGTCAGCCAGGTCAGTTTATCATTGTAAAAGAGGACGATGCAGGAGAGCGTATTCCTCTGACAATCTGTGATTACGACAGAGAAGCTGGTACTGTAACAATTGTATTCCAGCCAATCGGAGCATCTACAGAGAAATTTGCAAAACTCCAGGCAGGAGATTCATTTGAAGATTTTGTAGGACCTCTGGGATGTCCGTCCGAATTCGTGAACGAAGATCCAGAAGAACTGAAAAAGGAAAAAATCTTGTTTGTAGCAGGTGGAGTTGGTACTGCGCCGGTTTACCCACAGGTAAAATGGCTGCATGAACATGGTATTGATGCCGATGTTATCGTTGGTGCAAAGACCAAAGACCTGATCATTCTGGAAAAAGAGATGGAAGCTGTAGCAGGCAACCTGTATATTACAACAGATGACGGATCTTATGGAAGAAGTGGCATGGTAACAAAAGTAATCGATGATCTGATCGCCGAAGGAAAAACTTATACAAAATGTGTAGCTATCGGACCGATGATCATGATGAAATTCTGCTGCCTGACCACTCAGAAATATAATATTCCTACTATCGTTTCCATGAACCCGATCATGGTAGACGGTACCGGTATGTGCGGTGCCTGTCGTGTCATCGTTGGTGACGAAGTAAAATTCGCATGCGTAGACGGTCCTGAATTTGACGGACATCTGGTTGACTGGAATCTTGCTATGCAGAGACAGCAGATGTACAAAACAGAAGAAGGAAGAGCGTTATTAAAACTGCGTGAGGGTGATACTCATCACGGCGGATGCGGACAGTGCGGAGGTGACAAATAATGGGTGACGTATTAAAAAAAGTACCTGTAAGAGAGCAGGCACCGAAAGTAAGAGCAACAAACTTTGATGAAGTATGTCTTGGATATAACAAAGAAGAAGCTATGGAAGAGGCTTCCAGATGTCTGACCTGTAAAAATGCCAAATGTGTTCAGGGATGTCCGGT
Organism: Oliverpabstia intestinalis; assembly: GCF_009696065.1. Lineage (GTDB taxonomy): Bacteria > Bacillota > Clostridia > Lachnospirales > Lachnospiraceae > Oliverpabstia > Oliverpabstia intestinalis. The sequence continues at coordinate 88,402 of NZ_VUMS01000002.1, read as the reverse complement.
AAGTATCAATATTCCTGCGTTCATTAAAGAAGTAAAGGAAGGTAACTTTGCAGAAGCATACAAAGTAATCGGACAGTCCAGTGCATTGCCTGCAGTCTGTGGTCGTGTATGTCCACAGGAAACACAGTGTGAAGGAAAATGTATCCGTGGTATCAAAGGCGAAGCGGTATCCATCGGTAAACTGGAGCGTTTCGTAGCTGACTGGGCCAAAGAAAACGGTATCAAACCGGAAGCTCCGGCAGAGAAAAACGGTCATAAAGTTGCAGTTATCGGTTCCGGTCCTTCCGGTCTGACCTGTGCAGGAGATCTGGCAAAACTTGGTTACGATGTAACTATCTTTGAAGCACTGCATCAGGCTGGTGGTGTTCTGGTTTATGGTATTCCGGAATTCCGTCTGCCAAAAGATAAAGTTGTAAAAGCAGAAGTTGAAAATGTAAAATCTCTCGGTGTTAAGATCAACACCAACGTTATCATCGGTAAATCCACTACTGTAGATGAACTGATGGAAAATGAAGGATTCGAAGCAGTATTTATCGGATCCGGTGCGGGTCTGCCGATGTTCATGGGTATCCCGGGTGAAGTATCCAACGGTGTCTTCTCCGCAAATGAATACCTGACAAGAAGTAACCTGATGAAAGCTTTCCGCGATGACCACGACACACCGATCGTAACCGGAAAGAAAGTTGTTGTTGTCGGCGGTGGTAACGTAGCTATGGATGCTGCAAGAACTGCTCTTCGTCTTGGTGCTGAGGTACATATCGTATACAGAAGAAGTGAAGAAGAACTGCCTGCAAGACGTGAAGAAGTACATCACGCAAAAGAAGAAGGCGTTATTTTCGATCTGCTGACCAACCCGACAGAAATCGTTGCAGACGAAAAAGGCTGGGTAAAAGCAATCAAATGTGTTCGTATGGAACTGGGTGAGCCGGATGCTTCCGGAAGAAGACGTCCGGTTGTCATCGAAGGTTCCGAGTTTGAGATGGACGTAGATACTGTTATTATGTCCCTTGGAACTTCTCCGAACCCGCTGATTTCTTCTACTACCATTGGTCTGGACATTAACAAGAGAAAATGTATCATTGCTGATGACGAGACAGGTGCTACATCCAAAGCAGGTGTATATGCCGGTGGTGATGCAGTTACCGGTGCAGCTACTGTTATCCTGGCTATGGGTGCCGGTAAAGCAGCCGCAAAAGGAATCGATGAGTTCATCAAAAACAAAGCAAAATAAAATCAAGCAGGATTGATTTTAACTGCCGGAAGAATTTTCTATACAGAAGTCTTCCGGCAGTTTTAGTTTACAGGAAAATGCGCTTGCAACTGTTCAGTATCCTCACAGCCAGATACGTTTCCCAAAACACGTTTTAAGTTACCATAATATTATTATGTAAACTCTTTCTTTTCTCTTAATATTTTCCAGTCTGCTTGTGAGTCAATAGATTCCATGTTATAATGAAACCAAAACACAGATACTTTTGCATGAAAAAGGAGAACAACATGATGTGGACAAGATTTGAATTGAAAGAGAGAGGCAAAGCAGCCTTTCAGAGAAACTACTGGCGCAGCGTACTTGTTGCATTTATTCTGATGTTATTTGTCAGCGGTGGCGGAAGTGCTGTAGCCAACAGCTGGGATCAGGTAACTTCTTTCGACACTTCCGATGATTCTTATTATACAGAATACTTTGATGAAGGAGACATCGGACACTTTTATTACAACTCCGGTACTTCTATTCCTGGTATGCTGATTAAAGGAATCATTGCAGTTGTCGTAGGAAGTGCAATGATTGTCGGTGCCTTACTTGGGATTTTCCTTCTAAATCCTCTCGAAGTCGGTGGCTGCCGTTTCTTTATGGAAAATTCTGAATATCAGCCAACGGTCGGACGACTGGGATTTGCTTTTCAGAAGGGCATGTACGGAAAAACCGTACTGACTTTATTTTTACGGAAACTTTTTATTGGCCTGTGGTCTTTGCTTCTGATTGTACCGGGCATCGTAAAATCTTACGAATACCGTATGGTTCCCTACCTTCTGGCAGACGACCCGAACATGACAAGACAGGATGCATTCCGTCTCAGCAAAGAACTGATGTATGGACAGAAGTGGAATACCTTTGTGCTGGATCTTTCGTTTCTCGGATGGTCCCTGCTGTCCCTGTGTACCTGTGGACTGCTGGCAATTTTCTATGTCAACCCATATGTTCAGGCGACAAATGCAGAGCTGTTTCTGGAACTGAAACGTGAATATTTTGCAAGCCGTCAGAATGCGTATCCGAGTATGTAAAGGAAATATAATTCATCTATGAAAATTACATTGTTGACTGTAGGAAAGATCAAAGAAAAATTTCTCCGCGATGCCATTGCCGAATACTCGAAACGTCTCAGCAAGTACTGCAAACTGGAGATTATCGAAGTGTCTGATGAAAAAACACCGGACCATGCCAGTGAAGTAGTGGAAAAAAGTATCCGGGATAAAGAAGGGGAACGTCTGATGCGATATATCCGGGATGATGATTATGTGATCACCCTTGAAATAGGCGGAAAGATGCTGGATTCTGTTGCATTTTCCCGTCAGCTGGAAAATCTGGGTATCCGGGGACAGAGCCATATCTGTTTTGTAATCGGTGGTTCGATCGGACTTGGTGATGCACTTGTGAAACGTTCCGATTATGCCCTGAGTTTTTCAAAAATGACTTTTCCCCACCAGCTGATGCGGGTAATTCTGTTAGAACAGATCTATCGTTCTTACCGGATCATGACCAATCAGCCTTATCACAAGTAAACCGAAATCTAACGGGTAGTTCTAAGATCAGCCGGTTGTTTTGCAGACAGCAACCGGCTGATCTTTTTTCCGTTCGGGAAAATACCTCCTGTCAACTTCTTCCGTCTCTGAAACATCTTTGCAGTTTCCTTTAAATCTTCTCTGCCAGTTCCGACAGTGGTGCAAAATGATAGCCCATTTCTTCCCATTTTGTCAGAAGTTCATCCAGAATCTGCGCGTTCGTAGAAGAAGTACTGTGAAGCAGTACGACCGCTCCCGGATGGATCCGTTTTAATAATTTATCAAAGGCAGCTTCTTTTGTGGGCTGCTGATCCTGGATCCAGTCCACATAGGCAAGGCTCCAGAAAAATGTCTTATATCCAAGATCGTCGGCCATCTGCAGATTTTGTGTGTTATATTTCCCCTGCGGTGGACGGTAGAAGCGGGTAAGTTCTTCTCCTGTAATTTTCTGATAGAGTGTTTCCACGTCCTTCAGTTCTTTTTCAAAAGAAGCTGCATCAGAAATTTTTGACATTTCCGGATGGTGGAAGGTATGATTTCCTACAGTGTGGCCTTCAGCCACCATTTGCTTAACGAGTTCCGGACTGGTTTCGAGATAATTTCCCACCACAAAAAAAGTTGCGCTTACATCATGCTTTTTCAATGCCTCGAGAATCGCCGGTGTATTACCATTTTCATATCCGGCATCAAAAGTAAGATAGATGACTTTTTCATCCGTTGGATCCATATAGGCGGCATGATACTTTTTCAATTCTTCTGCTGATACATTTCCTGTCGGTTTTTCTCCGGTCTGCCCAAAACCAAGTCCCCAGTTCTCTGTCTCAGGATGCAGAATCTGTCCGGAAGTCTCCAGATGCTCCTGTTCTGTGTGACAGTGTATCGCCGCGCCGACAAAAAAACAGGCAATCAGTACCACACAACAGGTAAGAAAGTCTGTTTCCCGGATTATTTTTCCTGTGTGCAGCCATTGTTTGATACAATTTAAATATTTCATAGGTACTCTTTTCTTTTTCTGTCTTTACTGTATATGCCAGAGAGCGGTCCGGTATTCACCACTTGTATTCTGGCGGTACAGACGGTATAATAGAACGTAATGATTTAAGTAAAAAAGGAGTATTTATGAACTTTCAATCAATAGAAAACTATATTACACAATTTCCCATTTATCAGTATACCTTTCTTTCCATTGATGATATTGAATTCAATGACAAAGTACGCACCATCTGTAAGAGGGAATGTCCAAGATATGGAAAATCCTGGTCATGTCCACCGGCAGTAGGAACTGTGGACAAATGCAGAGAACGATGCCAGCAGTACACACATGCCCTTTTATTTTCTTCTGTGGCAGAAGTGCCGGATTATTCCAATATGGATGCTCTGCTTGCTACCAAACAGGAGCATGAGGAGATCACTGCAAAAATTGAAGCATTTTTAAAACAGGATGCCTGGCGATGCTATACACTGTCCACGGATTCCTGTTCCATCTGTGAGAAATGCACATATCCAAAAAAATCCTGTAACCACCCGGATCTGATGCATCCTTGTATTGAAAGTCATGGGATCCTGTTGACCAAAAATATCGAAGAAAATCACATGGATTATTATATGGGAGAACAGATGGTTCTCTGGTTCTCACTGATTTTTCTCCGGGAAGCATAAAGATCGGCGAATTCTCATAAACTGAATAATAAACACCGGGAGCATTCTGTGAAAAAAATAAAAATAACAACAGTGAGAGAGTGTCTGGCTGATCTGCTGGAACTTCCCGGCGATCTGGCATATCATGGATGTATCATCACACTGATTGGTGAACGGGAGATTCTTCTGGAAAATTACCGAAGTATCCTGGAATACCGTTCCGATCATCTTTTAGTACTGACCGCAAATGGAAGAATACGCATTCAGGGAGTTTCCCTCAGCGTTCTTTACTACACAGAACTTGAGATGAAAGTAACAGGACAGATCACATCTGTTTTGTATGAAATCTGACTGCGACGATCGGGAGGTACGTTCTTGGATTCTATAAAAAAATATATCCGCGGCTACGTTCGCATTCGTCTGGAAAGCCCTGCACCGGATCGGTTTTTCAGTCTCTGTGTACATAATCGGATTCCACTTCGAAATCTTACCCAGGAAGCTTCCTTCTATGAAATGGAACTCTCTGCCAGAGATTTCCTGCGTCTTGGCCGGTTTCGCCGGAAAACAGATGCCCGGATCCATATCTTATCTAAAAACGGTCTGCCTTTCTTTTTACTTCATGCACGAAAAAGAAAGGCTTTTTTTCTCGGAATATTTCTTGGCTTTATTTTGTTATTTGTGTGTTCCCTTCGTATCTGGGATATTCAGATCACAGGAAACCGTTATTATACCACACCTGTTCTCCTGGACACATTATCCGAATGGGATATCCGCTGTGGTATGGCAAAGAGAAATGTAGACTGCCAGAAGCTGATGCAGAAAATCCGGCAGGCCTTTCCCGGTGTTGTCTGGGTATCTGCAAAGCTTGAGGGAACCTGTCTGATTATTGATATCAGAGAAAATGACGAAATCCCGCAGCCAACGGATGCCTTAGCGGACACCCTCACCAGCTGGGATCTTACCGCTCCGTGGAATGGCACCGTAGTAAGTATCATCACCCGTATGGGAATGCCACAGGTAAAGCCGGGAGATGTCTGTAAAAAAGGAGATATTCTTGTATCTGGTTCGGTTGCAATCCTGGATAATGACAGTCAGATACAACGTTACGAATATGTGCGTGCGGATGCAGATATCGTTATAAAAACTCAATTTCCTTATTATGATGAATTTTCCCGGACGGTCACTGTAAAATCTTATCCCGGAGAGCAAGAAAGCTATCCTTTTTTTACATTCTTCGGAACCGATATCTCCTGGTATCATGCCCCAAAAAATAATTCTGAAATTTATCGCATCGAACGCCGGCTGACCCTTACCCCAAGTTTTTACCTGCCAGTCACCGTGGGAAAAATCATAACCGTTCCCTATGAAAAAAAATCCTACTGCTATACACCGAAAGAATCTCTGGAACTTTCACAAAAACATCTGCAAAATTTCTTGAAAAATCTCGTACGCGAAGATGCCTTGATTCTTTCCCGGAATATCCGTACCAGACTCACTGCAAACAGATGCCGTTCACAGGGCTATGTGATCATACAGATTCCCGGAAGCGAAAAAACTCCGATAGTCCGGAAAGCACTTCCGGATTCCACGTCTTCTGTTTCCGAAACAAACTGATTTTTCCTGTTGTCCACGCTGTGTTCGGTGAGATATTTCACGGTACAGGAGCGATATACAGTTACTGTTCACTCCGTTCCCGGTAACACGCTTCGCGGGATATTACCATTGAACATTAACAATATACATACAGAAAATACAGAAAAATCATAAAAAGGGCTTCAATTCCACTAAAAAGGTGGTAAAATAAAAGGATAGGATGTCCATATTGACATTTTAAAAGAAAAACAGTTACGAAAGGACAAGATGAATGGCGGCAAGAATCATCGAACAGCTGATAGAAATTCCGGCAGAACATGAAAGAAATATCTTCGGACAGTTTGACGAACATATAAAAAAGATCGAACGCACCTTACAGGTAACACTGATTTCCCGTGACGGCATATTAAAGATCGTAGGGCCTGCACCAAATGTGCAGAAAGCGGAAAAGATCATCCGGGAATTGCTGGGGCTTTCTGTCAGAGGAAATACCATTCAGAGTCAGAATGTGGATTATGCACTGTCACTGACCATGGAAGAGAAAGAAGCTCCGCTTGTGGAGATGGATAAAGACTGTATCTGTCACACGATCAACGGAAGACCGGTCAAGCCAAAAACGCTGGGACAGAAAGCATATGTGGATAAGATCCGGGAAGATATGATCGTTTTCGGCGTAGGGCCTGCCGGTACCGGTAAAACCTACCTTGCCATGGCAATGGCGATCACAGCATTCCGAAATGACGAAGTGGGAAGAATCATCCTGACCCGTCCTGCCATCGAAGCAGGAGAAAAACTGGGATTTCTTCCCGGCGACCTGCAAAGTAAGGTGGATCCCTACCTGCGCCCACTCTATGATGCACTGTATCAGATCATGGGACCGGAAAGCTTTGCAAAAAATATGGAGAAAGGGCTGATTGAGGTTGCCCCCCTCGCTTATATGCGCGGTCGTACACTGGACAATGCATTTATTATTCTGGATGAGGCGCAGAATACAACTCCGGCACAGATGAAGATGTTCCTGACCCGTATCGGATTCGGATCCAAAGTGATCATTACCGGAGATTCTTCTCAGAAAGATCTTCCTTCCGGTCAGAAATCCGGTCTGGAGATGGCTCTTCAGGTGCTGAAGAAAGTAGAAGGGATCTCCATCTGTCAGCTGACCAGCAAAGACGTTGTCCGTCACCCGCTGGTACAAAAGATTGTACAGGCCTATGAAGCCTACGAAAAGAAACACCCGGAAAAACCGGCATCACCGAAAAATCAACGACGGAGGGGAAACAGTTATGAGTATTGATTTTTCCAATGAACAGGAACAGACCTTTGATTTTGATTTTCTGAAGGTCGCAGAAGATGTCATGGAAACCGTTCTGGATCAGGAAGGATGTCCCTATGAATCACAGGTCTGCCTGGTTCTCACAGATAACGAAACGATTCATAAAACCAATCTGGAATATCGTCAGATCGACCGGGCAACGGATGTGCTGTCTTTCCCTATGATTGATTTTCCGGCACCTGCAGATTATTCTGTGCTGGAAGACGATGACAGCTGCTTTGATCCGGAAAGTGGGGAGCTTCTTCTGGGAGACATCATGATCTCCATACCGAAGGCGGTGGAACAGGCAGAAGCATACGGACACAGTGTAAAAAGAGAATACGCATTTTTAGTTGCTCACAGTATGCTGCATCTTCTGGGGTATGACCATATGGTTGATGAGGAACGCATTGTCATGGAACAGAAACAGGAGAAAGCACTGCAGCACCTGCAGATTGGAAGAGATTCATGTATCTCGTGAGGATGTATCATTATAGTTTTATAACAGCTGTTCAGTACCCTCACGGGATATTACCTGCTGAATGGCTACATTTTATCAACGAAAAGGAGATCACATATGAAAAAATATGCAAAACTGATCATAGCCCTTGGGCTGGCAGGTGGCATCATGCTGACCGGATGCCAGAAAAACGAGTCTGGTTCCGCCGAACCGACTGCAACGCCGGAACCAGCAGAAGAAGCAACAGAAGAAGTAACACCGGAACCAACTGCCATGGCTGCTGAAGAACCGGAACCCACAGAAGATCCGATTCCGGATGGCTATGTTGTAAGTTATCTGACCGGAGAATATGTACCGGAAGCCATCGGAAGACGTCGCCCGGTTGCTGTTATGCTCAACAACCTGAGACCTGCCTGCCCACAGGCCGGTATTGCCAATGCCGGGGTAGTATACGAAGCACCTGTGGAAGGTGGAATCACCCGTCTGATGGGTGTCTTTGAAGATTATGATAATCTGGAAAAGATCGGTTCCGTACGAAGCTGTCGTGATTATTATATTTTCTACGCTTCAGGATTTGATGCGATCTATACGCATTATGGACAGTCTGCTTATGCCCTTCCTTTCCTGGAATTACCGGAGGTAAATAATATCAGTGGACTGGCCGGATACGGTGATCAGGTATTTTATCGTACCACTGACAGAAAATCTCCGCACAACGCTTATACAAGTTTTGAAGGTATCCAGAAAGGTATCGAGATCAACGGCTACAGTCAGGAATACGCTGAGGACTTCCAGCCTGGTTATGCATTCTGCGGCGTAGATGATGAAGTGGAACTTCCGGGTGAGACAGAAGCAAATGTCGTAAAACCGGGATATTTTCTGAATGAGCCATGGTTTGAATACAATCCGGAAGACAAACTGTACTATCGTTTCCAGTACGGTGACAAACAGATTGATCAGCTGACCGGAGAACAGATCGCCTATAAAAACATCATTCTGCAATATTCTTCCTGGAGAAAATACGATGAACACGGTTATCTGAACATCGACGTTGATGAACCAAATGTAGGAAAATATATTGTAAACGGAAAGGCCATCGATATCACCTGGAAAAAACACACTCCATGGGGAGCTACCTTCTACTATGATACCAACGGTAATCAGATCACTATGGATACCGGCAAGACCTGGGTATGTATTATTCAGGATACTTACGCAGACCGTGTGGAGATTCTTGGTTCCGATGACAGCTCTGCTTCCTCCACAGATACACAAGACAGTGAAGCACAGGCAGCAGCAGAAGAAGCTGCAGCATCGGATACTGAATATTAAAATGATTATTTTTACTGAATAAACGCTGAAATTTATGAATAAGACAGGAATCATTCGCTGATACTGTAAGAAAAAGGAGTGTTCTATATGCGCCGATTCTCTTACGTATTAATCGTCTGTTCCTGTCTTTTTCTTTTGACTGCAGGATACTATTTCAGCTACCAGCTTGGAAGCTCCGGTACCTCAGAGATACAGCCATCTCAGCTGCGGGAAACAGAACAGATCCTGCAGCCATCTTATCTGGTTCGTATCGTAGACGGAAAGGTTGTTATCCAGCATCCGGACGGTTCTGTCTACGAGGCCACGGAGATTTCCGAAGAGAGTCTTCCGATGTCTGTCCGTGAAAAAATCCAGAAGGAATATCGGCTGAACTCACGTCAGGAACTCTACAGTTTTCTCGAAAATTATTCCAGCTAAAAAAATACTGGAACTTTCTCCGTTGGTGCGGTACAATGATATAGATTATTGCGGTTGCACCAGCAATCCCAATATGTCAGTAAAACAGGCAGGAGATAAAAACGAATGAACACAACATTTCGTGAAAAACTGAAAAATAAAAAACGTATCGTCATCAAGATCGGTTCTTCTTCCCTGACTCACCCGGATACCGGCTATCTGGATCTGATCAAACTGGAAGTTCTGGTTCGGGAAATCAGCGATCTGAGGAATCAGGGAAAAGACGTAATCCTGGTTTCTTCCGGTGCCATCATGGTAGGAAGTAAAACTATGGGTTATGACAGAAAACCATCGCGCATGGCACAAAAGCAGGCATGTGCAGCCATCGGGCAGGCAAAGCTCATGATGATCTATCAGAAATTATTCGCAGAATATAACCAGGTTGCCAGCCAGATTCTGATGACCAAACATACGATTCTGAATAATCTGAACCGATTAAATGCAAAAAATACATTCGAAGAACTCTTACGTATGGGAGCGATCCCCATCGTAAATGAAAATGATACCATATCTACCTATGAAATTGAATTCGGTGATAATGACACGTTATCAGCAGTGGTTTCCGCTATGGTAGGTGCCGATCTTCTGATTCTTCTCTCAGATATTGACGGGCTGTTTACCGATGATCCACATAAAAATCCAGAAGCAACTTTCATCGATGTGGTAGAAGAACTGGATGAGCATCTGCTGTCCATGGGAAAGGGAAGTACCGGAAGCAACGTAGGAACCGGTGGAATGGCGACCAAACTGACTGCTGCCGAAATCGCGAGTGCCGCCGGAACTGATATGATCATCGCCAACGGTGCCGACTTTCATGTCATCCATAAGATCATACAGGGACGCCCTTATGGAACCCTATTCCTGTCCCATAAGAAAAATGATTTTTACGTTCTGGATTTTCTGGAACGGATACTGTAAAAGGAGAACAGAAACATGGATCAAAAAGGAATTGACCGTATCAACGAACTTGCCAGAAAGGCAAAAACACAGGAACTGACACCGGAAGAAAAAAAAGAACAGCATAAACTTCGAAAAGAATTCATCGCAAGCGTACGTATGAACCTCCGTTCTCAGCTGGATAACATCAACATCCAGGAAAAAGACGGAAGCATCACCAATCTGGGAGAAAAATATGGAAGCAAAGAAAACCATTAGAAAAGAAATTTTCCGACGCAGAAAAGAAACGGATCCGGCATCTATCTGTAAAAACAGTGCAAAGATCTGGCAGAAACTTTTCTCACTTCCTGCTTTCCAGGAAAGCGACTGGATCTATCTGTACATAGACTGTAAAAACGAAGTTATGACAGACGGAATTATCAAAGAAGCGTTCCGTCTTGGGAAAAAAGTGGCTGCTCCGAAAGTTGTCGGAGAAGATATGATCTTTTATCAGATCTCACAGCCAGAGGATCTGGAACCGGGGTATTTTGGTATCCGCGAACCGAAAACAAGTCTTCCGGTTGCAGACGGAGAGGATGGACTGATGATAATGCCAGGAGTCGCCTTCGACAATCAGCGCCACCGGGTAGGATACGGCGGCGGCTTTTATGACCGGTATCTGAGCAAACACACCAGTCATTTTACCGCAGCACTGGCATTCGAATTCCAGATGATGGAGGAAGTTCCCACCGAACCGACTGATCTGCTGCCGGATGTGGTAATCACAGAGAAAACAATTTACCGGTAAGTACTGCCAGGCAGGAACTTACAGAAGGGAGAATACATATGGAATACCTGGATAATATCGGGAAACGGGCGCAGGCCGCAAAACCGGATCTGCAACATCTCAAAAGTGAAGAAAAAAATCAGATTCTAAGAAAATCTGCCGACGATCTGAAGCTCCATGCAGCTGAGATCCTGGCTGCCAATGAAAAGGATATGGAAAAAGGCCGGATAAATGGCATGTCCCAGGGACTTCTGGACCGGCTTTTATTAACGGAAGATCGCATCGCACAGATCGCAGAAGGTCTGTATCAGATTGCCGCTCTCGATGATCCCATCGGCGAAGTGCTCGGCATGAAACAGCGTCCCAACGGTCTTCGTATCGGTCAGAAACGTGTACCCCTCGGTGTTGTCGGTATTATCTATGAGGCCCGTCCAAATGTGACTGCCGATGCATTCGGTCTTTGTTTTAAGACCGGCAATGTTGTGATCTTAAAGGGTGGAAGTGATGCGTTTCATTCTATCCAGGCGATCGTAACCTGCATCCGCCGCACACTGTCGGAAGCAAACGTGAACCCGGATGCTCTGCTTCTCATCGAAGATACCTCCAGAGAGACTACCGCTGCATTCATGAAACTGAACCAGTATGTGGATGTTCTGATCCCGCGAGGAGGCGCCGGTCTGATCCGCGCCGTTGTGGAAAACAGCACGATCCCGGTCATTGAAACCGGTACAGGCAACTGCCATATCTTTGTCGATGCCTCCGCAGATCTGTCTATGGCTGTGGATATCATTATCAACGCCAAAACGCAGAGGGTAGGTGTATGTAACGCCTGTGAGTCTCTTCTGATCCACAGAGAGGTAAAGGATAAACTGCTTCCGGTTCTTGCTGCACGCTTACAGGAAAAACACGTGGAGATCCGCGGCGATCAGGAAGTCTGCGAACTGGTTCCCGATGCTGTCACCGCAACAGAAGAGGATTGGGGAAAAGAATATCTGGATTATGTGATTTCCATGAAAACCGTAGATTCCGTGGACGAGGCAATCGCCCATATCAACCGTTACAACACAGGTCATTCAGAAGCAATTATCACAGAAAGCTACACGAACTCACAGAAATTTCTCGATGAAGTAGACGCCGCCTGTGTATACGTTAACGCATCCACCAGATTCACAGATGGATTTGAATTTGGTTTCGGTGCGGAAATCGGAATCAGCACACAAAAACTTCATGCAAGAGGGCCGATGGGTCTGCTTGCCCTGACAACCACAAAATATATTATCTATGGAAACGGTCAGGTTCGTCCATAAGAATTCCACGTAAAGCACAAATAAAGCTGTCGTTCAAATTTGCTTTTTTGAACGACAGCTTTATTTGTGCATTTTTTGTCTTATCTGTTTTTCTCTCTGGTTCTAAAATACGATCTTCCGCATATATACATAAAAGGGACTATATTTCCCGAAGTTCTTATGTATCATGCAACTATTCAGTACCCTCACAGTTACGAGTCAAAATGCATTTCTAATCACCTTCGGTAATGGATTTTTGCCTTGTACGTCTCGGGATTTTGTCAAAAACATGCCAAAACACCTCGCGGAATACTACCTACTGATTAGCTGCTTTATTATTGACACAGGGAGGTCTGTATGATTACGTTAAATCAATCCTATACTTATGAAGAACTCCTCCGCAATCTGCAGGAATCCGGAACGCAGTACCCGGAATCCACGATTTACAAAAAAGTAGGGGAGAGCCATGATGAACGACCAATTCCGATGCTCCGTGTCGGATCGGGACTGGATACACTGATCCTGACAGCCGGTATCCATGGAAAAGAATCCATCAATCCGGTACTTCTGACCCGGATGGCACAGGAATATTGTCAGGCATATCAGGATAACTCATATATGGGGAATTATCCGGTGCGGGAATTGCTCAACCACTGTTCCATCTGTTTTCTTCCCGTTGTCAACCCGGACGGTTATGTCATTGCCACCGAAAGTTTCAGTGCCATCCGCAATCCCATTCTCCGTCAGGCATGTAAGATGCGCGGTGTGGACTGGCCCTACTGGAAATACAATGCCAGAGCAGTCGATATTAACCGGAATTTTCCATGTAAATCCTATATCCAGCAGCAGTTCGGCGAATATCCCGCCAGCGAGCAGGAAACGCAAACGTTGATCCGTGTCTTCGAACAGTGGGATACCATCGGCTACCTCGATTTTCATTCCAGAGGGCGCATTATCTATTATTACAGGCAGGCAATGCCATTTTCCTATAATCAGCGTAACCACAAGCTGGCGCGTTATATGCAGAAATTATCCAATTATTCTCTTGGTAAACAGGAAGAGGAATACCTGTCCCGCTTAAACGGCGGAAGTCCAGTCAATTATTATTCCGAACTGCTGCATAAGCCTGCGATCACCGTAGAGACTGTAGAAGAAAATGCAGATTTCCCCATGGATCCGTCCTGCCAGGAAAGGACATACGAGGAAATCCGTATGCTGCCGCTTGAGATCATCGCGCAATCAGCCGGTAATTCCGAACCGTTGAAAAATCCACAGAAAATCAGATAATAATCTCTTTACATGATGTGAATGGAATTCTATACTGAGTATATGATGATATCCGGCTTTCTAGAGCGTGTCTGAAAAAGGCTCTAGTACAGAATCAGCCGGTATCAAAATCTTTGTATATACGGGGGAATTTCACATATGGATAAAAAAGTAATTCTGATCTCCATCGACGGACTCAGACCGGATGCCGTGGAAACCTGCGGACATCCTTTTGTAAACACACTGAGAGAAAACGGATGCTATTCTCCGGATGCAAGTTCTGTTGTGCCACCGGTTACCCTTCCGGCGCACACCTCGATCTTTTACAGTGTCCCGCCCACCCGCCACGGGATTATCACCAACGACTACATGCCGCCGGTACGACCGATCCGCGGACTGGCAGAACAGCTGGAGCGTGCGGATAAAACCTGCGCTGCTTTCTATGGCTGGGAACCAATGCGTCATGTATGGACATCCGGAAATATGAAATACTCTCTCTTTGTCAATGAATACGAAGAGGATAATTCAGATCTGCTGCTCACGCAGGAAGCCCTTTCCCTGATTGAACGGAAAGAGCCGGATTTTGTATATCTATATCTGGTGGAAACGGACGACAAAGGCGGTCACGACCACGGCTGGATGACATCGGAATATATGCACCGGGTAAATAATGCATTTTCCTGCGTCCAGCAGGTCTACGAAGCTGTCCATGACCGATACACCATCGTGATCACCGCTGACCACGGTGGCCACGACCGGGGACACGGCGAAAATATCCCGGAAGATATGACGATCCCGATGTTTTTCATCGGAAAAGAATTCCCGAAAGCTGTACAGCTGCACGGACTTACCCTGCTTGACCTCGCCCCGACGATTGCAGATCTTATGGATATTCCGAAGGTGAGAGAGTGGGAAGGAACATCGGTATTGGAAAAATTGGGTTGATATATACCCTGAAAATTTACTTATGTGCGGTAAAGAAGTAATAGAAGTGTAAAGAATTTTGCATTTCCTGTCCGATATTACTTTTGATATCTTATAAAAATATTAGGAGAACAGATACTATGACAACACGAGAAGAAGCACTTGCATACGGTTTATCATTTGACAACGTGTACGAAGAAAAACCTTTTCACGATCCCAACTGGCAGCTTGTCCGGGTTCGTGGAAGTAAAAAAGCATTTCTCTGGATCTATGAGCGCAATGGTTTTATCAATCTGAATGTGAAGGTTGCGCCTGAATGGAGAGATTTCTGGCGCTCTGCCTATGATTCGGTAATCGCCGGCTATCATCAGAACAAAGAGCACTGGAACACGATCATTCTGGACGGAACGATCCCGGAAAAAGAGATCCGCCGGATGATCGCCGAAAGTTATGATCTGATCACAGACAGTCCGACCAAACGAATCTACGAAGCGGTTAAGCAGATTCCGAAAGGTCATGTGGCAACCTATGGTCAGGTTGCAGCCATGGCAGGTGAACCGAAGATGGCAAGAGCTGTGGGAAATGCCCTGCACAAGAACCCGGATCCGGAACACATTCCCTGTTTCCGTGTCGTCAACGCCAAAGGAGAACTCGCCGGAGCATTCGCTTTTGGCGGTGAGCAGGTACAGGCTCAGCTTCTGGAAGAAGATGGGGTGGAAGTGGTTGACAGGAAGGTCGATCTGGATAAATATGGAATACAGATCAATCCTTGAAGATCATATTAAAGTTTATATAAAAAAAGAATATATGAAATAGCAAAGGTATATTTTCGATACAGAACCATGGGAAGTCTGTTGCCGGAGCAGCCAAATATAAATATACCATGCAATATGAAGATATGCCGGAAGCAGAATGTCCGAACACGATGTTCTGCTTTTTGCGTTGCCAAGCATACGACAAAAAGGTCCGGTGGACCTTTTTTAGTTACTGAGAACAGAGTGAGCAGTACTTTGGGGTCGTAATCATAAAATATTCAAACATTTCTCTTGCAAACTCCTCCCGGATAGTATATCTTTATTTATGATGCGGTTTTTATGCCGTGTCGTTCTTATGTTACAAAAACGTAACTATTCCGTACCTTCATAGTTACGAGGCAAAATGCGTTTAAAATCACCTTCGGTGATGGCATACAGAAAATTCTATTTATATTGAAAAGAGGAAAAGCAAATAGATATGAGAAAATTAGCTTTAGACGATGAAATCCTGCTGACCATCGAGAAGCCGGCCCGATATATCGGCAATGAGATCAATGCAGTGATGAAAGACAAATCGGAAGTTGCGGTCCGGTTTGCCATGTGTTTCCCGGATGTCTACGAAATAGGGATGTCCCATCTCGGAATACAGATCTTATATGATATGTTTAACCAGCGTGACGATATCTGGTGTGAAAGAGTGTATTCCCCGTGGCCGGATATGGACAAAGTGATGCGCGACAAAAAAATCCCGTTGTTCGCACTGGAATCTCAGGATCCGGTGAAGGATTTTGATTTCCTTGGTATCACGATCCAGTATGAGATGTGTTATACCAATATTTTACAGATTCTGGATCTGTCCGGAATTCCCCTGCTGGCCGAAAAGAGGACCTGGGATGATCCGATCGTGATCGGTGGCGGTCCTTGTACCTACAATCCGGAGCCGCTGGCGCAGTTCTTTGATATTTTCTATATCGGAGAAGGTGAGACGGTATATTTCCAGCTGATGGATCTGTATAAAGAAGAACGGGCGAAAGGCAGCAGCCGTATGGAATTTTTAAAGAAAGCGGCACAGATTCCGGGACTGTATGTACCGGCATTGTATGAGGTCTGTTATAAAGAAGACGGAACCATCGCTTCTTTCACCCCAACAGATGCATCCGTTCCTGCATCTGTTGAAAAACAGATTGTTATGGATATTACAGACACGTATTATCCAAAAGCTCCGGTTGTTCCATTTATCAAGGCCACACAGGATCGTGTGGTTCTGGAGATCCAGCGTGGCTGTATCCGCGGATGCCGTTTCTGTCAGGCAGGTATGCTCTACCGTCCGACCAGAGAGCGTGATGTGGATTTCTTAAAACAGAAAGCCGTTGAGATGCTGGATGCCACCGGACACGAAGAGATTTCTCTGAGTTCTTTAAGTTCCAGTGACTATTCACAGCTCCCGGAACTGGTGAATTTCCTGATGGAAGAATGTGACAGACGAGGCGTAAATATTTCCCTTCCATCTCTTCGAATTGATGCGTTCTCCCTGGATGTTATGAAGAAAGTACAGGATATCAAAAAGAGCAGCCTGACATTTGCACCGGAAGCCGGTTCCCAGAGACTGCGTGATGTGATCAACAAAGGTCTGACCCGGGAAGTGATTCTGGAAGGTGCCGGAAAAGCTTTTGAGGGCGGCTGGAATAAAGTGAAACTGTATTTTATGCTCGGACTTCCTACCGAAACCGAGGATGATATGAAAGGTATCGCTCATCTTTGTGAAGAAATCGCGGAACGTTACTACGAGATCCCAAAAGATCAGCGAAACGGAAAATGTCAGATCACAGCAAGTACTTCTTTCTTTGTTCCAAAGCCATTTACCCCATTCCAGTGGGCTCCAATGTGCCGGGAAGAAGAATTCCTTGATCGTGCAAGAATCGTCCGTGAAGAGATCCATGCACAGCTGAATCAGAAAAGTATCCGCTACAACTGGCACGAAGCCGATGTTACTGTTCTGGAGGGTATCCTGGCTCGTGGTGACCGTAAGGTCGGGGATGCGATACTGAAAGCTTACGAACACGGTGCGCTCTTTGATGCCTGGTCAGAGTATTACCATCCGGAATACTGGAAAGAGGCATTTGCCGAGTGTGGTATCGATACTGATTTTTATACCATCAGAGAACGAAGTGATGATGAGATCTTCCCATGGGATTTCATTCATATCGGTGTCACAAAGAAATTCCTGTTACGTGAATGGAAACGTGCCCATGAAGAAACCGTAACGCCGAACTGCCGTATGCAGTGTTCCGGCTGTGGTGCAGCAAAATATCAGGGAGGTGTATGTGTTGAAAGTAAGAGTTAAATTTTCCAAAGAAGGTGCCATGAAATTCATCGGACATCTGGATATCATGCGTTATTTTCAGAAAGCCATCCGAAGAGCCAATATTCCGATCGCTTTCTCAGGCGGATTTTCTCCACATATGATCATGTCGTTTGCGGCCCCTCTCGGCGTTGGTGTCACCAGTGCCGGGGAATACTTTGATATGGAACTGACGGACGATTCCCTGTCTTCCAAAGAGATGGAGAACCGGTTAAATGCAACAATGGCAGAGGGAATGAAAGTGATCAGTGTCCGCCAGATCCCGGACGGAAAAGCAAGTGCCTGCATGTCATTGGTGGCAGCAGCTGATTATACCGTAGCATTCCGCGAGGGAAAAGAACCCTCTGTCGAGTGGAAAAAAGGACAGCTGGAAGCATTTTTTGCACAGGATAGCATCGAGATCCTCAGAAAGACAAAACGAAGCGAGAAAATCACCGATATCAAACCGTGGATCTACAAACTGGAACTGCGCGGTGACAAAGTCTGGATGCAGCTTTCCCAGGGAAGTGTTCACAACCTGAAACCGGAATTAGTGATGGAAGCATTCGCAAAATTCCTCGGAATCGAACTGGAACCATTTGCACTGATGATCCACCGGGAAGAAGTCTATGCCGACCGCGGTGAAGAGGAGATCCCACAGCTGGTATCCCTGGAAGCGTTGGGAGATGTGATTGTATAAAATGGAACGTGTTATCATTACCACTCTCTGTTATCACGGAACAGACTGCCGGGTAGCTGCCTGGCAGTCAAACGGAAAAATCAGCCGAATCTGTCTGGAAGACCCCAGGGGAGAACGTCTGCTCGGAAGTATCCATGTGGGAAAAGTCCAGAAAATTCTCCCGGATATCAAAGGAGCTTTTGTGGAAATTGAAAACCGCACCAGCTGTTATTTCCCTTATACGAAGGAATCTAATTTTCTCTACACAATGCCGAAGAAAGCATCAGAATTACGAGCCGGCGACGAACTTCTGGTGCAGGTTACCCGAGAAGCGATAAAAACCAAAGCCCCCTGCGTGTCTTCGAACCTGAATTTTACCGGAAAATATCTGGTGCTCACGACCGGAAACCGCACAATCGGTATTTCCGCGAAGATTCCATCCGGAAAGCGGGAAAAGTTAAAAGAGTTTCTCGAAGAGCTGATGCCGGAAGACTGCTCGTACGGCATCATTCTTCGAACAAATGGTGCGCTGGCTTCCGCGGAAGAGTTGAAGGAAGAACTGCGGTCACTGGAAACGCAGTTTACACAGCTGTATCAGAAAGCACTGCACACACCCTGCTATACGAAGCTTTCCAAAGGAGAATCGATCACCGCATCCATTCTGAAAGATGTGCACTGGAAAGAAACAGAAAAAATCATCACGGACCAGAAGACGCTGTATGAAGAACTATGTGTTTCCCGTCAGGATATTCCGGTTGCATCGATGTGTGCAATTGAATATTACGAAGATTCCCTGTTGCCGCTTGCAAGGCTCTATAATCTTGAACGGGAGCTCGATCAGGCACTTCAGGAGAAAATCTGGTTAAAATCCGGTGGATTTCTGATAATTCAGCAGACAGAAGCCTTTGTTGCCATCGATGTCAACACCGGTAAACATAGCAGTAAAAAAGATGCAGAAGAAAATTATAAACAGATCAACCGGGAAGCGGCCCTGGAAATTGCAAGGCAGCTCCGGCTTCGTAATCTGTCTGGTATGATTCTGGTTGACTTTATTAATATGAAAAATACCAATGATCAGTCTGAATTGCTCCAATACATGGGTTCACTGGTCAGATCAGACCCGATGCAGACTGTAGTTGTGGATGTAACCGCTCTCGGCATCATGGAGATCACCCGGAAAAAGTCCGCCAAAACCCTTGCAGAACAGCTGCTCCAGCTGAAGAAGGGAGAATAAACTATGCGAGAGAAAACTTTAAAACCGTGGCACGGAGCCGCATTTTTTCTGTTAATTATGATTGTGTTTTTTGTAGTCTGTGTACCGCTGCAGTCTCATTTCGGACTGTATGGTGTGGCCGCTACGGAAATTATTTTATTAATTCTGGCACTGCTATTTGCAAAAGTGATGGGGTATTCCCTGCGCTCTCTGTTTCCGGTGCATTCTCCGGAAGGACTGCCAATGTTAGGAACTATTCTGATGTGGATTTCGTCCTATATCCTTGCAATGGTCGTATCACTGATCCAGTATCGCTTATTTCCCGGAGAAATGGAGACAATCAACGAGGGACTGAATGATGTGATCTACAGCGTACCTTTCTGGGTATCTGTGATCGTAGTTGCGCTGCTTCCGGCAATCTGTGAGGAAGCGGTTCACCGCGGTGTAATCATTCATACCATGTATCGTATCCGAAAAGAATGGCTGGTCGTTCTGATCATGGGTATCTATTTTGGTCTCTTTCATGCAAACCCACTTCGTTTCCTGCCTACTGCGATCCTGGGAGCAGTTATGTCCTATATTATGTTGGAGACAGAAAATATGGTATATTCCTCCGCATTTCATATGATAAATAATCTGGTTCCCATGGTGCTGCAGGAATTTCTTCTGAAAACGTCTCAGCTACAGCAGGCGCAAAATCAGCTTACCGGTACTGATGGAACCATGACGGTTCCTCTGATTTCCATCGGTGTTTATCTGATCCTTGGAGCAGCTGTTCCTTTCGGAATGTACCTGGGCAATTATCTGTTACACAGACGAGATAATGTAAAACAACCGTTTTTCCCGAAAGAACAGATGAATCGCACAGTACTCAAAATTGCAATTCCATCCGCAGTTTTCTTCATTGCAGGAATCATTTGTTTTGGATGTGGAATTTATTTTGAGTCCATGTTATAATTATATTATTGAGCTAAAATGACGTATATTATTGAAAACCGTTACAGCAGTGTAAAAGGAGGAACAAAAGTATGGGCAATGTTGCCATCGTCACCGACAGTAACAGTGGTATCTCACAGGCAGAAGGAAAAGAACTTGGAATCTATGTGATCCCGATGCCTTTCTTAGTAGATGGAAAATTATATTTTGAAGATGTGGATATGAACAAAGAACAGTTCTATCATTTTCTTGAAAACGATGCAGACTTATCTACTTCTCAGCCGTCACCCGGTGATGTGATGGATCTGTGGGATAAACTTTTAAAAGAATATGATGAAATCGTGCACATTCCGATGTCCAGCGGACTTAGTGCATCCTGCTCTACCGCTATGGGACTTGCCCGGGATTATGATGGGAAGGTACAGGTAGTCGATAACCAGAGGATCTCCGTTACCATGCAGCAGTCTGTAATGGATGCGAAACATCTTGTTGCTGCCGGAAAGTCGGCTGCACAGATTAAAGAAATTCTGGAAAAAGAGGCACTGGAATCCAGCATTTATCTGATGGTAGACACCTTAAAATATCTGAAAAAAGGTGGTCGTATTACACCGTCAGCAGCACTTCTTGGCTCTGCTTTGAACCTGAAACCGATTTTGCAGATTCAGGGAGACAAACTCGATGCCTACAAAAAAGTCCGTGGTGTCAAAGCTGCCAAAAAGAACATGCTGGAAGCCATGAAAAAAGATGTGGAAGGCCGTTTTTCCGATTATGTCACAAAAGGACAGTTAAAACTTCATGTAGCCTATACCACCGATGAAGAAACTGCAAGACAATGGAAGGAAGAAGTGCAGAGCGTGTTCCCGGATATTACCATCTCACGAATGGATCCATTATCTTTCAGTGTCACCTGCCATACCGGTCCGGGTGTACTAGCAATTGCGGCATCACATGGACTGGATGGTGTTGAATAACTGTCGTATTCTATTATAATAATATTTCAAGAAAATTTTCAAAAAGCAGTTGACGAATCCAAAAAAGCATGGTAATATTACGAAGTATGCCGCACAAAGAGGTAGAAGAGCTCGAAAGAGCCACCATATTTGGCGAGTAATGATAATAGGAGGTGTGCCATATGTACGCAATTATTGCAACAGGTGGTAAACAGTACAAAGTAGCCGAAGGCGATATCATTAGAGTAGAAAAGCTTGGTGTAGAAGCTGGAGAGACTGTTACATTTGACCAGGTACTTGCTGTAAACAACGACGGTTTAAAAGTAGGAGCTGACGTAGCTAATGCCAGCGTTACTGCATCTGTAGTTGAAAACGGAAAAGCTAAAAAAGTAATCGTTTACAAGTATAAGAGAAAAACTGGTTATCACAAGAAAAACGGACATAGACAGCAGTTCACAAAAGTGAAAATCGAAAAGATCAACGCTTAATCAGGTGGTCTGATGACAAAAGTTACGTTTTATCAGAATTCAGAAAATCAGTGTGTAGGCTTTACCAGTGAGGATCATGCAGGATATGCTCAGGAAGGTGAAGATATTGTCTGCGCCGGTATCTCTGCACTGGTGATCAATACGGTGAATTCTATTGAGGCCTTTACAGAAGATGAGTTTACGATTGATGTGGATGAATCATCTGCACGTATTCATTTTATGATAAAGAACAAGCCTTCCAAAGAAAGTCTCCTGCTGCTGAATTCGTTGATTCTCGGATTACAGAGAATGGAAGATGAACAGTACACAGAATTTATTGATATAATCTTCGAGGAGGTGTAAAAACCATGTTAAATATGAACCTTCAATTTTTTGCTCATAAAAAAGGAGTTGGTTCTACTAAGAACGGTAGAGATTCCGAATCCAAAAGATTGGGAGCAAAAAGAGCTGACGGACAGTTTGTAAAAGCTGGTAATATCCTTTACAGACAGCGTGGAACCAAGATTCATCCGGGTGTAAACGTTGGACGTGGTAAAGACGATACTCTGTTTGCATTAGTAGACGGTGTTGTTCGTTTTGAAAGAAAAGGAAGAGATAAGAAACAGGTTTCTATCGTTCCGGTAGCTGAATAAGCATATGCAGCGGGCTTCAAATCAGAATGGTTTGGAGCCTTCTTTTTATATATTCGATAACAGGAACAGCGACATCATAATTTTAGTTCACTGTTTCCATCTAATATTGACAGATAGGAGAAAAATATGTTTGCAGACAGAGCAAAGATCGTGATCCGTTCCGGTAAAGGCGGGGACGGGCATGTAAGCTTCCGTAGAGAGTTGTTTGTGCCAAACGGTGGTCCGGATGGCGGTGATGGCGGTCGCGGAGGTGATGTGATTTTTGAAGTGGACGAAGGTCTGAATACGTTGAATGAATTTCGTCACAAAAGAAAATATGCAGCACAAAATGGCGAACAGGGCGGAAAAAAACGATGCCATGGAGCCGATGGAAAAGATATCACACTGCGTGTTCCGGAAGGAACCGTTGTCTACGAAGCAGAAAGCGGTAAAGTAATCGCAGATATGTCCGGTGAAAATCGCCGGCAGGTGATCTTAAAAGGCGGTCGCGGCGGTAAAGGAAACATGCACTATGCAACTGCCACCATGCAGGTTCCGAAGTACGCGCAGCCAGGCCAGCCGGCCCAGGAGCTGGAAGTACGTCTGGAACTGAAAGTCATCGCAGATGTGGGACTGGTTGGATATCCAAATGTAGGAAAATCTACATTTCTTTCCCGTGTAACTAATGCACAGCCAAAGATCGCCAACTATCATTTTACTACCCTTACACCAAATCTTGGTGTGGTAGATCTCGAT
Organism: Oliverpabstia intestinalis; assembly: GCF_009696065.1. Classification (GTDB taxonomy): domain Bacteria; phylum Bacillota; class Clostridia; order Lachnospirales; family Lachnospiraceae; genus Oliverpabstia; species Oliverpabstia intestinalis. Next base: position 64,962 of record NZ_VUMS01000002.1, on the reverse strand, counting down.
GGTGCTGACGGTTTTGTTATCGCGGATATTCCGGGACTCATCGAAGGTGCATCGGAAGGTGTGGGACTGGGACATCAGTTCCTGCGTCACATCGAGAGAACCCGTGTCATGATCCATATTGTGGATGCCGCTTCCACGGAGGGCAGAGATCCGGTAGATGATGTCTATAAGATCAATGCAGAATTAAAGGCATATAACGCCGATATTGCTTCCAGACCACAGGTAATCGCAGCCAATAAAGTGGATGTGATCTATCCTGACGGAGAAGATCCGATTCAGCGTCTGAAGGACGAATTTGAGCCACAGGGCGTAAAAGTATTTCCTATTTCTGCCGTTACCGGCAAAGGTGTGAAAGAACTTTTATACCATGTAAAATCTCTTTTGGATTCCATTGAGAAAAAACAGATTATTTTCGAGCAGGAATTCTTCCCGGAAGACGTTCTTATTGCGGAAAATCTGCCATATACCGTAGAAAAACTCGACGATGGTCATACTTATGTGGTAGAAGGACCAAAGATTGAGAAGATGCTTGGATATACCAACCTGGATTCTGAAAAAGGATTCGCTTTCTTCCAGAAGTTCCTGAAAGACGGCGGTATTCTTGAAGAACTGGAACAGGCAGGTATTGAAGAGGGAGACACTGTCCGTATGTACGGATTTGAATTTGATTATTACAAATAAAGGAGAGTTTATGACAAGCAAACAAAGAGCATATCTGAAAAGTATTGCCATGACAACAGAACCAATCCTGCAGATCGGCAAATCCAGTCTGACGCCGGAATTTACCCAGTCCGCAAAGGAAGCCCTGGAAGCAAGAGAACTGATTAAGATCAGCGTATTACAGAACTGTATGGACGATCCAAAAGAAATCGCCCGTGTTCTGGCTGAACGGACCGGTTCCCAGGTTGTTCAGGTTATCGGTAAGAAAATCGTTCTTTATAAAGAAGGAAAAAAAGAGAAGAAAAAGATTCAGCTTCCGTAAGGAGAACATCATGAAAAAACGAATTGGAATTATGGGGGGAACCTTTGATCCGATTCATATAGGACATCTGATTCTGGCAGAAAAGGCTTATGAGGAACTGGCTCTCGATGAGGTCTGGTTTATGCCTTCCGGAAATCCTCCCCACAAACAGAACCGTGAGGGACGTGCAAGTGATCAGCAGCGGGTGGAGATGGTGCGAAAATCTATCGCTGACAATCCACATTTCCGTCTTTCCACAGAAGAGATGCATCCGGACGGATATACGTATACTTATGAGACACTGGAGCGGCTGCATAAGAAATATCCGGATCAAACGTATTATTTTATCATCGGTGCAGATTCTCTGTATGATTTTGACACGTGGTGCAGACCGGATCGGATCTGTAAGGCAGCCAGTCTGCTGGTAGCTACAAGAAATGCTGTTCCGGAAGAATCCCTGAAAGAACAAATGTTATATCTGGAAGAAAAATACAAGGGGAATTTTATCCAGCTGCACACTCCCAACCTAGAAATTTCCTCACAGACACTCCGTGACTGGATCCGTCAGGGAAAAAGCGTACGGTATTATCTTGTGGATGAGGTATATACTTATATTCGCGAAGAAGGAATCTACCGGGCATAGTCCCGGATTCCTCTCTTGGAAATTACAAAAGATGAAGAATGCAGGAGGAATGTTATGGAAGAACAGAAGTTCAATCTGATGAAGATTGCCGGAAAGCTGAAAAAATATCTGGACGAAGACCGTCTCTGGCATACTCTCGGTGTGATGCAGATGAGTGCATCCCTGGCAATCCGCTATGATTATCCTATGGAACGCGCACAGCTGGCAGGTCTTCTTCATGACTGTGCCAAATGTATTCCGGCAAAGAAAAAGCTGAAAATCTGTAAAGATAATAAGATTCCGGTCACAGACTTTGAGAGAGAGCATACCTTTTTACTCCATGCCAAAGTAGGTGCCTGGGTAGCCCGGGAAAAATATGGTGTAACAGATCCTGAAATCTTAAGTGCAATCACCTGGCATACTACCGGAAAAGAAAACATGACACTTCTGGAAAAGATTGTATATATTGCGGACTATATCGAGCCGGCAAGGAATAAAGCTCCAAGACTTGCTGAGATTCGTAAGATTGCTTTTGAGAATCTGGATCTCTGCATGTATGAGATTCTGCATGACACCCTGGAGTATCTGGACGATGACCCACAGGACATCGATCAGGCAACAATACAGGCCTATAATTACTATAGCGACTTGATTAATACAAAATAAGGAGAACATAAAATGACAGATGCAAAAAAAATGGCACTGCTGGCATGTGAAGCTTTGGAAGATAAAAAAGCTTCTGATATTAAAGTAATTGATATCGAACAGATTACCACTCTGGCTGATTATTTTATCATCGCAAGCGGAAGTAATCGTAACCAGGTACAGGCAATGGCGGATAATGTAGACGAAGTACTGGGAAAAGCCGGTTATCAGCTCAAACAGACGGAAGGCTATTCCAGTGCGAACTGGATCCTGCTGGACTACGGTGACATCGTAATTCATCTTTTCGACGAAGAGAACAGACTGTTCTATGATCTTGAACGTATCTGGCGAGACGGAAAAGTGATGGATGCGAAAGAGCTGAAAGAAGAACAGTAAATGCATTTTTGCTCGTAACTGTGAAGGTACTGAACAGTTACGATATATCGCAGATAAAGAAAAAGAGTACAGAAACTGATTAGGATTTTCTGTACTCTTTTTTTCGATTACTCATAACAGACCATCGAATCTCATTTTACATTTATTTTAAAGAGATTATTCCATAAACCGATATACACCGATGACCTTGCCAAGAATTTGCAACTGATCATATACGATGATCGGATCCATGTAATCGTTTTCCGGCTGGAGACGATAACAGTCTTTTTCTTTGTAAAATCTTTTTACTGTAGCAGAATCATCTACCAGAGCTACTACAATATCACCATTCTGTGCATCTGCAGTCTGCTCTACAATTACTTTATCACCATCAAGAATCCCTGCATTGATCATACTTTCCCCAACAACATTCAGAATAAAGGTCTGTGCGTTCGGCATAAATTCCGCCGGAATAGGAAAATAACTTTCCACATTCTCGATCGCCAGCAGTGGTTCACCGGCTGCCACACGGCCTAATACCGGAACATTCACCATCTCTCTGCGCACCAGGTTAAAGTTGTCATCCACGATTTCAATTGCTCTCGGTTTGGTAGGATCACGTCGGATATAGCCATTCTTTTCCAGACTCTCCAGGTGTGCATGAACAGAAGACGTGGACTTCAGGTTTACCGCTTCACAAATTTCACGTACCGCAGGTGGAAATCCCCTGTTCAGAATTTCGTTTTTGATATATTCCAAAATTTCCCGTTGTTTATCTGTAATTTTCCCGTATGCCATAGCCGAATCCTCCCGAACATCTGATTCTCTTTTTCTTTATTATATATCTATTTGCATCTGTAATTGTATTTTTCTGACTTCATTACAAATTCTGTAATTATTTAATTATAATGATAACATATACACACTTAAAATGCAAACACATATTCCGAAAATCTGTTCGGATTTTCTCCAAAATCATATTGACAAACGGATGTTCGAGATCTATAATAAATTCACAGTTAAAGAACAAATGTTCGCAAACATATGTTTTAAAAGTATGGGAGGAATTTACTATGATGAAAGAATACAAAGGAAAGACAACTGTTACACGAAGCACTCGCAGAAATGTACACCCCGGAAAATGTCGTACCAGAAAAACAAAATGCAGACATCTCCCTTTTGCCAGTATGTTTTTGATCTGTCTGGCAACAGTTGCCATACTCCGTTTTACCAGCGTCGATGCAAATGCAGATGTGCAGAAACGTTATAAATACTATACTAACGTTTATGTAGACCGTGATACCACTTTGTGGGGTGTTTCCCAGAAATACATCAGTGATGAATATACAAATATCCGCGCTTACATGGAAGAAGTGAAAAGCATTAACCATCTTCCGGATGATCAGCTGATCTATGGAACTACCATCTGTGTACCGTATTACTCCGATGAATACAGGTAATAAATATAGTTTACTTTAACTCGTGAAGTCCCGGAATAATTATTGATTAGAAAAATTAATAATTAGTTTGTTATTTATTACAAAAAAGGGTGTTCAAATATCTTATCTCCATATATAATAAATAAATAACACCAAGGAGGAAAAAGATAGTATGAGTACCAAAGAAACAGGTCATTCCAGACAGATGGACAAAGCGTTATTTGATTTCTACGGAAAGCCATCGTTCGGACAAGTTATGCCACTGGCGATCCAGCATGTACTTGCCATGATTGTCGGATGTGTAACCCCATCCATCATTGTTGCCGGTGTAGCAGGACTTTCCCAGAAGGATTCCGTTATTCTGATCCAGGCTGCTCTGGTAATGTCAGCACTTACCACGTTATTACAGTTATTTCCCTTTATAAAAACCAGGTGGTTCGCCATCGGTGCCGGACTTCCGGTTATGATGGGTATCAGTTTTGCCTACGTGCCAAGTATGCAGGCAATCGCAGGCGAGTATGATATTGCCACCATTCTCGGCGCACAAATCGTCGGCGGTATTGTTGCTTTACTGGTTGGATTAAACATCAAGCGAATCCGCAAGTTTTTCCCACCATTGATTACCGGAACGGTAGTTTTTGCTATCGGATTATCTTTATATCCAACTGCCATCAATTACATGGCCGGCGGTGCGAGCAGTGAGAATTACGGTTCCTGGCAGAACTGGCTGGTGGCCGTTATCACGCTGATTATTGTAACTTTCCTGAATCATTATGGTAAAGGAATCTGGAAACTGGCATCTATTCTAATTGGTATCATGGGAGGCTATATTGTAGCACTTTGTTTTGGCATGATTGATTTTTCTTCTGTATCCAATGCATCATTTTTCCAACTTCCAAAGCCAATGCATTTTGGAATTACCTTTGAACCTTCATCCTGTGTAGCTATCGCCATTTTATTTGCAATCAATGCTGTACAGGCGATCGGTGATTTTTCTGCCACAACAACCGGTGCTATGGACCGTATGCCTACTGATAAAGAATTAACCGGTGGAATTGTAGGATATGGTATCAGCAATATTATCAGTGCATTTTTCGGTGGACTGCCTACCGCAACCTACAGTCAGAACGTCGGTATTGTTTCCACGACAAAGGTAACAAGCAGGAGAGTAATGGGTACAGCTGCAGTCATCTTACTTGCAGCCGGTCTGATCCCGAAATTTTCATCTTTACTTACTACCATACCTTATTGTGTACTTGGAGGTGCAACCATCTCTGTATTTGCATCCATAGCCATGACCGGTATGAAACTAATTGCTTCGGAAGAGCTGAATTTCCGAAACACCACTATCGTAGGTCTGGCAATCGCTGTTGGTATGGGTGTTACGCAGGCAAGCGCATCTCTTGCACAGTTCCCTGACTGGGTAACTACAATTTTCGGAAAATCCCCGGTTGTTCTTGCTACAATTTCTGCGATTGTCTTGAATTTGATTCTTCCAAAGCAGCTCGATCCGAAAACAAAATAAAAACAGACTAATATTTGAAAAGATGTATAGGAAAAAATAAGTTATACTAATTATATTTCTATACATCTTTTTTAATTGACACCAGCGTTTTTTCTATAGATTAGATTGGGTAAATCTCTGGTATTTCTACACATATGATTCTATAATAAAAATATATCTGATATTAGCTGTTCCAAACTAATGTACAATTTGTTAGAACGATTTATATCGGATGATAAAAACGATAAGGAGATTTTATACTGTTTATGAGTCTGACATTGCAGCATGGACGTCCGGAAAATATGACAGAACGTCTGAAAAAAGAGCAAAAAGTATATGAATTACTGGATCTATTACATATCGAATATGACCGAGTGGATCACGAACCGGCGATGCATATGGATGTGTGTGAAGAAATCGATAAGGTCCTGAAAGCCGCAACATGTAAAAACCTGTTTTTATGCAACCGTCAAAAAACCGATTTTTATCTGTTATTGATTCCGAGAGAGAAAATATTCAAAACAAAGGATTTATCTGCGCAGATTGGTAGTTCCCGGTTATCCTTTGGAACTGCGGACTATATGGAAGAATTTCTGGATGTGACTCCCGGCTCTGTGAGCATCCTAGGATTAATGAATGACACTGATCATCGGGTTCGTCTGTTAGTCGACAGCGATGTACTGAAAGAAGAATACCTGGGATGTCATCCATGCATCAATACATCCAGTTTACGTTTAAAAACAAAAGATATATTTAACACATTTCTGAATGCCGTAGATCACAATATGACAGAAGTTCATTTATAAATATCTAAACCTAATTACGTTTCCCTCGTTAATCTATTTGAAAAACTGCGGTTTGTCGTATAGATTGACAGGTCTCTTTTTCTATGATACAATCCATATATCAACTTATTCTGAAAGGACTTTTTATTATGGATCGAGTCACTTATCATGATCAGACCGACATGCAGAATGTTTTAAAACTCCGTGAAGTTCTCCGTACTCTTCCGGAATTCTGCAGGGATTATTTTCGGGCGATTGATGCAACTACAACGACAAAAACCAGGATTTCATACGCATACGATATACGGATTTTTTTCCAGTTTCTGGTACAGGAAAACCCCTTATTTAAAGGTTATAAGCTAACGGATCTGACAATTGATGTACTAGATCAGGTTCAGGCTCTTGATATCGAGGAATATAAGGAATATTTAAAGGTTTATAAGGATGAACGGGACACTTTTATCACCAATGGAGAAACCGGCGTAAAACGCAAAATTTCAACGCTACGGAGCTTTTATAATTATTATTTTCGTCTTGAACTGATCAAGACAAATCCTCCGGCTTTAATTGACATTCCTAAAATTCATGAAAAGGCTATTATCCGCCTGGATGTCGATGAAGTTGCCATGCTGCTGGATTATATCGAACATGCCGGGGATCAGCTTTCCGGTCAGCGAAAAGCTTACTATGAAAAAACAAAAGTCCGGGATCTTGCATTGATCACACTCCTTTTAGGAACCGGTATTCGTGTATCTGAATGTGTTGGGCTGGATGTTGAGGATGTGGATTTTAAAAATGATGCGATAAAAGTTACACGAAAAGGTGGTAATGAAATGTTTGTGTATTTTGGTGAAGAGGTAGAAAAAGCGCTTCTCGACTATCTCGAAGTACGAGCGACTATTACGCCGATTGCCGGACACGAACACGCTCTCTTCTATTCCATTCAGAGAAAACGTATGAGTATTCAGGCTGTGGAAAATCTCGTAAAAAAATATGCAAAACAAATTACTTCCACAAAGAAAATCACGCCACATAAGCTCCGAAGCACATATGGTACTGCCTTATATCGGGAAACCGGTGATATTTATCTGGTAGCCGACGTATTAGGCCATAAAGACGTTAATACCACCAGAAAACACTATGCAGCTATCGGTGATGAACGACGCAGAAAGGCAGCATCCGCTCTTCGTCTTCGTGAAAATCCCGATTCTTAAAGCCATTCGTTCTTTATATTTATTTTAGTTTAAATCAATAATTGAACCACCGGACCAATTATTGATATGCAATGCAACGAGATAAAATACGATTTGCGAATTATACTCGTTATGCAATGCAAAAAAAGCAGCGTTTGCATTTAAGCGAACGCTGCTTCATCTAAAATAATTGTAAACGGTCCATCATTCACAAGAGCAACTTTCATATCTGCTCCAAAAATCCCCTGTTCAACAACCGAAACCTGTTCTTTTGCTCTTTCTATCAGATATTCATACAACTCTTCTGCTTTTTGAGGATCTCCGGCATCCGTAAAGCCTGGTCGATTTCCATGTCTGCAATTTGCGTATAAAGTAAATTGAGACACCAGCAAAAGTTGTCCTCCTATGTCCATCAGAGAACGATTTGTCTTGCCGTTCTCATCTTCAAAAATTCGTAACTGTAATAGTTTTTTCAGATATTTATCCACCACTTCTGTAGTATCATCTTTCCCTACACCAATCAGGACCATCAATCCCTTTTCAATCGCCCCTACTGTTTTTCCATCCACAGAAACACTGGCTTCCTGACATCTTTGTATTACAAACTTCATGACTTTTTCTCCTTCTGTATATCATATCATTTATTCCGTTGTTTTGTGATCCTCTGTATTCACCTCATTATTGGCATTCGCTTTTGTCCGAATTTTACGATAACTTTTAAATACGCTGTCACTTCCCGGTTTCTCTGCAGATGGTGCCACCGGTTTCAGCGTTTCTGCATCCAGATGATCGATATTCTGATAACTTTCCAGATCAATCGGCATACACTTCTTAGTCAGACGATTCTGTATACCATTGCGGATTACTGTACAGATCACCGCACAGGCAGGAACTCCGACAAACATACCGAAAATGCCGAAAAATCCACCTCCTACAAGAATAGCAACTATAACCATAAAACTTGAAAGTCCTGTGGAACCACCAAGAATCTTCGGTCCAAGAAAATTTCCGTCAAACTGCTGCAAGAGTAGGATAAAAATAACAAAGTAAACACATTGGATCGGATTAACCAGCAAAATCAGCAGCGCACTCGGCACCGCACCAATATATGGACCAAAGAACGGAATTACATTCGTCACGCCCACAATAACACTGACAAGCAATGCATATGGCAAATTCAGAATCGTTGTACCTATATAGCACAAAATCCCAATAATAAATGAGTCTAACACTTTTCCAATGATAAATCCACCGAAGGTCTTATCTACATACTGAAGGTCACGAATGATATTATTTGTTGTTCTGGTACTGAACAAGCAGTACAGCAACCGCTTTCCCTGCGCAACGTAAGATTCTTTACCGTACAACAGATAAATAGATATCATGGCACCGATCAGAAAGTTTTTCAAGAATACCAGAACTCCCAGGAATCCTGTAGAAAAGCTTGCAACCAGAAGATTTATTTTAGGCAGAAGATCATCCGTCAGCCAGGTTTCCGCTTTAGATGTTACGGCTGAGAAAATCATACTGGAGTTTTCTTCAAGATCCGGATAATTTTTCAGAAGATTCGTCAGCCATTTTTCTATATTATTAATATATCGTGGCAAATTGTCGATAATGTTTGTGATACTGTTGATCAGTTCCGGGATCAGCACAGATAACAAACCATAGATTCCCAGTAAAAACAACAGTAATGTAATAATAACACAAATCATCCGAATCGCATGGCGTACTTTATGAGTTGGATTCCAGTTTTTTTTCTCACAGATCCGATAAACCACACTGCGCTCCATAAAGCGGATAACCGGCCATAGAACATATGATATTGCTGCTGCATATACAATTGGCGTAAGGATGGTATAAATCGTATTCAATCCCCTGGCAATTGATGCCGTATGAAAGATACCAAAGTAAAATAACATACTGGCAGCTATAACGCAAAATGCTGTGATTCCAATCTGGACATATTTCTTTCCCAAGAAGTTTTTCATCTGAACGCCTCCACGAGTTTTCTGTTAATAAACATATATTATCTATTATAGCACAGAATAAAATCCATGTATTAACTATTTATGACTTTTCTGTAAAGTCTTTATTTGATATACTTAAATAACTGTAAATTTATGTTATTCAAAGAATTTACAAATCTATTCTGATTTATACAATTATTCTGATATTTTATAATTGGAGGAACCATACAATGAAACTGCAACAATTAATGAGTTATACAAGACGTGCTATCGATGATTACAACATGATTCAGGACGGGGATAGAATTGCTATCGGTATATCGGGCGGAAAGGACAGTTTAACGCTTTTATACGCACTCCATGGACTACAACGCTACTATCTGAAAAAATTCGATCTGGAGGCAATTACGGTCGATCTGGGGCATCCTGATTTTGATGTGTCAGGCATTCACTCCCTGTGCGAAACCATGAGAGTTCCCTATACCGTGGTAAAAACCGAAATAGCCCGGATCGTGTTTGATGAAAGAAACGAAAAGAATCCATGCTCCCTGTGCGCAAAAATGCGCAAAGGTGCTTTAAACGACACGATAAAAAAACTGGGCTGCAATAAAATAGCTTATGCCCATCACAAGGATGATATTGTAGAAACCATGATGATGTCTCTGATCTACGAAGGGCATTTTTATTCTTTTCCTCCGGTCACCCATCTTGACCGCACCGACCTTACGGTGATCCGCCCGCTGATGTATGTTTCTGAAGCAGATGTGAAAGGCTTCTGTAACAAATATCAGCTTCCTGTCGTAAAAAGCCCCTGTCCGGCAGACGGATATACAAAACGACAGTATGTAAAAGACCTGCTCCGAAAACTGAATCAGGAGAATCCCGGTGTGAAAGAGCGGATGTTTTCTGCAATTGTAAACGGCAACATTCCTGACTGGACACCAAAAATCCGCTGATTTACATATATGTGTAAGAAACAAGCCCACATAACAGATCCTCTCACCTGTTATGCGGGCTTATTTATTATACTACACAATATACAGCTTCAGACAGTATAATAAAATTGTAACTGTGAAGGTACTGAACAGTTACATAAAATTTAGTAAATAGCTGTTTTATATCCCTTTTCTTTCAGCTGAATTGCATTTAACATCAGTTCTACAGAGCCATCTACTCCCATTTTACCACTGTCGATACACAGATCATAGGAATCTGCATCACCCCAACGTTTGCTGGTGTAGTAATTGTAATAGCTAGAACGTTTTTTATCTGTTTTGATGATACGATCTTTTGCTTTTGCATCTGTCAGATCATAAATTTTTGCAATTCTTCGAATACGCGTCTGCAGATCCGCGTGGAAAAATACGCTGAAACAGTTATCAAAATCTGCCAGTGCATAATCCGCGCAACGACCAATCATGATACAAGGTCCCTCAGCTGCGATTTTCTTGATAGTTTCAAACTGAGCCAGGAAAACTTTCTGATTAATTGGCATATCAGAGAATGCAGATGAAGTATAACCAAAAGAGTATGTATCCATAACCAGAGAATACAGAAAACTATTGGTTGGTTTTTCATCATGATTCTCAAAAAGTTCTTCGCAAAGTCCACTTTCCTTTGCTGCACGTTCCAGTAACTCTTTATCGTAACACTTAATACCTAACTCTTCTGCAAGGACTCTTCCAATTTGACGTCCGGCACTTCCGTACTGACGACCTATTGTAATAATGGTATTGGTCTTCATAGCAACCCCTCCCGTTCTTTTAATTTATTATAATTATTATAAAATAAAACAAATCAATTGTACAGTACCTATTTTCTTAAATTTTCTAACAAATCAGTAAAATATTCTGGTAATGGGGCTGAGAATTCAATATATTCATTCGTCCGTGGATGAACAAACCCTAAAACCATGGCATGAAGGCACTGCCCTTGCAGATGTTTGAACGGACACTTCGCCGGCCCATAGGTAATATCTCCCACAAGTGGATGACCGATGCTTGCCATATGCACGCGAATCTGATGAGTGCGCCCGGTCTCCAGCTGGCACTCAATAAAAGTGTATGCACCAAAACGTTCCAGCACCTTATAGTGCGTTACTGCAGGTTTTCCGTTTTTGTAGTTGATTGCCATCTTTTTCCGATCTGTGGCATGACGGCCAATAGGCCCTTCTACTGTTCCTTCGTCTTCTTTCAGATTTCCATGTACCAGGGCGCAGTATTTTCTGGTGATTGAATGCTCTTTCAGCTGATCTGCCAGACTCTGATGTGCCATATCATTTTTACAGATCACAATAGCACCCGTTGTATCCATATCGATCCTGTGCACGATACCCGGACGCATCACTCCATTAATTCCGGAAAGATGTTCCTTGCAGTGAAACATTACTGCATTGACCACTGTATGGGTATAATGTCCGGCACTTGGATGAACTACCATTCCTTTGGATTTATTGATGATCAGCACATCTTCATCTTCATACAAAATATCCAGTGGAATATCTTCCGGAAGAATGTCCGGACACTCCGGCTCCGAAAGTTCCAGCTTCACTGTATCGGAAAGCTGTACTTTATAATTTGCCTTTACCGTTTTTTCATTGACTGTCACATTTCCTTCTTTCAATAATTTCTGTAAATAGGATCGCGACTGATCCGGCAGCTGTTCAGAAAGAAATTTATCTATTCTTAAATTTTTCTGTTCCTCATCCGGTGTAAATGTATAGATTTCCACTATGCCTTAGACTCCCTTTTCCTGATGCTTAAGAACTCAAATTCGTCATCTTTATATATGAATAAAATGCTTACTGCAATACCAATAAAAGAAATTACCACAAAAATATCCGCTACATTAAATACCGGGAAATTAATCAGTGAAAAATAGAAAAAATCCACCACATATCCCAGGCGGAGCCGATCTATAAAGTTCCCCATGGCTCCCGCTGTCAGAACTGATGCTATAATATGCAGCAATGTATAACGTCCGTTTTTCGGACAACGATGCAAAAACCAGAATACTGCAGCCAGATAGATAATCGTCAGAATCACAAAAATAATTCTCTGGTTCTGCAAAATGCCGAACGCAGCTCCACGGTTTTCCAGATAATGCAACTGGAAAACTCCAGGAATCAGTATAATGTCACTCTGATCTTTCAGTTGATGCACAACCAGACTTTTTGTCCATTGATCCAGAAGTGTCAGAATCACCATAAGAATACAGTCCACTCCGATAAATTGTATGGTTTTCTTATTTTTCACCATCCCTTATTCTCCTTCGATCATATCTCCGTTAATAAACTGAATCGCATCCAGAATTTCTTCGTCTGTAACTGTTTTATCGATGTATGCCTGTCCGATCTTCTTGAGAAGAATAAACTTAATCCTTCCGTTATCCATCTTTTTATCCGACTTTGTCGTCTGCAATACAGCTTCATTATCCAGACCATTAAAGAAAATCGGAAGATCAAATCCCACGTTCATATCACGGATCTCGTAGAATTCCTCTGTCGACAGACAGCCTCTTTTGAAAGAGATATAGGCAGCGGCAATGGTTCCAAGTGCCACACACTGGCCATGAAGAAGTTCAAAATTCTTCAGTTTTTCCACTGCATGACCCACTGTATGTCCAAGATTCAACAGTGCACGTTCTCCCTGTTCCGTCGGATCACTTTCCACGACAGCAGCCTTAATCTCGCAGCATTTGCGAACCATTTTCACAAGAACCGGATAGATTCGTTCCTGAATCTCCGACATATGATTAATCGTCCACTCATAAAATCTGGCATCACGAATCAGACCTGATTTCAACACTTCTCCCATGCCACTGGCAAACTGATCTTCCGGAAGAGTTTTCAGCGTATTCAGATTCATATAGACAAGCCGCGGCTGATGGAATGCACCTACCATATTTTTATACTGTGCAAAATCCACACCTGTTTTTCCACCTACACTGCTGTCTACCTGAGCCAGAAGAGTCGTTGGAATCTGGATAAAGTCAATACCACGCAGATAGGTGGCAGCAGCATATCCGGTAAGATCTCCGGTAACGCCTCCGCCAAGTGCTGCCAGTACATCTTTTCTTGTATAGTGATGTTCGATCAGAAACGCGTACAGCTCTTTTACTGTATCCAGATTTTTAGAAGCTTCTCCCGCCGGGAAAGTATACAAATCAACCGTTACATCCAGTTCTTCCAGTGCCTTCTGTACTTCTTTCCCATACAGATTTCCCACTATATCATCTGCTACAATGCAGATCTTTCCACAGGAAAGCTCCAGTTTCTTAACTGCATCCGTCAGTTTTGTAAAATCTTCTTCCCAGAGAATCTGGTAATCAAATTCTGTCTTTGCGCCTTCTCTGTATACGCGTAATTGTTTGCTCATAAAATTCTCCTCCAAAATGATCATCCTGTTGTAACTATTCAGTAGCCATTATCCCACGAGGTGTTTTGGCATAAATATGCCAAAATCCCGAGACATACAAGCAAAAATGCCATCACCGAAGGTGATTTTAAATGCATTTTTGCTCGTAACTGTGAAGTTACTGAACAGTTACATCCTGTTTTATTTTTGTGGAAATGCAGGATCGTATTTGAGAATACGTTATATATATTTCTGTACGGTAACACTGCACCGTCCTTTTTTTGTTGTTCCCGCCATTCCGTCATAGCGGAACTTTCCATATCCACGGACCGACACAATATCTTCCGGTTTTAAAGGATGTCCGTTAGATACAACCATTTTACCATTGACAAAAACTTTTCCGCCCTCGATCAATCCCAGCATACTACTTCTGGATGACGAGAATGCCAGAGCAATCATCGCATCCAGCCGTACTGAACTGACTGTTCCGTGGATCTCCTGAAACTGTGGTTTCGGAAGGTCGTCCGGATTCTCAACAGCGGACACTTTCACTGTTGTATGCCGAATTCTGGTAATGTTCTGCATAAGAAATTCTTCCATCTGTGCATGGCAGAATACATACGCATCCTGGCCCTTGATCACTATATCCCCAAGTCTGGAGCGTTCGATTCCCAGGTGAATCAGGGCTCCCAGATAATCCCGATGAGTAAGCGTCTCACTGAATTTTCCGGAACAAGGCGAGATACGGATACACCGAATCGGATACATCGAAAGAAAACACTCTTTTTCCCCATAATCATAAGAAAGAGCATCAGGAAGAAATGCTGCTATCTGACGCTCTGCTTCTTCATAGCCACCGAAGGTACGGATCATAACACCCGCTTCCTCCGGTCGAAAGCTATGTACCATATGAAGTTCATTCAAATCCAGAAAATCCGTAAACATAGGAATCTCCCGATAATAGGCTGTTCTTGCCAGATCTGCCAGCCGCTTTCTGAACTGTACTTCCTGTTCTTTCATCTTAGAAGTTTGTCCGAACAGAAGGAACGTCAAAAGCGCCGCTTAATATTTCCTGGAAATCACCGGAAATTTCCACATTGGCTGGTGTCAGGATAAAAATATAACTGGAAATCTTCTGCAGACTTCCTGCGATAGAATAGCATGCACCGGAAGAAAAATCTATGATTCTCTGCGCCACATCTACATCAATACCTTCCAGATTCAGTACTACAGTACAACGGTCAATCAGAGTATCTGCGATCTCTCTGGTGTCTTCCATGGAAGAAGGTTTGATCACACAGACTTCCATCGTGCCATTTCCGCTGTTTTTCTTTCTCATCGGAGTGATCTTGCTGGATGCAGACGGAGTTGCCTGCTTTACAGTCTGTTTCGGAGCTTTTGTCTGCTTTGGTGCCACTTTTTTCTCCGGTTTTACATATTCAACTTCTTCATCTTCATCATCATCGTCATCCAGTTTTTTAAAGAAACGATGTTTCGGTTTTTCCTCGTCAAGGGCTTCCAAATCTTCATCATCGAAGAATTCATCATCATCGTCAAAATCATCATTCAAACGGATGGCATCTAAAAACTTATCTAAAACGCTCATTTTTTATCTCCTATCTATTTTGTTTTGGAATAATCTCTCTCACCAAAAATACCGGTACCAACACGAACCATAGTGGCACCTTCTTCAACAGCTACCTGATAATCGTTCGTCATACCCATACTCAGAATATCCATATGTACATTATTCATGTTTTTACTGCTTATGTCAACACTTAATTGTTTCAATTTTCGGAAAACAGGCCGATTTTCTTCAGGATCCGGTACATATGGAGCAATTGTCATCAGTCCCTGAATCTGCACATACGGAAGCTTACAGATCTCCTCAATCAAAGACATGGTTTCTTCCACTGATACTCCAAACTTTGTTTCCTCCTGCGCAACATTCACTTCAATCAGGACAGGAATCACTCTCTGAATCTTTTCTCCCTCATGGTTGATTGTTTCTGCCAGACGCAGAGAATCCACAGAATGAATCAGTGCTGCTTTGTCTGCAATATATTTTACTTTATTCCTCTGCAGGTGCCCGATCAGATGCCATTCGAGATTTTTCGGAAGTTCTTCGTATTTGGTGCAAAGTTCCTGTACCTTATTTTCTCCGAAGATCGTCTGTCCTGCATCCATCGCCTCCCGAATCATGGAAATCGGTTTTGTCTTACTGACTGCGATCAGAGTTACTTCTTCCGGATTCCGACCGCTTTTTTCACAGGCTTTTCTGATCTCAGCTCGTACGTTCTGTAACTGTTCTGCTACCATACATTATTCTCCTTTGTAAGTCTTTATTTAAACAGAATATCGTCTTCTTTCACGGTATTTCCGTTTCTGACAATGTAATCAAACTGGGAAAGTCCATAGGTGGTACCTGTCTCAACTATACAATATTCATCATTTTGTTCAATCATGACGATTTTCCTGAAAACAGCATAGCCTTTATTAATACAATACACACCTTCTAATGCTTTCTTTTCTTTTATTTCATAAACAGACTGGCTGTCAGGCTTCAAAATCACATCTCCGTCCTGAAAAGTATCCATATCCACATAATAGTAATCATCGTCTTCCTGATAAATCGTAGCCTTGACAAATTCAGAGGAATCATCTTTTCCCCTTCTGGTAACCTTTCGGTAGAAGCCGGCATCACCATCTTCTTCATCAGTAGCAATGTATTCTTTCGGAATCACATAAAAGTTCTTTTTCACAATGGAACTGAGCGGAATCTTTAATCCTGTCTGTGTGTTTGTTACCAATTCAATATTCAGAAAGCGATCACCACTATAGCGAATCATTCCACGGCTGAATGTGATCTTGCCGTAATAATTGCCGTCTTCACCGGTAACAATGGTCAGTAAACCTGTCTGCGTGGCATCATCTTTTAAAAACTTCACTCGGATCGTCTTTTTTTCTGCCAGTGAAACAATCTGATCTGTGCTCAGCGGTATCACTACTGACCAGGTCTCACTGGTTATCAGTTTATACACAGGATCCCCGGAGGATACCTTTCGTTCTTTCTGAAGATTGGTAATCTGATAGTTTTTCTTACTAAAAAGATCTGCCGTCAGCTGATCTGCTGTAATCCCTTCGTAGCCATCCACTGCATAAACAACGATACCATCCTGTGCTGCCCGGTAAATTGTCTGTCCATTGGCCGTCTGCGTAGTTTCCGTGGAGTCATCCGTCTGAAGACCACTGTACTGGAGAATAGATCCCTCCAGCTCGTATTTGTAATTATAAACATCATAAAAGTTGTCACTGTCATATGTGGAGGCAAATCCTGCAATGGAAGAGCGGATTCCGGCATAATCCTGTTCGGTCAGTTCATTGACTGCAGCCTGCACCGGAGTGTCCCCCAGAGTATAGACTGCTCCGGATTTTCCAACTTTACTGTTCTCTCTTGCATAATAGGTGATATAACCGGCGGCATTCGTATTTACCACAGATTCTTCACGGATTGCCAGTGCTGTATATGTCTTATTATTGGATAAGGGACCTGCGGTCACCTGATAGGACTGAATATGATCTGCAGTAAGATACAGAATGACCGTAATTACCATATACACAAAAAGTGCCCCAAAGATAAAGGTTCCTATATTTAACGGGATCTTACGAAACCATCCGGATATTTTATTTTTCCTTTTTGTAGTCATGAAAACACTCCCCTTCGTTTTTCTGACTTATACTCATATAAAATTATTCTATCATTCCTCTGACGAATACACAAGAAAAAAAATATGCATATTCTGTGAAATCGTGGAAATACTGGAGATAACGAAAAAAACAGGAGGTTGATCAAATTAAGATGAAAGTTTTGGATTATACAGCACTGATACTGACAATCACAGGTGCAATTAACTGGGGGCTGGTAGGACTGTTCAAATTCGATCTGGTTGCTTTCTTGTTCGGCAATTTATCCTGGCTTTCCAGGATCATCTATATCCTGGTTGGATTAAGCGGTCTGTACCTTTGCACCTTTTTCAGTCGTCTCGCCGACACTAACCCGTAAGCTGCGGATAACTATGAGAAACACGTTCCGCGAGTTTCTCATAGTTATCGCGGCAATCACCAGGGTCGCGTGCATGCACGGACTTTGGCTCGTTACTCGCGTAAAACATGAAAAGAGGGTCGCCAACAGGCAACCCTCTTTTCATCTGCTACAGTTTTACAAGGCAATGATGATATCATCCTGAAATTCAGCAGGTAATTCTTCTTTATCCATGGAAACACTTAATACAAAATTAATTTTATATGCCTCGGAAATATCTTTTAACTGATGCAGTGCATCGGTAATATCTTTTCCTTCCAATTTTGCATTTTTCAGGAAGCTGTCCAGATACATTTCCTGAAGATCATGATCCTGAGATACAATACCACATACAAAACCGATGAATTCATCTGCATTTTTAATCGGATATCCGGATACATCGATCAGACGAATTTTATTGTTCAGTTCATACATATGTTTGGAACTTTTATCCAGATATACAATGTTACCTTCAGCAACTTTAATGGCTCCGTTCACTTTATCTAAAAGCTGCTTAGTTTTTCCTTTACCTTTTTTGCCTACAATTAATTGAACCATAGCAGTTTCCTCCTTTGATTTCTGGTATATATTACCAAAAAGTACTGTTCTGTTGTTGTAATTATAGAATATTTCACCAAGAAATACAATGGTAAATTTGAAAAAATCTGAAAAATTTCAAAAAAAACAGGAAATAAACGCACAACGCCTGGTGCATTTCTTTCCTGTTTCTGATATTTTTGAAAATCAGCTGATTCTACTGATTGATCGCAGAAAGCAACTGATTCATATACGTGTACAGATTCGTCTTATTTGCCGCGTGAAGAACAATAGAAATATACGGTTCCCCATAGGCATTCTGGCTCAACAGTGCCAGACAGGAGCCTGCATCTGATGTTGTACCGGTCTTACCGCCAAGCACCGTCACATTCTTCGGTGCCGTCACCTGACGGGTCAGATACTGATCGGTAGCATCCAGATGAAAAGTTACTTCCTGCTCACTTCTGTTACAGGTAAGATTATAAGAACTAAGCTGTGCAATCTCCAGAAAATGTGGATACGTCATCGCTTCCTGTAACATCAGATAAATATCGTATACTGTTGTATAATGATTTTCATCCTGCAGTCCTGAAGGATTGGCAAAATGTGTATTGGTTGCACCAAGCTCCAGTGCTTCCTGATTCATCATTTCCACAAACTGATCCACGCTTCCGCCGATATGCTGTGCTATAGCAACCGCAGCATCATTCCCGGAATAGATCAGCAGACCATGAAGAAGTTCATCCAGTGTTACCTGATCTCCTTCCTGAAAGCCAATCTCTGTGGAACCGGATTCCTGGTTCAGAGCCTCTGCCGGAATTGTCACTATGTCGTCCATATTCCCATGCTTAAATGCCAGAATCGCTGTCATAATTTTTGTGATACTCGCCGGATATGATTTTTCATGAATATTCTGAGCAAACATCACAGATCCATGATCCAGATCGAAAAGACCGGCTTTTGTCGTATCACTGATCGCAACACCTTCCAGACTCATATTTCCGGAGGAAACTGCATATGACGAGGCAAAGGAATCGGCTTTCTGTGTACTGATTTCTGCACCATGTGTACCGTACATCTCTTCTTTTACCGAATAAGCTGAAGTCATATCCAGCTGTGAAGAGCGGCGGAGAAGTACGAGTGCGGTAATTCCCACACCAAAAAACAGAATCAGAATCCCTGTAAGAATCAGTGTATCCCGATACTTTTTTTTGATAGGTTTCAATAATCGTTTTCTATTTTTTATACATTTCACGCCAGTCAAGTTCTCCTCTTTCCAGGGATTTGATCAGAAGTTCCGCTGTGGCAAGATTTGTTTCCAGCGGAATAATATGTGTATCACATAAACGGAAAATTTTATGTGCATCCGGTTCATGCTTTTTCTCCTGTTATGGTCCGCAAAGGAAAATCACCAGATCCATCTGATTCTGTTCAATCATAGATGCCATCTGCTGTTCGCCGCCCACATGTCCCGCATGAAGTTTATGGACGTCCAGATTCGTAGCCTCCTCAATCAGACGCCCGGATGTCCCGGTGGCATAAAGCTGATGCTTGCTGAGGATTCCTCTGTATGCAATACAAAAATTCTGAAGCAGTTTTTTCTTAGATTCGTGTGCGATGAAGCCAATGTTCATTTTTTTCTCCTCCCAAATATCTTCTGTTTTGCAAACCTACGTTTAATACCAGACCCATACCAATATACAGACTGACCAGAGATGTCAAACCATAACTTACAAAGGGAAGCGGTGTTCCTGTGTTTGGAAGAACGCCGGTGGCTACACAGATGTTCAGAAAACTCTGGAAGCCAACGACGCCTGCTACGCCGCAACATATAATCTTACCGGACAGGTCCTTGGCCTTTCTGCTTGTAATTATACATTCAACCACAATGAGGAATAAGAGTAATATGATAAAAACGCTTCCGATGAACCCAAGTTCTTCACCTGCAACCGCAAAGATAAAGTCTGTCTGAATCTGAGTAACAAAATTTCCTTTATTTGCAGAGGAAACTTTGTTGTTATTATATCCTTTTCCGGTAAGTTCACCGGAACCAATAGCTGTAATTGAATTTTGCTGCTGGATAACATCATCTTTGTAGGTCTCGTCTTCCGGGTACATCCAGGACATGATTCTGTCTTTCTGATAGGAGTCAATAATCTTGATATCTGTCTGTGTGATCAGAATGAATGCCACAATAACCAGCGGAATGGCAACTCCCAGAATACCACCTATGATCTTATAACTCAGTCCTGCCACATACATCATCAGACAGAATATAATCGTAACAGTGATCGTGTTTTTCAGATCCGGCTGAATCTTTATTAAAACCAGCGGCACTGCAAGGAGCACTACGGAAGCCAGAATAGTCTTACAGGTATTCAGGGTATCTTCGTGATCCATCAGAAAGCGAGCAAAAAACATGATCAGCAAGATCTTCGAAAGCTCGGTCGGCTGAAAACGTACAAAGCCAAGATCCAGCCATCGGGTAGCACCACCTGCAGAATCCCCGAAGAACCGAACGATCAGGAGCATTATAATGTTTACCCCGTAGATGATCCAGTAAAAATTCAACAGCCAGCTGTAGTCCATCAAAGAAACTACAACCATCACCACGAGACCAAGAATCACACCGATCAGCTGTCTCGACTGCAGAGAAGCTTTTGCACTTCCCACCAGCAGCACTCCGATTCCGCTGATCATCAGAAGCCAGATGATCAGCCGGAAATTATAATTTTTCAATCTGTAAAGTTTAAACATGTTAAGATCCTGTATCCTTTCTGGATTTTAACGGTATATCTGCTGTGAGAACGGGTGGTGACTGATGAAAACAGATTGTCACCTTTCCTGCATCAACAGGTATGTATTTTCCCGCAGCTTTTATCATATCGTTTTTTAACATCTGCATCGTCTGAGGTGAGCAGCTCACCCGATCCGATATAAGAAGCAGTTTGAGTCTGTCTTTTGCAATGGTGCCAGAGGCTTTCCGTTTTTTGCCGAAGATACTCATTGCTTCCCTCCTATCTGCCAAACAATCGTCCCAAAATTCCTTTTTTCACATCGAGATCCTGGAAGGGGACTTCTTCACCAAGAAGTCGATGACAGATATTGAGATAAGCCTGTCCGCACAGACCTGGCTTGCCTGCCAGAGGTTCTCCCTGATTCGTAGCAATTACAACCTGTTCGTCATCAGGGAGGATGCCGATCAGAGGTACTGCCAGAATATCCGACACATCCTCCACGGACATCATATCTCCCCGTTTTACCATATCCATGCGGAGGCGATTGATAATCAAACGGATATCTCTCAGATCCTCCGCTTCCAGAAGACCAATGATCCGATCCGCATCACGAATCGCTGAAACCTCCGGTGTTGTCACTACCAGAGCTTTGGTAGCTCCGGCGATGGCATTCCGAAATCCCTGCTCAATTCCTGCCGGACAGTCCAGCAGGATGTAATCAAACTGTTTTTTCAGTTCCTCACATAATTTTTTCATCTGCTCCGGTGTAACAGAGGTTTTATCTCTGGTCTGTGCAGATGGAAGCAAAAACAGATTGGCATACCGTTTATCCCTGATCAGCGCCTGTTTTAATCGACAGTTTCCTTCGATGACATCTACCAGATTATACACAATTCGGTTTTCGAGTCCCAGTACCACATCCAGATTTCGAAGGCCGATATCTGTATCTACCAGAACTACTTTTTTATCCAGTGCCGCAAGTCCGGTACCGATATTGGCAGCAGTTGTCGTTTTACCGACCCCGCCTTTCCCGGATGTAACAACAATTACTTCACTCATATCCAATCCTCCTGATATTTGTTCATATTGTCTGTCTTTTGCATCTCGATCAGTCTGTACCTGCGTTGGAATTGCTGGCTGTACTTGCCTGTCCGGTAAGAATCTCTGTTTCATCTTTCAGTCCGAAGTAATAGTTCAGAATATCCTTTGCCACCAGTTCGGAGTTTGTTGACGCATAACCGTTTGCAATACGGATTGCCCACGCAATCTGTGGTTTATCTGCCGGTGCATAACCGATAAATAAACTGTGGTTTGCACGGTTTTTACTCTGCTGTGCTGTACCGGTTTTACCTGCAAGTGTAACGTTCAGATCCTGGAAAATACCCCAGTTGGATTTGGTAATAACGCCTTCCATACCGACATGGACATCATCCCAGATCCCCTGACTCAGTTCCACATGATCAATCATTTCCGGAGTATAATCTTCAATCAGATTTCCATCGGAATCTGTTGATTTATCTAACAGTGAAAGATTATATACATTACCACTGCTCGCCAGAACCGTTGCATACCTGGCAAGCTGAGACGTGGTATAACTGTGAGTACCCTGTCCGATAGCGGACGGGATTGGCAGTTCGTTGGAAACCTGTGGCGATGCTTCAGAAATCTCCAGCCCGGACTTTTTATCCAGCCCAAGCAGATTCGCATACTTAATCAGCTGCTGCATCGCTGTATTATCATTAAATGTTCCTTCTGCATTCTGTCCAAGACGATAAGCGGTTTCACTGAAAAATACGTTACAGGAATTGGCAATACCATCCCTGATAGAAAGTGCACCATGTCCGCTCAGCAACCAGCAGTTCAGTGGTGCTCCCTGCAGTTTATCAAATCGGCCGCCACAGTAAATGTAGTCATTATCTGTAATAACTCCTTCTGACAGACCGGCAATCGCTGTTACCGGTTTAAATGTAGAACCTGGTGCCGTACGTTCCTGTGTCGCCTTATTATAAAATGGTGTAGACAAATCTTTATTCAGTTTTCTGTAATAATCTGTATCCATATTGTTAGCAAGACGATTATTATCATATCCCGGATAAGATACACATGCCAGTGTCTCTCCGGTGGACGGATCTGTGATAACAACAGAACCGGAACAAGGATCCAGTGCCAGCTGCGCCGGTGTGATTTCCAGAGAACTGATCTTATGAAGCATCAGATCCATCGCAGAAAGATTTCCGGCTTTGAAGTTCTGATAGTCCTCATCATCGGTGGAAAGGACTCCCTGTTCATACAGTACTGTACACAGCTGCTTTCCTGTAATTTCATCGTCCAGAAGCAGATATTTGTATAACATCTTACTGAAGTCCTGATCCGTA
Source organism: Oliverpabstia intestinalis (assembly GCF_009696065.1). GTDB lineage: Bacteria > Bacillota > Clostridia > Lachnospirales > Lachnospiraceae > Oliverpabstia > Oliverpabstia intestinalis. The sequence goes on along the minus strand of NZ_VUMS01000002.1, from coordinate 41,382 downwards.
GACAGATAATCTGAAATATATGCAGATAGTTCCTGGTATACTTCTGTGGAATCCAGATATGTGTTTTTATCTGAAAACTTGGAAATATCGATCCAGTTCTGGCTTGCCGCATAGGTAAGATATTCCTGAAGAGAAATTGTCTCATCTTTCGTCCATGCCTTGTACATCTCATCATTCTTATCGATGGATGTCTCAGAAAGAATACCTGTTTTGTCCATCAGCAGATCATTGACAATATAGCTGACATATCCCTTCATCTCCTCGCTGAGGTCTTTATATGGTTTTGTATCACTTCCGGTCAGCTGTTCGTCCACTTTCCGGAAGATTTCTTCCTGCTTCCGTTCCAATGCTGCCGCAATCTTCTGCTCAGTCTCAGAGGCATCTGCTGCCGTAAAATGATCGATATCGATTACGGAATTATTTAACAGCGCATAATACACATCATAGATTGGGATCGGGATCGTGGATGCATCGGTATTTTCATCTGCTTTGAAAGTCTTGATGTTCTGGATATTGGCTACCAGCACACCGGCAATCTTCTGTTCAAGCACCTTGTAGCAGGCAATCTGCAGATCTTTATCGATAGTAAGATATACATTATTGCCCTGTACCGGATCTTCTTTGGAATCTTCACCGATCTGTAACACTTTTCCGTAATAATCTACATATACTTTTTCCGATCCGTCTTTTCCCTGAAGCGTCGACTCCATAACCTTCTCCAGACCGGATTTTCCTACAATAGAAGTAGTGCTGTAACCTGCATCCGGATTCTCTGTCCGCAGATCTGCAAGTTCGTCCGAAGAAATCTTTCCGGTATATCCAAGAAGCGGTGCAAAATAAATACTATCGGTATAGACACGCACGGAATCTTCCTGCACATCCACACCTTCCAGCAGACTCTTGTTTTCCTGGATCGCAGCTACCGTATTTTCAGAAACATCGGTTGCGATCGTTACCGGAATATATTTTCGGAAACTGGTTGTGGAAAGTGCATATCTTACCGATATAATCTTCAATGTTTCTTCTTTTGTCAGCTGCTCCGGAAGACCGGCTTCCTGCGCTTTTTTCAGTTCCGAAGCCTTATAGTCACTGTGATCATATGGAATTTCATATCGTTTCAGCATATCTTCTACCATCTGCTGAGCGGAAGCATTTGCCTCCTCTGTTGTCAGATCGTCAATATAACTGTGTCCATACACATCCGCTTTAAAACGTGACAGTGTTGTACCCTCCACATCATAACTGTAGTTTCCGGAACTGTCGACACTAATACGGAAATCACTGCTGATAGCATCTCCGTTGCTTTCGATAATCTGGATAATCTTGTAGATTTCTCCATTCAGGCTGCGGTTTTTTTCTGTATTATTTGCATAGTCACCACTGTCTTCCAGTGTGATCGAATAGGACAGTTCGTTGGAAGCAAGCACCTGACCGTTTCGATCGTAGATATTTCCTCGGGTGCTTTTCAGTGTTCTCGTTTTTGTCGTCATAATACTGAAATTGTCCGCATATTCCTGTCCATGGATGATCTGCAGAGAAAACAAGCGGTGAATCAATACCATACTCAGAGCTGCGAAAATAAAAATCAGCACTGTAGTCCGTGGAATAATAAATTTTTTATGTCTTTTTTTTGGTCGTCTCATCAAGGTAACTTGGGTCCCTCCCATTCATTTTCCGTAAGCCAGCGGTTTAATCGATAGAGCGGTCGGTATAAAACTGCCGTAAGCAGTACTGTATATACCATCTCCGGAAGAATAATATGCTGCAGATAGCTGAAAAAATCCAGCCGACCACGGAGCATAAACTGCAATCCGTATACAAGTACTCCATATGCGATATCACTGCCGGCAACCAGTACCATTGGCACTTTTACATCTTCATCAAAAAAGATTTTATACAGAAAGCCATTGCAAAATCCAATATACATGTAAATAAGGGCATAAAAGCCAATCATACTTCCATAAAAAATATCAATCAGGAGACCGCAGAAAAATCCTACGAACATTCCTTCCTTTTTTCCTCTCATAAATCCAAACGATACTGTGAGGATCAAAAGCAGATTGGGAACGATGGAAGCGATGGACAGTGTCTGGAACACGGTTCCCTGTAAGACAAATGCCAGCAGAATCAATACCGCCAGAATCAGCTTTCTTCTCATTGTTTCTCATCCTCCTGTGCATCCTGCGTCGGATCCGGTGTCGGAGTTGTGCTGTCATCTGGTGTCTGTGATTCCTCCGAAGTCACATCCTCTGTCTTCTGCTGCTTCAGTTCCTTGATAACCAGGACTTCCTGAATATCATTAAAATCCACTGCCGGAATGATCGTACCGCTTTTGGTCAGTTTATTGGCGTCTGTAGAAACCTCACTGATATAACCGATCAGAATTCCTTTTAAAAATTTGTTACTGACAGAAGAGGTTACGATTTTATCTCCCTCCTGTACCTGATCCTCTTTATCTGTCAGCTGAATAAAACGGATCTTACCGTCGTCCATCATCTGCAGATCTCCCGTTACCATACAGTTCTGAGAAATGGATGTGACAGTTGCGCTGACATTACTGCTGTCATCAATGATCGAACGAACCGTAGCCCAATGTGCCCCGGTTTCCGTAACGATTCCTACCAGACCACCATCCGCGATAACATTCATATCTACCGCAATACCATCTGAACTTCCCCGGTTGATCAGGAACGTGCTGTACCAGTTACCGGTATCTTTTCCGATCACCTGCGCAGCGACTTTCTCAAATTCCGAATAGTCTGTGTCCAAGTTATACAATGTTCTCAGACGATCCAGTTCTTCCTGGTCCTGAGACAGTGTGGTGTTTTTAGCCTGAAGTTCATCCACCTGTTTCTGAAGTTTTTCATTCTCCGCAGACAGCTTTTTCATACTCTGGAATCCGTTTTTCTGATCCGTCATCCAGTTTCCCACTTCATTAATCCCATTCTGAAAAGGAACAATCACATAACCCAGGACATTACGCACCGGTGCAAAAGAAAAACTGGTTGAAAGAGACAGGACGATCAGTCCGAGACACAGGATTGTCATCATAGTTATCAGATGTTTTGTTTTCATTTTATATTGGTTCTTTTTTTTCATGACAGCTCCTTATTTCTGTTTTTTGGGAGTGAAAGCCCAGTGATGAAGTGCATCGTGGGTGATAATTTCTTTCAGCCCATAGATCGTACACAGTTCATAATAATGTGACAGCAGGATCGGGCAGCCGATCTGCCTGGACAGAACCCTATCAATATATGGCAGATGTGTACTGCCACCGGTAAGATAGATCCCTTCTGATAAGATCACTTTATGTATCTGCGGTGGAATACGCTCCAGAAAAGCCCGAATCTCTGTGATGATCTCACAAATCGCCGGAGTGATCGCCTCATTTACTGCCGGAGAAGTAATCACGCGTTCTCTTGGCAAACCGCTCACACAGTCAATACCGATGATTTTTCTCGCATCCTTCGTATCTTGTTCCAGATTTGCAAGAGATACTTTCAATCTTCCGGCTGTACGTTCACTGATAGAAAAATTAAGCTTTCTGCGGATCGTTGTTAGGATATCCTGTGTCAGACGGTCACCGCCTACGGGTATCACCTTACTGATGATCACACGGGTATCTGCAATAACAGAAATCTCTGTTGTAGCTGCTCCAATGTTTACGATCATGGATCCCTTGGTACGCATGATCGGAATGCCAAGTGCCAGTGCATCTGCAATCGGACGTTCCACTAGAAGTACCTTACTTTGTCTGAGCTGTCCGGTATGGGCGATACTGTAATATGCACGCTTTTCTATCTCTGTCATATCTACCGGAACAGCAAAATAAATCACCGGGTGCCGCCCAACGCTGCGTCCGGTCTTGTCCAGCAGCAGTTGAAGCATGATCTCCAGGTGACTGATGTTTGCGATCATACCATTGAGCATCGGAGAAGATACCTTTACATTTGTCGGATTCTTTTCGTATATTTCATATGCTTCATCTCCAACGGCAAGTACAGTATCTTTGTTGCGAATGGCAATCATATTTTTCTCTTTTAAGATTTCATTACTGTTCTGAGAGTAAATCTTGATCATATTACTGCCCAGGTCAATTCCATATACATGGTTTTTAAACATAAATGCATATCCCTTCTGTTTTGCATATCCCAACATAACGGTTCACCGCTTTCACCGAACCGCTATATTCCGGCAATATCTCTGTCAGGAAAGCAACCCCTCCTGTCGAAAGCTGAAATACTGCTGATCCCCTATCACAATATGATCCAGAAGTGGAATATCTACCAGTGCTCCGGCTTCCCATACTCTTTTTGTAAAAAGAAGATCGTCTTTGCTTGGTTCCGGATTACCGCTGGGATGATTATGCACCAGGATCATATAGACAGCCCGGTGACGAAAGGCCGCAAGGATGAGATCTCTTGGCGATACCAGAGAAGAATTAACTGTTCCTCTCGAGATCACTTCGTCACCTAAAAACTGATTTTTTGTATTTAACATCGTACAAATCATCTGCTCCTGCTCCTCGTGCCGCATCCGTTCCATATAATACGCTGCAATTGTGTCCGGACTGTGAAAATCCAGAAGTTTTCCGGCTTCTCTGGTTGCAATCCGCTTGGATAGTTCTCCAATACATTTGATCTGTACGGCTTTTACCTGGCCGATTCCCCGAATCTGCATCAGATCTTCCATGGAAAGATGATAGATTCCAAGCAGACCCTGTTCATTTTGTCCAAGATGCAAAACCTCATCGGCCAGTTGTACAGAGGAGCTTCCATGGGTACCGGATCGTAGAACAACAGCCAGAAGTTCGCTGTCTGTCAGCTTCTCCGGTCCGGAATGAAGACATTTTTCATATGGGCGTTCGTCCGGCGGAAGTTCCTGAATACGTTGTGAATATTTCATAAATAGCTCTCCTTGCCAGGATCTCTTCAGGCTGAGAGCGAAAGTCTGTTTGCCAGACTTTGATTTATCTTATCATAAATTTTCTGTGAATTCAAGATTCCTGATTTATAAGCAATATTTTTTACAGACAGCCTCGGCCACCCGCAGACCGTCCATTGCAGCTGAAGTAATCCCACCGGCATAGCCGGCACCTTCTCCACAGGGATAAAACCCCCGGACATTACTTTCCATCTGCTCGTTTCGAGAGATCCGGACCGGAGAAGAGGTTCTGCTCTCCACACCGGAAAGGATTGCATCCGGTCGGTCAAATCCATGAATCTTTCTTCCACAGGCAGCGATTCCAAGATCCAGCGATTCTGCCAGAAAATCCGGGAAGATCTCCCGCAGATTACTCATAGCATATCTTCCACGGATGCATGGTTCAACTTCACCAAAAGCTTTTGTCTCTTTTCTTTCATGAAAATCACCATAGGTCTGTACGGGAATCCTGCCTTCATGAAGCTGATAAGCTTTCTGCTCCAGATACCGCTGAAAGAATATTCCTGCCAGTGGATTCTGATCCAGTTCAGCCGCAAGAGCATCCTCCCCCATCCGCTGCAGATACTCCATTCCATACGTCACATAATCCTGCGGTGAAACCGTTACGATCATAGCACTGTTTGCATTCCGGCTGTCCCGTGCCTGATAACTCATACCGTTGACCGCAAGATAACCTTTTTCAGAAGAAGCATCCACTACATAACCACCCGGGCACATGCAGAACGAATAGATTCCTCTTCCGTTTTCCAGCTGATGTGTCAGTTTATAGCTGGCAGCACCAAGTTCTTTTACCTTCGGTTGTCCATATTGGCTCAGATTGATCATCTTCTGCGGATGTTCGATACGCACACCTACCGCAAACGATTTTGCTTCCATATAGATCCCATGTCTTTTTAACATAGAAAAGGTATCTCTGGCACTGTGTCCAACAGCCGCAATACAGACCTGTGTTTCTATCCACTCATTCCGGTTCAGCTGGATCCGACAGATCTTTCCATCGCAGATATCCAGATCTGTTACCTGTTTTGTAAAACAGAATCTCCCACCCATCTGTTCAATCTGTTCCCGCAACGATGTGACGATACCAATCAGCTGATCCGTACCAAGATGGGGTTTCTGTTCATATAAAATGTGGTCCGGTGCGCCTCCCTGAACAAAAATCTCCAATACTTTTCTATGTCTTCCCACCGGATCCTTTACCAGAGTATTCAATTTGCCATCCGAAAATGTACCGGCGCCCCCTTCACCGAACTGCACATTGCTGTTCGGGTCCAGAATACCGTCTTTCCAGTACTGATCAACCGTTTTCTTTCGTTCTGATGCTTTCTCTCCACGCTCATAAACAACCGGTCGAAGTCCTGCTTTTGCGAGTGCCCATGCGCAAAACAATCCTGCCGGACCACTTCCGATGACAACCGGCGGCTGTTTTAGTTTCTCAGTTCCTCCTGCAGGAAATTGATATTCCGTTTTTTTTGTTAACATAATATTTTTATCGTTAACCTTTTGCATGCGATGAAGGATTTTCCGTTCCTTGGGGGTATCCACATCAACCACATAAACAAATTTCAAATCCGGCTTTTTCCGTGCATCCAGGGATCGGCGTACAATCTTCCAGGAAGAAATCTCTTCTTTTTTTATCTTTAACTGCTGACAGATTTTCTTTTCCAGTGCATCCGGAGTATGATCCACCGGCAATTTTAACTGTGAAATACGAATCATAATATTTTCCCTTCCCTGGCCGCAGCTTTTCCGGCCACTGCTCCGCTCGACCATGCCCACTGTAGATTATATCCACCACATGGACCATCCACATCGATCACTTCTCCGGCAAAATAAACTCCCGGATAGAAACGGGATTCTAAGTGGTCCGTCAGTTCTTCCGGATCCACACCTCCGGAACAGATCTGTGCCTGTCGCAGTGCGTATGCTCCTTTTACCGATATCTGCCAGTCTTTTAATTTCTCTGCGATCTTTTCCGGTTCATAAGTTTTCTTTACCAGAACATCTATTATCTTCTTCGGAAGCAGTCCGATCAGTAATTCCTGTGGATTCTTATAAGTGCCATTCTGCCGTTGTCTGTCTGCCAGATATTGTACGAGTTCTTCTTTTGTCAGCTTTGGCATCAGATCCAGATGATAAACAGCTGTTTTTCCTTCCGCAGCCTCACGCACTGCATAACGGCTCAGCTGGAAAACACTGATTCCGGATATTCCATATTCCGTAAATAAAATCTCTCCCTGTTCCTGTCCGATGATTTTTCCGTTCACTTCCAAAATGATGCGGCCATCCATCCGGCTTCCTGCCCATTTCGGATAATAATTGTCTTTTCCACGGATTCCACACAACGACGGTAACGGTTTCACTATTGCGTGTCCCAGTTTTTCGGCCAGTGCATAACCTGTTGCACTGCTCCCCTCTACATTTGACGCCGGACTTCCGCAGGCTACGATCACGCTGTCACAGGGATACTTCCAGGTAGCTGTCTTCACCAGATACCGGTCATCTTCCCGGAGAATATCTGTCACCTCTTCCGTAGTTTTTATCTTCACTTTCTGATGTCTTGCTTCCATCTCAAGAACCTGTGCAACACCTGCTGCCTGATCGCTGTACGGATATACCCAGCCACCCCGGTCTTTTATATAGATTCCAAGTTCCGAAAAGAATGCCAGTGTATCTTCTAATGGATACTGTGTAATGATTTTCCATGGGAAATCCGGCTGGCTGCTCCGATATCGGGAAGGTTCCTGTACAAGATTTGTCAGATTACATCGTCCGTTTCCTGTTGCAAGAATCTTTTTCCCGGGTTTCTCATTGTGTTCTAAAAGCGTAACCGCGGCTCCCGCCCGGGCGGCCTGGATCGCTGCCATCATTCCGGAAGCCCCACCGCCTATGATCACAACTCTTTTCATGGAAGTTCTACCAGTCCTTTTTCATATAGTTTCTGCAAGCTCATCATAATACCAAGTTTTGCATGCTGCCAGGTCAGTCCGCCCTGAAAATATACCGCATACGGAGGCTTGATCGGTCCGTCCGCACTCAGTTCAATAGAAGAACCCTGTACGAATGCACCTGCTGCCATGATCACATCGCTGTCATATCCCGGCATCGCCCAGGGTTCAGGATCCACATAGCTGTCGATCGGCGCTGCTGCCTGGATGCCTTTACAAAAAGCAATTACTTTTTCCGGTGCTCCGAAGGTGACTGCCTGAATGATATCGTGGCGGCTCTCCGTACTGTTCGGAACTACTGCAAAGCCAAGACGTTCATACACGTTGGCTGCAAAAATCGCACCTTTCAGAGCCGCTGCCGTAACTGTTGGTGCAAGGAAAAATCCCTGATAGAAAGACTGATTTACGCCCAGTGTTGCCCCTACTTCTTTTCCGAGTCCCGGAGAAGTCAGGCGGTATGCTGCGTTGTCTACATATTCTTTCTTTCCTGCAATATAACCACCGATCGGAGCCAGTCCGCCACCTGGATTCTTGATCAGAGAACCTACTATCAGATCTGCTCCTACATCTGTAGGCTCTATCGTTTCTACAAACTCACCATAACAGTTATCCACCATGCAGATCACATCCTGTTTGATCTCTTTTATAAAATCAATCAGCTGTCCGATCCTTGCTACAGAAAGTGTAGGTCTGGTCTGGTACCCCTTGGAACGCTGGATAGTTACCAGTTTTGTTTTCTCATTGATTGCTTTTTTGATATTTTCAAAATCAAAAGAACCATCTTCCAGCAGATCCACCTGCCGATAGGAAACCCCGTATTCCGCCAGAGAACCGTTTGATGGCCGGATACCGATCACTTCTTCCAAAGTATCATATGGCTTTCCTACCGGAGAGAGAAGTTCATCTCCCGGACGCAGGTTACCTGCCAGTGCAACAGCAAGCGCATGGGTTCCGCAGGCAATCTGTGGACGTACCAGAGCGGATTCTGTATGAAATGTAGCCGCGTAAATCTCCTCGAGGGTATCTCTTCCCACATCGTTATATCCGTAACCGCTGGAAGCATACAGGCAGGCTTCACTGGCACGACACTGCTGCATGGCATGAACCACCTTCAACTGATTATACTCTGCCACACGATCGATCTCCTCAAATCGTTGTTTCAGACTCTCAGCAATTTCCTGTCCGAAAGAATAGACTTTCCCATCAATTCCCATTTCTTTGTACATTTCTTTTGTTATTGCCGTATCCATAATTTTCTGTTTTTCCTTTCATGCATATCTTATAATTTATTTGAAATTTTCCACGCTCACCTGATTATTTTTTTCTCTCTTAATGAAGCAAGCATGGCATCCAGAATCACCTGTGCATCATACCCAAAATCCTGCTTGGCAAACCATTCCACCTGACGTTCTCTCTTAAACCAGGTGATCTGCCGCTTGGCAAAATGTCTGGTATCCCGTTTTAATACATAAATCGCTTCTTCCAGCGACCAGGTACCATCCAGATAAGAAAGAATTTCTTTATATCCCAGTCCCTGCATGGACACCATTCCTTTATGATAGCCCATTTTTTTCAGTCTTTTCACTTCATCGATCAATCCATCGGCAAGCATCTGGTCAATTCTGGCATCGATTCGTTCATACAGACGGGTTCTTTCATCATTTAACACAAAATACGCCAGATTATATGGGGACTCTTTCTGGCGCTGCTCCTCATTATGCTGAGAAATCGGCTTTCCCGTCTGCCGGTAATATTCCAGTGCACGGATCACCCGTTTTACATTGTTTGCATGAATCGCCGCCGCAGATGCAGGATCCACAGCAGCAAGCATCTCATGAAGCACCTGCGCTCCCTCAGTCTTTGCTTTTTCTTCCAGCATCTGCCGATAAGTCGTATCCTCTCCATGCACAGTGAAATCAATATCTCCGGTTACTGCCTGGATATAGAATCCGGTACCGCCCACCAGTACAGGAATCCGCCCGCGGTCATAGATTCCTTTCATGGCTTCTTTTGCCATCTGTTGAAACCGTACCACATTAAATTCTTCATCCGGCTCCAGACAGTCCACCAGATGATGGGGGACTCCCTGCATCTCCTCCGGTCGGATCTTTGCGGAACCGATATCCATATGACGATAGACCTGCATGGAATCCGCGGAGATAATTTCTCCGTTCACCGCTTTTGCCAGTGCAATGGAAAGGCTTGTTTTTCCTACTGCAGTAGGACCTGTTAATATAATCAAAGGTTTCTTCACTCTGTTCACCTACACAATCCGCTTAAATTTCTTTTCCAGTTCGTATTTGGTCATGGAAATAATGGTCGGTCGGCCATGGGGACAGTTATACGGATTCTCCAACTGCAACAGTTCATCGATCAGTGCTTCTGTCTCCCGAAGCGATAACTTCTGATTTCCCTTCACCGCTGCCTTACACGCCATGGTCGCCATCCGATCCGAAAGGACATCCAGCGTTTTTAAGGATGGATCCTCCTCCAGATGATCCAGTACTTCAATAAAAAATCCCTGTTCTGTCATTCCGAACAGATTCTGCGGCACTGCCCGGATACTGTATTCCCTTCCTCCAAAGGATTCAATCTCAAACCCAAGGGTTTTAAAAATATTCTGATACTTTTTCATTTTCTCCTGTTCTTCCAGATTCAGAGAAATGATGATCGGCGGGCTGACGATCTGTGAACTTACATTCCGTTCTTTCATCTCTTTTACGATTCGTTCATACAACACTTTTTCGTGAGCCGCATGCTGGTCAATGATATACAGTTTATCTTCCATCTGTACCAGCCAGTACGTATCAAAAACCTGTCCGATGATCTTGTGATGTTTTTTTGCTTCCGGACTTAGCAGTTTTCCGTCAAAAAGATCCATCTGTTCAGCCTTCTGAACACCCGGAGCAGCTATATTGTCTCTTCTGTCTGAAACGACTTGTCCTGCCTGCAAATTCGGATTCTGCTTCGCCGGATTCTCATTCCTGTATCCAGTCTCACGCTTTTCTCCGTAACATCCCGTTCCCTGCTCCCTTACAACCGATCCTTTGTGAGTTTCTTCACCGGAAGCTGCCACTGCTACTGTCCTGTCAGCTATCGAGTTAGCCGCTTTCGCACGGTTTTTCAACTCTTCCGGCTGCACTTTCTGCTGCATCTGATATCCTCTCGGCTGTTCGATCTGCCGGCGCTGTACCTCAAAAGGTTCCGGTGCTTTATCCCGGTTCGCAGGACGTACCGCCAAACGGTCTTTTCCAATCGTCACCTGTGGAATCAGTTCTTTGTGCTGCAGACCCTGTATAATTGTCTGATAAATCTGTCGGTAGATCAGTTCCTGATCAGAAAAACGTACTTCCATCTTGGTCGGATGCACATTGACATCCACATCAGAGCCTTTGATCTGAATATGAAGACAGGTAAAAGGATATTTATGCTGCATCATAAACGTATGATAAGCATCTTCCACTGCTTTTGTCACGATCTTACTCTTTACATATCGTCCATTGACATAATAATTTTCAAAATTACGGTTTCCCCTGGAAATTACCGGTTTCCCGATAAATCCATCGATTCGGATCGTCTCTTCCCGGTCTTTTGTATGGATCTCAATCAGTTCCCTGGTAATATCTCTCCCGTAGATCTGATAAATCGCTTCTTTCAGATTATTATTTCCGGAAGTATGCAGTTTCGTCTGACCGTTTTGCATATATTTGAAAGAAATATGCGGATGCGACAGTGCCAGCTGTTCGATAAAACTGCTGATATAACCGGCTTCTGTAGTCGGTGTCTTTAAGAATTTTGCCCTTGCAGGCGTATTATAAAACAGATCCCGTATCAGGAAAGTCGTTCCGTCCGGCGCACCGATCTCCTCCATTCCCTTTTCCATACCGCCCTCAATCTGATAGCGGACTCCGATCAGCTGTTCATGGGGTTTTGTGATCAGTTCCACACGGGAAACAGCAGCAATACTCGACAGCGCCTCGCCACGAAATCCAAGAGAAGAAATCAACGAAAGATCTTCCACTTTACGGATCTTGCTGGTCGCATGACGAAGGAATGCCAGCGGAACCTGTTCTTTTTCAATACCTGTACCATTATCGGTGATACGGATAAATGTGGTACCGCCTTCCTTGATCTCCACAGTAATCGCACTGGCTCCCGCATCAATGGCATTTTCCACCAGTTCTTTTACAACCGAAGAAGGGCGCTCCACCACCTCTCCTGCTGCAATCTTATCAATTGTACTCTGATCCAAGACTGAAATCTGTCGTTTCATCGATCTATTTCCTTCCTAAGCTATAACATCTGCTATATTTCGTTTACCATCGATTTTTTAATTTATTCTGTAACCGATATAACGTATTCATCGCATCCATCGGTGTCAGCATCGTAATATCCAGATTTTTCAGTTCCTCTATGATATCCTGATCCTGTACCGTATCAAACAGGGAAATCTGTTCCAGATCCACTTCATCATAATGTACGGCTTTCGGTTTTGTCTTTCTGGAATTCTCTGCCAGATCTTTAAATGTACTGGTAATATCCGTATGTACCAGTTCATCCACCAGTTCTTTTGCACGATCCAGAACACTATCCGGAACACCTGCAATCTTTGCCACCTGGATACCATAACTTTTATCGGCACCGCCTTTTACGATTTTTCGTAAAAATACGATATCATCGCCCCGTTCTTTCACCGCGATACAGTAATTATTAACGCCCGGAATCTTTCCTTCCAGCTCTGTCAGTTCGTGATAGTGGGTAGCAAACAGAGTCTTTGCCCCCAGAAGTTTTGTATTACTGATGTGTTCGATAACTGCCCAGGCAATGGATAGTCCGTCAAAGGTACTGGTTCCACGGCCAATCTCATCCAGGATCAACAGACTTTTCGCAGTCGCATTGCGAAGAATATTGGCCACCTCTGTCATCTCCACCATGAACGTACTCTGTCCGCTGGCCAGGTCGTCCGAAGCTCCGACACGGGTGAAAATCCGGTCTACCACACCAATCTTTGCTTTTTCTGCCGGAACAAAAGAACCAATCTGCGCCATCAAAACGATCAGGGCAGTCTGCCGCATATAAGTGGATTTTCCTGCCATGTTCGGTCCGGTGATCACGGAGACACGCTTGCTGCCGTTGTCCAGATAGGTATCATTTGCAATAAACATATCGTTGTTGATCATCTTTTCAACAACCGGGTGGCGGCCATTTTTGATGTCGATCACACCTTTTGTATTGACCGTTGGGCGTACATAGTTATTGCGCTGGGCGACCACAGATAACGATGCATAGACATCCAGCTGCGCGATGGCTTTCGCTGTCTCCTGGATTCGCGGAATCTGTGCAGCCAGTTCTTCTCTCACCTGACAGAACAGATCGTATTCCAGGGCAAATAATTTATCTTCCGCACCGAGGATCATATCTTCCAGTTCTTTTAGCTTCGGTGTGATATAGCGCTCGGCATTGGTCAACGTCTGTTTTCTTGTATAGTATTCCGGCACCAGATTTTTAAAACTGTTCGTCACTTCAAGATAATAGCCAAATACTTTATTATATTTGATCTTCAGATTCCGGATACCGGTTTTTTCTTTCTCTTCTGCTTCCAGCTGTGCCAGCCAGGATTTTCCCTGGGTTTTGGAATTCCGATAGGTATCTACCTGTTCATTATAGCCTTCCCGGATGATCCCGCCTTCTTTGACTGCCAGTGGTGGATCTTCCGTAATGGAGGCTTCTAACAGTGTATACAGATCTTCCAGGCCATCCATCTGTTCGTTAATGCGTACCAGCAGCGGACTGGTAAAGTTCGCCAGCAGATTCTTAATATGAGGAATCATTTCCAGAGACATTTTAAATGCCAGCAGATCTCTCGGGTTCGCAGAACGATAACTGATCCGACTGACCAGACGTTCCAGGTCGTATACCGGATTCAGGTATTCCCGGATCTCCTCGCGAAGCATCGCCTGCATGTTCAGTTCCGTTACCGCATCCAGTCGTTCGTTGATCGCATCTGCATCGATCAATGGCTGTTCCACAAAGCTTCGCAGCATACGGGCACCCATGGCAGTTTTCGTCTTATCCAGCACCCACAAAAGGGAGCCGCGTTTCTGTTTTTCCCGCAGGGTCTCCACCAGTTCCAGATTTCTTCTTGAAGAACTGTCGATAACCATATAGCGTTCTGTAGTATACGGGATAATTTTATTCATATGCTCCATGGTATTTTTCTGGGTATCCAGAAGATACCGGAACAGGGAACCGGCTGCGATCACACCGCTGTCATAATCAGCCAGTCCCAGCCCCTCAAGAGAGGAAATCTTAAAATGCTCCAGTAATGTCTGCTTACACAGATCATCTCCAAAATACCAGGATTCCAGTGCAAACACAGAGATATGCAGACGGTTCCTCAGGTCGTCCACATCCACACCGGAGACCAGAAAAGCGTCATTACAGATGATCTCTGCCGGAACGAACTTATTGATCTCATCCCAGAGTTTCCGCTCCTCATCAATCTCTGTCACATAGCAATCACCGGTTGTGATATCTGCAGTGGATACCCCAAAATGATCCCCCACACATACGATGGCCATCAGATAATTATTCTTTCCTTCATCCAGTTCCTGCATATTAAGATTCGTTCCCGGTGTCACAACACGGGTCACTTCTCTTTTTACGATTCCCTTTGCCGTTTTCGGATCCTCTACCTGTTCGCAGATGGCTACTTTATACCCTTTATCGATCAGACGATTGATATATGTTTCTGCTGCGTGATACGGAATCCCGCACATCGGAGCCCGTTCAGAAAGACCACAGTCTTTGCCGGTAAGTGTAAGTTCCAGTTCACGGGAGACAGTTTTCGCATCCTCAAAAAACATTTCATAAAAGTCCCCAAGACGATAAAAAAGAATCGAATCTTTATACGCACATTTTGTCTGACAGTAATGGACCATCATCGGTGATAATGACCTACTGTCTTGCGGAAGTCCCAGTTTTATAAGGGTTTCCGGCGTTATTCCGGCCTCTTCAAATACATTTGTTGATATTTTTGAGTTCAAATTATAAAATACCTCTTTCTAATCCATTGTATCATTCTCTTCCACGTTCATCTTCCTGTAAATCATTTTCCATGATTTTACTGTTATTTACAGGGATAATACATGACACTCCGTACTATATTAGCATTTTGATAATTAACTTTCAAGATTGCTTCACCGACCATTTTCGAAATTTTTACGATTTATCCAGGAAACAGGCATTTGAAAAGGGCCAGTCCATCACGACTGACCCTCTGTTTATTGAATATAGCTTCCAAAAAACTCTTTTAATCAAAATAAATTGTCTTACCGCTCTTTGCAGACTCATAGATTGCTTCCAGTACACGGGTGACAACTGCAGCCTGTGCAGGTTTTACGATCTGTTCTGCTCCGTCAGCAACAATGTGGTAGAACAGTTCCTGCTCATAGTCCGGTGCTTCTTTCTCTTCTCCTGAGAAGAATGCTACTCCTTCGCCGGATAATGCCGGTTTCTCTACTACCTGTTTATTGTGGTGGATGTAGTTGATCCGCAGGCCGTCTTTCATATCTGCTCCGGCTTTTGTTCCGCACAGACTTGTCTTGGCCTCATCAACTTCCAGTGTGTTCAGTGCCCAGGCTGCTTCCAGCTCGATCACTGCACCGTTTTTCATACGGATGAATCCGAAAGCGGAATCTTCTACACTGAATTCCTTCGGATCCCAGTCTCCAAAGTCATTTCCCTGATTGGTCTGGTCAGCCAGTTTGCGGAAGGTCTGTCCTGTTACAGACTCTACTTCATAGTTATCCATCATCCATAAAGTCAGATCCAGCGCATGGGTTCCGATATCGATCAGCGGACCGCCGCCCTGTTCTTCTTCATTTAAGAATACACCCCAGGTAGGAACTGCTCTTCTTCTGAGTGCATGGGCTTTTGCAAAGTAGATCTCTCCCAGTTCGTCAGCCTTGCACATCTCCTTCAGAAACAGGGAATCTGGACGGTAACGGTTCTGGTATCCGATGTTCAGGATTCTGCCTGTTTTCTCTGAAGTCTCTACCATCTTCTGTGCTTCTGCATAATTCTTTGCCATCGGTTTTTCACACATAACATCTTTTCCTGCTTCCATGGCTGCGATAGAGATCTCTGCATGGGAGCGGTTCGGTGTGGTTACATATACAACATCCAGGTCCTCTTTGATAAGCTCCTGATAGTCTTCAAATACTTTTGCATCTTCTGTACCATATTCTTTTTTTGCTTTCTCTGCACGCTCTCTGATGATGTCACAGAAAGCTACGATCTCATAGAGACCACTTTTCTTCATAGCCGGAAGGTGTTTTCCGTTGGCGATTCCTCCGCATCCTACGATTCCTGCTTTTAATTTTCTCATGGTATTATCTCCTTTTTATTCCGTAGTAACTATTCAGTAGTCACTATCCCACGAGATGTTTTGGCATGAATACGCCAAAATTCCGAGGCATACAAGCAAAAATGCCAGCACCGAAGGTGATTTCATATACATTTTTGCCTGTAACTGTGAAGGTACTGAATAGTTACCTGTAGTCAATAAATTTTATAGTCAAGCGGATATTCGCAATCCGCTTCGCAGTTTATTCGATCAAATCACGAACTGTTCCAGATATCTCTTGCTGAGGATCAAAGAATTCTCAACCTTTTCCTTGGAATCTTCAAAGGCCTTGTCCTCGACCTCAATGCAGGTATAACCGTCATATCCGATATCCGTAAGTGCTGATACATATTTTCCCCAGTCCACATCTCCGAGTCCCGGGAGCTTCGGTGACATGTATTCCAGCGGATATGCCATGATACCGCAGGATTCCAGCTTGTCTTTGTAGATCTTGATGTCCTTGTAGTGGACATGGAAGATCTTATCTTTGAACTCATAAAGCGGGCGGATATAGTCGATCATCTGCCAGATAAAGTGGGATGGATCGTAGTTGATGCCCAGATGGTCACTGTCCAGGATCCGGAATACCTCTCTCCAGATCGGCGGTGTTGTCATCAGGTTCTGTCCTCCCGGCCACTGGTCCTCGCCGAAAAGCATCGGGCAGTTTTCGATGGCAACCTTCACGTCACATTCCTCAGCCAGTTTTATGATCGGCGGCCAGATCTCTTTTACCAGTTCCAGGTTCTCCTGTACATTTTTGGTCTGGTCCCTTCCGATAAATGTGGTGACCATGCCCACACCTAATTTCTTACTTGCAAGGATCACCTGTTTCAGGTGTTCCACAGCGGCTGCGCTTTTCTCTTTATCTGCCGCCATCACGTTTGGATAATAGGCCAGTGACGAGATCTCCACTCCTGATTTTTTTGCATATTCCACGATATGCTCTGCATATGTATCATCCTGGTTGACCCGTTCCGCATCGATATGGCTTACACCGGCATATCTTCTTTCTGCTTTTTCCTGTGGCCAGCATGCCACTTCCACACATTCAAATCCCTGCTCAGACGCAAAATCCATCATCTCTTCATAGGTCCAGCTGTCAAGGATCGCTGTAACAAACCCAAGTTTCATAGGAATGCCCTCCTGTTTCTTTCTGTCTCTGTATATCTGTATTATTTCTCCCATGGAGTTGGTGTGAACTCTCCGCCTCTGCACCATTTCAGATAGTTCAGTGCGTGGAGCTGTCCGGTCATCTCCAGTTCTCCGTTGTATACCGGATCATGATATCCCTCGATACAGATATCGTCCTCATATCCGTTGCTTCTTAAGATAGAAATGATATCTCTCCAGTTTGTGTCACCAAATCCCGGCATACGGTGCCATACGAACGGAACTGCTCCGGAGATTCCGCCGTGTCTTACTGCATCCCAGTCGATGGTCGCATCTTTTCCATGTACATGGACGATCTTTTTGCACCATTTTCTCAGTTCTGCCACAGGGTCGATCAGCTGTACCATCTGGTGGGTCGGCTCCCATTCCAGACCGAAGTTGTCATTCTTTACTTCCTCAAACATCACTTCCCAGGCTTTCGGGTTGAAACCGATGTTGCAGGTGGCATGTTCCCAGGTTCCATCCATCAGGCAGTTTTCAATACCCAGTTTCACACCTTTTTCTTCTGCAAGGTCTGCCAGTTCACGGAACACTTTTCCGAACTCTTCGTATGCGGATTCTACCGGTTTTCCTTCCCAGGCTCCTGCAAAGGTGCTTACATGGGTAGCTCCGAATTTTTCAGCAGTGCAGATCACCTTTTCCAGTGTCTTTCTGTGCTCTGCGTACTGGATCGGGTTACAATAATATCCGAGTGTAGTGATCTTGGAATCTGTACCGGCAAGAATCTGTTCTGTGGTCAGTGCCAGTTTGTCAAGGTCTGTTCCTTCCAGTGACATATGGAAATTGATGGAAAATGTTTCGAAGCCTTTTCCCGCAAATCCCTTTAACCATTCTTCCGCCTTTGTTCCCGGCACGCAGGTTCCGATTTTAATCTGTTTCATACTTATTTCCTCCTGTTTTCTCCCATTTATTTTTAATTTTTATTTATGGTTTCTACTTATAATTGTTCACGTTCTTCCCTGTTACACCTGATCCTGAAATTTGATCACCTGGTTTGTCTCCGCTGACCGGAAGATTGCTTCCATCAGTTTCATGACACGCATCACCTGGAACAGTTTGATCTCAGGTTCTGCTCCGTCCCGGATCACTGCAACTACATTTCTGTGGAAGTCTGCAATATCTCCGGATACCTTTGGCAAGTCCTCTTTCACAATGGTATCTTCCCGTCTCGGTGCCATGGTCTTTGTCAGACCGGCTGCTGTCTTAACCGGTACTACCGTCTCTTCCGTCCTACCGGTCTTACGGATGATCTCACCGTTTAACTGCCAGTCCCGGATCACTGCGGTACCGTCTTCTCCCAGTACATACCATCTCGGCAGGGAAATATAATTGTTGGTACCGACTTCCACCAGGACTTCCGTTCCACCTTCAAATGTCAGGATAGCAGTGAAGCCATCGTCCACTTCCTGGTTGGTGACATTGGTAAGTGATGCGTATACGGTCTCGATCTTTCTGTCACCGTACATATATAAGATCTGATCCAGCAGATGTACGCCCCAGTCCAGGACCATTCCGCCACCATGGACCTTTTCTTTTCTCCAGTCGCCCGGGATACCTCTTGAACCATGGACACGGCTCTCGATCCGGAAGACATGGCCCAGTTTCTGCTCCTCTACCAGCTTTTTGATGATCAGGAAATCATCATCCCACCGTCTGTTCTGGTGTACAGTAAGTAATTTTCCTGTCTCTTTGGCTGCATTTTCCATTTCCAGCAGATCAGCGGAAGATAATGTCACCGGTTTTTCCGATATTACATTCTTCCCTGCATGCATGGCACGAATGGCGATGGGTTTGTGGCAGTCATTCGGAGTAGCGATCAGAACCACATCGATATCCGGATCTGCCAGCATGGCTTCTTCTGTTTCATATACAGAAAAGCCCTTCTCCTTCGCTTCTTCTCTCTTTTCTTCCTTAATGTCATAGATACCACCGATTATAGCTTCCGGAACATTGGAAAGGATCTCGGTATGCCATCTGCCCATGCCGCCATATCCGATCAGTCCGTAAACTACTTTGTTTTCCCTCATTTTACACCTCCATATATAATTATCATAACGTTACTGTTCACTCTGTGCCCAGTAACACGCTTCGCGATGTACAGAATTTATACGAATCGCATAAATCTTTGCGAACAACTATCAACTATCTTATGTTTTCTCAGATCCGGTAAAATCCTGCTGACTGTGCCGGAACAGTTATTTTTCCATTTTTAGCCTCTGCGGCTGCGCCAAAGTTATAGATTGCTTCTTTTGGCTCTGCATCGCATGCAAATGTTTTTGCCTCTGCGGCTGCGTTGATGATCACGAGGATCTTCTCATCACCGGCTTCACGGATATATGCCAGCGGATATGCATTCTTTTCTGCATAAACAAAAGTGATCTTTCCTCGGCTCTGCAGAGCTTTGTGGCTCTGACGGATCCGGATCAGTTTTTTTACTTCATGATACAGAGAATCCGGAGCTGCCATCTCTTTCTTTGCTGTTGGCCGATCTTTATCCGGATCCATGGCAATATACAGATCACTTGCCGGTGCACTGGAGAAGCCTGCATTGGTGCTGTCATCCCACTGCATCGGAGAACGGGAACCGGTACGGTTGTAACCGCCTTCTACAGATTTCAGTCCTTCTACATAACGCATACCGATTTCATCGCCATAATAGATAAATGGCGCACCTGGCATAGACAGGATAAATGCAAAAGCCACTTTCAATTCATCACCGTGAAGATGGCGTGCCAGGCGGTCTACATCATGGTTTCCTGAAAACATACACATCAGACCTTTGCCGGCTGTCTTTTCACAGTTTTCTTTATAGGATTCTACGAAATCATAGATATTTCCTTTTGCACGGGATGAAAAATACGGCTCTTTGCAGCGGAACAGATCGTTGGAATGTGAAGTACCAAACTCCAGCAGAAAATCCATGTGGAATCCTCCCTCCAGAGATCTCTGTGGATCACCCCATTCAGATACCATTGCTGCATCCGGAAATTCTTTATCAAGGAATTCTCTGATCTGTTTCCATACGCGGATGGTCCCTTTTTTCTCCGGATCATTTTTCACCAGAGACTCTGCCATATCTACCCGGAAGCCATCACAGCCCATACCCAGCCAGAATCTCATTACATCTTCCATTGCTGCGATAGTTGCCTGTGGTCCTTCATCGTCGATTGACTGCTGCCACGGTTTCTCCGGATCCGGCTGATAGAAACCATAGTTTAATGCCGGCTGATTGGAGAAGAAGTTGACAGCCACCGCACCGTCACGCTCAGAGATACCTCTCAGAGAGCCGCCGAAGCTGACCTCCGGTGATTCCCATACTTTATCGGTCCAGATATAGCGGTCGGTATATGGGTTCTTATCTGCTTTCATGGATTCGATGAACCATGGGTGTTCTATAGAAGTATGTCCCGGCACCAAATCCAGCAGTACATGAATTCCTTTTTTATGTGCTTCTTCAAATAACTGTTTCAGATCTTCGTTTGTTCCGTAACGAGGAGCTACACGACAGTAATCTGCAACATCGTATCCTGCATCTCCAAACGGAGAGAGAAAACAAGGATTGATCCATAAAGCGTTACATCCAAGTTCTCTGATATAATCTAATTTTTCGATAATACCCTGAAAATCTCCGATGCCGTCCCCGTTAGTATCTTTAAATGACTGCGGATAGATTTCATAAAAAATTGCATCATCTAACCATTTTGACATTTTGTAAAACCCTCTTTCTTTCTAATGTTGTCTCGTTTCTCTATAACAACTACCTTCTTTTACCAGAATACTATTTATTTTCTTAGGTTTCAAACAATATACTATTTATTTCTGATACTATTCTATTATTTTTGTATAATGTTCTTGTGTTTCTTCTTATCCATATATTTTTTTTGGTTATTTTTATCCTTTATTTCATTCTCAAAAAATAATTTATATTATTTTGCACAGCAAAAAAGGGTTCCTGATGCCACAGATTTTCATTCTGCAACATCATACCCTTCTCTGTTTTCCGTTGCGACACGTATCATTATATGATATATTACAACTGATTCTTTTATATTTCCCGGAAACAGTATTCTTTGCAATACTATCCTATGATTTTAATTATTCTGCCGGAGATATTTATTTTACGGAGGCGTATGTTATGAATCTTTATGCGATAAAAGAAAAGTGCCAACACGGATCCATTCAGGTTCCATACAGTTACTATGACTGCGGTATACCGGATTATTTTACGAGTGTACCGCTGCACTGGCACAGTGAAATGGAATTAAATTACATAAAATCTGGAAATGGTTTTTTCAAATACGAGGATCAGACCATCTCTGCCAAACCGGGAGACATCTTTCTGATCCAGCCCAACGTCCTTCATGCTATCATGTCGGATGAGCACAGCTCTTTTTTTTATGATACCATTGTTTTTCATCAGAATATGCTGGTGGGAAGTTACGATGACCGTTGTTATACAGATATTCTGTTGCCGATCTTTTCTTCCAGACGAAGAGTTCTGGTCCCTGTATCTCAGGAAACCCCGGGGTATCATGAACTCCATGATTCGGTCCGGACTATTATGCAGTGTGCGCACAATAATCTTGCAACGTCGGATCTGTTGCTGAAAAGCGAACTGCTCCGCTTATTTTATCTGCTGGCATCGACACCGGGACTCTGTACCGAACACACGGCTTCGACAGAATCCCGGCTAACCGAAACACTTCGGCCTGTTCTCACTTATATACAGAAACATCATTCCGAATCTGTTACCATAGAGCAGCTGGCAAAGATCGCTCATATGAGCAACAGTTACTTTATGAGCTGTTTCAAACAGAATTTCGGTCTCGGAGCCATTGAATATCTGAATCAGGTACGTATCCGATCAGCATGCGACCTTCTGCGCAATACGGATCGCAATATCTCCGACATTGCTTTCGATACCGGATTTCATAACCTTTCAAATTTCAATCGACAGTTTCGCACCAAGGTAGGATGTTCTCCTCAGACTTACCGAAAAGAATCCGTTCTTTCCTGATAGATCCAGTAAGTGATCATCAACATGATCCAGGCGCCGATCCAGGCAGATACTTCTGCCAGAGCAACACCACGAAAGGCCAGATATGGAGTCAGCAGCTTTACCATGACCACTCGAAGAGACACTTCCAGGACTCCTGAAAGCATCGGAACAAACGTATGTCCCATGCCCTGACACCCGTTGCGGAACACAAACAGCCATCCCAGAGGAAACAGACAGATGCCTGTAACCGCCAGAAAATCTCTTGTGTAAGAAATAATCGACGCATCATTTAACATGAAAGAAGTCAGAAACTCAGGAATACACAGCAACATCAGAGCCAGTGGAATATTTATCAGGATCGTCAGGATAACTCCTTCCCGGATACCGGTACGTATCCGCTCCTTTTTTCCGGCACCATAATTCTGTCCCACAAAAGTAAGAAGTGCCAGGCCCACTGTATTTGCCGGCTGTTCAAAAAGACTGAGGATCTTGGTGCATGCCGCATAGGCAGCCACATAGCTTGTTCCCATATTGTTGACAAATGTCTGTAATACCATTCCACCCACTGCAGTGACAGAATTCATAACGGCAACCGGCAGGCCTTTCAATGTCAGTTTTTTGATGATCACACCCAGTGGTTTCCAGTCCGTTTTTTTCGGGATCAGATTTTTTTCCTTTCCTATGTAGTAACAGCAGTAAAGGGCAGACAGAACCTGTGCCAGAACAGTGGCTAACGCTGCGCCAAAAACACCCATGTGTAACGGGAAAACGAATAACAGATCCATCAGAACGTTAGCAATGGCGGAAATTATCATTGCAACCAGAGGCACCCTGCTGTTTCCGACGGAACGCAGAAGTGTCATGGCAAAATTATTAAAAATTGTAATGGTGGTTCCCGCAAGAATTGTTCCGAAATATTGCAGTGTTTCCGTCATCAGATCTTCTGGTGTATGGAGAAATGTAAATAATGGCCGCATGAAGGCCAGACTTACCACTGTGATCACAATCCCAACGGCCAGACAGATCCAGACAGACATTGCCAGCTCTTTACGAAGTTTTTCATAATTGCCACTTCCAAAAGACTGAGAAATACAGATTCCCAATCCTCCTGTCAGACCAATTGCGAAACCGATGATCAGAAAATGTACGGAACCGGTGTTTCCAACCGCCGCAAGTGCCGTATCGCCAATTCCTTTTCCCACCACCATAGAGTCTGCAAAGCTGTATAACTGCTGAAACAGATTTCCTGCCAGGATCGGCAGGAAAAACTGTACCAGCAAACGCATACAGTTTCCCTGCGTCATATCATTTGTCGTGTTCTTACCCATTATGTTACCTCCTGATGTCTAAACGGTACTTTCCAAATACTGTCTGCTTTTAGCCAGTATTTTACTACTGAAATGATACTTTTTCCATGACATTACTATTCTGTTTTGATACTATTCTATGATGTTGAGGTAAAAGTCAGAGTGAACAGTAACATTTTCTATTCTGCAGGCGTTCCCATATAGTAGAATCCCTTGCATACGTCCAGATGAATCTGTTTGAATGTGCCAATCATAGAAGCATCCCCCGGGAAATGTACCAGAAGATTATTGCCCATTCGTCCGGTTACCAGAGATGCATCCTGATCGTTGACACTCTCTACCAGAACTTCCTGTACCGTTCCCTCAAAACGGGAAGAACGTTCTCGTGCAATTTCCTGCACCTGCGCTAAAAGACGGTCAAAACGATCTTTTACAACCTCTTCCGGCACCTGATCCTCTTTGGCCGCTGCAGGTGTTCCGCTTCTTTTGGAATAAATAAAGGTAAATGCGCTGTCATATCCCACTTTTCCGACTACATCCATGGTCTCCAGAAAGTCTTCTTCTGTCTCTCCCGGAAATCCCACAATAATATCTGTCGTCAGAGAAATATCCGGCAATTTCTCACGAATCCGGTCAACCAGTGCCAGATAGGACTCTTTTGTATACCGACGGTTCATCTCTTTTAACACCCGGCTGCTGCCTGACTGCAGAGGCAGATGAAGATGCGGACAGATCTTTTTACTCTCAGCCATCACCTCGATCAGTTCATCGGACAGATCCTTTGGATGAGAGGTCATGAACCGGATCCTCTTCAGCCCTTCAATCTTTTCAATCTCTTTTAACAACTGTGCAAATGTAATCGGATGCTCCAGATTTTTTCCATAGGAATTTACATTCTGACCAAGCAGCATGACTTCCACCACACCGTCCGCTACCAGATGTTCGATCTCTCTTACGATATCTTCCGGATTCCGGCTTCGCTCACGGCCACGGACATACGGTACGATACAGTAACTGCAGAAGTTGTTGCATCCAAACATAATGTTGACACCGGATTTGAATTTGTATTTTCGATCTACCGGCAGGTCTTCCACGATCTGATCGGTATCTTTCCAGACATCGATGATCATCCGGTCCGATTCCATAGCATAACACAGAAGTTCCGGGAACTTGAAGATGTTATGGGTTCCGAAGATCAGATCCACGAACCGGTAACTCTTTTTCAGTTTTTCCACCACATGTGCTTCCTGCATCATACAGCCACACAGCGCAATCATCATATGTGGCTTCTTCTTTTTCATGCTGCCAAGATATCCCAGACGGCCATAGACACGCTGGTTGGCATTCTCACGGACTGTACAGGTATTGTAAATAACAAAGTCTGCTTCGTCTTCTTTATCTGTCTTGATATAACCGACCGCCTCCAGAATACCATCCAGTTTTTCGGAGTCGCGGGCATTCATCTGGCACCCGAAGGTAGTCGTACAGGCATATAACGGACGTCCCAGTTCTTCTGATTTTTCTCTGACATAGATGCGGGCTTTTTCAATAAACTGCTGTTGGCGTTTCTGTTCTTCAGCAGCGGTAAGAGTTTCTTTTTTATTTTCCATCTTTATTTTCATCCTTTCGCAACTGCGGTTTCGCTCCTGTTTTTCAGAAGGCAGTCACATCGTTTTTTTCGTAAATAATGGAACTGAGCGAATAGCGCGCAGTTACCGTGCAATCTATTATTATACTGGATGGTAAGGGTAATTTCAATGAATTTTTGACCTTTCCTTCCATCTATAGTATTATAAGAAGTTGATATCATAATAAAAATAATTACTTGATTCACAAGGGAGGATTACGATGAAACGAAAAAAAACTTTCTACATTCTCCGGTATATTTTCGCAGTCGTACTGATCATTGGCGGACTTGGAAATCTGTCTGCTTCTGTTCCGTTCGGCTTATGCGTTACTCTTGCCGGAGTGTCTCTTTTTCCATTTATCTGGAATCTGATTCGTAAAAAAGCAGCGGTTGCCCGATGGGTTCCGCTTCTGGTGCCGCTTTTGTTCTTTATCGCTGCCACACCGTTTACCCCGGAAAGTGCAGCGCAGTCCAGAACAATTGCCATTACTGATGAGGCCTCTGACACACCGGAAGCTGTTGTAACGGATACTCCGGAGATTACACCTGCGGAAGTTCCGACAGACACTCCCACACCTGAGACCACACCGGAAGAAACCGCAACTCCTACACCGACAGAAACTCCTACACCGGAGCCGACAAAAGAAGCCGGTGAGATGAAAGTTCATTTTCTGGATGTGGGACAGGGATTAAGTATCCTGGTACAGTCCGATGGGCAGACCATGATTTATGACGGTGGTGATAAGAGTACTTCCAGTTTTGTGGTTTCTTATCTGCAAAAACAGAATGTTACCACCATTGACTATCTGATCTCTTCCCATTATGACAGTGACCATATGGCAGGACTGATCGGATGTTTAAATGCTTTTGATGTAAAAAATGTAATTTCCAGTGATTATGAACATGACAGTAAACTGTATCAGTCCTTTATCCAGACAGTTGCCGACAAAGGACTTCCGATGCAGCATCCTGCAGTCGGTACTGAATTTTCTTTCGGAAGCGGAAGTTTTCAGATCCTGGCTCCGGCAACCATTGATCCGAATGACAGCAATAAGAATTCAGTGGCGATCAAACTGACAAATGGTGATAATTCTTTTATTTTCACCGGAGATGCGGAAAACACCAGTGAAAAAGCCATGTGTGAATCCGGCATTGACCTCTCCTGCGATGTACTGGTTCCGGGACATCACGGTTCTGCCACAGCTACCAGCTGGGATTTTCTCCAGGCAACCGTTCCGGAATATGCAGTGATCAGCTGCGGAAAGGATAACCAGTACGGACATCCGGATAAAGATGTGATGGACAAGCTGGAATCCATGGATATTCAGGTATATCGTACCGATAAACAGGGCACGATCATCGCTGTCAGTGACGGAACAACCATCACCTGGGACCAGGAACCGTGCAATGACTACAGCCCAGGAGATAAAGAGGATAAGGGAACACAGGCACAGACGAGCAAATCAAAAGGCAGCAGTTCTTCAGGTTCGATGGCAGCTGCAAATGAAAACTCCTCTTCCGGAAATAAGGAAGTCTCTGCTGCAAGTGCAGGTGCTTCCAGCCAGGTGGAAGCCACCCCACAGGTAACAGCGGCTCCACAGGATACTTCTTCTACTTCCAACGAAGAAATGGTATGGATCACAGCTACCGGATCCAAGTACCATAATAAAAATAACTGCGGACAGACTGACCCAAGCAAGGCAAGCGAGATCAGCAGGTCAGAGGCGGAAAGTCGGGGGTATGAGCCTTGTAAGAAGTGTTTTAGATAGGTATTTTTCGTTTTTAAAAAATACCGAATAAACTTTTCTGTAAATCATAAAAATGCATCTTGTTTTCAATGTAAACCTCTGTTTGCTGAAAACAAAATGCATTTTTATGATTTCATATTTCCGAATCGTTATCTCTATTCCACTGTCACGCTCTTCGCCAGGTTTCTCGGTTTATCTACATCAAGTCCTTTCGCCACGGACACATAATATCCCATCAGCTGCAGCGGTATCACTGCCAGTGAAGTTGCAAAATGTGGATCTGTCTTTGGAATATACGTTACAAAGTCAGCAGTATCCTCAATATTATAATTGCCGTATGTCGTCAGTCCCATCAGATAAGCGCCACGGCTCTTACATTCTACCATGTTGCTGACGGTCTTTTCATACAGTGCCGGCTGGGTCAGACAGCCGATCACCAGTGTACCATCTTCAATCAGGGAAATCGTTCCATGTTTCAGTTCACCTGCGGCATATGCCTCAGAGTGGATGTAGCTGATCTCTTTCATCTTCAGGCTGCCTTCCATACTGATGGCATAATCAATGCCACGGCCAATAAAGAAAATATCTTTCGCATTGACCTGTTTTGCGGCAAACCACTGAAGGCGTTCTTTGTCATCAATGATCTTCTGAATCTTTTCCGGAAGCGTCTGCAGCTCTGCAATCAGACCGTCATATTGCTCCTGTGTGATCTCCTCTCTCACTTTCGCAAACTGGATCGCCAGCAGGTAAGAAGCAATCAGCTGAGTACTGTAGGCTTTTGTGGTTGCCACGGAGATTTCCGGTCCTGCCAGAGTGTAGAAGACATTATCTGCTTCTCTGGCGATGGAAGATCCGATCACATTGACGATTCCGAGAGTACGGACACCTTTTGATTTTGCTTCCCGAAGTGCGGCAAGGCTGTCTGCGGTTTCCCCTGACTGACTGATGATAATAGCAAGACCATTCTTATCTAACAGTGGTTTCCGGTAGCGGAATTCAGATGCCAGTTCCACACGAACCGGGATTCTTGCAAGATCTTCCAGCACATACTGCGCTGCCATACCTACATGATAGGCAGATCCGCATGCCACGATATAGATCTGACTGATGTTTTTGATTTCTTCCTCGGAAAGCCCCACATCGCTCAGATCGATCACACCATCATGCAGAACAGAATTCAGCGTATCTGCTACAGCTTTCGGCTGTTCATGGATCTCTTTGATCATAAAATGCTCAAATCCTGCTTTTTCTGCTGCTTCCGCATCCCATTCAATGACTTTCGGCTGTTTTTCCACCTCATCGCCATCCAGATTAAAGAACGTAATCTCTCCTTTTCTGACACGGGCCATCTCCAGGTTACCGATATAGTAAACATTTCTTGTATATTTTAAGATTGCAGGAACATCAGATGCAATAAAGGACTCTCCGTTTTCCACCCCAAGGATCATCGGGCTGTCTTTTCTCGCCACATAGATCTCTTCCGGATACTCCTTGAACATGATTGCCAGGGCATAAGAGCCACGGATACGAACCATGGCGTGTGTCAGGGCATCTACCGGTGTGCCTTCGTATTTTTTATAATAATAATCCACCAGTTTGACAGCCACTTCCGTATCGGTTTCTGAATAGAAGGTGTAGCCATTTCGAATCAGTTTGTCTTTTAATTCCTGATAGTTTTCAATAATACCGTTATGAACAGCTACCACATTGCCATCATCGCTCGTATGAGGATGTGCATTATTCTCAGAAGGTTCTCCGTGAGTTGCCCAACGGGTATGTCCGATTCCACAGGTTCCCGGTACAGAGTCGCCACCATTGGTCTTTTCGATCAGTTTTTTCAGGCGGCCTTTGGCTTTGATCACCTCTGCCTGTTTTTCCCCGTCTCTGACTGCGATACCGGCAGAGTCATATCCACGGTATTCCAGTTTGGACAGTCCATCCAGTAAAACCGGGGCTGCGCTGTGCATTCCGGTATAGCCTACGATTCCACACATATTATTATTTCTCCTCTCAGATCGTTTGTGTTACTGCACTTGTTTTCGCGATTATGCATATACACTCACCATTCTGCCTGAAGTACCCGACAGAACAGTATGTTCTATTTTACGCCACATGACCTTTGGCTTTTACTACGCCAACTACCTGGTCGACATATTTCCGGCAGCATTCTTCGGTCTCGGCTTCCACCATGACACGAAGTAACGGTTCTGTTCCGGATTCACGGACCAGGATACGTCCGGTGTCTCCCAGTGCCTCTTCCACTGCTTTTACCGCAGCTTTCACATCCGGATCTTCCTGGGCAGCTGTCTTATCGACTACTCTTACATTTTCCAGAACCTGCGGATAAATAGTCAGACCTTCGGTCAGCTGGCTCATCTTTGCTTTTCTAGCCATCATGACTTCCATCATCTTCAGACTGGTCAGGATACCATCTCCGGTGGAAGCGTATTTTGAAAAAATGATATGACCGGACTGTTCTCCTCCGATCCGGCAGCCGTTCTGGTTCATATATTCGTATACATATTTATCGCCTACCGCAGTTTTTGCATAGCCGATACCCAGTTCATCGAACGCTTTATAAAGACCGAAGTTTGACATGACCGTAGTTACCACGGTGTTGGTCAGAAGTTTTCCTCTCTCTTTCATGTATTTTCCATAAATATAGAGAATGGCATCTCCGTCTACCAGATTGCCTTTTTCATCGACACACAGGCAGCGGTCGGCATCTCCGTCGTAGGCAAATCCTACATCCAGTCCGTTATCTACTACATATTTCTGCAGTCCTTCGATATGGGTGGATCCGGCGTTGTTATTGATGTTGGTTCCGTCCGGCTGGGCGTTGATCACATAGGTTTTGGCTCCCAGAGCATCAAATACGGCTTTCGCGATATTCCAGGAACTTCCGTTGGCACAGTCCAGACCAACCTTAATGCCTTTGAAAGAATACATACCAAGAGAAATCAGATAACCGACATAGCGGTTTCTTCCTGCCACATAGTCCACCGTACATCCGATCCGGTCTTTATGTGCATATGGTACTTCTTCATAAGTTTCACCAAATACTTCTACTTTTCCGTCCAGATAGTCTTCTACGAGAGCGATGGTCTCTTCATCCATCTTTTCTCCGTTTCCATTGATCAGTTTGATTCCATTATCATAATATGGGTTATGACTGGCGGAGATCATGATTCCGCAGTCAAAATTATCGGTTCTTGCCACATAGGCAACGGATGGGGTTGTGGTTACATGAAGCAGGTATGCATCTGCCCCGGAAGCTACCAGACCACCTACCAGTGTGTATTCAAACATATAGCTGGATCTCCGGGTATCTTTTCCGATTACGATCCGTGCCGGTGTATCATCCCCGTTTCTGCGTTTCTGTTCTCCGTAGTACCAGCCCAGGAATCGGCCGATTTTGTATGCGTGGTCTGCAGTTAGGTTTTCATTGGCTTCTCCACGGAAGCCATCCGTTCCAAAATATTTACCCATTTTTCTTTTTTCCCTTCATAATCACATCCGGCTGTTTGTTTCAGCCTTGGATTTTTTCATGTGTTTGTCGGTTACTTTCATGTTTTTATTGCATGATATGTCAATAATTGGTCCGCTGGACCAATTTAAATTGGATTTATTGTAAATTCAATGCTTCTATCATAGTACAAATAGGGAGATGTTGCAAGTACTTTCATGCTTTTTAGAGATGGAAATGAAAAGTTGTTGTCTGACGGACGCCGAAAGAGCCCGGTTTCCAGGGGGACTCGCGTGGGCAGGGCAACTTTGAGCTAGTCGCTAACCGCCCACACAGTGCGAGTCCACCCTGGAAACCGGACTCTTTCGGCTGACTTTTAGATATGATATGTTAAATCAGTTCACGTATTCTTGTTCTTTTTAAGAAACAGAATTTTTTTCATTCATGTTTATCTCTATTTGGTTTCGTTTATGTATTTTTTCGCATCTTTCAGGAAACTTCCAACAATTAACAAAATTACCACTCCAATCGGAAAGGCAGCCACAATACTCACACTTTGCAGATTGCTCATGGAGCTTTCCGCAAACAGTAATGCGATCGGCAATGCGATCAGCAGAAGGCACCACATCAGCTGGATTCCCCGGTCGGGTTGTTCGCCTTCTTCGAGTTTGCGGTAACTGTAGCAGGAGGCTGTCAGGGCAATGGAGTCAAAGGAAGTTGCGTAGAAGGCAACCATCGTCAGCAGTACTATTACCATGATAACCGGGGCACAGGGCATGGTTTTGATCATGGATACGATCATTCCATAGAGATCGCCATCTTTCAGATATTGTGCGATAAAATCAGCTTTTCCGGTTACCTGCATTCCCATGGAGTAATTGCCGAGGATGATAAAACTGATCAGAGTGGATCCAACGCCGAAACCATAACCTCCCAGAATAGTCTGGCGGACGGTTCTTCCACGGGAGATGCTGCCGATGAAAAACGGTGCTGCCACACACCAGACCATCCAGTATGCCCAGTAATAAATCGTCCAGTTCTGTGGAAAGTTTGAGGTTCTCAGAGGATCCGTAAAGGTAGAAAGACCGATAAAGTTCTGAACCATGGTTCCCAGTGAACTCAGACCTGTCTCGATGATATAACGGGTTTCACCTCCAAACAGAAGGACAACAGCCAGCAATCCAAAAAAGAGATATATACAGATATTTGCCAGTCTGCTGATCCCCTTAAATCCGTGGAGCAAAGAATATGTATATACAGCACATGTTACCAGTAAAATAATGGCATTGATAACTGTCCGGCTTACTGTAATATGAAAAAGCTCTCCGATGATCGTTGCCATCAGCGGTGTTGCCACACTGAAGGTTGTTGCCGTTCCTGCAAGCAGGGCAAATACAGCCAGAAGATCAATGATTCTTCCTGCCCAGCCATCGGTATGTTTCCCCAGGATCGGACGGCAGGCTTCAGAGTATTTCTGGCGGTTTCTTTTTCTTACATGGAGCATAAAACCGAATGCCACAGCCAGTACCAGATAGAATCCCCACGGGATAAAACTCCAGTGAAACAGCGGATAGACGCCTGCCCATTCCTGGATGCTTCCCATCTCTTCCAGGTGAGGATCTGTCGCATATAATACCCATTCCGAGAAAGAGTAAAATAAAATATCCGCTGCAAGACCGCAGGTAAACATCATTGCTCCCCAGGAAAAGAAAGAGTATTTCGGCTTTTCTCCTTTTTCACCAAGTACGATATCGCCGTATTTCGATCCTGCGATATACAGAGACAACAGGAAAATTCCAAGTCCGATCACCAGATAATATGTTCCAAAAGTATCTCCGAAGAAAAACCGGATCTGGCTCAGAACTGCATTTGACTGATCCGGCAGGAGAAAAAACAGGATGCACAGTGCAATCACGATTCCAAGAGGAACCAGTGTAATCATCCAGTCGATCTTTCCTTTTGTATTTGTTATATTTTTATTCATCACTATGTTACTCCTTTTTTGTGTATAAATCACGGTAGCTGTTATCCAGGGCGATCAGCTCTTCCAGGTTATCCACCTCGATCAGATCACCCGGATGCATCGGTCGGATGCCAAGCCGGTATTCCTTCGGATAGCAGAACATCGCCACATCGTCCCAGTAGATCTGTCTGTTTTTCTTCTCTTCAAATTCCACTTCCAGGTGATGTTTCAGCCGTTTTCCATCTTCTTTGCTCCATCGGGAGATGCTGTACAGCTGCCAGCCACCCTTCCCTCCGTTTCTGCTGCAGGAAACAACGATTCCGTCTTCTACCTGCTGCAGCCATTCATCCGTCTCTTCGTCCGTCCAGATACTATTATAACCGGAACGTTCAAACTCCGGAGAAAGGATTGTTCTGTTATACACAATCTGATCACCGTCCAGGATCATGGCATTTTCTATATGATCCCGCGCTACATACAGTGAAGAAATGTTGTTGCAGGTATCATAATAAGGATTTTCAATAATTGTCACACCCGGATATTCCTGTTCCAGCGTGTAAAACTGTTCTTTCAGATAACCAACCACAATATAAATTTCCGTGATCCCATTCTCATGAAGACCCTGAATCACTGTATCGATCATCCGCTCACCGTTGACTTTCACCAGTGGTTTCGGTGTGGTCAGTGTGACTGGCCGCATCCGGTTGCCCAGACCGGCAGCCATTATAATTGCCCGTTCTGCTTTATTCATGATTTTTTGCTCCTTTGATTTGACTGAGTTCTTCCTTTACAATTCTATAATACTCTTTCGCATATCGGTACTGCCGCAGCGAATACTCGCCAAACTCTACACCCAGACTTTTTTTATACTCACACCAGTTGCTCCACAAAAGTCCGCATGCTGCGATATAGCAGTAGATCTTGATCCGGATCTCATTTTTGCACCCTTCCGGAAAATAAGCATCGATCAGCGCATCCACCTGCTCCCTGTCATACATCGCATAAACAGCAAACATGGCAATATCTACATGAGGATCCTGCATCCCTGCGTACTCCCAGTCTATCAGGCGGATCTCCTCTTCACCGTTTTTTTCTATAAACAGAAAATTATCCGGCACTGCATCGATATGGGTCAGTACCTTTTCCCCACTCCACTGTTCAATATATGGACGAAGTTCCAGTACATGCTCTTTTGTCTTCTGATAATCCCGGTAATCTGATGGAGTATTACCCCACAGCTTTTCGTAAAACTCCATCTGCCCGAAAATATCAAAGGTATGCTCCACCTGCAGTTTCATCTCATGAAACCTTCTCAGGCGCTTCATGCATTTTTCCACGTCCCCGGGACATTCAGGATCACAGACTCTCGCACCTTCCAGAAATTCCGTGATCTTGTATCCATTCTCCGGATTGATATATGCAATGTCATCGCATATTTTCTTTCCGTCGATGGTCTGATAAACTGCTGCTTCTTCCCTCCGGTCGATCAGCTGTTCCGTTCCCTCACCGGGGATGCGCATAATGTATTTTTTTCCCTTAGTTGTAAATAAGAAGGATCTGTTGGTCATTCCCTTTTTCAGTACGGTGATATCGGTAATCTCGTCCTGTTTTACACCAAGTGCCTGGCAGATTACCTGGATCGCATCGGTTTTTAACTGGCCGGAATGGCTGTCAAGTTCCCGCAGCTGTTCGTATGTATTGATTTCTACAACATCCGAACCGTGTACCACCCTGGCAGCAACGATCATTTTATCTTTTCGATATAATGCTTCCTCCCAGAAAACACCGTCATATCGCAGATCCCTGCTCAGCTTTTCTATGTTTTCCGCAACGATACCTGCTTCTTCCCCGGTCAGATAACAGATTCCGATCATTGCATTGCCGCCATTTCCTTCCGGAACCGTGACCAGTTCCATTTTCCGGTTGACGCGGACAGAGCTTTCATTTTCCACCAGATCACTGACCATGTACCAGGAGTAGGACTCGTACCGGTCAAAGGGATTCCGGTCACACCAGATGTCGCAGGGAATGATATACGCATTCTCCAGATGGCGTCTCACCAGCCTGACAGAATGTAAATTGTTTTTCGTCATATAGTCCGGATTAACCACCAGTTCCACACCAAACTCATCGATCAGATACTCATATCGCTCTTTCATAAATCCGACTACCACATAGATCTCCCGGATCCCGACTTCATGAAGCTGGCGGATCTGCCGCTCAATCAGAGGTTCTTTGTTGACTTCCAACAGTCCTTTCGGCACCTCTGTGTTGATGGGAACCATCCGCATCCCGAAACCGGCTGCCAGGATAATCGCTCTTTTCGGAGACCGCTCCTGAAATTCTTTCTTTGCCCGGGAAGTCGGCCATAACTGCTCATCCAGATAGCCCTGAGCCACCAGTTCTTTCACCGAACGATTCACCACCCCCAGCGAATGTCCGGAAGCTTCTGCCAGCATCCGCTGGTTGATAAAGGGAGTCTGTAATAGTATTTTCATGATATCGCTTTCTTGTTTGTTCATATACAGTCTGTTTTCTCCTTTTGTGAACATTTGATTTATAAATAACCCGGTCTTCACCTGGAAAACCGGGTACGAATTACTCTTGTCATACTTTAGCACAATAAACAGGATTTGTCAAATTATCTCCCTGATTTTCTCCTGCAGGATCTTTCCCACCACTTCGGAAAACTGCTGAATATTCTCGATCCGCACAAAATCTCGTCCAAAGATCCGGTGAGCGGTCTGGAGTCCGCGCTCTGTCCCCATGAAAATACCTACGACCTGAATGCCTTTCCTTTTCAGGTGCTGTACCTGTTCGGTCGTGTCTTCCACTGCAATCTGATCCGTGTATTCTCTGTTTTTGTAAAATGCACCTTCGGCTGCGATCCGGTCATCCTGCGGGCTGCCATCGGTGAGGACAAGCAATAACTTCTTCTCCTGTTCACTGTTTTCCATCAGATGACCGGCTCCCCGAAGTGCCAGTCCGTCGCGGTTATTCCCCACCGCCACATAGGAAAATACCTCTTCTGCCCGGTCTATCTCCCCGTAAGACTGAAACAACCGCAAAACCGTATATCCGCGAATACTGCAATAAGAATACACCTGTAGCGGAATCCTGCAAAGATCCAGACTTTTCACAAGAATATAGGATTGCGCTGCAATCTGTTCCTGACTGTCTTTCCGGGAGGAGGACGCATCAATCAGGATATCTACGGAGAACCCTGCATCTGATACCTCTTCTCTTTTTTCAAAGATTCTTGGATCCTCCAGATACAGTGCTCTCCATACCTGACTGGCACAGATTTTTCCCTGTCTTGCCCGTAAAGGAACGTCATCAAGGCGGGTATCCAGTTCCAGACGGAGTTTTTCTGTCATTCTGCGGATACTGTTCTCATAGATGGTTCGATTTTTCTCGTAATACTGCCGATTTTTCTCTGTCTGTCTTCTGCAATTCTCCCGGAACTCCTGAATCCCCTTTGCCTCTCTTCTGTCAATCTTCTTTTCCGCTTCAGCCGCTTTTTCGTTCCACCATTCTCCGGCCGGAGAAACAGCCTTCGAATATCCTTCGGTTATATAAATATGGCTGTTTTTATGATTCTCTGTACACAATTCTTCTTCCATCAGTTTTTCTTCCCCGGGAGAACAGATACTGGAACCAAAACATCCCTCAATATACGCCCGGTCTTTTTCCCCGTCTCCCTTCCTGGAAAACTGAAGCAGATAATGTCTGGCTCTTTCCATGGTTCCTCCGTTTCCGGACTCTTCCCACACCGGATCGTCATACCGCTTTGTCTTCACGTAGGTAGCATGCATCTTGCCGATCGAATGAAATGCAGGCAGCAGTTTTTGCAGAAAATACGTTCCCCGCTCTTTTTTTATCGGCTTCGGTTCATAAGAAAAATATTTCCACAGGATCACTTTCATCCTGGCGATGATCTGTTCGATCTCCATATCTCCGGTAAACGTCAGTTCCTGAAGCAGTTCTTCCATTCTTCCGGATAACCCGGAGTCCTGACCCAGAATAGCCGCACAATGTCCGTTTCGCAGCTGATCAATCAGTTCATATTCTTTAAACGAACGATACCTCCCCAGATTTTCCTGTGCATATTCCTGGCGAAGATCCGTAAGTGCCGGCCGATGCGCCTGTTCTTTTTCGTATAATGCCTGTTCCAGACCGATCCACAGCATCCCCTGATATAGTTCCTCCTGCCTGCCACCGAGCATATGAAAAAATGTTTCCAGTTTTTGGGCATCATACCACTTATAACTGAGACCGATAATAATATTCAGATACATATCCGCCGTCCCATCCGGTGCATAGGCGAGAAACAGCGGTTCCAGCCCATACTGTTCCGCCGCTGCCCAAACAAAATTTCTCGCTCTCCGTTCTTCCTGCATCTCCTGCTGTTCCATGTCTTTGCACTGTCCTTTTATTATGATAGAGTGTTTATGCGAATTCTTTTCTGCGAGAACCACATTTTTCTTCAAATAAATCTTCCGGTTTCATCTTTTTTGAGATTCGTCCCCGAATCGTATCCTGAATCAGTGTCTGCTCATATGGGTCAAAGGTTTTATTGGTAATTCCCATGTCCAGCGCATCCTGTACGTTCAATCCTTTTTCCATCAGTGCCACACCGTCAAGAAGCCCCCGAAGATCCATGGCACGGGAAGAAATCTGGGCATTTTCACACTTTTTCTGAAGATCCAGGTAGACGGCTGCCAGTTCTTTTGCACCTTCAGTTTTCAGTGTCGGATAGTGATCCTGTAATAACAAAATCAGGTGTTCCTGCGAGATCATCGGCATCCGGATCACCACAAAGCGGGAAACCAGTGCTTCGTTCAGTTCTTTTGTTCCCGCATACCCATAGTTCATCGTGGCGATGAAACGGGTGGCCGGGTGCAGGTCGATCCGCTCATATCCCGGCACATCGATGCTTCTTCGAAAGTCCAGCGTTCCATGAAGTACCGCCAGAGCTTCATTTTTTGCCATATTAATCTCGTCGAGCACCGCAAATCCACCATGCTGCGCCGCACAGCAGATCGGACCCGGACGGAAAATTACTTCCTGTTTTTTAAAAGTATCCATACCGATCAGAGATGCAGCATCCATATTGACATGAAACGATACATCCCACCGCGGTCTTGCGAATGCGGCGGCAAGATTTTCCGCAAAAATATTTTTTCCGGTGGCTTTATGACCAACAAGCAAAATATTTTTCCCGCATAAAAGTGCCGTCACTGCCCTTTCCCAGATATCTGTTCCATAATAAATGTTACTCGGAACGGGTATCCTGGACTGAAACTGTGGCTCCACGGGATATTGTTTTCGAAATTCAAGTATGGACTCCTTTAATTCCGGTCTGATCTGCAGATGCTCTATGATATCAAACACCATTGATTACTTCCTTTCTGTTTCTTTCTGAAATGCTGTAACTATCATATCACAAATCTGTTATTTGTAAAATCAATCCGGTTGTGAAGCTGTTGCTTTCGTGATAAGATATCTGCATACATTATTTATGAGGGGGAAGGTTCATGAAAAAATGTTCAAGCTGCGGTGCGGCTTATAATGACAGCACAAATTTTTGCAGTTCCTGCGGCACACGGCTGACTGCTGTGTCAGCACAAAGATCCAGACATCCCGGGCCTAAAAAGAAGCAGCACAGGCTCGTTGGCCGTCTGGCTGTTCCCGCTGTCGTTCTTATTCTTGTTTTATCCACCGTTTTTATTTTCTTCTGTCGAAAGGAGTATAAGCCTTTGATCGTTGATCATAATCCATCTATCTATACCTACGAAGATCTGGTTTCAGATACTGATCTGTTAAAATCCCGTTATTCCTCTGTTTTCTCTGCGGACAGTCTCGGAGAAACTGCAGATGGGCGGCAGATTCTCCATTTTATTATCGGAAATGAAGATGCTTCCAGAAAAATACTGGTCAACGGCGGTATTCACGCCCGGGAATATATCACCTGTCAGCTTGTCATGAAGCAGACAGTCTCTTTTCTTAAACATATAAAAAGCGGAGATTCCTACGGAGATATTTCCTATAAAGATCTGCTTCAGGATACAGCGATCCATGTGATCTGCATGGTAAATCCGGATGGTGTTTCCATCAGTCAACAGGGACTGGACGGTGTTCAGACCGATACAGTCCGGAAGAATCTGGAACAGATCTCACAGATGGATGGGGCTTCTCTTTCAGATAATGATTATCTCGAACAATGGAAATCCAATGCAAACGGTGTGGATCTGAACCGAAACTTTGATGCTTTATGGGACAGTTACGCGGATCCTGCCGGACACCCATCTGCCGATCATTACAAAGGAACGGCACCCGGATGTGAAG
Source organism: Oliverpabstia intestinalis (assembly GCF_009696065.1). Taxonomy (GTDB): domain Bacteria; phylum Bacillota; class Clostridia; order Lachnospirales; family Lachnospiraceae; genus Oliverpabstia; species Oliverpabstia intestinalis. The sequence goes on along the minus strand of NZ_VUMS01000002.1, from coordinate 2,455 downwards.
CAGAAAGTAATGCTCTTATTCAGCTTACTCTACAGGAACACTTTTCCCGTACGATCAGCTATCACACACAGGGAGATGTCATTTACTGGTATTTCGGCCAGGAAGGCAGTCTCTACGACCAGACTCTCTCTTTTGCCAACACGATCGCTGCTGCAACAGGCTATCCACTGGACGCTGATTATCAGGCTCTCGATCCCGCCGGGTATAAGGACTGGGCGATCCTGAGTCAGGGGATTCCCAGTCTGACCATCGAAGTCGGCACCGGAGATACCCCTGTTTCACCTGATCAGTTTGAAACTATCTGGGAGGAAAATCAGTTTGTGTGGGAGGAAATGCTTAAAACATTATAATTATACATAAAAGACAGCCATACAGGAGGAAATCTTTGTCTTCCTCTGTATGACTGTCTTTTTCGATTATTTGCTTACAGATTTGTATTTCTCAGATCCAGCTGTCATCTCCACCGGTGATCGCCAGGCTCAGCAGGGCATCCATTTTTTCTACTTCTTCCACACCTTCTATTTTCTCGATCAGTTCTGCGGTATCAAGAACATCTTCCAGGGACTCATCCGGACCGATTTCATAGTCAATCTCGGCTTCGCAGTCCGGGCATGGGATTCTTTTCATCGTCTGCAGGGACAGGAACCGATTGCCGCATTTTTTACATTCATAAAATCCGCACTCTTTGGTGCCGTCTGGTACGTAATACATTATTTTATACTCCTCTTTTCTTTCTGAGAATAAGCAAAAAAGTCATCCGCTTTCTTATCAATTTTACCATTCCCACAACCGGATAGCAAGTATCATGACTGCCTGCTTTATTTTATCTTGCTATTTTCCCCTGGAACAGATACAATAAGTACAAATCTTTTCCATCCTGTGGCTAGGGGTAAATCAATTTTTATACAAGGAGAATTCTAATTATGATACGTTTTAATAATGATTACAATCACGGTGCCCATCCTGAGATTCTGGAGGCGTTGAGTGCTGTCAATGATAATAGTTTTGGAGGGTACGGTGAAGATGAATGGTGTAAAAAAGCAGCCGACCTGATCCGAGAAAGAGTTCATTGCCCGGATGCAGCCGTTCACTTTTTCCCGGGTGCTACGCAGGCAAACTTTATCGTGATCGCCAGTGCGCTTTCTTCTGTTCAGAGTGTGATTGCTGCAGATACAGGACATATTAACTGTCACGAGGCAGCTTCCGTGGAAAATACAAACCACAAGATCCAGACGATCCCAAATACAGACGGAAAAATCACCGCCGCGCAGATTGACGCATGCGCCGGTGCTTATTATGAGGAAAACGAACCGGAATATTATACAGAACCTAAGATGGTTTATTTGTCTTTTCCTACCGAACAGGGCACTTTGTATTCACTGGAAGAATTAAAAGCAATCCGTGAGGTTTGTGATAAATATGGAATGTATTTGTTTGTGGACGGCGCACGTCTTGGATATGGACTTGGTGCTGTGGAAAATGATATCAGCGTTGAGGATTTTGCAGCTCTTACGGATGTTTTTTATTTTGGCGGAACAAAATGCGGCGCTTTGTTTGGTGAGGCTGTGGTTATCACTTCGAATGATCTGAAACGGAGATTTAAAGCTTTTATGAAGCAAAACGGAGCAGTTCTGGCAAAGGGATGGCTTCTGGGACTGCAGTTTTATACGTTGCTGGAGAATGATCTTTATTCTGAAATCACGAAAAAAGCGGATGTGCTGGCTATGAAAATCCGGGATGCTTTTGCAAAGAAAGGGATTACTTTCTGGGTAGAGAGTCCTACGAATCAGCAGTTTGTGATTTTGAATGAAAAGCAGCAGGAAGTGCTTGGACAGAATTATACATTTGAAAAAACCGGAAGTACACCGGACGGGGTTATTGCGAGATTTTGTACGAGTTGGGCTACCACAGAGGAAGAAGTGGCTCAGTTGATCGGGGATATTGAGAAATTGTAACTTGTCTGTTGTTCGTTCGAAGAGGGAGCTTCAGGACTTCAGGACGGACGAAAGGACGGACGAAAGGACGGACGAAAGGACGGACGAAAGGGAGTGCATGCCCGTTGGGAGCGGACAACCGCTGGTAACGCAAATCTGAGCTAATCGTCAACTCCGACTATGTTCACGAGGGTCGGCTGACCCTCGTGAAAGTCTGCGTAGACGCTGAGGCTGTAAAAAATCTTGTGTCTTTGGAAAGTGAATCTTTCTGATAAGAAATAGATATGTAAGGTTTTGCTGTCGAAAGTCATAACCACCACTTCAAGTGGTGGTTTGTTGTTGACCCTATAAGGGTCCTATGCCTGCACGCCTAAAAGGCGGATGCCTCAAGCATTCATACCGGCTTGCCTCTGAAAGAGGCTTACCGTCGTGTATCTTCTCTTTTAGATTCTTCTTTTTGCTGCTGTATATATTCTTTTACAGCTTCTTCTGTAATATTGCCTACTGTCGCTACATAATAT
>NZ_VUMS01000019.1 GCF_009696065.1 Oliverpabstia intestinalis | reverse complement strand
GTCGGCAACTGCGTTTGGTTATAGGCTTCTCTGCGAAATTTTCGGAGCCAATAATAATAAGCTTTTTCTTTGATGCCATTCTCCTCAAGCCATTGTTTTGCCGACATACCGACGGGTCTTCCTTGGCTGATCCTATGTCAAGAAAAAGTACAAATTAAGAATGACTTTTTTCCATCTTGCCAGCATACTTAGCCGGCAAGTTTTTGCTCCAGTTCTAATAGTTTATTCCTGTATTGTTTTTCATACTCATCAGGCGAAAGATATCCACAATGACTATGAATCCTTACTGTATTATAAAATGTCTCTATGTACTCAAAAACAAGGCGGTATGCATGTTTATAATCAAATATTTTAAAGCGGTTCAGCCATTCTCGTTTTAATAGTGAATGAAAGGATTCTATGCATGCATTATCCCATGGGTATGCTTTCTTTGAGTAACTGTTTATCATTCCTTCTGTTACTTTCTGGAATGCCTGGGATACGAATTGTATACCTCTGTCACTATGAAACACAAGCGGCGAGGTGACATTTCGCATCTGCTTCGCTTTGTTTACACATTCTACTACATGGATTGCTTCAAGACTCTGACTGAGTACCCATGCTATGATTTTCCTTGAGTAAAGATCCATTATGCTTGTCAGATACACAAATCCATTGTATGTCCATATATACGTGATATCAGATACCCATACAGCGTCCGGCCTTGAAGGATTAAACTGCTCATCAAGGATATTTTGCAGTTCACTGCTGAAATCAGAATCGATTGTTGTTACTGTATATGGTTTTACCCATTGCGCTTTGATCCCCATTTGGCGCATATAATTACCTACCGTTTTTTCAGCAATAGATTCCCCCTGCCTGTGCAGCATTTCTGTGATCTTGGGTGCACCATAGTTCTGATGCGATCCATCATAGATCTGTTTGATAGCATCCTTGATATGATCACGATGCTTTTCAGAAACCGATGGGACACGTTGCTTCCATGCACGGTATCCAGAGCGTGAAACACCTAATATTTTCAGTACCCCGCTAACAGAAACCCGGTGTTTCTGTGGCAGTTCTGCCACCTCTGTGGTGTATTCTGAAGTGGCAGTATAAATAGCTTCTGTTATTTTCCCAGGATACCGATTGCTTTTTTTAATATTTCAAGGGCATCCTTAGTATCTCGCAGTTCTCTTTTAAGACGGGCAATTTCTTTGGCTTCATCACTGGAATAATTACCTGTTCCGCGTGTGGGGACAGAACCTTCATTTTCTCTGGCTGCCTTCATCCAGTTTTTTAATGCAGACTCGCTGATCCCAAGGTTCTCAGCAGCTTTTTGAACGGTCAGTTCAGGATGATCTTTTCTGTAACGGACAGCATCCTCTTTGAATTGTTTTGAATATTGTGTACCTTTTGCCATAATGTTCTTCCTCCATATATTAATTTTATATCATCTATTGGAAGAAGTCATCTTTACTTTGTACTATTTATATACTACCACCACCCCCGCAATATCCATCATCCGCTTCGCCACCATCTGGTAAAATGTGGCCGTCTTGATACTGGTCGTCAGCACTGCACATCCGCTCATATTATGTACAATGGGATTCGGAAGCTGTCCCTGCCCCAGATCCATATTAATATTGATATGAACCGTAATACCCATCTCCAGCAAATCTTCTGTAATGGTCAGACGTTCCTGATTATTACCGTCAATATTGAGAAAAACCTCATCAACAACCTCTTTTTTCAGATACTGAAAAAGCTCATCCATATCAGCCACAACAGAAATATTGTTAATGACATCCCCCTTCATCTGGCGGTCATAAACAACCACACCTGTTATTTTATATTCTTTATACCACTCTGACTGCAGTCTCCTGATACATGCCTCCAATCCGGCATATTCGCTGATCACCAGAAGATGCGTCCTCTCCTTACTATTGACCATTCTGCCGCGGACCACCCGTTTCCAGATCAAATGCGCACCATAAGTCAGGAGCGTATTGATTATCAGGAGATATCCAAATACCAGTCTGGAATATTTGGGCTGGGATTTTGTAATAAACATAAAAGTAAAAGCGGCCGCCAGCACAATGGCATTCTGTATCAGAACACACTTCAGCTCCACCAGATAGCCTCTCCTGAGAATGTCATTATAATTATTCCCCTGCAGTGCTACCATGACCTGTAAAAGGATGAGTACGCCAAGCATAGTCAGAAAAGCTGCATTCGCCCTCAGGGAATGCCAGCCATCCCGAATGATGGTAGCCGCTATATATGAAATGATCAGCATGAGAATATCCAATATAAGAAAATCCATATGCTTGATAATACTTTTCTGCTGTTTACGATACATATCTATCCCCGCCTGTAAAATTATCCGATATTTCTGTCTAAATATTAGCACATTTTCACATAAAAATATACAGTAAATGAAAAAGAAAATCCTGCGCTGCGTGCATGTAACTAATTAAAAAAGACCGGGCGTTAAAGTTAATGATATAGCAACATTAACGCTCGATCCTTCTACACTTTTCTAATTATTCCACAGCTTTTCAATCTTCGGAGCAACAAGATACATCTGGGCCTCAACATTCGTCATAGCTTTTACATCTGCAACCTGCGGTGCAACATAGTAACAATAGCTTGCACCGTTTTCCACTGCTGCATCCACATAAATTGTCTTGTCTTTAACAACTGCGATGCAGACAAAATTGCTTTCTCCGAATGCCTTGCGGTAAATTCTGTACTCCCTGGCCTCTTTTACGTCAGTCCATGTAACTTCAATACCATCAGTCACATTATCAAGCCCAATTGTTGTGTGTATCACTGACTGGATCTCTGACCATGCTGAATAATAAGTCCTGGACCCGAATGAATTGAAGGCACGCACTTTAATATAATAGCGTTCTCCTTCTTTAAGTCCGCCTATTACTTTCTGTGGATTCTGAGTTGACGGAATATCAATAGATCTGCCGCCCTGGAACTCACTGTTTGTACTGTAACAAATCTGATATCCAGATGCCCTGTCATTCTGTGTCCATGCTACTGTCAGCCTTCCGTTTCCTTTTTCAGCCAGTCTTTCACGATGGCTGCCGTCAGCTCTTTTCTGTTAGTCTTGAAATGGAAATATGGTCTTTCCTTAATAACAGTAATTTCAGCCGGATATTCATGTTTCTCCAGAGCTGCGAGAATATTCGGTCTTACTTCATCCAGCGTCCTGCCCTCATCCAGAATCACAAACAAATACGGTACAAAATAGCCCTCATGATCCGGATCCGGTACGTTGCAGAAGAAACCGTCCTTTACCCCGTCCGCTTCCACTACCCGACTCTCCATTCTCATTATAAACAGATAACCGCCACCAAAACGTTCTGTAAATCCACGTCCGAGGACATGAACAATACCTTGTTCAGTAATATACCCAATATCACCTGTATGCAGCCATTTCTCGCCATCCGGATGCACAATCAGCGTCTGCTCCGTTTTCTCTTCGCCCATGTATCCGCTGTAACCAAGCATCATTCCCGGGCCCTTCATACAGATTTCGCCTATTTCTCCGTAATCTTTTTCTTTCAGCGTCTCGGAGTCAAACGCAGCAAGAACAGTCGCCGGCAATGGCATACCTACACAGCCATCCTTCAGCGGAAACAGTGGATTTGGCAGTGTAAAGCATGACCCGCCTTCACTCTGACCATATCCGGCACTTATGGTCTGCATACAGTTATGTCTGTGGAAGAATTCTTCCGCTTCACGATATTTTCTTTCACTCATCTGCTCTGCACCCGGTCCGATGCTTCTCAGATGCGACATATCATAGTCTTCCGGAATCCTGCTGCTCTTCATCATGATATCGCACATCATCGGAATCATGGCCCAGTAATTCGGCTTCAGCTCCATAAATCTAATATCAATATCATCGATCGGACAGAATGGATCAAAAATGACTCTCAGGCCAGCTGACCATGGAAAGATGGTCATTGCAACTGTTACTGCCACAAGTGCCGGCGTTAATCCCGAAATCCACCAGGTTTCCTGTGTATCAGATGGCTGTACAAAAATAGACATCTGATAGGCAACTGCTGACATACTGGCACCTGAATGAATGACCAATTTTGAAATACCTGTTGAGCCACTGGTATAGGCGCCAAATAATGGTCTGGAAAAATCAGCTGCTACAGCATAATCACCAACAAAATTTCTTCCCAGATCCATAAATTCATCCCACGTAAGATCGCCCTCTGTCATCCCTGTCTCAGCCGGATAGCGAGACTCAATCTCCTTAATAATATAATCCGGAATACTGCTCTTATCTGCATAATCATAAGGAGAAACCTTAATCATACGGGTCATCGGCGTCGTCGTTCGGAATAATTTTTCATCCTCTTTTGAAAGATAATCATGTACAAAAGCTGTTGATGCCTTTGATTTACGAATGGCAAAACAAAGCTCTTCCGGTATATCATCACGGCAGATCAACGCAGCGCCAATCCTCTCAGCTGCTAAAAGCAGAATGTAATGTGACGGAACCCCCTGTAAAAACACAGGAATTCTGTCTCCTTCTTTAAAACCGATAACTTTCAGGGCTTTTGCGGCAATTTCTACTTCCTGCCAGAATTCTTTCCATGTAAAGCTATTTCCATAATACTCGAATGCATCTTTACTTTCATCCGGATTTTTCATCTTCAGAAAAGCTTCCAATGTCATTTTAGGAACTTTCAGATTTTGAAATGCCTCCGGATAAAACTTAAGCCACGGTTTATCAACACTCGCTTTTCCTGTAAGTTCTGCAGTACTTGAATTCATGATTATTACCTACTCTTTCGTATATTTTAAACATAACATAAACAGAAAACAGCATCATTATACTTCTACCAAAATTTACTGTCAATGTCCTCATCCCCAAATTAAGAAGATTCACAATGATTCAATTTTAGCATAATTTTGTCAACATGTCAACCTTTAACACTTGACAGTTGCATATAAGAAAATTCGTTTGATATTTTAACTTTCCTCTGTATCGTCTTAGTGCTATAATAATCAAAGAAGGATGACCTGGTTCATCCGATTTTAAACTATATTACTATTCATTTATCAAGGAAGTACAAATTATGAAAACACTCAAAAATTTTTTTGCAGTATTAATGACATCCGTTTTCCTATTATCGGCATGGACTTGCCCTGCTATGGCCAATGAAACGGAAACAGCCCCAGCAGCATCTGAAACCATCAACCTGACAGAACATTATATAAACCCACTGTATGAGGAAGTTATAGATGTCTCTGATCTGAACATTCCTTCTGAAAACAGTATCTCGGCCTATGAAGCCACCGAATACTACGACTCCGTCAGTGAAGCAGGCGCCGACTTCCGGCTGCAGATGAAACAGCGTCTGGAAACTATTGAAGTGGGTCTCCTGACAGATGACGCTGAAACTGATACATTGAAAAGCCTGTGCAAAAGCATTGCCAGCGAGGCCCTGATCCATACCGGTGATCCGACCGAGGGAGATTATCTGTTCTGGCAGTATGGCGGATGGCATTGCAATATGACCGGTTATTCAGAAAATGACCTCTACTATATAACCTTTACCTACACCATGACTTACTATACAACAGCTGAACAGGAAGATGAGTTGAATGTCGTTCTTGCAGATGTGATGAACGGACTGTCTCTTGACAATAAAACAGATTATGAAAAAATGAAGAGTATCTATACATATATCTGTGATAATGTCACCTATGATTATGACAATCTTAATGATGATGATTATACATTAAAATATACAGCCTATGCTGCCCTGATCAATAAAACGGCCGTCTGCCAGGGCTATGCCGTCCTTCTTTACCGCATGGCTCTTGAAACAGGCATAGACGCAAGGGTTATTGCCGGTGAGGGCAACGGAGGTGCTCACGGATGGAATATCGCCAGGATGGATGACTATTATTATAACCTCGATGCCACATGGGATGCCGGTGAAACCACCTACGACTACTTCCTCCGATGTGAAGACAATTTCACCGGACATGTCCGATATGACGACTATGCTACAGAAGAATTTTACAACAGCTACCCAATGGGAACAGAAGACTATCAGCCATCCAAGGACAATCCTCCAACAGAAAATCCATTTACAGATGTCAATGAAAATGATTACTATTATGATGCTGTCCTCTGGGCATACCAAAACGGAATTGTCAATGGTATAGACGAAGCTCATTTTGGTCCTTCCAGGCCATGCACCCGTGCACAATCAACTGCTTTTCTCTGGAGGGCCAATAACGAACCTGAGCCGGTAACCACAGAAAATCCGTTTGAGGATGTCGATCCTTCCGATTACTATTATAAAGCTGTTTTATGGGCCTATAAAAACGGTATAACAACCGGAAAAGATGAAATCCATTTCCAGCCAGGTAATACAGTCACAAGAAAAGAATTCGTGACCTTCCTCTGGCGATCAGCCGGCGAACCGGAACCGGAGATGACAGAAAATCCGTTTGTAGATGTACCTGACGGCCAATACTATACTAAAGCCGTCCTCTGGGCCTATGAAAATGAAATAACAAAAGGGAAAGATGAAACCCATTTCCAACCGAATAATCAATGTATACGTGCACAGGTCGTATCTTTCCTTTACAGATTTTTTAATTAAGTCCTATTAGAAAAAAACAAAACGGGAGGCGGATATTAAACGCCTCCTGTTTCATTTCATACAGATGACTTTTTCTTTAATATTAGCTCTACTTTACTCAATAAATATCTGAATTCTTTACTCCGTCCATAGATCAGTAAATAAATACCATTAACCACAATGACACACAGGATACCTTTAATAACAATATCTGGCCAGGTTGCTCCCTGCCACATCAGGGTGAACCGCTGAACTATTGCTGTACTCACTATGATCAGTATCATTGTCGACAGACAATTCCTGAAATAAGGCAATGGCGATTTATGAAAACCATGCCGATATAAAAGCCACGCATCATACCACCAGGTTGTCACCATACGGCTAATGATAGAACCGAGAAATACGCCCGCCAGGCCAATATTTTTCACCAGAATAATAGAAATTCCCAAATTGAGTACAGCAGTCATCACCGCCCGGTATTTGCCTTTAACGAATAACCCACTGGCATCTTTATAGATCTGCACCACATTCTGTACATAATTGGTAGCAAAATTAGCAACAATAATGATCACCACCGGATAATCCAGAAGGTATTCTCCACCGAAGCACAGCTGGATAAAAGGCTGCAGCAGTACAGCAAAACACACGGAGCAAAAAGCCACCAGCCAACTATTAGCCAGATTCAGAGAGCGAAACATGAACTCATTGCGTTCCCTGCTCTCCAGCACATAAAAATTGCCAAGGCTTGAAGTAAAGGCCTGAAATATCCCCTTCAGCAACTTCTGAACGACCTGAATAATCATATAATAATTATCATAAAGCCCTACCGCGATCACACTGATATTTGCAGAGATGATTAGGTTGTCCGTCGCTGTTCCAATAACACTGCTGATACGGTACAGAGACATGGCATAGACCCGTGCAAAAACATCCCGACGCCGCTGCCTGGAAAGCTTCTCGGACGGCCCCTTCAGATACGGATATTTCCGATCCACAATGAAGGCCACTACCATATTCTGCATAATATTATAGACAATGACCGCCGCTGTATAGGCAAAAAAGGAATGCCATACAAATAAAATAACGATCTGCACCGCATTCATGACAATCTGGAGAATATACATCACTACATCTACGATATATTTCTTCTGATCGGCCGTCAGCAATATTGCCTTATAGGCAAAAAACAGATAGGAAACCACGGTCTGTGCCAAATACAGAAAATAATACAGATAAATATTGATAACTTCTGTTGATCCGGTCATCAGATGCGGCAAAAAAGGCATCAGGCATAACCCCAGACCAAGTACCGCAATTCCAATCCAACGATAAGCTTTCTTAAAAAAAGCCATCAGTGACTTGACAGCCTCCGTATCATTTTCAGCCAGCGGCTTATACAGGCTATAAGTAATGGCTGACCCGAGTCCAAGCTCCGATAGGCTCAAAATTGTCAGTATGTTGGCATACAAGCTGGATATGCCCAGATATTCCTTCCCTAAAGTGTAGATGAAGACCATTCTGCATATCCATCGCAATACATTTGTCAGCAGCTGCCCGCCGATAGATGCCGTTATATTTAAAAGAGAATTTTTAGTCCTGCTCATATTGCCAGCTCTCACTTGATATCTTTACAAATTGCCTGATACAGCAGATTATCTGCATATCTCTTCTGTTTCTCAATCAAAGATCGATCATATCCTTCCTTCTCAGCCCTGTCCAGCCGAAGAATGACCTCCTTCGGATCCTGTTTAATAGTCATACACCGTTCGCAATGACCGATCTTCTCAAAATAAAATCTGAGTTTTAGGTCCCACACCAGTGCAATAGACGGAACATCCAAAGCAGCAGCAATAATATGACTATGCAGGCGAAAGGAGACAATGCTTTTGAATTGTCCGATCAGTTTCACCAGTTCCTGCGGACGTTCCGGAGCAGGCATACAATATTGCTCCCATGGTCCGTCAAGTTCAGGCAGCTTCGAAAGTACATACCTGACAAAAATCATATCATCCTGAGAACCATTGACAAATATCTTCCATGCCTTTCCTTCCTTTTCAAACTGACGGATCAGCCGCACCCAGAAACCGGCCGCCTGATTGGAATCAATACTGTTGGTATACATCATACCAAGTCCCGTCACATCTGCGTTTTTATCTTTTTCGATACCATAGATATCTGCACACCAAAGGGCAAAATCAAAGGTTTCTTCCACCTTTTTCCCATCATTGGCATAAAACCTCTGAACAAGATTCGCATCATCTCTGCAGGATATCAGCCTGACATACGGATTTGCCAAAGTATCTGAAAAACGCCGCCTGATGATTTTACTGTATGCCGGTCCTGTTCCGCAGGCATTCAGGTAAACAGGGATTCCCTTTTTTGAAAGCCTGCAGATGTAAGCATCCAGGAAAAGAAAATAACGATCCATAAAAAGCTGCCCTCCGGCAACTATAGCAATATCATATTCCTCTTTACAGACATCTTCAATATGCGTCAGACACTGCTTCAGCCGGTATTCCTCATGAACCAAAACCTTATCCCAGCCAATCCGCGCTGCCATTCTCCTCAGCTTCTCCTTCTGTGTTCTCCGCCGCAATTCCGGATAGACAGATACCTCAAGTACTCTAAATTCACTCCTGTCCAGGATATCCTTTATAACAATCTCTGCATCAGGAAAATGTTCTTTTAATCTTGCTGCTGTACATTCACACAGAACTCCGTCCCCCAAATTGGCCGAATAATATACTCCCAACACCAGTATTTTCATCCACCGTTACCTCGTCTATTGTCTATTATTTCTCAAAAGAAGATTTTTCCGGTAATACAGCATCAAACGCATCATTCAGTGCTTTCCTGGCCATCTCAAAATCTATTTTCTCCGCATCATTAAAGCAGATTGCCTTATATTTCTGATGACGTATTGCATCACATAATTCATCCAAACACGCTCCATTCTGAAATAACCTTCCAAATTTTCGCTTGTTATACGGATAAAATTCGCCTGTCATCAACTGCCAGAACTTAAACACACACTGACTTACATCCTGACTGTCACGGAATTTATGAGAACAAGTCTCCGATAGCCAGTCAGGATCCGTCTCCCACACTTTTTCCAGCGTCTTTTTCAGGTATGCCTGCGGCAAATGATGCGTATTCAACCCAAACATTTTATTGTCATTCAGACTTCCCAATATCAGATTTTTTATTAACGCATGCGGATCTCTCAAATTAAACCACTTATCTTTATGCATTCTCCTGCACTGTTTCCTGTCAAAATGTTCATTGACAAACAAAATATCGTTTGCCCGTACACCATTCATCGGTGTTCTCCATGAATAAGTCAATGGTGTCTCCTCCAAACTGTCACATGGAAGGCCATTCACAAAAAAATCTGTCTCCTGTACAGGTGCAGTCAAATAAAAATCATCATTAAAGTATACAAAATGCTCACTCAGACCTTCAATCCTGTGAAGATTCAGTTCAATAGGATGAGAACTAAAGGTCGGCAGATATTGTTCAGGTATATAATCCTGATGACGAACAAAATGCAGCTTCGGCGCATCCATATTCAACCATTTCGGGACATGACCACAGGTCACAAAATATACCTGATTGACCCATGGTGCATATTTTTCAACTGCTCTGAACCAGTATCTCAATGTATCCCATTCCCTGTAACGTACCATACTTGCATCCACCTGAAGTGTAGTATCCCCCGGGTTCGCATATTTATTTTTTTCCTTCTGCCACTCCAAATCACTGCCGTCTACCCAGGCAATGACAAAATCTATTTTTTGTTCTCTGATCATTACAGCCTCTTTTCATTTATTCAAAATCTATAACTCATAAGACGATTTCTCCGGCAATACCTTTTCAAAGGCTTCGATGACTCTCTTTTTGGCCTGTTCAAAATCCGCAGCATCTGCATCATTTATACAAATTGCCTTATATTTCTGCTTTTGAATTGCCTCACATATCTCATCCAATTTTGTGTCCACTGGAAGCGCTTTCCCGAACTTCCGCTTATCGTACGGATAGAACTGCCCCGTCATCAACTGCCAGAATTTAAATACATGCTGACTGATATCACGACTATCCCGAAAACGGTGACTGCATGTTTCATGCATCCATTCAGGCTCATTTTCCCAAACTGCTTTTAATGTCTCTTTACAGTATGCCTGAGGCAGATGGTGAATAGCCATACCAAAGAAATATTTATTTTTCAGGCATCCAGTCAGAATATTTTTTGCCGTTGAATGAGGAGTTTTCAGCGAATACCATTTTTCTTTGTTCTCATGTCGGCAGCGATGCCTGTCAAAATGCCTGTTCATAAAAACAATATCATTGATACGGATACTATTATACAGTTCACACCTTGGAAACTCAACCGGTTCCTCTTCAATACAGTCACACGGCAATCCTCCAACAAAAAAATCTTTTTTCTCTACAGGAGCCGTCAAAAAGAAATCATCATTAAAATAGACGAAATGTTCACTTAAATCTTCTATTCTATGCAAATTTAACTCAATTGGATGTGAGCTAAAAGTTGGAAGATATTCTGCCGGAATATAATCCTTATGATGCACCAAATGTAATTTAGGCGCTTCCACATTCAGCCAATCCGGTTTTTGCCCACAGGTTACAAAATGAACCTTATTCACCCATGGGGCATATTTCTCTACCGCCCGAAACCAGTATTTCAGATTATCCCAATCCCTGTATCTTACATTTCCTGCATCAATATCTCTACTCGTCTCTTCATTCAGCATACCCAGGTAATGCTTTTTTTCTTTTTGCCACGCCGGATCATTACCATCCACCCATATAATGACAAAATCTATTTTTTCTGATTCTCCACGCATCATTCACTCACTCTCTTCGATACCTATCTGCTCCCTTTAGTCCCATGCGCTTTACATTTTTATTCGCTACCGCTGATCCTGCCAGAACTGGCCATATCATATAGGCACATTCCATCCTCATTGAAGAATTATACCATATACTGATAACTGCAATGACACACATTACAATAACTATTCCATGAATAATGGCCCCTTCCTGATCTTCCCTACGTCTTTTCCCCGCGTTAAAAAGGACAGCTGCAAGAATACCTATATAGGATAACAGCCCCGCATAACCCGATTCCAGAAAAAGCACCTGATGCATAAACCATCTATAATTATACTGACCATATTCTTTATAAAATGAACTCTGTAAAAATGAAAAGGATGAATACTCGCAGTTGCCAAATCCCATTCCGAACAGGTTAAGTAGCCAATCTCCACGAAAGAACAGTTGATTAATATTGGAAAAGGCATGAAAACGACTCAAATAATATCCCCCATCTTCACTGGAAGCATAAGCAACTAATTTTTTCGGATCCATCAGCACTTTAAAGTGCTCCGGAGCAACCACCAATAATGCTATCAATCCCACGACAATTGACGCAATCCCAAAAATCAGCAACGTCCTTATCCGTTTTTCTTTTCTGTTCATCAACATGGCAATTGCCATAATAACGACAATTTCTATAAAAAGAATCTTCAATTCTGCAAGTCCTGCAATCAGCATCGTACTCAGCAGTATATACAGCATGTATCCCGTAGATGCCTTTTCCTTCAGATATTTATAAATGACGTAACTCAGAATAATACAGAGATAGACATTAAGATATGCATTACATCCTTTTGAGATTCCAAACATACCTCCCAGATAATCTCTTGTTTTGCCAAGGATAAAATATTCGAACAGGCATAAGGCCAGATTTAGATGCTGGAACCAACAGAACATTTCAAGAATACGTATAATATCTTCCCGATCCAAAATACAGATACATACAATATAAAACGCAAAAAAGCGATAGGTATTTCGAACTGCCCACAGAATCAGCAGCAACGAACCTCCATTGATTACCAGTCCCGGAATCAGCATCAAACTGTAAAAAAACATGGCAATGACAATACTCATCGTCCCTGTTCGCTGCAATGTCGGCCTGATTGCCTTCATACAGCTGAACAGAATCAGAAGAAGGATAATGTCATTGATATATCGTACAGCCGATGGCACTCCCAGAAAATCTACCAGCAAATTATCAAATAAAACCAATATCATGAAGATAAAGATCAGTGCTTTATTATGTTTCTCCATTTATGCTTTTCTCCTGTTTTTCAATGATTTCATCAGCCTGTAGCTGTCATACATAACTGCCGCCAGCTTATGCCGCATCAGAAAACAGATACATCCCGTTCTTACAGAATGAATCAACCTGTGGTTATCTCTCAGATATCTCTGAAGCTTCTCATCCTGTAACAGTTCTCTGATTGCTGCAACTGATTCCGTTCTGCTGTGATAATCTCCGCACTCATTGACTATACATGCATATATGCAATCAATATAGAAATTCTTCAGTCTTATTCTCACGTCTTTATCATTCATGTCCAGACTACAGCAGTACGTATGAAACAGTTTTTTCTTCCGGGAAACCATATTCTGCCGATAAGACATGGTGATAGAGCCCTCCCGCGTATCATAACAATAAAAACTTTTATCACTCACATAAATGGATGACGCTGCCTGCGATGCCTGCAGTACAAAAAGATAATCTTCATTTAAAATCTCACGTACAGAAATAAAGCGTATTCCCTGCTTCATAATCAATTCCCGCCTGTATAGACTGGACCAGGGCGATAGGCTCCTTGTTTTCTTATAATCAAGAATTCCTTCATTACTAATTATGTCCATTTGAATTTCCCGAATAGAAACGCCTTCATACAATCCTGTCTCATAGGGCATTTTCTTTTCAGCAACAATTCTTCCATTCAAAACTTTTTTAAAACCAAAACGGATCATATCCGGATGACAGGCATCTACAATTGATATCATATATGTGTATATACCCGCTTCAATCCAGTCATCGCTGTCAACAAAACTGATATACTCTCCTACCGCGGCTGCCATTCCTGTATTCCTGGCATCATGTGGTCCCATATTTTCCTGATGAATGACCCGGACTCTCCCGTCCTTGCGCGCATATTCATCACATATAACCCCACTGCTGTCTGACGAGCCATCATCCACAAGAATAATTTCAAGCTCCCTATAATCCTGACCAATCACACTGTCCACACAGCGTCTCAGATAAGCCTCCACATTATACACAGGAATTATCACACTAATTCGTGGCTCCGTCATTTTCTCTTCCCCCATCAGCGACCGAACGAATAATTGTCTCAATTCTACCAAAAAACAGTGTTTCATTAAAGTTCTGTACCGCCAGACTTCTTGCCTGTCCGCTATACCTCAGCCATTTTTCCTTCTGCTCCGTAATATCCTCTATGGCCGACGCAATCTCTGCCGGTGCATGCGGCGACACTAGATGCCCGCTGACACCTTCTCTGACTGCATCCCGAATACTTCCCACATCTGTACTGACAACCGGCACCCCATAGCTCAATGCCTCCAGAATAGCAACCGGCAATCCTTCATTATAGGACGGCAATATCAGACATTGACTGTTCCGCAGCAGTTCCTTTTTAGATTGACCATCGACCCAGCCGGCAAATTCTACATATTCCTCTAAATGAAGTCTTCTGCACTGTGCCTGCAGTGCCGCCATCTCATCTCCTGTCCCGCCTACTATAAGTCGGATATTCCTGAGACGCAGCGTCCCTCTGTTATTCAGAATCTCCATCGCATCCAGCAGATCCTGAACACCCTTCCTTGGAATCAATACTCCCAAATAAAGAAGCTGAATCGACCGATCATTCCATGATGCCATTTCATCCGGTATAGCAACCGCATTCTGAATCACTTCAATGGATGCTTCCGGTGCTATTTTCCTGATAAATTGATGCCAGTATTCTCCCAAAACAATGACACGGCTGCTTCCCTCCAGCAGTTCACAGATTCTTCTCTTCCGTTTGACATCCGCATTGTCATAGTACTGCCGGAACTCTGAACCGTGCATATGCAGAATAACTTTCTTCCCGAAAAAATACGCCAGTTTGTAAATCAGATATTTTCTGGAAAAGCTTCCTTTATAGGACATATGCAGATATAAAATATCTGTTTTTCCATTTTGAAAAATCAGAGAAAGCAACAGCTGCAGATAGCTTTTTGCAAAAAGCAGACATCGTTTTACAGCCGATCCGGACATATGTGTTGCCATATACCGTATCTCTATGCCCGTTCCCCAGTTATGCTGAAGCTGCTGCCTGACAACACTGCTCATTCCTCCTTTTACAGAGGGACGGGATCCCATCATACATACACGAATCTTCTGTCTGTCAGCCATAGTTAAAACTCCTGTTCCAAAATATCTGCAATTCTGATACAGGCCATACCATCTCCATATGGATTGCTGGCTCTGCTCATTTTCTCATATTCTTCAGGGTCATCTAATAATCTGGTAAAATGACTGTATATGGTTTCTTCATCAGTGCCTGTCAGCCTGAGCGTTCCTGCCTCGACTCCTTCCGGACGTTCCGTCGTGTCCCTCATAACCAGGACCGGCTTTCCGAGAGATGGTGCCTCCTCCTGAATACCTCCTGAATCCGTCAGAATAATATGGCTCCTGGCCATAAAATTATGAAAATCCAGAACATCCAGCGGCTCGATGATATGCAGACGGTTCTCCCCTTCAAACACTACCGCTGCTGTCTCTCTGACGAGAGGATTCATATGGATTGGATAGATTGCCTTCACATCCGGATGCTCATCCAGCACACGTCGGATAGCAGAAAACATATGCTGCATCGGTCTGCCGAGATTTTCCCTGCGATGCGCCGTGATCAGCACCAACCGGCTGCCGGCGGCCCATTCCAGTTCAGGATGGCTGTAATCCTCCCTTATTGTCGTCTTCAAAGCATCAATCACTGTATTTCCTGTTACATATATTTTGTCAGGTCTTTTTCCCTCCGAAAGCAGATTGTTTCTGGCCATCTCAGTCGGCGCAAAATTAAATCGGCTGATAATACTGACTGCCTGTCTGTTGAACTCCTCCGGATAGGGGCTTGCCAGATCGTAAGTCCGCAGTCCGGCCTCAACATGCCCAACTGGGATATTCAGATAAAAACATGCCAGCGATGTGGCAAAAGTTGTACTGGTATCACCGTGAACCAATACAACATCCGGTACTTCCAATTCCAGAACCTCTTTGATTTTTTCAAGAATATTCACTGTAATACTGAAGAGACTCTGTTTATCTTTCATAATGGACAGATCATAATCCGGATCCACACCGAATGTTTCAAGTACCTGATCCAGCATCTGCCTGTGCTGTCCCGTCACACAGACACGTGTATCAAATACAGAACTTCTGCTTTTCAGCTCATTCACCAATGGGCACATTTTGATTGCTTCCGGCCGTGTACCAAATACCAACATAACTTTTTTCTTCATAACTGTTTCTTCCAATCCTTTAGCAGAAAATACTGCCATTACAGATGATAAACACCTTCCATACTGCATATATGTCTGGTATCAAATATGATTTTTCCTTCCAGCTTATTCATATTCTCTTTTATTTCCCGATGATCTACCAGAATCACAACCAGATCGACTGCGTTCAGAAATATATCCAGATCATGGTACTGATTCGGTACAATGTCCTTCTCTACCATCGGATCATACACCTTGACTCTGTTGCCGCACAAATGCCGCTTCAGAGAAGAAAGCATCTGAAGAGTCGGTGAATCCCTGACATCATCCACATCAGCCTTATATGTCAATCCATAGAATCCTACCCGGCTGATATCTTCGATACCGCATTCATTCATGACTTCCGATACACGACTAAGAACATACTCCGGCATGGAATCATTCACTTCACGCGCCGCCTTGATCACATGCGTCAGACTTGGAAAATCACCAACTAAAAACCATGGATCTATAGGAATACAATGCCCCCCGACACCGGGACCCGGAGACAAAATATTTACCCTCGGGTGCTGATTCGCAATCCGGATAATCTCGTACACATCCAGATTTTGCTCATGGCATATCCTGGCCAGCTCATTGGCATATGCAATATTGATATCGCGAAAAGTATTCTCGACAACCTTGGTCATTTCGGCAGCCCTGATACTCGTAACAGTTATCGTTCCCTGACAGAAGGAACTGTAAATATTTTTTATCTTTTCACCGATAATCAGATCATCCGCCCCTATCGTACGATCATTATTCAGTAATTCATGAATCATATTGCCAGGAATAATTCTCTCCGGAGCATGAGCAAGGTGAACATCTTCTCCGATCACAAGCCCATATTCTCTGATCACTGGCCGTATATATGTATCTATGGTTCCCGGAGAAATGGTTGATTCAATAACAATAACCGCTCCTTTGGCACAAACAGGCAGTACCGATCTGACTGCGCTGACCACATAAGAAGCATCTACCTTTTTCGTGATTTCTTCGTAAGGTGTCGGTACTGAAATAATATATACATCAGCCTCCACATATTCCGTTGTGAAGGATACCCCATGTTCCCTGGCTTCCTGGTAAAGTGCTTCCAGGCCCTCTTCCTTAAAGGAAAGTCTGCCATGATTCAGCGTATCCACCAGCTCACTATTATAATCAGTCCCTGTAACCTCCACACCGTGAGCTCCCAGCATCAGTATTGTCGGAAGTCCAATATATCCAAGTCCTACTACATTTACCATCATTTTTCCTCTGTTCCTTATCTGTTATTATGAAATAGTGATTTTAGCTTAAATCCCAAAACATACATTATAAAACTGATATTTCCTATCAGATATCGTTTCCAGAGTCTTCCAGGTTCCTGAATAAAGCGATAAAACCACTCCATACAGCATTTCTGCATCCATATTGGTGCTCTTTTTGTAGTTCCGGCAATAACATCAAAACTGCCGCCCACACCCATCACAAAGGGAATATTCAGTTGTTTCAGATATTTTCTGATCCAGTATTCTTTTTTAGGTGATGAAAATGCTACGAACATCATATCCGCACCTGATTCCGCCATATCTCTGACTATCTCCGGTTCATCCGCTTCTGTAAAATATCCATTTCGGTATCCTGCAATCTGAAGAGATGGATATTTTTCTTCCAGATTCGATTTAACCTTCTTAACAACTTCCTCTCTGGCTCCGAACAGATAGATTTTGTAATGCTTATCCGCAGCCTCTTCAACCAGACGGACAAACAGGTCAAATCCCGTAACACGCTCTTTTACCGGCACCTTCAATAATCGGGCAGCCAGAAGAATAGATGCTCCATCCGCGTTGATAAGCGGACATTCATTGACAATCTTCCGAAGCTCCTCATCCTTACGCATCAGGTTCACTTTCAACGCATTGATGACAACATGCTGTACCGGCACTCTGTTCTCGATCATCTGCTCAACGACCTGTACTGTTTCTTCCATTGACAGGGCATTCACGTAGGTATTTAATATCGGATATCTTTTTTCAATTAAAGCATTCATTTTCTATATGCCTTTCCCTTTGCTTCCGTGGAATTAATCCCTGCTCCCCCCAGACACTCTCCATAAAGATTTCCGAAGATGTTTCCTGAATATCAAGTAAAACATCTTCAACCCCCATCTGTGACAGCTTCCTGCAGGTTTCTCCAAGATTTGGAGCACGCCGATCCATATTATGCGAATCAGACCCCAGCACATGCACAAAACCATTCTTCAACATCTGTGCCGCTTTACGCTGTGTCCAGAATCCAAGAATATATTCCCCGTTCATCTGGATCATTACATCCATATCTAAAAGTGCTTCAATCATCTTCTTGTCCTGTATCTTCAGATATCGTTCAAGATGCGCTATAATCACCCTGATATTGCGCATACTGCCCAGCTTTCTGACATCAGCCAGCACACTCGATGACCATTTTGCAAATGGCATCTCCAACAGCATATAGTTGGACTTTCCAAAGCACAGTTCCTCCAGTCTCTCCTCATAGATAAGACCATTATGCCAGGCCACCTCTGCCCCCAGATTCAGCACAGGCAGATTTTTCTTTTTTCCCTTTATTATTTCATTCAGCTGACTGTATGCCGCATGTCTTCTTGAAAGAAAGCTTTCCACCGTCTCGCGTGGATAGTAATGAGGTGTTGCCATCATAGCACCCACTCCCTGTCTTGCACTTTCTTCCATGACCCGGATGGATTCTTCAACAGAGCGGCATCCATCATCCATCCCAGGAAGGACATGACAATGAAGATCACAGATTCCCAGTTTATTTCTTTGCATAGCTCTTATAATACTTTCCATAATAATGATTGTCCTGAGTAGAAACATCATTGTATACAAAACCAATAATGTTTGCACCTGCCAGATGTAATGTGCTCATCATCTCATTGATTGCACGATGTTCAGATGTACCATTCCTTGCCACCAGCAAAAATCCATCAATATGGCGTGACATAATAGCAGCATCCGTAACGGTCGTAACCGGCGGAAGGTCAATAATAATATATTGATAATACTTTTTCAATCCGTTAATCAATGTCTGCATCTGCTGTGATTCCAACAGAACCGTTGGTTCCGGCGGAATACTGCCTGCCGGAAGCACATGAATACCATATTTACTGAGCTTCCTGATGGCCGCCCCCAGGGTTGTCTCCCCTGTCAGAAGATCTGTAAGCCCAGGCTGGCCTTTAATACCCAGTTTGACAGCCACTGTCGGCAAACGCAGGTCACATTCAATCAGAAGCACTTTTTTCCCGATCTGTCCAAATGATATGGCCAGATTAACTGCATTGATACTTTTACCTGAACCCGGCTCACTGCTCGTCAGACCAACCACCTTGGTATCACTTCCCGGCAGCGAAAATACGACATTAGTTCTGAGTGCTTTATACGCCTCCTGAACCAGAAATGGAGACTCACTGCTCAAAATAAGACGTTTTGAATTGATATTCCTTGTTTTTGTATTCCGTTTCTTCTTCCGTAACAGTTTCATCGCTCTATTTATCCTTTCTGGTGCCATAACCATATCCATATCCTGAACCATGCTTATCCGCTGTCAAAAGGTTCGGTATCGTTCCAATTACCACAAGACCATAGCGGCGTCGAAGATCATCTTCATCTTTCACCCGGTCATCCATAACTTCCAGCACAAAAATAATCATACAGATCAGTGCCATTCCTGCAATAACCCCTATCCCCGTATTCCTTCGATAATTCGGTGCATACTTTCCAGTTGGACGCACAGGCTCATCAATAATCTGCATGGAACTTCCTTCTACAATTTTCGATATATATTCCGGTGCAACCTCAGTGAGCAACTGAGCAAACTGCGTTGCCAGATCAGGGTCTGTCATCGTAACACTGACCGTCAGAATCTCTGTATCCGGAGACACACTTACAGCAACTGCATTGCCTAACATATTCTCCATATCCTGCATGCCTGCCTTCTCAGCCGCAAGATTGATCATAGACCGGCTGGTAAGTATCCTGGCATATGTATTCGCCAGAGACTTTGCCGCACTCAAATCCGAACTCGTTACAGATGTGGTTCCTTCAAGATTGGTTCTGTTATTAACATACGCCGTAAAACTCGTCCGATAAGTCGGTGAAATAAATAATCTGGTTCCAAGATTGGCCAGAAGACCGCCTATTATCCCCGCCAGTAAAATCAGCCAGATTCCTTTTCTCAGAGCTCTAAGCAAATCGAACACATCCAATATCAGACTGTCCGTACTAAAGTATCCGTTCTTTCCCTCTTCATTCATCACTCTTATCCTCTTCAATCATTCATAGTATTCTATTACATCTTGTCAAACCACTTATACTGTCTCGTATTCTATCATATTCAATGTTTTTTGTAAAATGTAAATTCTCTATGTCCAGACAGCCCTCTCATCATACGATACAAAGAGCATACTTGTTTTCATCATCAATTTAATAAAAGGGTTGCTGCACCAATCATTCAAATGCAACAACCCCTTCAATGCTTAATTACAATAAGCTGTTTTTATTCATTTATTTTTCATCGCCATATGCACGATAAAGGAATGTCACAACCTGACAACGCTTACATTCATCTCCAGGAAGGAAATGCGTGTCATCCTTACCTGTTGTTATATCATTTTCATAAGCCCAGAGAACGGCATTATAATAATACTTATCTTCTGTAACGTCGACAAATGGATTTTCTGTCGTCTTTACCGCAGGTTCTCCTTCATTACGATACATAAATGTTACAACCTGACTTCTCGTAACAGTAGCATTCGGCTGGAAATGAGTCTCATCCTTTCCAGTTGTTACACCCTTATAATAAGCCCAAAGAACAGCTTTATAGTAGTAAGCATCTTCGGCAACATCTACAAACGGGTTCACTGTGCTCTCCGGTTCAGGTTCTCCCATGGCTCTCCAGAAGAAGGTGACTACCTGCGCACGGTTACAGATGTTATTTGGTAAAAAACGGGTATCGTCTTTGCCTTGAGTAATACCATTATCATAAGCCCAAAGAACAGCATCATAGTAGTAAGCATCTTCAGCAACATCTTCGAACGGATTGCCCAGAGCAGGAATCGGCATATTGACTGTATCTGTCACTTTTCCAACTTCGTTGCCATCCTGATCCTTTACAACAGCTGTTGCTGTAAATACATTCACACCCTCTTCTTTACGGGTGGCTGCTTTACTCTGCGCCTCATCCTTTACTGTTGTTGGTTCATCTACTACAAATTCAGTACCGCAATCACGCGTACATGTGACCTGTACACTTGTTGCCGTTGCTTCATGAGTAGTCTGGTTTTTCTCCCAGTTAAACTTACCCTTCAGATCATGGCCACCAGCTTCTGTTTTTTCTGTCTTGCTTGCACTAAGTTTGTCGCCAGCTATTGTAGTACCTGTTGCAGTATAGGTAACTGTCAGACCTTCTTCACATGTACCAGTTGCCTTTTTATCAATATCGTTAAGTGTAACATCTTCACTAAGATCGACACTGGTTGCTTCTTCCTGCAGTACATCCAACTCTTTGCCTTCACAAGGATCACATACCATATGGGTATTGACTGCTACTGTAGCAGAAACGATGCTGCCGCTTTCATCTGTATTCCATGTCACGCTGTCAGCACTTGAAGATGTATAGACATGTCCGGCATTGGCCTTTATTGCCTCATACTCTTCTTTATCTTTTTCGTACTGTTCCTGTCTCTCAGCAAATTCCTCATCGGATTCCTGTGCATTCTTTTCCGGCTCAACAGGTTCGCTTACTGCAGAACCGCAAATCGTGCAGACATAACACTTGCCTGTATTCCAGTTGTCATTATCATCTTTTGTATAATATGTCTCATCAAAGTGGATGTAATGATGATCGCAGGCTGTACCTTCTTCTTCCACACGAGTACCAGCTTCAATTGCACCACAAGTAGAACAACGATTCTCTGTAAAGCCATCGCGTCCACAGAACGGATCAACTGTCACCTGACTATAGCTGTGGCTGCCGCCTGCAAGATGATCCATGCTCAGTGTGTCAACAAAAACTGCAGACCACATGAATTCATCGTTATCATTATCCTGACTGTCGGAATCAATCTCGCCATACTCTGCACTGATCTCATCCATATCAAAATATGTACTGTAGTTCGAATTGTAATTGCTCTCTTCAAATTTATAACCGTAACCATTCGATTTACTATCTGTACAATCGTGAGGATCTTTACCGGAGATATATGCAAAGTTTGTCGCGATAGATACATACATCTTGCCATCATCCTTGATCGTCATAGAGGCAATCGGATGATTTTCTACAGTATGTGTTCCGCCACTGGCAACAACACTGAACGCCATTCCGCCGAACGCTTTTGTAGTATCACGTTCAGCATGTACCGTATTGTATTCTTTAACTTTCTCAACAGCACCGCTTGATAAATCATAGCTCAGGATGCAGTTGCTCAGATTGAAGTACAGTTTACCGCCATATAAAGCTGTTGAAATAGCGATGGAAGGATAAATTTCAGATTCTGCCTTAAACTGTGCAAACAACTCTGTTAAAAGTTCATTCTCCACCATTTTGCCATTCACATTGACTCTTGCGACAGTCGTGTCATCATCATCGTCTTCACTGACTTTATGGTTAAATTCAATCAATGCTTCATAGTCGCTGTCAGCACCGCCTTCTGCAACATCATTACTGCTGATAGCATGGCGTACAAGTTTATATTCCGCATTGGTCATCTCCATGAATTTCTCATAATCTGTACCACTGCTGCTATCCGGATTCATTTCCCTCATCAGTCCAAACATATCGGATGAATCATACAGGTAATAGAAATAATTGCCATCGGAATATGTATTGCTGGATATACGTGCATACCAGGAATCTTCATAACTCGTATCCGTTGCTGCATCTGCATATAAAGTCTTGATGCCTTCTCCGCCCATGTAACCATCATACATTTCTCTTGCAGTACTATGGCTGAACATAAAATACATATGATTCAGATTACCATCCATTTCTACACGGTCACGGGACATAACCTCTGTATAGACGTCAATATAGCAAGGATCGATATAATACCACTGGCCATCCACCTTTACGGCATTCCAGAAATGGTCGGAGTTGAATCCTTCATTGACCTTACCATACATGGTTACATCTGTCTGGAATGTGATACGCACCAAGTCAACCACATAATCCTTGTCAATATCCAGACTACCATCCGTATAGTACAGGTCTTCGGCCGTTTTCCAATTCTCAGCAACGCTCATATCGGTACCGTCACCATTAACACCGTATACTTTAGGATTCATATACTGTAACAAATAGGCAAAAGCCTTGGCATAACCACAGCATACACCTGTACCCTCAGCAAGAATACCGATATGATTACCTTCCCATGCACCCAGGATACCATTCGTCAGACCCTGTGCAGCCTGTTCAGCAAAGATCGGAATAGCCTGATTTGCAGTGGTTTCGTTCTCACCATCTTCATTCAAATCCAGAATAGGCTCATTCTTCATTGTATTCTGAGTGATTTCCTCGATGGTCATCTTATAACCCGGAGCATTTTCAGGATCTACTTCAACACCGTTTTCTTCGGCATCTGCAATAAACTCATCAGCACCGGCACTCACCTTTGCGGCAACATCCGAACCAAAGTTTTTTTCCACAAAACCAGCTGCATCTTCTGAGATGGCATCGGCATTGTCTTCCATATACTGAGTAGCATAATCAGAAGCATCAGCCTCAATCTGATCAGCATTCTCCTCCATGTACTCATCTGCTGCTGTTTCAGCCTCTTCTTCGGTACGTCCGCTTTCTACAGCCTGATCAATTACACTCTGGCGAACCTGGGACTTATAACCTTCCATCACAATATTCTTGATTGCGCCTTCATAATACTGCTGACGGAACTGAGCAACTATATTATCATAGATCTGATCATGGAACTGCTGTGTAATCTGATTCTCATACAAAGCATACATTTCTTTATAAATCTCATCATAATGCTCATGCTTCTGAGGATCAGGTGCTGACATAACAGGCTCTTCTTCGCCCATATTCATGATATAGGACATATCGAATGTAGCATGATGTGCCAGCCAGTCATTGATGACCAGCATCTTCTGTACATCAGTCTCAGCGCCGGATTTTTCAACTGCCTCTTCAACCGCTGCACGGGCACTATTAATGGCATCTGTATAGAACTTCAGACCAAACTGATCCGCATAGTAGAAGTTCTGGATCATACCAACCAGATCGTCATACTTATACTTGCCATTTCTGACATCATCTACTGTATATCCGGCCAGAACCAGCATCTCTCCCAGTACGCCGAGGCCATCTTTCTCTTTATCATTGTACTGAAGGAAGAACGGTGTCTGAACACCCAGTAAATTGGCATTATCCTTCCACTGATCCAGATACTGCTGATACAGATACAGTACAGTCTGAATCTGTTCTGGAGTCAGGGCAACACTTTCACCCTCATCGTTGAGAACCCTGATATTATTCAGCTCTTCTTCAACAACACTGATGGTTGGGCTGCTTGTATCAACCTCTGCAGGCTCTTCCCCTGCTCCGAGAACGATAACGCTTTCTCCGTCAACAGAGATTTCTATATCATTCACATTCACTGTAAATGCCTTATAGCTTTCCTCTACAGAAATAGTCTCCCGTTTCGGAGCTTCTTCCGGCTCATCCGCTTCCGGAGTCTCTGCCGCTGGTGTCTCGTCTGCCGGTGTTTCTTCCGCCGGTGCTGCATCAGCATCTGATTCTGTTCCGTTTGAAACATCTTCTTGCTCTGTGCCATTTTCTACATTTTCCACAGCATCGTCTTCTACAACTGCAGACTGTTCTGTTGCCGTGCTTTCATCCTCCGGAGCTGCAAAAACAGGCACGGTAAACATATTAATCGCCATAGAAACTGAAAGAAAAAGGCTAAGGAATTTCATCATTTTTCTTTTCATTGCTTTCCTTCCTCTTTTCATAATTAGTTAATAGTTACGGTAATACAGGAATACTTATAACCTGAATTACAATTAGTTTCTGTCTCTGAAGTCCTCCCTCCTGACATGAAAACAAGTAGGTTGCTCTTCGCTGTGCCGTCACATGTCATTTATTGAAGAAAATGACTGTTTTCGACCCCCCAGAACAAGCAAATCATACTAATGCAAGGATACCACGAACCGCCTGATATATCAAGCCATAATTGACTAATATTGGTATTTTTTAAGTACATGTTTCCAACTTGTTTCTATTCTGTTAAAATCTGGATGACAAGTTCACACATATCTCCGACAGTTCTCACTCTGCGCAGCCGGGCCGCCGGAATATCAATACCAAAGGCATCCTCCAGTTCTCCCAGCATCACCATGACCTCCACCGAAGACAGTCCCATATCACTGAACATATTCGTCTCTTCCGTAATCTCCAGCTCGGTTTCTGTCGAATCTTTGATGACATGCATAATCTCTTTTTTAGCTTCCTGAACGGTCATCGATATTCCCCCTGTCATAACTTTTTCGGATTATTTTTCCCGCCGTATTCTTTGTAAAAGGTTTATCGAGAAAATACAGCTTCCGGACCTGCTTATAGACCGGCGATTGATCATTATACTGCTCAACAGCCCTTCGGACCTCATTCCTGATTCGCTCCATCCCGGACTCACTGCTGCCCGGCGGAACATGAGGGAACACATGGGCAGTGATCAGACTGCCTTCAACACCCACCATGATTTCTTCAATGTCTTCACAGCACAGCTTCAGTTTTGTCTCGATTTCCTCCGGACTGACATTCTCTCCATTGGACAGAATGATAAGGTTCTTCCTGCGTCCCGTCAGATACAGATAGCCCTCTTCATCCTCCCGGCACAGATCCCCTGTGGCATACCATCCATCATGGAGCACCTTCGCTGTCTCCTCAGGGTCATCATAGTACCCCATCATCACCGACTCACTGCGCAGGAACATTTCGCCATCTATGATCTTTACTTCCAGCCCGGCAGGCGGTTTTCCGATGGTATCCGGACGGTCCGGCGTCATCTCCCAGAAAAAGCCGATACCGCCGGCCTCTGAAGCACCGTAGCCTTGCATAATAGTAATTCCGTGATCCAGAAGCATCTGCAGAAACTCCGCACAAAAAACCGCCCCTCCGCAGTCGATGAGTTTCAGATTCCACCCCAGCCGGCTGCCGTACAGGCCGCCGTTTTTCAATTTGCGCGCCAGCATCTGAAGCATAGACGGCACCAGAAACGCATAATCCGGTTTCATGTATGTCAGATACCGGTAAAAATACTTCAGATCCTCCGCTATACAGACCTCGGCTCCCAGATACAATGCATTCATCACCGTAACGAATCCCGCCAGATGGTGAAAAGGCATCACGGCCAGCAATGCCTCGAAATGCCTGCTATTGACATTGGTACAGACGCTGGCGGCCATGGCCCGAGCGGACATCATGACCGCTTTACTTTTCACTGTCGTCCCTGAAGTAAAAAAGATACAGGCCATCTCCTCCGGTCCAGGTTCACACTCCAGGGCCGCGGGCAGATCCCTGCGCAAATATTCCCCGTCACCGGATCCATCCATGGCGATCTTCTGCAGCATCCGGGGGACATCTGCCTGCAGTACCCGTTCCTCCGTTGAATGATCATACAGGATCGCTGCCAGATTCACTCTCACGGCCAGTTCAGCGATGACCTCCGGATCCAGTTCTCTGTCAAGAAGCACCCCCACTGCTCCCGCCCGGAATATGGCACAGAAATTCACCAGCCACTCGCAGCTGTTCCTTCCCATGATACCGATATGCTTGCCGCCAAGTCCACGGGCTGTAAGTACACAGGCCCGCTTCCGGATCCGGTCAAAGAATTCTTCCGCAGAGACTTCCATCACCTCCGTCCCCGCCATATACCGGATCACCCGCCGTCCCGCCAGACGCTGCTCCAGCAGCTCCAGGACCCGGCCCATTGTATCCGGATTATTTTTCTCAGCCAATGCTTTTCCTCCTTAAAATTTTACAATTCAATCGTTATCTTCTTTTTACGTTTTTTTCTCTTCCAATAACATTCCAGCTGGACAATGATTCTGTAAAACAGATACATGACCGCGCAGCGGCCGGCGAAACACAGCATCACCGCCAGCCAGGGCTGTCCGGAAAATATTTCATAAACACGATACCATGGAAAGATGATCTTCTCATAGGCATGCAAGCATACGATCCAGATAGAATGGAGTCCGATTTCTTCCAAGAGCCCTGTGATCCTGCCCTCCCGGTCTCTCGCCATCCATCGGGCATACAGCCGCAGAAGCAGAAAACCTGTACAGAAAGATCCTGCCACATCCAGAAGCCCCAGCCCCCAGACGCCTGCTACAATATTCACATCTCCAAAGGCCGCGCATATCAGAACCACCAGAAACAGGGATCCCCACAGCCAGCCCGGCATTTTTTTCTCCAGCAGCCTGTTTCTTCTTATATAATCTCCGGCGGCAAGATAACCTGCCGCCAGCAGTCCCATGGGCAGGCAGAAGGGCCAGACCTTCGCAATCAGCGTCAGCCCATAGCTTCCAATGACGCACCCTGCAATCACTCCCCGTCTCAGCCATTTTGACTGCAGCTGCAGGCATCCGTTATAAATCATCCAGCCGATAAACAGCGCCAGAAGAAACCACAGGATACTGACCGACTCTATGGGAATACCACAGAGCTGTCCGCCTCCTTCTCCATTCAGGCCCAGCAGATAGGTCAATACCAGTTCCCCGCCATGCCGCCAAAATGATCTTCTTTTCAGCAGTGCCAGAAGAAGCTTTGTAACCAGTACAGCTGCTGCCGTCAGATAATACGGGCGAAGCAGAAGCTTTTTCTGTATGGCCAGACATTTGCGGGGACTCCTCCGATAGAATCCAAAACCGCTGATCATAAAGAAGGCCGCAATAATACCGCCGCCCAGTATACTGCCTGCTCCGGTGAAAAAACCGGCCGTTTCAGGAACAGAGCGCAGGGGATTCAGTGAATGTCCCGCCAGAATCAGCACCATTCCCAGTCCCCGGGCCAGATTAAAATACCCCAGGCTTTCCTCTCTCACCTGATTATTCCCCATTCTTTTCTTCTCCTTTTCGCAGCTGATTCCATACGCGGATCAGTTTCCTGCGGAAACCAAATACAATCAGAATCTCCAGCAACAGAATAACATACCGGAAGTAACTCAGCTTATACAGTCCCAGCACCGCCAGTGACAATACCAGCACACACAGGGCAATAGCCAGGAGCAGATATTCCGGGAAAATATTTTCCTGTACCTGATTCCGGCGGCAGACCCGTTTCATCAATATAAAATGCAGAACCGTCAGCAGTATATAGCAGAACAAAGTTGTCCACCCGGCCGCCATATATCCCCACACCGGGATGCAGATGGCGTTCAGGAGCAGATTGGCAACAGAGCAGATGATGGAAATAACCAGAATACCTCTGTTGCCGTCATAATACATTTCCACATTGGCAAAGACCATATACATAAAAACAAAAAATACACTGGCCGATACCGGCGGAATGATCCAGATGGCCTGACTGTATGCCTCCGTTGCCATAATCTTCACCAGATCCGGCGCAAAAGCACTCATTCCCAGCGTTGCTGCCGCAACCACCAGACACAGAATCGCCGTTGTACGCCGGATTTCCTCATAACGTCCTGCCTTCAGTTTTTTGTACATCCATGGATTAAAGGACCCGTTGACGGCTGACACAAGCAGCAGCATGATCGTCGCCGCAGAATAAGCTACGCTGTAAATCCCCGCCTTACCGCTTCCCTCGAAGTAATTGATCATAATGCGGTCCGATTGATTCAAAATGGACTGGGATATATAATAAAAAATCAGTGGCAGATTAAATTGCAGCGCAAAGAGCCAGTACTTCTTTTTAAAAAATGTTTTTCCCCTGTAAAACAGTACAAAAACAAGAATCAGTCCAAAAAATGTCTGGATCGCAGCAGAGGAGATAATCCGCGCCTCCGCTCTGTAATCCGTATTTAATACAGCGGCTATGGCGATCACCGGATTCAGAATCGTGCTGACCAGCGTCACCGCTGCCGGCCACCGATAACGAAAATCAAACCGTTCCCTGTTGGTCCACAGCATCAGCGGCGGATTGAAAAACAGCTGGACAAACATCAGCAGCATAATAAAACTGCTCAGACCAGTCACCTTGTCGATCCAGTGATGAAACAAAACATATACAGCCGCCGCCGCCACTGTCATGACCATGATCAGCCCCATGACCGATGATGTGTATCCGTCTTTATCCTTTTCATAACGGATCAGCCCATTATTCAGGCCCTCATAGGGTATCTTCAGTGATGTAAACATCAGGAATATATCAAACCACGCAAAATAAATATTACAAATGCCATATTCATCCGTTGTCAGCAGCCTGGTAAAAATGGGAACGGTTATTAATGCCGTGCCCCGCTGAAGGAAATTGCACAGGGTAAACCAGATGGACGTACGGACTGCCGGCGGCATTTCCTGATACCTTTTTCGAATATTCAGCTTCACGGCACAATCTCCTGTCTCTTACTGCCTCTTACCTTCCATTCCGCAAACAGCAGACCGAGCCAGAAGGCCAGCGGGACCGCCGCCGGGCTGGCAAAGGCTGATTCACTGGTACTGGATATCATGAGATACAGCAGCGGAATCAAAGCGGACGCAAAAGCTGCTTTATCCGGTTTCAGCCGAAAAATTTTCCTGACCAGCAGTACCAGCACAACGATAAAGGCGGCAAAGCCGAAATATCCGCACTGACCAAGAATCATCGGCCAGAAAGTATCTGACAGGAACTCATGATAGTCCGGGGACATTCCCCAGACCCCCGCCATACGGTACATACCGTAGACCGGAGAATAGGGGTCCGCAGAAAAAGCCGACCCATAGGTCCCCCAGCCGCTGCCGAAAGGAAAATGATCAGCGGCAATAAACGGCGCGCCAATGGTCAGTACAGCCCGGGCTGATTCCACACCCATTGTATAATAATAACTGACCAGCTGATACAGGCCGCCGGCCACCGCCAGCCCCAGCACCCCTGCCGTCAGTATTTTTACCTTTTTACTAAGCTTCTGCCGCTTATGGAAAACAAGCAGGTACACCAGCAGAATACAGGCCACTGCCCCCATCGCTTTTGCTCTGCGCGTACTCAGCATAATAAAAGCCAGCATACACAGGAATGGCAGGATCTTCTTCTGTTTCTTCTCATAAAACCACAGATAAATGGCACTTAAACCGACACACTGGCCCACCAGAAATGTATAGGCGGAATAAAACAGCTTCACAGCCCGCATGCCGCCCCGGGTCTCCGTGGAAAATATGCCAAATCCAAGATCGGCCAGACACAGTATAAATAACAGAACAGTTATTCCGTTCAACACCGGCCATAGCCTGTCCTGAAACCGATCAAAATCCAGTGCCTCATCGCAGAACATCAAAAAGGCAGTCCCTGCCGCCATGAAAAATTTTAAATTTACAAAGGAATCCTTCAGCGCATTGCTCAATGGCTGATACTGATACCAGAAATGTCCGACCCATCCGAATACCCAGAAAATAAGCAGAAAAATCAGGAAGCATCCGTTCTCTCTGCTCCGTTCAAAGCTTCTCTTCTTCTGTAAGACCCGAATAACAAACAGCGGGATAAACAGTGCCGCAAACAGTTCATCAATATACTGGAATGGCTGATACCATTGCTGCAAACGGTTCTGCATGAGGAAAAGTATGATCCAGAATAAACACAGGCCTGCTTTTCTATTCGTTACAGCATTCATATGACCGACTTCCTCTCTATATACATTTCTTCCAGTTCAAATGCTGACCTTTCCGGCAGAATCTTTTCGAAGCTCTCCGTCAGCCGCTGTTTGATATGGTCAAAATCAACATCTGTCTTACTGTCATTCAGACATACAGCCCGATAACGCTGCTGCTCCAGACTGCTGCAGATATCCTCTATTTCATCCTCCCACAATTCAAAATGCCGGCCCCATCTGCTGCTCCGTGCTTCAAAATTGCCCTCACAGATCTGCCAGCATTTCATCAGCCAGTGGGTCAGATCCGACTTGGAACGGAAACGGTTATGGCTGCATTGCGCCAGCAATTCACCTTCTTCCTTCCATACACAATCGAATGTCCGCTTCAGATAGGAAGATGGCAGATGAGAGTCCCGAAAACATGAAAAATACTGAAATGGAAACAGAAGTATATTTCTCAGCAGTTCCCTGCCATATTTATAAGTAAAAAATTTTCCGGCATTCCGCTTCAGCACTTCCTTTTTATTGAAATGCCGGTTGATCACAGCAAAATTATTGATCTGCATATGAGGCAGACAATCTCCCGGATCCGGGGCTGTTGCCATATCCATCAAAGCCATTTCCATCGGAAGACCATTTTTAAAAAAATCCTCCGGTCCGACCGGGGCTGTCAGAAACATATCATCATTGAACAATACAAAATGTTCACTCAATTCCGGAATGCGATTCAGCCACAATTCAATGACATTAGAATTGAACGTCGGAAGATACTGTGACGGAATATAATCCTCATGCTTTACCAGTCTTAACTTCGGATGTGCCGTATTCAGCCATTGCGGAACCTGTCCGCTGGTCACAAAAAAGACCCGGTTGACCCACGGTGCGAAATGCTCAACCCCTCTGAACCAGTAACGCATCAGATCCCAGTCCCTGAACCGATTGACATCTGAACCATTGTTCACCGCATCCGGGCAAAATGCTGCCCGTTCTTTCTGCCATTCCGGATCCGCTCCGTCAACCCACAAAACAATAAAATCGATCTTTTCCGCCATCTGAATCTGCACCTCCTCTCATTCTCCGCGGTAAATTCTGAGCATTTTATTCCCATATTCCTCCGGGGAATCAAATTGTTTTTCCCGGCAGGCCTGTACAAATAATTCCGGTTCTTCACTCTCCCAGATAAGCTGAATCTTTTCTTTCAGTGCGTCTTTATCCCCTGCCTTAAATATCCATCCTGTACAGCCGTCCTCTATGAGCTCGGGGATTCCGCCCCGGTCAGACCCCAGCACCGGTGTGCCGTGCATCATACTCTCTATGACCGAAAACGGACAATTTTCATTGCACTCTGACGGACATATTGAAAATCTGGCTTCCCGGATCACCTTGTCCAGAGCTTCTCCGCTTAAAAAACCGACATTCCGGACATTGGCGATTCCTGAAATCAGATCGTTCAGCGGACCGCTCCCCGCAAAAACAAAAGGAATATGCGGCAGCTCCCGACAGACCTCCAGAAGTGTACGTATTCCCTTCTCTTCCGAATACCGTCCGAAGTACAGCACATATTTCCCTTTTTGTGCTTCTCTTCGTTCAATATTCCCGACAAAATTGCGGAGCATAACCGTCTTCCCGGCAAGCAGCGGATTCGTATCCAGTTTTTCCTTCATAAAAGAAGACGGGCACACAATAGTATCTATACTGCCATAAACCTTCCGCCAATTCCAATAGAGCGCCTCTGCTGTTCCCAGACAGCTCCTGATGAGCGAACCATGAATACACCGGCCGGCAATGCAGCGGACGAATCCCCCGGTCAGGCATTGGTCACATGCCTGATGCGATCCCGGCCGATACATATAATGGCTTGGACATACAAGCTGGGGATCATGGGCTGTATAGACAATGCGCATTTTTCGACCATACCTTTTCCGGTACTGCTCCATCGCCAGCAATATCGATGGTGTCAGCTGATAATTAAAATTGTTGATATGCACCACATCCGGTTGAAATTCCTTGAGGAGCTCCCCCATCTTCCTTTTTGCTTCTATGGAATAAACGAGCTTCAATGGATTCACCATATTGGACCGTATACCGCTTTTATGAAAATCCACAGCAGCCGTATACAGACCCCATCGGTTTCTCACCGCATTCTCAGGATGATCCATCCCAAAATATTCAACTTTATGGCCCTTAGCCTCCCAGTACGCACCCAGCTGAAATACATAAGTTTCTGCACCTCCTGCGGGATACAGAAACTTATTGACCATTAGAATTCTCATTATCAATTCCCATTCAAATGAACTGTTACCGTTTCTTATACAGATTTAACGTTTTTTCAGTGCTGTCATCCCAGCTGTATTGATCGCATACAAAATCACTTACCTGATCTCTGCCGCATTCTATCAGCTGCGGATTGTCACAGAGCTTCTGAAGAGATTGACGCAGATCTTCTGCATCTCTCTTTTTGAACAAGTATCCAAACCGGTCCAGCACAGACGCACATTCCTCTATATCAGAACACAGACAGCAATTGCCGTAACTCATGGCTTCCAGCAGACTGATGGGCATCCCCTCCAATTCGGAAGGAAGACAGTACAAATAACTGTTGCTGTACAGTTCGTCCAGCACCTCGCCCCGGACAAATCCGGTGAAAACGATCCGTTTATCTGCTGCCGCTATTTCCTGCAGTTTTTTGTAGAACACCTCCGTATCGGATGGTGCGCCGGCAATCACCAGCTTCTTCTCAGTCCTCACCCGCTGGAATGCCCTGACCAGTATCTCCAGCCCTTTTTCCGGTACGACCCGTCCCAGATAAAGGATGTAATTGTCTTTTTCAAGTCCCCATTTCCGGGTAATCATCCTGGCCTCCCGTTTCACCGGACTCTCAATACCGTTGGGGATCACCACTGTCTCTCTGTGATAAGTTTCCAGGAAATATCTCCGGGCAGTCTCACTAAGTACAATAATCTCATCTGCACAGGCAACAGCGATCTTTTCCCCCTGCTTCAGATACCAGGATGCGAACTTCCCCCATTTGCTGCGCTGCCAGTCCAGACCATGTATGGTCACAACGGTTCTGATACCAAAAAAATGCGGCAGAAACGACATGGCTGCCGGTCCTTCAGCGTGATAATGTATACAGTCATATTTTCCAAATAATGCACAAATCGTGGCCAGCAGGGAACACATCATGGCCGAAATGCCCATCACATTGATCACGGGCACCTCACGAATATGAACCCCCCGATAAGTCCTGCAGCGCCGCATTTTCTTCACTGCCGCCTTGTCAATAAGGCCTCTGTGACAGGTATACAATGTCACATCATGGCCTTCCGCTGCCATTCTTACAGCCAGCGCTTCCACCGCGACTTCAACGCCGCCTTCTCTGGACGGAATATCCTTCTGTCCGATCATTGCAATCTTCAATCCCAAACAAACCCTCTTCCATCAAAACTCATCTTCTCTTATACACAAGTATACGTGATTTGTTCATCTTTTTCAAGGGATAAAGGACGGTTCTCTGTCCCATTCTCTGTCTCCATGCCGCTGTGGTACAGCTTCTCATACACACCCTTTTTCGCCAGCAGTTCTTCATGGGTCCCCTGCTCCACAATGTCTCCGTCATCAATAACCAGGATCATATCTGCATTCCTTACCGTCGACAACCGGTGGGCAATAACAAAGGATGTTCTGTTGGACATGATCGTGTTCATGGCCTCCTGCAGCATTTTCTCAATACGGGTATCCACAGAAGATGTGGCCTCATCCAGAATAATGATGCGCGGATCCTTTAGTATGGCTCTGGCAATGGTCAGCAGCTGTTTTTCTCCCTGGGAAATATTGCTGCTTTCCTCGTTGATCTCAAAATCATAACTGCCTGTCAGTGTCTTAATAAAATGATGAACATTGGCCATTTTTGACGCATGAATAACCTCGTCCTTCCTGGCATTCAGCTTGCCATAATGGATATTGTCATAAATACTGCCCTTGAACAGCCACGTATCCTGCAGTACAAGGGAAAACAGCTGGCGCAGCTCCTCACGGTTCATATCCCTTATATCTATGCCGTCTATTTTAATGGCGCCGCCCTTCACATCATAAAATCGAAGCAAAAGATTCATCAGCGTCGTCTTGCCGGCGCCTGTGGCACCCACCAGCGCTACAGTCTGTCCCGGCTTTGCCTCAAAACTGACATCCTTCATCAGCAAATGGTCATCATAACCAAAGGATACATGCTCGAAAGTTACCCTTCCCCTGATGTCTTCCGGACGGACGGCCACGCGGCCCACCTGTTCCTCTTCTTCCTCATCCAGCAGAGTAAATATCCTGCCCATGGCGGCAAAGGCCGACTGCACCTGGGCGGACAGCTGGGAGATCTGGGACAGCGGATCATTGATCTGCCAGATATAGCGGATAAATGCCTGCAGATTTCCCAACGGCATCACGCCGTCGATCACAAAAATACAGCCCGTTACTGCCACACAGCCGATGGCCAGATAAGTAATCAGCGATATGCATGGTGATATCAGAGAAGAGGCAAACTGCGCCCGAAAAGAGGTTTTCCGCATTCTGCCGTTCACATCATGGAATTTATCCACCGCTATCTCCTGCTTATTGTACAAAATGATTTCATTGAAACCGCTGTACATCTCCGTGATGGTTCCGTTGAGCTCGCCCAGCGTGTTCTGCTGGGTATCAAACAGCTTCTGGGTACGGGTCACGAAAAATTTCGTCACGATCACTGTCAGTGGTATGATCACCAGCGCCATGCAGGCCAGAACCCCGTTGATATAAAACATCATGGAAATAACAAATATAAATGTCAGCACTGCCCCGATGACACGCTGCATCGTCTGCTGAAGGGCATTGCCCAGCGTGTCCACGTCATTGGTCACAACACTCAGCACATCACCGAAGGCGTGATCATCAAAATAGCGGACCGGCAGTCTATGAATCTTCTGCTGAAGCGCATTTCTGATATCATACATGGTCTGCTGCAGTACTTTTGTCAGGAAAACAGCCGTGATCAGCTGGGATACTGTCTTGATGATATAAATGATGACCAGTGTCCCCATGACTCCCAGGATCACATCAAAATGGACATGGGCTCCCGGCTCACCGGAGAGAATTGCCTCCCCATCCTTGTAAAGCTGGGTCGTCATCTGACCTTCCACAATAGGATTCAGGGCAAATGTCGCATTGGCCACCACGATCATAAGAATCCCCAGTATCAATCCTGCCTTATAAGGCTTCAAAAATCCTGCCAGGCATCTGAGGCAATATCCGATACGTTTGTTATTTTTCTGTATTTTCTTCTCATTCTTCTTAACGGACATGCTGCAGTTCCTCCTCACTCAGCTGGGAAGCTGCAATTTCATAATAGAGAGGACATTCCCGGAGCAGCTCTTCATGGCGTCCCATGCCGGCCACCCGCCCTTCGTCAAGAACTATGATCCGATCCGCATCCAGGATCGTCGACACCCTCTGGGCCACAATGATCACAATGGCATCTGTAATCTCCTGTTTCAGTGCCTTCCGCAGTCTGGCATCCGTTTTCAGATCCAGTGCCGAAAAGGAATCATCATAGATATAGATCTGCGGCTGTCTGATCAGAGCTCTGGCGATGGACAGTCTCTGTTTCTGACCGCCGGACAGATTGCCTGCGCCCTCCACGATCCGCTCCTGAAATTGCCCCGGCTTCTCCATGATAAAATCGTAAGCCTGCGCGATCTTCGCAGCCCGGATCATCTCCTCCTCCGAAGCATCCTCCCTGCCGAAACGGATATTTTCTTCAATCGTTCCGCTGAACAAATTGGCCTTCTGTGAGACAAAGCCGATCTTTTCCCGCAGTCTCCGAACATCCATCTGCCGGACATCCGTATCATTGATCAGTACCCTGCCTTCCGTGACATCGTAAAATCTCGGAATCAGCTGGATCAGCGTACTTTTCCCGGAACCGGTACTTCCGATAATGGCCACCGTCTCCCCCGCACGGGCCGTAAAAGAAATATCTTTTAACACAGCTTCCTCCCCATCCGGATAACAGAAAGCCACATGGTCAAAGGTAATCTTCTCTATCTTATCCGAAGTCTCTGTCTGTGCCGCGTCCGCATTTTTGATTCCCGGCTCCATGTTCATCACCGCTTCAATACGCTTTGCGGAAATATTCGCTCTCGGATACATCATGAATACCGTACAGAACAGCATCATGGAAAACATGGCATGGAACAGATACTCCATAAAGGCGATCAGCTTGCCCACCTGCAGCAGCCGCTGATCGATCATAAAACTGGCCGTAAAATAAATGGCCAGCGCCGCAATATTCATCAGCAAAAAGAATAACGGCTCCATCGAAGTCATCAGTGTAAAAAGCTTCCGGGACTGGGCCGCAAACTGCCGATTCTGCTGACCAAAACGCTCCGTCTCCCTCCGATGATTATTAAACGCACGGATGACCCGGAGGCCTGTCAGATTCTCCTTGAAAATCCTGTTCAGTCCATCCAGCGCCGTCTGCTGTTTCTCACTTACCGGTCCCGATACCTTTGCCACCACGACCACACCAAGAATGATAAACGGCACTGTCGCCGCTATAATCAATGAAAGCTTCACCGATGACATAATCACCAGCGCAAAACTGACAACGATCATAACCGGCGTCAGCATGGCCGTCCGCAAAATCACATTCAGGAAATTCATGATCTGCAGCGCATCATTACTCGTTCTCGTAATCAGCGAAGACACACCCATCTGATTCATCTCCTGATGGGAAAGGGTCTGCACCTTCTCAAACAGATCATTCCGGATATCACAGGTCACAGCCGTAGATATCCTGGCACAGCAGTACCCCAGCAAAATTGTTCCCAGCACACCAACCACAGACATCACCGCGATCAGTCCGCCCATCCGCAGCAGATATACCTTGTCCTGCTGCATCACACCATCATCCACCATCATGGAAATCACCGTCGGAATCCCCAGTTCCGTCAGCGCAAAACCAAACACGGAAATAAAATTCAGCAGAACAAGCAGCTTGTACCTCTTTAAATAACGTAATATCAGTTTCATAAAAAGCCCCCATTTTATGTCAATGTCGATTATACTAGTATCCTATGTTTTCACACTTCCGTCAATAGCTAATCGGGACAGAGGGACGGTTCTCTGTCCCACTATTGCGTTAATCCCTGTGATATGCTATTATAAAATCCATTTCTGTAAATAGCAATTCAGGGGTATTTGTAAACCCAACAGAAATCTATCCGATTGTTTCAGTCAGCCGATCTTAAAATTTATCCCAATCTTTAACTAAACAGTATGTATAACACTTTATAATTGAGTATGGAGCACAGAATTGTCTGTTAAGAGGAGGTAACCGTGCCGAGAAAAGCCAGAGTTGTCAGTAAAACAAACATATATCACGTGATGCTGCGAGGTGTCAACCAGCAGATTATTTTTGAAGATGAAGAAGACTTTCGATACTTTATAAGTATATTATCAATGTGCAGGGATATTTGTGGATACACAATTTTTGCGTATTGTTTGATGAACAATCATATTCATCTTTTGATGGAAGAAGGGACAGAGCCGTTATCGATAGTTTTTAAAAGAATTTGTGACAGATATGTATATTGGTACAATCATAAGTATGAACGTATGGGACATCTGTTTCAGGATCGGTTTCGGAGTGAGCCGGTGGAAACGGAGAGATATTTTCTTATTGTGATTCGATATATATTTCAGAATCCTGTAAAGGCAGGGATCGTATCTAAAGTGAATCAGTATAGGTGGTGTAATTATCAGGCATATTTAGGAGTAAAGGATTTTACAGATACTAAAAAAGTACTGAGATGTTTTGCCGGGATAAATGAATTTGAATTCTTTATGAACAGCGATGCCAATGAAAAATGTATGGATATTTCGTCGGTTAAATGTACATTTATTTCCGATGAGAAGGGTAAAGAGGTGATGTGGAAACTTACCGGATGTACAAATGTGGCAGAGTTTCAGAAATTGGAACGCAATCACAGAAATCTGTGTATACAGAAATTAAAAGGAGCGGGATTGTCTGTTCGTCAAATCAGCAGGCTGACCGGGGTATCAAAGTCGGTTGTCGGGAGACTTTGACGGGGAAGCGGGACAGGGGACGGTTCTCTGTCCCGCCTTGTCCCCTTATCCCTTCAGCTGCCGTTTCAGTTCAATACGGTTTGTCTTAAAATGGAAGAACGGACGCTTCTCAAGCCGGATGATGTCAACCGGATATTCATGGGGCTCCAGCACCGCCAGAACAGCCTGCCTGATATCTTCAATCTCATAACCGGTTTTAAGAACCACATAGAGATAAGGGAGAAAATATCCTTCATGCGCTTCATCCGGTGCCACCACGAAAAATTCATCCTCAATACCTTTGATACCGGCATCTATTACCTTATTCTCCATAACCAAGTCGATAAGCCGGCCACCGCCAAAACGGCAGGAATTGCCACGGGTCAGGACAAACACAACACCATCTTCATTTATATACCCGATATCTCCGGTATGCAGCCATAACTGACCATCCCCATGCATCTGCAGCGTTTTGGAAGTTGCTTCTTCATTATCATAACTCAGCATATTTCCCGGTCCCGTCTTACATATCTCACCCAGCTGGTTATAGGAGAGTTCTTCCTGGGTTCCCGGTTTAAACACACTTAATGTCGTCATTGGCATCGGAATACCGATATTACCATTGCCCATCGGATACTCAAAACACGGCAGTGTGCAGTTGGATCCGGCTTCGCTCTGTCCATAGCCTGAAGAGAAGATAGCTTTACAATTATGCGCTTTCAAGAACTTCTGCGCACGGCGGATCTGTCCGTTATTGAAGGCTTCGCATCCGGCACCTGCCACCAGCAAATGAGACATGTCATAATCTTCAGGAATACGGCTGCTGTGCATGAGGATCTCTATAAACATAGGGATCAGCGGCCAGCAATTCGGCCGATAACGCATCATTTCCAGATCGAGATCAAAAACATCACAGAAAGGATCCAGAATCAGCTTTTTATTTGATGACAGCGGCGACAAAATCATAGAAACAACAACGGCCACCAGACATGGCGGCAGGCTTGTCAAAAGCCAGGAAGGGCGGAAATCACCGGACGAACCATAAAAAGACATCTGATGAACAATTCCGATCATGGAATGTGCAGAGTGAATGACCTGCTTGGAAGGACCGGTCGAACCGCTGGTATAGGCACGGAACAGCGGACGATCAACATCCGTCGGAACCACCATTTCTTCAGCACACGCTTCTCCCGCAGCAATAAAATCATCCCATAAAAGACACTCTGTACCTTCAGCAGAATCCTCATGATACTGACTGCTGATATAACTTATTATATGCTCCGGCATCTGGGTCCGGTCTGCCAGCCGATACGGAGACAAAAGGACAATACGCTCCACCCCCGCATTTATATAGGCATCCTCTTCCACTTTCGTCAGAAAATCATGGGCAATGATCACCCTTGCACCTGATTTTCGTACAGCCTCCACATTTTCAGCCAGGGTATTATCACGACATAATAAAGAAGCACCAATCGCTTCGGCTGCCAGAAGCAGAAAAACAAACTCCGGAACCGATCTTAAAAATACCGGTATCTGATCTCCACACCGGAACCCGATCGCGGTCAATGCTTTTGCCGTCAGATTCACCTGCTCAAAAACAGCTTTCCAGGTAATAGCCGTTCCGTAATAATGTATCGCAACTGTCTCCATTCCCGGGCAATTCATCTTTAAATAGTCCTGTATTGTACATTCAGGGATACGAAGCTGCTGTACAGCTTCCGGGTAAAACTTCATCCATGGCCGGTCAATACTTGGTCTGCCAGTTAAAACAGCGTTTGTACTCATACTTTTTCTCCTTTTTATTCTGTGTTATTCGGACAACTTGCAGTCTATCACGACTGAAAGCATATGGCACGAGAGATAAAAGGATAAAAAGTGACAAAAATGAATCACAAATTTCCAGAATCCGACTTTGACAGAAGCCGGACCGCTTGCAAAGCATAATCCATCGTATCCTGGATGGTCGCTCTGTCTTCAATCACCACAGCATGCTGATGATTCCAGATTTCGCTGTAAAATTTTTGAAACATTTCCTTAATGGTAGGCGCATTGAGAATAAGATTATTGTTCTGAGGGTTTTCTGAATCAAGACGCATATAGCTGATACTGTCCGACAGGAACAGGCATGGCTTGGCACTGTACTGGAAATCTGTAACAAATCTTCCATGCACCATTTTTACAGCCAGATTATTTTTTGTATCCAGCAACGATGACATATATTGAATATATCTCAAACGCTGATCTGTTGTAAGCGTTACTGTATGACCATAAAAATCCATTTCCCCGGATACAGAAAATGCTGTGAAGGCCGATTCATAAATCATGATCTTTATTCCCGACTCTTCCAGAACTGTTTTGGTCAAACTATGTACCCGTCGAAGCGACTCCTTATCAACTGCCCATTTACCGGACAGACAGACCTGTTCCAGCACTTCCTCAAACAGATCATCCGAAAGGAAATGTTCCGTCATGCGTCCTATGAGCCATCTCAGATCCGGCGAAAGCATAGACTGAATATAATCATATTTCAGCAGCATCTCATCCATTGTCGTTTTTCTGAACAGAAGCATTTCCCTGTGGCAAAGCGCACTGGTTCTCTCATACATGATCTCCCTGAATTCTTCTTCCTCACTGATCGTCACAGATAAGCAACGGTTGGAACCTATGAGCATTCCTGAAATACAGTAGGAATCCTTTACCGCAAAAATCAGCTTTCCATATGCCTGTGGACATTCATAAATGTTGAAATCTATATTCGTATTATCTGAAAGCATATTGATCAGAAAAATGGAATCATAAATATAATCTCTCCTGCCAATCTCCAGATTCAGCATCAGAGAATAATGAACTTCTGACAATTCACGATTCAGCGGCATATGCTGATTGCTCATCTGTGTCACAAGGAACCGGTATTCCCGTTCCATAGACAGAATATCCATCGCAGCCACAACATTCAGAGAATTGATATTCCTCAGTGCAGGATGATGCATTTTGGCTGCGAATTGTGGGAGAGTAAGAGATGCAAAGTGCAGGGTTTTTGGTGCGATATCGGTGCCGATAGATTTGGTCAATCCTTTTACATAATTATATTCCGCTTCCAGATGGTCATAGATTGCCCGTTCCAGATCCTCCATGTCAAAAACCTGATAATCCTGACACAATTTTTCTCTGGCAGTATCCGATAATGCATCAACAATACATCGGCTGATCCCGC
Organism: Oliverpabstia intestinalis; assembly: GCF_009696065.1. Classification (GTDB taxonomy): domain Bacteria; phylum Bacillota; class Clostridia; order Lachnospirales; family Lachnospiraceae; genus Oliverpabstia; species Oliverpabstia intestinalis. Next base: position 13,189 of record NZ_VUMS01000019.1, on the reverse strand, counting down.
GAAGAACTTTCTCCGAACTTTTCTCTGCCGGAAGTACCTTCCCACTAACCCATTTGCTGATATAAGACACATCATACTGAAGCTCCATTGCAAGTGTATAATTTTTAAGATCAGCTGCAAGCATCAGCCGTTCAAGTAAATAGCTGAATCTGTTTTTTTTTCCATTTCTATCCCTCTTATACTATATTTGCTGGCAGTAATTGGCAGTGTTTTATATATAGTTTATCATAACCGGTTTCAATCCACAATGCTCTTCTTCAAGGGACAGGGGACGGTTCTTCTCGTTGACAAAACTGTTCTGGTTATACTATAATCTCTTCATATTTACAATATACATCAGGAGAACACGATTGACACATTCAAACTATTTTAAAGAATTTATCCGATATACCTTTCTGAATATACTTGGTATGCTGGCATTGTCCTTCTATATACTGGCAGATACATTTTTTATTGCCCGGGGCATTGGTATTAACGGGCTGACGGCCCTGAATCTGGCCATCCCCGTCTACAGTCTGATCAATGGCTGCGGTCTGATGCTTGGAATGGGCGGTGCCATTAAATATGCTATTTATAAAAGCAGAAATGATACATTCCGGCAGAATGCCGTCTTCACCAATTCGATCTATATGGCCATTATCCCCGTTCTGATCTTTGTTCTGTGCGGGATATTCCTTCCCGGTGCCATTGCCCGCCTTCTTGGCGCAGATGAAGCAACCTGGGCCATGACACGCACTTATCTGAGAGTGATTCTGCTGTTTTCACCGGCATTTATTCTGAGCAATATTCTGAATGCCTTTGTGCGTAATGACGGAGACCCGAAGCTGGCCATGCTGGCAACCACCACCGGCTGTCTGTCCAATGTATTTTTCGACTTTATTTTTATATTTCCCCTGCAAATGGGTATTCTTGGAGCAGTTCTGGCAACGGGCTTCGCCCCTGTCATCAATATGGCCATCCTGTCCGCTCATTTCAGAAAGGGAAAAAATCAATTTCATCTGATATCTTTAAAACCGGATCTGAAACTGACAGCTTCAACATCTATGCTTGGATTTCCATCTCTGATTACAGAGCTATCCTCCGGTATTGTTATTATTGTATTTAATTTCGTTATCCTGAATCTGCAGGGCAACACAGGCGTCGCAGCCTATGGCGTCATCGCCAATCTGTCTCTGGTGGTCAGTTCCATTTTCACAGGTATAGCCCAGGGTATGCAGCCTCTGACCAGCCGTACCCATGGAAGCGGCGATTATACCGTTGTACAAAAAGTACGGCATTATGCTCTCACGCTCATGCTTCTTCTGTCTGCCATTGTCTATCTGTTTGTTTTCATATTTGCAGATCCGATTACAGCAGCATTTAACAGCGAACACAGCCGCCAGCTTCAGCAAATTGCCACTATCGGCCTGAAATTATATTTTGTCTCTACCCCGTTTATGGATTATAATATTATTATGGCAGTTTTCCTGGCCTCTACGGAAAGACCCGTTCCCGCACAGATCATCTCACTTTTGAGGGGACTGATCATTATTATTCCAATGACGATTCTGCTGTCCTCCCTCTTTGGAATGACCGGTGTATGGCTGTCCTGTCCGGCATCAGAAGGTCTTGTAGCCCTGATCGCCATGATCATACTACTGACCCGGACACCCCACAGAAAGGATGAACAGACCCATGCCAGCTGATATGAAAGCTACGATTGCAGAAGCCTTCCTCTCACTGCTTCAGTATAAAGATGTCGATAAAATTACGGTAAAGGTACTGGTAGAAACCTGCCACATCTCCCGACAGACCTTCTACTATCATTTCAAAGATATTGTTGATGTTATTGAATGGTGTATCAGAGCTTCAGCCGCACAGCTTCTCACAAATATCTATGAAGCCGACAGCCCGCAGAACGCCTGCAGGATCATTGTAGAATCCACCATCAAAGATGACTCTCTGATCAGGAAACTCATGCGTTCACAGAAGCGTGAAGAAATAGAAAAAGTACTTTTTCCTGTTATGCGCCAGTATATGATGGCATTTGCCCGCCATGCACGGCCCGATATAGACCTGTCCTACTCTGATCTGGAAGCCCTCCTGGACTTCTGTACCTTCGGTATGATCGGTATGATCAAAATGGCCTGCCTGGACGTAAGGACAAACGTCGACCTGCTCTCCCGCCAGATTTATCTGATCCTGTCCGGCCAGATGTTGTCTTCCCGATAGTCTCATGAACACATGGAAGAAAAAATTTCATAATAAGGCCTTTGAACCAGGGGTGTTACACGATGTGTAATACCCCTTTTGACATTTTCAGATATTTGTCAATACATTTTCCAAATAATGAGAATGGTTTTTGCTTCCTGAAACTGGTATAAATAAATCATAGAGCGAAACACTTTTCAAAATCAACAGGAAGGAGCATCCAATGGAACAGGAAATTTTTGCAGCCAAGCTTGGCGAACTGAAAAAGCAGCAGGATGAATTCATGGGCTGTCTGGATCGTTTCCAATCAGCAGACACGGATTCCATCGACCAATATCTCCGGCATCTGAACGATGAGTATCAGCAGAATACAGATTTTCTGGAAAACAGTATACGTGAAGGCCGTTCTCCTGCCATCGTTGCTCTGTCGGAAGCACAGCTGACCTACTACAGGCATATGAGAGATATTCTGAAAGACAAATTGCCTGAATGTATGGACAGCGGCAACAGAGAGCAGGATCTGGCAGAGGCCGTCTCCCTCTATGCCGAATATGCCATCGATTTTGCGTCCCAGGCAATCCGCCATGCGCTGATGGTTTCCCTGAAAGCCATCGATCTTCAAAACAGCTATGACCCATCAAACAATATTATCTAATAGGAGGAAATACACATGAATGAAGTCAAAACTCCAAAGAAAAACTGGCTTTATTATTACACAATTGTTCTGCTGGTCATCTTTCTCTTCAATGTTCTGGCCATGCCCCTGCTGAATCGCCGGAGCGTCCAGGAGGTTGATTACGGTACATTTATCACAATGACCAACAATAAAGAAATCGGTCAGGTACAGATCCAGGACAATCAGATTCTCTTTACAAACAAAGATAACTCACAGATTTACAAAACCGGCATCATGGATGACCCTGCACGTACAGAGCGGCTCTATGCCTCCGGTGCAGAATTCTCCAGCGAGATCATCGAAGAAATGTCTCCTTTGCTGAGCATATTCCTTTCATGGGTACTCCCGCTGCTGATATTCATTGTTATTGGACAATATATATCTAAAAAAATGCTTTCCAAAATGAGCGGCGGCAAGGATTCCATGATGTTCGGCATGGGCAAGAGCAATGCCAAAGTCTATGTAAAATCTTCCGAAGGCATCAAGTTCTCTGATGTGGCCGGAGAAGATGAAGCCAAGGAAAATCTGACAGAAATCGTGGATTATCTCCACAATCCGGGCAAATATAAAGACATCGGTGCCTCCATGCCAAAGGGCATTCTGCTCGTAGGACCTCCCGGAACCGGTAAAACCATGCTGGCCAAGGCCGTCGCTGGGGAAGCCAATGTTCCATTCTTCTCCATGTCCGGTTCTGAATTCGTGGAAATGTTCGTCGGCATGGGTGCATCCAAGGTCCGTGACCTGTTTAAACAGGCTAAAGAGAAAGCTCCTTGTATCGTCTTCATCGACGAAATTGATGCCATCGGCAAAAAGCGTGATGGTCAGATCGGCGGCAACGACGAACGGGAGCAGACATTGAATCAGCTGCTGACAGAAATGGATGGTTTTGAAGGCAACACAGGCGTCATCATTCTGGCTGCCACTAACCGTCCGGAATCTCTGGACCCTGCTCTGACCCGCCCGGGACGATTTGACAGACGAGTTCCTGTTGAGCTGCCGGATCTGAAAGGTCGCGAAGAAATCCTTAAAGTTCACGCCAAAAAGATCCGTATCGGAGACAATGTGGACTTCAACAAAATTGCCCGCATGGCTTCCGGTGCTTCCGGCGCTGAACTGGCCAATATCGTCAACGAAGCGGCTCTTCGTGCCGTCCGTGACGGACGTAAATTCGCCACCCAGTCCGACCTGGAAGAAAGTATTGAAGTTGTTATCGCCGGATACCAGAAGAAGAATGCCATTTTGACCAGCAAAGAAAAACTTATCGTTTCTTACCATGAAATCGGTCACGCCCTTGTAGCTGCTAAACAGAGCAACTCCGCACCGGTTCAGAAGATTACCATTATTCCGCGAACCTCCGGTGCTCTGGGTTATACCATGCAGGTGGACGAAGGCAACCATTACCTCATGACCAAAGAAGAAATTGAAAATAAAATTGCCACCTTCACCGGCGGTCGTGCTGCTGAGGAAGTCATCTTCGGTTCCGTCACCACCGGCGCCTCCAACGACATCGAGCAGGCTACCCGTCTGGCCCGTGCCATGATTACCCGCTACGGTATGAGTGAGGGCTTTGATATGGTGGCGCTGGAAACAGTCACCAATCAGTATCTGGGCGGTGACGCTTCTCTGGCCTGCTCCTCAGAGACCCAGACAGAGATTGACCGCCAGGTAGTGGCACTGGTCAAAAAACAGCACGAAAAAGCCATCCGGATTCTTCTGGAAAACAGATCCAAACTGGACGAGCTGGCACAGTTCCTTTATGAAAAAGAAACAATCACAGGAGAAGAATTCATGGAAATCCTCAATGCATAATATTGACGGAAAAAACTGTGCATTTCCTGTTACTGATAGTTCATAGACAGAATAGAACATCCGTAGAACATGCTCATCGCAAATCGTTCTACGGATGTTCTTTCCGTCTATTTCACTAAATACAGAACTCTTTATGCACAGTTTTTTCCTGTTTGCAGACTAACATAAAAAACTCCGGAAACATGCTCATCGCAACTTGCTCTATGACAGAATCTGCATTTGTATTTGTGTTATATAGTTCTGGCTGACATCTCCGTCCACCTTCTGGAATACACGATAGGCCTTATCCAGCCATTCCGGTACAGTCATATTCGGATAATCAATAGTTCTCAGATTTCTTACAAATGTTTGAAAAAAGTGATGATGCGTATTGATAAGTCCAGGATACACAAATTTATCCGTCGCATCGATGACTTCATCATATGTATCTGTCAGATTCTGTCCGATCTTCACGATCTTCGGAATCACATGTTACTATCGCTTTCGCATTACGAATTAAAATCTTTTTTCCACACTGCATCCCCCATCTTAAACCATATACTAACTATATAGTCGAGTCCCTTTTTGAATTTTTCTTTAAAATGCAGAGGGACCTGCCAATGGCAGGTCTCCCTACATACTAAGATTCCATTTTGACTTTTCTACATACCCAGTAAACTCTGATCAAATGCAAACAGTGCTTCGTTGATCTCATAAATATTATAATTGCCTTTTCTAATAAAGTATTCGATGATAACATCGAATTTGCTGCTGTGTGAAAGAGCAAACCCCGCTTTCATCAGCATATCCTTCGTTTCTTCCAGATCCAGTTCCAGTGCAATGGCAAAGGCCAGCACCGTGGTCTTCTTCGGCTTATAATGAATATCGCCTCGAATTTTGGAAAATAGTTTCCTATCTATATTGGCCTTTTTATAGCACTGGGCATCTGTCATGCCCTTCTCTTCGATTTTTCTCAGCAGCATCTGTGAAAAGCTTTCATCCAACTGCCGGATGATATCATCCAGATCCCTGCTCCTGACAGGCTTCGCAGTATCAAGCTTCCTTGGCGTCTTCTGCACACTTCTTTCTACTGCAAAGGACTGTGCCTGATATTCTGCCGCCTCTTCCCGGATCATGGCCCTCTGTATTCGCCTGCCAATATCGTCACTGTGCGTCTCCACATAATATTCATCAATATATTCTTCGATATCCTTCATCAGCTTTTTACTGATCTGGAAACCGGCTCTGTCAAAGACCACGATGAATACATTCATATCATGATACAAAATAAAGTCACTGATCACTTCCACAGCCACCTGCAGTGCCTCCTCCTTCGGATATCCATATATGCCCGAAGAAATCAACGGGAAGGCCACTGATTCACATTCATACTGCTCTGCCAGCTTCAGCGATTCCCGGTAACAGGATGTGAGCAGTTCCCTCTCTCCATGACGTCCGCCTCTCCAGATTGGACCCACCGTATGAATAACATAACGGCACGGCAGTCGGTAAGCGCCCGTAATCTTCGCCTGGCCTGTCCGACAGCCGCCAAGCCCCCTGCATTCATCCAGAAGCTCCGGCCCTGCCGCCCGGTGGATGGCACCATCCACACCACCGCCGCCAAGCAAAGACGAATTCGCCGCATTGACGATCGCATCACATGTCACCTTCGTAATATCATTCCTGATTATCTGTAATGGCATCCTATCACCCTTCCTATCTGCCTCTTACAGATAGTGTACATCGGGATCATAGATTTGTCCACGCTATATTATCCCACATGCTTTCTCTCATTATAATCCTGATCCGCTTTTGCACGCCAGGACCCACTCAGCGGTCTGGCGTTCCTTACCTGACTGACTGCCTCGGAAACAGCTTCATAAACATTCTTCGTTCCTATACTGTCCGCATGATAATTCACTGCATGCTGCTCATCGATGCCAAAGCATGCTGCAGTCTCTGCAGCATCAATATTGGCTGCCATGAAAATAAACTCCCAGCCGTACTTCTGCTTCTCCCGTTCAATCATTCTCTTCACCATCTCACTGCTGTAACGACGGCTGGCATTCTCCATGCCATCTGTCGTAATAACAAAGATTGTATGTGCCGGCACATCCTCCGGACGGGCGTATTTATGGATATTCCCTATATGGTGAATGACACCGCCGATGGCATCCATCAATGCCGTACAGCCCCTGACTGTATAATCCTTTTCTGTCATGACCCCAATCTCTGACAGCTTCACTCTGTCATGGAGCACCTCACTGAAATTATCAAATAAAATGGTGGAAACATAAGCTTCCCCTTCCTGCTGCTTCTGTCTGTCAATCATGGCATTAAATCCGCCGATGGTATCCCCCTCCAGCCCCCTCATGGAACCGCTTCTGTCAAGAATAAATACAAGCTCAGTTAAATCGTTCTTCATATCTCAAACCTCCTCAAAAAAATGTGGCTATATTTTCATTTACAACCACATTTTACAGGATATTTCATTTTTTATGGTCGCATCGGAAGCGACATTATCTTTCCTCCACACATTTTTTCAGCAGCTTCACAGCTTCTTCCGGCGTATAATCACGAATGATACGGCTTACTTTATCATAGCCCAGCACCGGCGCATAGGATGCGGCAAATGCACTGGAAGCATTCAGATGTTTCCGGCATGCTTCTTCATTGATGCGCAATGGCACAATACATTTCTCTCTGAACAGACGGACCGCCTCTGTCATAAGCGCCAGACTTTCCAGCAGACTGTCGGCAATGAGCGGCAAAAAGGCATTCAGTTCAAATTCCCCGTGGGCGGCTGCCATGGTAATGGCCGTATCATTGGCCGCCACCCTCATGGCACACTGCATGACCATTTCCGCCATAACCGGATTCACCTTTCCCGGCATAATTGTACTCCCCTGCTGAACCTCGGGCAGCACCATTTCACCCAGACCGCCATGAGGGCCCGAATTCATCAGGCGCAAATCATTGGCAATCTTCATAAGATTAACCGCCAGCGCTTTGATCAGACCGGAGACCTCCACAAACACATCATTATTCTGAGTTATGTCCATTGGATACTCCGCCGCAGCCAGACCATATCCGGTCAGACGACGCAGCTCCTCTATCACACCGAATCGATATTTTCTATCAGCATTATTAGACAATCCCACCGCCGTGCCGCCAATATTGACCTGCCGCAGCCGTTCCTCCACCTTGTAAAGCCGCCACCGGTCTCTGGCAATGGCCTGGGCATAGGCCCCAAACTCCTCACCGGCTGTGATGGGAACCGCATCCATCAGTTCTGTCCGCCCCAGCTTATCCACATCCTGCCACTGACTTTCCTTCTCCTGTAAAGCAGTCTGCAGTTTTGCACATTCGTCAGACAGAAGGCGCAGCTGCCGGATGGCGGCTATACGAAGAGCCGTTGGATAGACATCATTGGTGGACTGCCCCCGGTTTACATCATCCAGCGGATGTATCACCTCATAATCTCCGGGATTCTGTCCCAGCGACTTCAGTGCCAGATTGGCCAGAACCTCATTGACATTCATATTGGTAGACGTTCCCGCATCGCCCTGCAGTGCCTGTACCGGAAAATACGATTCATATTTATCTTCACTGTTCAATACTTCATCACAGGCAGCAATGATGGCACTTTCCACTTCCGGCTTGCCCATTCCCAGATTCAGATAGGTTACTGCCGCTGCCTTTTTCACCAGAACCATGGCTCTGATCAGTCCCCGGTTCACCGACTTCTGTCCCAGATTAAAATTCTCCATAGCCCGGGCAGTATTAATACCGTAAAGAGCTTCCTCCGGCAGCGCCTTTTCTCCCAGCATATCCTTTTCCAGTCTCATAACAACACCTCTTTCTGCTACTCTTCAAATTCCAGCAGAAGATGCGGGAATATGCCAATACTCCGCTTCAGAATTCCCTGCATATAGGCAATGGCAATGCCATAATTGGTAATCGGCACCTGCTGATCTGCCGCGCATTTCATTCTGTATCTTACTTCCCGCTCATTGAGCATGCAGCCGCCGCAATGGATAATCAGCGCATATTTTGACAGATCATCGGGAAATTCTCTGCCTGAACACAGTTCGATATTCAGTTTCTTTCCCGTATAATTTTTCAGCCATCGCGGAATCTTTACGCTGCCGATATCATCGCACTGCCTGTGATGGGTACAGCCTTCGGCAATAAGTACCGTATCCCCATCCTGCAGCTTTTCCACAGCAGCCACACCCCTGACAGCCATATCCAGAAGCCCCTTGTAACGGGCCATCAAAATGGAGAAGGAAGTCAGCGGTATTTCCGGCGGCACATCAGCAGATACCTTGGCAAAGACCTGGCTGTCCGTAATGACCAGCGCAGGCGGTTCCCTGAATTTGTCCAGTGTCTCCCGCAGTTCATATTCTTTGACACAGACAGCGGCAGCCTCCGCTTCCAGTATATCCCGGATCACTTGCTGCTGCGGCAGGATCAGACGTCCCTTCGGCGCAGCCTTGTCGATCGGAATAACCAGCACGACCAGATCGCCCGGATGGATCAGATCGCCCACCAGCATCAGCTTGTTCTCCTCTGTCTTTCCGAGGCGGGCAATCTTTTCCTTCAGTTCTTCTATATGTATCCTTTCCGTGGCACTGACATAAATCTCACTGGCAGATTCCTCCGGAATCTCCGTCAGCAGATCGCATTTATTCCATGCAATCAGATAAGGAATCTCCTTTTGCCGAAACAGTGCGATCAATTCCCTGTCGCATTCCTTCAGACCTTCTGTACTGTCTGCCACCAGTACCGCCACATCCGTACGGTTCAGCACCTGCCTTGTCTTCCTTACTCTCAGTTCACCAAGGGCACCCTCATCATCAAAACCGGGCGTATCAATAATCACGACCGGCCCAACAGGCAGCAGCTCCATGGCCTTGCTTACCGGATCCGTCGTCGTTCCCCTCGTCTGAGAAACCACCGCCAGCTCCTGTCCCGTCACAGCATTGACCAGGCTGGATTTACCCGCATTTCTCCGACCAAAAAAACCGATATGCACCCGCTCACCCGACGGTGTATCATTCAGTCCCATCTTACTCCTCCTTGTTTCATGCTATTATAAAAGTTCAGCAAAGCCCGGCATCTTTTTTATTTTTTTCAGGAAAATTCTTCCGGAGAATGCAATGTGAGGCAATTCATAAAAGCGGGAATCCTTTGGACATATTGGCTTATACAGCGGATCTGCCACAATTATTTTCGCATTCTTCAGCTTCTCCTCCATCTCCTCTTCTCCGCTGACCGCCTCATCCTCTGGTGACAGCAATCCTTCCCACTCTTCCAGGGGACAGAGTACGCGCACAGACCGGCCGTACTGATTTTCAATAGCCGCGGCCAACGAACCCATGGTCACCGGTTCCCCGATCAGCGTTATATCAGCCACATCAGGTTCTTCCATCGAACTGCTCGCAGATATCCATGTACCTGTGCCTTCACCCCCAGATCCGCTGACCGAAGTGTGTGCCGTCAGATAAGCCACTTCGCATTCCCGGCTTTCCACAGCCCGTTCCATGGTCATCGATAGTTTTTCGGTGAATTCTCCCACCGGAGCACCCACCACATAAGGTGTGCCAAATTTTTCCCGAAGTACCTTTGCAGCACGAAGGCCCACGGATGAAACCACCAGATTTACCGCTGCCTCGCCAGCCCTCGAAATCGTCTCCAGTCCATCTCCCATGGCCCAGGTGGAAATTACATACCATCCCATAGTTTCCAGAGACTTCTTCATTGTCTCCCCATGGGAGAGCGGTCCAAAATCCAGAGGTGTCACACCCAGAATATTAACACTCCTTGGATTCCCGCAGGAACCAGCCGTGCTTCCACAACTGCCTGGCCCGTCAGGACCTTCTGTTCCCCCGGAACCGCCCGCACCCGAATTGGCCGCCGGGTCTGTGAACCGCTCCGCTATGGCCGCCAGGGCCATCCCCGCACCATACACATAATCATGCATACCATTGGTCGGCACGGCAAAAGCCGGTATCCCCGTTTCGTCCTCCAGGATCTCCGCCAGAGCAGGAAAATCCGTTCCATTTAAAAATGGTATCGGCGAACTGGCCAGGGCAATAAATCTCGGTTTCAGTTCATGTGCCGCTTTTGCCGTATCATGAACAAATTTATCATCATTCCCCATGATGGCATCAATTTCCGACAATCCGGAAATGAAGATCAGACTGTCCTGATCATACCACCGAATCTCATCATGAGTATTATAAGTAGAATTACAGCCGGAAGGATCATGCATGACCGTCATGCCTCCCAGCTCATACAAAGCAGAGCATACACCGGATACATCCGCCGTATAGATTGGTATAATACGATAGGCTTGTCTCATATGCAGCTTTCGCACCCCCATCCCTTCCGGATAACCAGGTCTTCCGTATCTTTTTCCTCATGAATTGCTTCCGTCATCAGACCGGCCAGTCGGCGGATGCCGTCAAATCCATATAGACCGCCGCCCTGTACCACATTCACAAAATGTCTGCTGCCCGTAAACCATGCCGCTTTCTGGCCGATGGCCAGCACCTCACGTTCACCATGCCTTGGCAGGACGCGCATCTTCACCTGGATCGTCGCTGACAGTACAAGCTCCGGTGCATGGACTCTCAGCCATTCAAAATCATCTTTTTCCTCCGGGCTGATACCGTCCAGATAAACCGTATTCACAGAGAATCCATGGGCTATCAGCAATCTTGCCAGCCCCAGAGGCCTCGGATGAAAGGTACAGTCAATGGCAACCGGCATATCTCCTATTTCCGACAAGGCACCGGCCAAAGCCGCCTCACAGGACGCAATTTCCGCATCATAGTTCAACAGAGATATCTCTTTCATATTCTCTGATCCACCCTTATCCCGCAGCTGCCTCAGGGATGCCGCCAGCTCTTCCAGATGCCTGATGATTTCTTCATAACTGAAACATGCCGGAAGATACAAGTGTTTCCGTCCAAGACGTCCTGCCTGTTCCTCCGCACCATATCTGCCGGAAGGATAACAGGAGATAAACATCCCGCTCTCCGCCAGATTCAGGTATTCCTCCCATGTGCTGCATTTCGGAAGCTCCCGGAGCGCAAAATCGTTTGCCTCCAGAATCCTCGCTATATCGGAAGTTTCATCCAGCGCAAAATCACTTCCCAGAAGGCTCACAGCTCTGTTATTAATCTCTTCTTCTGTCAGACGCGGCAGCGGATCATACATGGCCTTACGCAGCTTCTGATCCGGTGTCAGGCCATTTTTCTGCATAATAGGATCCATATAACAGCGGACAAAGAAAATATCCGGAAATCTCGACTCCAGCTCTCCGTACACTCTTTCCAGGTCACAGCCAAGAAAATGATGCAGACATACTGTAAAAAGCAGCACCGCCTTCGGTCTCTCATCCAGTTTCTCTATCACATCTGTTACACCGTCAATGGTCACGTCCTCCAGGTTGCCGTTCAGCAGATTCTCTTCTTCCACAATAACAAATGAAAAACGATCGGCTTCATTCATCTCCGCGGCCGTCAATACCACTCCCCGCATGCAGTTGCCGGCACAGACATAGATCTGCCTGGCTCCCGGTACCCTCATACCTGTATGAACAATATTCCAGGTGCCGTGAGCCGGAGAATTAAATTCCAGCTCCGACGCAAAAGGCGCCGGCCACGCTGCATCCTTTATGGCGATCACAGCTCCCGCCGGATCGATGCTCTCTCCTGCACGTTTTAACATTTTTCTCCTCCCCGGCATACCGCCATCATCCGGCGGGCCAGTTCTCTGTACTCCTCTGCCATTTCACTATCCGGAAATGCTTCCAGAAGTATCTGCTGCCTTTCCTCCGCCAGTGTCACCTGCTCGCTGTGGGACAAACTGCCAATGATCTCCGTTTGAAAATCCCGGGCCAGCTCCTCCACCTTCTCATCTTCCCGCTTCACATTCCGCCGGTTGAGAATCAGACCTCCCAGAGCCGCATATCCCCGGTTCTTAAAATTCTCCACGGCCATGGCGATATTGGCTGCCGCATGAATCGCCATATTTTCACCGGATGTAATAATAAACACCTGATCCGCATAGCCTTTGCGCATGGGCATGGAAAATCCGCCGCAGACCACATCGCCCAGAACATCATACATTACCACATCCGGCCGGTACACTTCATAAGCGCCCTTCTCCTTCAGCTTTTCCAGAGCCGTAATGATACCTCTGCCTGCGCAGCCAAGCCCCGGCGTTGGTCCTCCGGCCTCCACACAGATAACACCGCCATATCCGATACGCACCATATCCGTCAGCTCAAAGGCGTTTTTCTTTTTAAGTCATAACCACCACTTCAAGTGGTGGTTTGTTTTTGACCCTATAAGGGTCCTATGCCTGCACGCCTAAAAGGCGGATGCCTCAAGCAATCATACCGGCTTGCCTCTGAAAGAGGCTTACCGTCGTGTATCTTCTCTTTTAGATTCTTCTTTTTGCTGCTGTATATATTCTTTTACAGCTTCTTCTGTAATATTGCCTACTGTCGCTACATAATAT
>NZ_VUMS01000018.1 GCF_009696065.1 Oliverpabstia intestinalis | reverse complement strand
GCCTTATTAAAGTGCACCTAAAATGTCCGGTTATCTACATTTCATTCCAGAATTCGTGCTTTGCACGAATTCATCCTTGTTTTGGTTCAGAATTGCGAACGAGCTTAGCGAGTTTCGCAATTACCTATTCTTTATATACTCTCTGAATCTTTATCCTGTCGGTTTCTCGAAACATTATCCATAGGTCCTGATGGCCTCCAGAAGCTGTGTATCATTTTGATTGGACGGCATGCTGGCGTTTTCTGTCTCATTTTCCAGAAGCAGTCCCGAGCCGCTGTATACAGAATACACACAGAATGTTTCTGACCAGCTAACCGGATCTTCACCCTTCTGATACCATTCGCCACCGGTTCGTGTCACCTCCATTGTCAGATACGTCCTCCCCTTCTCCTGGGAACAGCTCCAGGTTCCTTCATAAGCCTCTGTTTCTGTATCATCGTAGTTCTCTTCGTCCACGCCATATTCTCTTTCACACCACGAAATATGTAATTTCCCGCCTTTTCGGAATTCCAGAAAATAGTTTCCATAACTATCTGTACTTCCCATCGCTATCTGAAGTTCCCAGCTAGTGTCTGCCAGATCCTTTTCTTTCAGCTCCATACTGACATCTCCATACCATCCTCCAAATCTGCTGGCACCGCAGGCGGCATAATCCGTAAAATCCTTAGCCTGGGGCTCATCCGACTCGGTGACAGGGATTGCCACGCGTCCAAGCATATCCATCATGGGATACCAGTCTGCCTGGTAGCCGGCTTCTGTTCCCATGGAGATCATAGCCGTAGCATATCCTCCCACTCCGTTACACATCACAAGATATGGTTCTCCGGTCTCGGAGGAATACAGTTGCCCTACTTCATCCATCTCAAAAGTCTCAAAGTTCATCCTCTGTTCTATGATCTCCACCGGATCATCACCGCTTCTCGGAACAACGCAAAACAGCTGTCCGATTTCGTTTCCAATGATCCTTTCTTCAGGAATCATCTTTACAAATGGATATTCCTCCGAAAAATCCGGAAAGTTTTCTTCGATCCATTCCGGTATCCGGTCTGCATAGGATTCGTCCACTTCTCCAAGAAAGGCCACTCCAAAGTTCTGAAGGGTTCCTTCCATGCTCTGGCGGAAAGCTTCCAGAGACTTCTCTGCTTTCTGTTCTTCTGTCTCTTCTTTCTTTTCCGGTTTTGGAGTAGTCTCCAGTTCTTCCGGCTGTTCCGGTTCCTCTGTAGTGGAACTGTCTTTTATTTCCGGTTTTCCGGCCTTGTTGGCTTTGATGGGAACCGGTTCGGCATCCCCATTCTCCGGGAGTTCTCCATCCGCCGTTCTTCCATTTACCATGCCGTCTCCGTCTTTCTTGTCAATACATCCGGTAAATATGATCAGCGATGTAATGCAGAGCGTTCCTGTAAGAAGGGCTCTGAGCAATATATTTTTATTTTTCATACATGTTTCCCCCTTTATAAAAGATTTCGAGCGCACCTAAGATAGATCGGGAGGGATGAACCCTCCCGATGTACTGCGAACAGATTGCCCATGTGGTAATCTGTTATTCTTTATTGTAACCGTTCAGTACCTTCACAGTTACGATTCAAAATTCATTTAAAATCACCTTCGGTGATGGGATTTTGGTGTATTCATGCCAAAACACCTCGCGGGACAGTGGCTACTGAATAGTTACTCTTTATTTATCAAAGCTTCATAGGTGTGGGACATCAGGAACTGCCCCGGATCATCCTCGGTCATATTTTCCATGATATTTTTTAAGCTTTCTTTTGAAGCATCGTCTCCACGCTCCATGATATATTTCATTGCGATTTCTCTTCCTCTTCTGTCTGCATCCTGATCCGCTACGATATCCAGCATCAGGTTATTAATTTCTGCCTCATCAAAATAGGTGGCTTCTTTCTTCCAGTCTTCATAGCTGGTGCCCATGCTGGAAGCACTTCTGAATGCGCCAACCGTTGTCCAATATGGAATATCTCCGTTGCGTGGCTTCTGTGACAGATAATCTATCGTTATGCGATATGCCCTTTCATTGGTATATCTATGGCTGGGGTAATCATACCACATATAGGTCAGGGAAGTGATGCACGCATCGTGGAACCGAACCAGACTGCTGTCCTTCAGAACTTCCTCCAGCGGATCGATCACCCGGTCATCGTGGAGTCTTCCGGCATACTTATATGCACACGTTCTTACTTCCTCATCCTCATCCCCCAGCAGTTTGAGAATGGCATCTACCATGCCGTCAATACCCATAGCCCATTCAGATCCTATAGCAAGGGCTGCCTGTTTCCGGACATTGGCGTTCTCGTGCTCGGTCATATTCAAAACGAACTCTGCAACCGCCGGATTGCTCACGGCACCTCCAAGACTTCTTAAAGCGGCAAATAATACTACAGGTTCTGTTTCCTTGGCCAGTACTTCTTCTGCCATCTTTTCTTCCTCACTGCTTGTGCCAAACAGGCCTCCGATCGTAGTGAATGCATAGGCGCGAACGTTGGCATTCTCACTGTGGAGCATGTTATCCCTGATTGTTGTGGTATATGGAATCTTACAGCCATCATCCTTGAGGATTTTGAAAGCTTCATCGGTAATATTTTCTTCTCTGCCATAAAAGTCTTCTGTATAGTTTGCATAAGCATATGTAGAATAGAGTGCCAGTGCTTCGTCTTCTGTGATATTTTTCACGTCTTTGATACGATCTATCAGATCCTGAGCAGACATACTTTCATATTCTTTTTTCGTAACCTGTGCCGGTTCATAATCATCGTCCGAGAAATCTGTTTCGTTCTCGGTATCCGTGTCTTTATCTGATTCTTTGGTTTCTTTGTCCTCCTTTGGTACCGGTGTTTTGGGCGGAGCATCCGTTTCGGCAGAATCGTCTCCGGTATCTGTCGTTTCTACTCCTGAAGTTGTGTCTTTATCCTTGTTTCCGTCCTTTCCACAGCCTATAGGCATCGCCAGCATAGCTGCGACCAGCAGCATGCTAATAACTTTTTTCCACATCATAAAGTTTCCTCCCTTCGTTTCTGCAAAACTTTTTCTATGATTGACCTTACCTTCTCTATAATTATATTAAACAATATAAAACCAGTTTTCACTATTACTTGTGTTAGTTACCGATATTTGTTTGTCTGTTTCCTGTCAGAAAATGTTTTTACAGTTAATTTCCGCGAATCGTCAGAATACATTATTCAATTACGCATTTCATAAAAGTTCTCTATTTTCTATATTTTTCTATGTTTTTTCAAAAAAGCTGTTGACAACCAGTGTTTTTTCATGTATAGTACATTATGTTGTTGAGATGCAACAGAACTTCATAATAAAAGTTGTGCAGGAATGGCGGAATTGGCAGACGCGCAGGCTTCAGGTGCCTGTGGTAGCAATATCGTGCGGGTTCAAGTCCCGCTTCCTGCACTATTTTTTTGTCTTTGTACAGGCTGACTTCTGTTCTATATTTATTTTCTGCAATCGTAAAAAGATCGCTGCATTCACATTTTTCTGTAAACACAGCGACCTTTTCTTTCATCTCTTATTATAACTGTTCAATACCCTCACCGTTTCCTTTTATTTTTCAAGCACAAATGCTTCATACGGGCGAATCGTCATCTGTTCTTTGATTTCTCCTTCCGGATAGTTTGCGATCAGATAACTTCCCTTGCGGAATTCCTCCGGAATCTCTACTGCTACTTCTTTTTCACTGAAGTTACATACCACCAACAGTTTTTCCTCTCCCAATGTTCTTGTATACATATAGATTTCTTCGGATTCCGGCAATAACAGATCATAAGTTCCGTATACGATGATCTCTTTTTCTTTTCGCAGTGCGATCAGCTTTCTGTAATAATTAAATACAGATTCCGGATCGTCGACCTGTTTCTTCGCATTGATCTCTTTATAGTTCGGATTGACCATGATCCATGGTTCTACAGTAGAAAATCCTGCATAAGCACTGTCATCCCACTGGAACGGTGTTCTCGCATTGTCGCGGCTCTTACGGCACAGATAACGCATCATTTCTTCCGCGGTAAATACATGCTGCTCTTCTACCAGTTCTCTGTAAGCATTGATGCTGTCCAGATCACGGAACTGATCGATCGATGTGAACGGAACGTTCGTCATGCCAAGTTCTTCTCCCTGATATACATAAGGAGTTCCCTGCATCATGTGAATACAAGTTGCCAGCATCTTTGCAGATACATCATGATATTTTGCGGAATCATCGGCATATCTGGATACCGAACGTGGCTGATCGTGATTCTCCCAGAACAGACTGTTCCAGGCAATATCCTCCAGACCTTTCTGCCATTTGGTCAGAACAGCTTTCATCTCGCGCAGATCCATCTTTTTATCGGTCCATTTGTTATCCGCATCAGCATCCACATCCATATGTTCAAACTGGAATACCATATTCAGCTCTTTTTCATCGCTTCTTGCGTATTTTTTAGCTTCTTCCAGAGTCACACCGGAACACTCGCCTACGGTAATGGTATCCGCATTGTTTAATACTTTTTCACGCATCTCCTGCAGATATTCATGGACATGAGGACCGTTTGCCGGCTCATTAAAGCTTGCGTATCCATTGATTCCCGGCTTTCCATCCGGCAGATCCGGCTGTTTGGAAATCAGGCTGATAACATCCATACGGAATCCATCTACTCCTTTTTCCAGCCACCAGTTCATCATGTCAAATACTTCTTCCCGGACTTTTGGATTATCCCAGTTCAGATCCGGCTGTTTTTTCGAAAACAGATGCAGATAATACATATCCGTTTCTTCATCATAATCCCATGCCGGCCCGGAGAAACAGGAGCCCCAGTTATTCGGTTCCTTTCCATCTTTTCCATCTCTCCAGATATAATAGTCACGATATGGATTGTCTTTAGACTTTCTGCTCTCTATAAACCATGGATGTTCATCGGAGGTATGGTTGACTACCAGATCCATCACGATCTTGATTCCATGTTCATGAGCTTTAGCAAGCATCCGTTCAAAATCTTCCATTGTTCCGAACTCAGTCATGATTGCACGATAGTCGCTGATATCATATCCGTTATCATCATTCGGGGACTGATATACCGGGGATAACCACACAACATTCACTCCCAGTTTTTCCAGATACTCCATCCTTTCCGTGATACCGTTCAGATCACCAATACCATCCCCGTTGCTGTCCTTGAAACTTCTCGGATAAATCTGATATACGATACTTTCCTTCCACCATTTTTTCTCCATAGTCTTATTTTCTCCCTTTTTCTATACTATTCTGACTTTTCCTGTTCACCGATTCTCCGAATCACTTCCGTCACAAGTGCGCGGAATTTTGGTGCTGCAAGATCGGCGGCTTCCTGTACCTCTTTGTGGGACAGCGGCTGTGTACTCAAACCTGCTGCCAGATTCGAGATAAAGGAAATTCCAAGAATTTTCATTCCCATGTGGTTGGCTGCCACAGCTTCACATGCTGTACTCATTCCCACAGCATCTGCCCCCAGGGTCCGTGCCATCCGTATCTCCGCCGGTGATTCATATGCCGGACCGGTAAACTGCAGATAGATTCCTTCCTGAAGCTCAATATTCAATGATTTGCTGCTCTCCCGGATGATTTCCCGGTACTCCCTCCGGTAAATTTCACTCATATCCGGAAAGCGCGGTCCAAGATCGTCCATATTGGCTCCGATTAACGGTGATGGCACAAAACTTGAGATCTGATCCGTGATCATCATCAGATCGCCGGCATGAAAGTTCTCGTTGACTCCACCGGCTGCATTGGTCAGAAACAGGATCTCTGCACCCATTTTCTTCATAAGACGTACCGGAAGTACCACATCCTGCATCGGATAGCCTTCATAATAGTGTACCCGTCCCTGCATCATAACAGTAGGTACACCTTCTACCTTTGCAAATACGAACTGCCCTTTATGTCCGGCTACCGTAGACCGTGGAAATCCTTCGATGCTCTCATATGGAATGGTTTTTTCCACTGTTACATGTTCTGCATAATCCCCCAGACCGGATCCGAGGATCAGTGCCAGTTTCGGTACAAACGGCAGCCGCTCTTTCACCGCCTCATAACACCGATTCAGTTTTTCTTCACTCGTCATCGCCGTCCTCCTTCTGCACACAGGCATCCCATACTTCCTGCTCTGCATCCTGTTCCGGTGCTGCCTTTTCTGTTTCTTCTTTCTGCACTTCTTCAGATTCTTTCTCCGGTTCTTTACCTTCTTTTTCTTTCGTCTCTTCCTCTTCTTCTGTCTCTTCTACAGAACCCTGGGTAAACCAGTCTTCCTCTTTTTCTTCCTCTTCTCCCGGAAGTTCCGCACCGCAGTACATACAGAATACAGCATCTTTCGGGTTGGAGATTCCACAGGCTGGGCATACATTTTTTCCCTGTTTGGCAGCCATGCTTTCTTTACACTCTGCCAGTTCTTTCTGAAGACCCATAACCACTTCACAGTGACCGGTCAGCTCTTCATCCGGTGTATCGCCATCTACGTAACGCCGGTATACGATTTCACCGAGATCTGCATATTTTTTCCGTATCTCTCTTTGCAGTGTCCGCACTTTGTTTCGCATCTTCTGTGTCTCAACAAATTCCTCTGTTTTCTTTCCTACAGCCCCTGCTGTTTCCGTAATCGTCTGTTTAATGCTGCCAAATAAATCTTCGTTCATAAGTCATACCTCCTTGAATATAAAACCCCATTTGTATCCGTTTTACTGCAACAACAGCGGCTCCTGTCCTCTTAAAAGGATCTTCGGACCACCGGTGTGTTCAATATATTCTTTGGTGATGATCACCTCTCCAATACTGTCGTCCTTTGGAATCTCGTACATAATATCCAGCATGTATTCTTCCAGAATCGCTCGCAATGCTCTCGCACCGGTATCTTTTTCCAGTGCTTTTTTTGCGATTGCACGCAGCGCATTTTCTTCAAATTCCAGTTTGACTTCGTCCATCTCCAGTAGTTTTTCATACTGTTTCAGGATTGCATTGCGTGGCTCTTTAAGAATCTTCACCAGCATGTCTTCATCGAGTCCCTGCAATGTGAAAATGATCGGCAGTCTTCCAAGAAATTCCGGTACCATACCGAACATTCTCAGATCCTCCACCGTTACCTTATTCAACAGATTTTTATCATTGTCATATTTATCTTTCAGATCCGCCTGAAAACCAATTGCTGCCTTTTTGTTTAACCGTTCTTTGATGATTTCCTCCAGATCCGGGAATGCACCGCCACAGATAAATAAAATATTGCTGGTATTTACTGTAGTCAGTGGTACCATGGCATTTTTACTGTTCGCTCCCACCGGCACTTCCACATCACTGCCCTCGAGAAGCTTTAACATCCCCTGCTGTACTGCCTCACCACTGACATCTCTCTGGTTCGTATTCTTCTTTTTTGCAATCTTATCGATCTCATCGATAAAGATAATTCCATGCTCTGCCCGCTCCACATCATTGTCTGCTGCCGCAAGTAGTTTGGAAACTACGCTTTCGATATCATCACCGATATAACCTGCTTCCGTCAGCGAAGTCGCATCCGTGATCGCAAGTGGCACATCCAGCAGTTTCGCCAGCGTCTGCACCAGATAAGTCTTACCACTTCCGGTCGGTCCGATCATCAACATATTGGACTTTGCAATCTCTACTTCACCATTTTTCTGCTCTGCGCTGAGTACTCGTTTATAGTGATTGTACACACCAACCGAAATCACCTTTTTCGCATGTTCCTGACCGATCACATATTCATCCAGTTTTTCTTTGATCTTATGTGGCGGCGAAACATCCTTCATGGTAAATTCCTGCTTCTTTTCTTCCGTTTTCTTTTTCTTCTTCACTCTTTGTTTCTCTGATACCTGATTCGGAATACTCGACAGATCCATCATGCTGATATTGGGCATGTGGCTCATCAGATCCCCGTAATTCATATTGCTGTTATTCATGGTATCAAAACTTTTCTGCATACATTCCGTACAAATATGTATATTCTGAGGAAGCGTGATCATCGGTCCTGTCTTGCTCTCCGGTCTCCGACACATAAAACAGACTTTTTCGTATTCATCTTCCTTCGTATTTTCATCAGAAGTCTCTCGCCCCTGCTTTTCTTTTTCCAATAAATCCTTGTCTTCTGACATCCGTTTATCCCTTTCTCATCCCACATTTTATGAGACACTGTCCCCGAAACCACCTGTCACTCCTGTGTACTTCCAGTTACTTACCCTATATTATAAAACAGAATCTTCTTGCCCTCAAGTAAACTTTTTCTAAACACAGCTTTCAGCATACTGTCTCCCCCTATTTTCCTTCTGGTCTCCCCCTCTGAATAAGTTCTATCCCTTCATTCCTTTTATTTCCTGCCATTCCCACCATATTTCAACTTTCTCCCACCGTCAACGCACAGCAGCAGGGGTTCCCACCAGGGTCCGGCAACACTTTGTGGGCGTTTAGAGCAAGCTTTAAGATCCAGTCCTTAGAAGAACTTGACAATGAGCGGCTCTCCGCGAACTGGCATTTAGTTCTTCTTAGGACTTAGCTTAAAGTTGCTCTGCCCACGTTGCCGGACTCTGACGGGAACCCCTGCCGCGTCCGTCTATGATACTACTTATTCACTTACTTACCCTGCTGGGGATCTGCCTGCTTCATCTCACTCTTCTTTCCAAGAGTAACCGAAACCGTCTGCTCCTGATACTCCCCGTTCTGTGCCCGGCTGATCACAACCTCCACAGTCTCTCCTGCCTGATAATACTCCAGTTTTCCAACCAGATCCGAACTACCGGAAACCGTCATACCGTCAAACTTGACAATCACGTCACCTTTCTGGATACCTGCTGTCTGTGCCGGTCCGCCCTCTTCCACAGAATCTACAAAGGCACCCAGTGGGATACCGTAAGTCTGTGCAGAAGTAGAATCTACATTCAGACAAGTCACACCGATATAACCCGCATGATCTTCATCCGCCTTATATCTTGTCTCGCGGTTCATCAGTTCATCCAGGATTGGCTGTGCCACAGATACCGGAATCGCATAACCCATTCCTTCTACTTCGGTGGCTGCCGCTTTCGCAGAGTTGATACCAATCAGTTCTCCCTGCATATTCAGCAGTGCCCCACCGCTGTTGCCGGGATTGATTGCTGCATCTGTCTGGATCAGCTTCCCGGTTGTCTTTCCGTCTTCGTCGGTCACTTCACGATCCACCGCACTGATCCATCCGGAAGTTACGGACTGTCCATATCCCAGTGCATTACCAATGGCAACTACCTGTTCCCCGATTTCCAGCTCATCGGAATTGCCGATGCTTACTACTTTAATGGATTTCAGAGTATCTTCATTCATATCCGAAATTTTCACAGCGACTACCGCCAGATCGTTATCGGAATCCGTTCCCTTGACCTGAGCTTCGTACACCGCATCATCATCAAAAGCAACCGTTATAGTATCTGCATCAGCTACTACATGATTATTCGTTGCTACCAGGATCTCACTGTCATTCTGTCCTACAATGATACCGGAACCGGAACTCTCGCTCGGATACTGCTGCACACCGCCAAAGAAATCCTGTACCGTTTTTACAGACGCATTCGTAATAGATACAACAGACGGCATACAACTTTTTGCCACCTGTGCAACGGTGTATTCTCCCGTTGTGCCTGCGCTTACTTCCTCCGTTGCATCACTTCCGCTTCCTGCTGCACTGTTACTGTCCCCGGCAGCATTCTCCTGCTGTGGCAGTTCCGTGGTCGGAAGCTGATACTCTGTTTTCTGTTCATTTTTAATTTCTTTATTCGCGATCATACTGGATCCGATGATAATACCGCCTGCAACTACACCAAAAAGTACCGCCAGACCAAGCGTTACTATTACTTTTTTTCCTGTTCCGCCCGGTTTTCTGTGGTCCTGTGGTTGATTCTGATCCTGCTGTGGCTGGTAATACGTATAATTTCCGTACTTTCTCTGACCGGTCACCGGACCGTTCTGCGTACTCTGTTCCCGGCTCGTCCAGGAATTCCCACTCTGATACGCTCCGCCATTTTGTGTATTCTGGTTATTCTGACTGTTTCCCGCACAGCCCCAGTTACCATTCTGATAGCCCCCGGTTGTCTGTCCGGAAGAACTGCTGTCTTCCATCTCTTTTGTTGTATGATTTCCATCGACCGGCTGTCCCCAGCCTCCGTTATCCTGTGATTCGGCTGCTGTTTCTGTGTAATTTTGTGTATCCGCTGTCCCGCTGACATCCTCCCGGTAATTCTGATTCTCATACGTATTCTGGCTGGCACGTTCTCCGCCGTCCGCTCCGTTCTGGCGTTTCTGATAATCCGGATTTACCCAGTGATAAGAAGCTGCTTCCCGCGAATTCTCCGGCTGTGCACCACTCTGCTGCACCGGCTGTTCCTGTGGCTGTACCGGAGTATCCGTCACATCCGCCGGCTGTTCTTTCTTCTCCTCTTTCCCCAGCACTGCTTCCCACGGATATCTCGGTTTTTCTTCCTCTGTTTTTGCAACCTGCCCGTCACCGTTTGTCGCTGCTTCTTCCGTCATTTCTGTCACTTCCACCCGCTCCGATACTTCAGGTTCCTGACTTTCTGTCGCCTCCGGCATTGCTTCTGCGGTTTTCCCTGCTTCCGGTTCTTTTACAGCTGTCGCCTCTGTCACTTCAGATTCTTCACCGGCCGGCTGCTGATTTTCTTCCTGTTCTGTTCCCGGCATTTTCCATTCATCATTCATCGTTTTTCTCCCTGTCCTTTATATGTCTTCACATTCTTTTTCACGTTTTGTATATCTGTTTATCATATCCGAAAATTGTGTTAAAACTGTGAACTTTCCCGCTTATTCCCAATATTTCGGATTCATCGTACAGCGAGGGATCACCCACTTTGGAAGCTTCTGATATCTCTTTCCCAGAAGATAGCCCAGATATTTCCAGCCGCTCTGCCATACCAGCTGGATCACCAGCCATGGTTTTCCCTGTCTGCAGAGCCAGCCGGCAGTTTTTTTCACCAGACGGATCCCCTCTCCTTCCGATCGGATCCCGGCAAAAACTTCCGGATGATCTGCCTGTGAAACCGCCAGATCAAAGTTCCGGTGAAACTGCTGGATTGCCGAATAATTGTGGGAATGTACCACCTTTGCCTCTGCCGCATAAGCCACTCCATATCCCTTTTGGATCAGTTCTCCTGCAAAGATCATATCTTCATTAAAAATGGCCTTCTGTACAAACCCCCCCAACTGCAGATACAGCTCCCGTCTGTACATTGCGCACACATTGGAACAAAAATACGTCTTGATACCGAGTTCCGGCAGGTCTGCCAGCCATTTCACCCGGCTTTTCTCCGGATAATTAAACTGTCTCGTATACTGTTCCATCAGCCGGCAGTCTTTCCGTGGCAGCTGTCTGGCATAGGCAGCTCCGATTTTTTCATCCTGTTCAATCGCCTCCACCAGTTTTTCAATCAGATGGCAGTCTTCCGGCAATGCATCCTGGGTCATAAACAGCAGATAATCTGCCCGGCTCATCCGCGCCGCCTGATCCCTTGTCTTTCCATGATCGAATTCCTCTCTGGTCAGATGGTGCACTTCCATCGGAATCGTCGTTTTCTCATAAGCTGCTTTCCAGTTTTCCTTTCCTGTATTCATCACGATCAGACGGTGTACCGGCCAGGTCTGTCCTTCCAGTCCGCGCAGCATCTGTTTCCACCCTTCTCCCGGACGATAAGCCGGGATAATCACATCTACCGTTTTCTTTTCCATAATCTGCTCCATTTTCTATATATGTGAAAAGAACTGTCGCACTTTTCACGACAGTTCTTTATTTTCCATTTTTTCTTCTTACTCCGTATCACTCTCACGATAAGCTGCAAGGGAGCCATCTTCCGAATGATCCAGTCTTGACTCTTCTCCAAATCCGCTCTTATCCACAATTCGCTGGCTATATGCCTTCACTTCTTCGGAAGGTGTATAACTGTCTTCCGGATACAGGAATTCATGCAGTTTGATCACATTTGATTCCAATGTGACCGGAAGTACTACATCAATTCCAACCGCATCTTTCACACGCTGTCCATACAGATGATCAAATGGAAAACCAGTTTGATCTTCAATATCATAGGATAACATACTCATTCCCATTTGCAGAATTTCTGCTTTTGAAAAAGATGTATAGATATTTGGAAATACTTTATCTAGAATTTTACTCAATGTAGCGACATCTGCATTTTTCGCTTTCTCTACGATTTTATAGATAACTTCTCTCTGTCTTGCCGCACGACGGAAATCATTTCCTGCTGTATATCTGATTCGTGCATATGCTACTGTCTGCACACCATTCAGATGATGTACGCCTGCTGTTTTTTTAAGTGGCGTATAATCCATACCTGTTACTTTTGATGTTTCCACACAGTAATTATTCAGATGAACCACTTCTTCTTCTTTCAATTCCACATCGATTCCGCCAAGCAGTTCCACGGCTTCCGCAACCGCCTGAAAATCTACGCTTACAAAATCTGTCACATTCAAATCCAGATTGGTATTGAGCATATTCAGAAACTGTTCGGCACCGCCTTTTGCATATGCAGCATTCGCTCTGTTATACTGACCATTTCCTTCCGAATCTTCGCCAATCCGCAGATACGTATCACGATATACTGAAACCAGTTTCACTTTCTTGGTATCATTGTCGATACTTGCAATAATCATAGTATCACTGTTACCGGATTTTAATTTATTACTGCGATTATCCAGGCCCACCAGACCGATGGTCGTATAACCTTTCATAACTTTATTATTGCTGACGCCGGAATTAACTCCAATCTTGCTGAAATCAAGACTCGTAAAATTCATCTTGCCAAGTTTTGCATATATAAAAACACCTGCAATCAGAATCAGCAGAATAAAAATCTCGATTCCGAAAAAAATTCTTCTGCGTCTTCTTTTCTTTAATAATCTCTTCTGTTTTCTGGTCAACGGCTGTTTTTTAGACATAGGTTTCCCTCCCTCTTTCGTATCCCCCGAGGTTTACTGTTCCAGGGAAGAATCATCATATCCCTGTGTATCATCTGTTACATCTGTCTGGCTTTCTTCCTGCGGATCTGCAGAGCTCTCTGCCGGATTCGCAGACTCTGTATCCGATTCATGATAAGCTGCCAGTGAACCATCCTCCGAATGATCCAGTCTGGATTCTTCTCCAAATCCACTGATTTCTATAATTTTCTGACTGTATGTTTTCACCTCATCCGAAGGAACATAACTGTCTTCCGGATACAGAAATTCATGCAGTTTGATTACATTAGATTCCAAAGTAATCGGAAGTACACAGTCAAGACCGTCCATTGCGTCTTCTACTACCCCTCCATATAAATGATCAAATGGGAAACCTGTCTGATCTTCAATATCATAGGAGAGCATACTCATTCCCATCTGCAAAATCTCCGGTTTCGTCAGAGATGTTTTGATGAGTGGGAACACTTTATCCAGAACTTTGCTAAGGGTACTGATACTGGAATTCTTTGCCTTTTCTACGATCTTATATATAACCTCTCTCTGTCTTGCCGCACGTCTGAAATCGTTTCCCGCTGTATAACGAATTCGCGCATACGCTACAGTCTGTACTCCGTTCAGATGATGAACTCCGGCAACCTTTTTCAGTGGTGTATAATCCATACCGGTAACTTCTGACGTCTCTACACAATAATTGTTCAGATGTTCAATCTCCTCTTCTTTCAGATCAACATCGATACCGCCAAGCAGTTCCACCGCCTCTGCAACGCCTTTAAAGTCAACCGTTACATAGTCAACAATATTAAGATCAAGATTCTTATTCATCATGGTCATCATTTTTTCCGGACCACCTGTACAGAACGCAGAATTTGCCTTATTGTATACATTTTCGCCGTCCGAATTACTTCCAACCCTAAGATACGTATCACGGTATATAGAAACCAGTTTTACCTTTTTGGTATCGTTATTGATACTCGCAATGATCATCGTATCACTGTTGACATCACCATCCAGTTCTCCTTCTCTGCTGTCAAGCCCAACCAGTGCAATACTTGTATAACCTTTCATAACCTGATTTTCTTCCACACTTTGATTCACATCCACATTTTCAAAATTCAGGTCTTCGTAATTCATATTTCCGAGTTTCGCATATACAAACAGTCCGCCCATCAGGACGACCAGAATGATAATTTCCAGCGCAAACACTACTCTGCTCATCGTACTTTTCCGGCGTCTGCGTCGGATTCTTTTCTGTCTGTCCGTCAGGTTTTTCTCTTTCGCCATGTATTTACTCCTTATTCCTTTGTTTTTCTATCTTGCGGACCCTCTTCCTAATATGCGTTCTTGTTAATAAAGCCTTTAAAAAACGTCAGCAAAATAATTTTTACATCCAGTCCGACAGACCAGTTTTCAATATAATACAGATCATAATCTATTCGTTTCCGAATGGATGTATTTCCTCTGTAGCCATTGACCTGTGCCCAGCCGGTAAGACCCGGACGTACCTGATGTTTTACCATATATCTCGGGATCTCTTCCCGGAATTTTTCCACAAAAAACGGCCGTTCCGGTCTTGGTCCCACCAGACTCATATCTCCTTTGAGAATGTTAAACAGCTGTGGCAGCTCATCGATACTCGTCCGTCGCATCAGCTTCCCGATTCCGGTTACCCTTGGATCGTTTTTGACGGTCCATGCCTTCTTTTCACTTTCCTTCGACTGTACTTCCATTGAACGGAACTTATACATCATAAATGTATGATTATGCAGTCCCACCCGCTCCTGTTTGTATATCAGCGGTCCCGGAGAAGTCAGCTTGATCATGATCACAGCAAACAACATTATCGGAGAAAACAGAATAATTGCAACGATCGATCCGAAAATATCCATCAGCCGTTTTACCACCGCATTGAACGTATTAGTCAGCGGTACATAACGGATATTGATGACCGGAAGTCCCAGTAAATCTTCTGTATATGGTTTTGTCGGAATGATATTATTGTAATCAGGAATAAACTTCGTGTGTACTCCTGACTTTTCACACATTGCCACAATTTCCTGCAGCCGGTAATATTCACTCAATCCCAAAGTGATTGCAATCTCATCCAGCCTGTTTTCCGGCAGGATCACCATTAGATTTGCGATTCTTCCAAGCACTTTAATTCCGCGGTACATAGTTCCGGCTTCCACATTATCATCGAGGATTCCACGGATCTGATATCCCCACTGTGGATTTTCAAGTATCCGGTCAATATATGCTTCTGCTGCCTTACTGTAACCAACCAACAGGATATGCTTCTGATTCAAACCTCGTTTACGGATATCCCGCAACAGATAACGAATCGTGATACGGACCAATTCTTCCAGGAACATATTTATAAAATAGAAGAAAAACAACATATCACGGGAAAAGTTGATTTCTTTGAGCCACACATAAATGCACCCGATGATCAACAATATTCCCACCGTATTGGCTTTTACAATATTAGAAAATTCCAGTCTGCGTCCCTGCACCCGTTTCGGTGTATACAGATTAAACGCATAATACAGGATCAGATAAACCGGTACGATTCCAACCAGCGCTGTCATATACCATTCAAAAGATAAACTTCTGACCGCATCTACTGAAAAGGGACCCACGAATTTTAATGTCCATGCCAGCAGATAAGAAACAATGATCACAACAGCATCAATCACTACATGCATACGATTAAAGTACTTCTGATTATCTTTAATCAATATTTTTCACCTTTTAGTATTTCTGGTATGTTTTGTATTTACAATATTACTATAATACGCAATATACAAAACCACAACCAAACATTTTGTTAATTAGCTTACACTTTTCTTACATATTATAGTCAGGATATATTTTCCTGTCAACAAAACTTACGTTCTCCAATGTTTCTCTCATCCAAATCGTTACTGTTCACGCTGCACGATGCACAGAATTTATGCTAATCGCATAAATTCGCGCGATATATCTCGGGTTTTCTGTGACCTTCGCTCGCAAAAAACACCTCGCGTGATATTACCAGTGAACAGTAACGTCAAATCTCCGTATCACATTGATCCACAACTGCAATTGAATCTTCCCGTAATTAGGAAGATTTTTCCAAAAAAACGGTACTTTTTTATCTTTTTTACACAGTGAAAAACCATTTTTAATCCCTGCTGCATATTCCCGCCCATATTTCTTTGAAGCAAAGAATATAAGTTTCACAGTGAATCCCAGCACCAGAAAAGGCAGATTCAGTAAGATCTGGAGCAATGGCATATTTTTATAAAGCATATAAACATTATTTCTGGAAGAATATCTGATTTTAAACTGATTATAGCGTGATCCTGAAGTTCCGCTTCCCACGTGATACACCCCTGCCTTCGGCAAATACCAGTTTTCATACCCTGCTATCTGTGCCCGATATCCAAGATCAATATCCTCAAGATACGCAAAATGTTCCTCATCAAATCCTCCCAGCTGCTTTACCAGTTCTGTCCGATAAATAGCAGCTCCGCCACAGGAAGCAAATATTTTCCGCTCTTTTCTGTATTTTTCTTCCGGTTTTCCCTTCCCAAGCGCAAACGCCCAGCCAAGACAGTTATAATAATTTCCGGCATCGTCTATCTTTCCCCGATCATGAAACTGCAGCATCCGAGCAGCTGCAGAAAAAGCATTCTTTTTCCTTTCAATTCCCCGATACAGTTCCAGCAGAAAATCGGGCTCTGCCTCGGTATCATTATTTAACAGTACTACATATGGTGTCTGTGTTGCTTCAATTCCGATATTCACTGCTTTACAAAAACCAGTATTTTCCGCAAGTGCAATTACCCGTACCCATGGATATTTTTCTTCTGTCAGTTCTCTGCTCCCATCTACGGAACCATTGTCCACAAATATCACATCGAATTCAGAAAAAGTCTGTCGTTTCAAACTGTCCAGACAACGTTCTACATACTGTATCCCATTAAAATTAGGAATCACAACAGTTATCTTCTTCATGGTATCTCCTTCCTTACGCACGCAGCGAATAATTCCATTTGCTCAACGTAAGGTTTTTATTATAATAAGGATCTCCCTGCTTTAACAAATCGATCCATCTGGTCCGCATAAATTCTATCTCCTGCTGGAACCGGCGCACTTTGTCTTCACTGTCCTCCGATCCCCTGGATTTGGATTCGTAATGATATAATTCCACCCTCGGATTATAGACCACAAGATATCCTGCTCTCACGCACCGCAGGCAAAGATCCACGTCGTTAAACGCCACTGTCAGTGCTTCTTCAAATCCATCCAGACTTTCAAAAACAGTTCGCTTCATCATCATACATGCGGCAGTCACTGCGCTCAGATCCATCTGCAAAGATGCTTTGTGAAGATACCCACTTCTCGAACGTGGCATATTTAAGAATGCATGACCGGCGATCCCGCCGATTCCGATGATTGTTCCAGCATGCTGGATCGTATCGTCCGGGTAATACAGTTTTGCTCCCACGATACCCACTTCTTTCCGTTGGCAGTTCCCCAGCATTTCTTCCATCCAGTGAGGATTGATCACTTCCACATCATTATTCAAAAACAGCAGATACTCTCCGGAAGCCGATTTTTCTCCGAAATTATTGATGGCTGAATAATTAAATCCGGATTCCCAGATCACAATTTTTACGTTATTCCGTTTTTTCAGTTCTTCATAATATTCCCAGGTTTCTTTCTCCTGGCTGTTATTTTCTATGATGATTACTTCGTAATTGCAATATGTAGTTTTGGAAAATACCGAATCCAGACACTGTTTCAACGTATCTTTCTGATCTTTGTTCGGGATCAGGACCGACACCAGCGGGGTTCCCTGCACCGGATATTCCACCTGATAGAAACCAAGATCTTTCGTATGACTCACGGTTCCCTCCACACCCTGTCGTTTCAGATGTGCTTCAATAGCTCTCTTTCCCGCCTCAAACGCATACATCTTGCTTGCCGGATTATCCGCCGTGGATGCCTGATGCGTCCGCCAGTGATACAGCACCTCCGGGATATGGCAGATCTTCTTCGCGGCCTCCGTACAACGGAAGATGAAATCATAATCCTGTGCCCCGTCATACTCTCTGCGGAACCCGCCCACCTGACGGATCAGACTGGTTCTCACCACGAAGAAATGTGTAATATAATTATTGGATCTTAACAGATCCACATTAAAATCCGGTTTGAAATGTGGCTGAAAATGTTCGCTCAGATCCGTCGTTACTTTATCTTCATCCGAATAAAAGACATCCGGCTCTTCTCTGCTCTGATTCAGTGCCTCCACGATCCGGTACAGTGCCTGTGGTGCCAGCAGATCGTCATGGTCAAGCAGACCGGTATATTCTCCGGCTGCCATCTCCATCGCTGCGTTCGTATTTTCCGCGATTCCGAGATTTTCTTTCAGATTCTCCACTTTTACTCTGGCATCTTTCGAGGTGTATTCCCGGAGTACTTCCGACATCGCTGCATCCTCGGGGCTTGCATTGGCGATACACAGTTCCCAGTTTGTATATGTCTGCACCTCCAGTGATTCTATCATTTCCCGCAGGAATTTCGCCGGTGTTTTATATGCCGGAACAACCACACTGATCATTGGCTGTTTTTTCCACTGTTTCCTTCTCTGCCCTTCCAGTTCTTTTTCCGAAGGTTTGTGATTCTCAAACCATGGACCATAAGGCACTTCTTCCGGCTCCATCCGCTCACACAGACGCACCCAGAACTCTTTCGGTCCGTATTGTTTCAGATAGCGGATCCCCTTTTTTATCGTATACGGTTTTATCTTTTTGAGATAACGCATCCAGTTTCCTGAACTCATCGATACTCCTTTCTGTTGCCTCTTATCTGCTTTCGTAACTGTCCAGTGTCTTCCCGGTTAACAGTTGCCCTCTGAATAGCTACCTGTCTTCTATCGTCTCATACTCCGGAAATTCTTTCAGTGCTTTTACCACTTCCGCTGCTTCTTCCAGGGACAGACTGTAGTACATCGGCAGACGACACAGCCGTTCGCTCTCTTTTGTCGTGTAAACATCCTCGCCATGGAACCGTCCAAACTTCTTTCCGGCTGTTGCAGAGTGCAGTGGAACATAATGGAAAACACTCAGGATCCCACACTCTTTCAGATAAGCCAGAAGCTTTGTACGCACCCTCAGATCTTTTACTTTGATGTAATACATGTGGGCATTGTGTGTGGCATACTCCGGAATATACGGGCGTTCCAGCACCCCTTTGTCTTCCAGTTCTTTCAGTTCTTCGTGATAGAAGTTCCAGATGGACAATCTCTTATCATTGATCTTGTCTGCCTCTTCCAGCTGCGCCCACAGATAAGCGGCATTCATATCGCTTGGCAGATAGGACGATCCATAGCCCACCCAGGTATATTTATCAATCTGTCCACGGAAATACTGGCTGCGGTTTGTTCCCTTTTCCCGTAAGATTTCTGCAGGTTCCAGGTATCTGTCATCCTGAAAGAGAATCGCACCGCCCTCTCCCATGGAATAATTCTTTGTCTCATGGAAACTGTAGCAGCCAAAATCACCGATTGTTCCAAGTGCTTTTCCTTTATAAAAAGCATTTACTCCCTGCGCGGCATCTTCCACCACTTTCAGGTTATATTTTTTCGCAATTGCCATGATCTCATCCATTGCACAGCTGACGCCTGCATAATGAACCGGCACGATTGCTTTGGTCTTTTCTGTAATTGCTTCCTCAATTTTTGTCTCATCAATGTTCATGGTATCCGGACGGATGTCCACAAACACGCAGGTGGCTCCCCGTAAAACAAAAGCATCCGCGGTGGATACAAAGGTATACGACGGCATGATCACTTCATCTCCCGGCTGAATATCCGCCAGAAACGCTGCCATCTCCAGTGCATGGGTACAGGAAGTTGTCAGCAATACGTTTTTCGTCTGAAACCTGTCCTTCATCCACTGGGAACATTTTTTGGTAAATGGACCGTCTCCGCAGATCATACCGTTTTTTTCTACGGCTTCTTTAATATACTCTGTTTCTTTTCCCACAAACGGTGGGCGGTTAAAACTGATTCTCACTCTTCTCACTCCTGTTATTGTTTTGCTTTGATATCGGATTGTTCCGTACTTTTGAGTCTTGTATCATCTCACATCGTATAAATCAAAATTCCTGCTATGATCAGCAGGTTTCCAACAAGTTTTCCTTTTGTGATCTTTTCGTTCAGGATCACTCTTGAAAAGATCAGAACAAATACATACGCAGCCGTATCGATCACCGGTCCAAACCGCATATCTACTTTTGTATAACACCAGGTGTTCAGAAGCAATACACCGAAAAAGATCCCGTACGCCATGATCACCCGCCAGTTCAGATATTCCAGCAGCGGATGGCTGTATTTTTTATTGGCACTCTGTTTTAAGAGTACCTGGGAGATGGCAGTAAAAAATGTGCCTGCCAGCATCAGTAACATAAACATTCTATTCATAGCGCTGCACCACCCATACGCCGGTGAGAACTACCAGGATACCGATAATATTCCGTACCGACAGATTTTCATGAAAGATCACCACTGCCCAGATCTGCGACCACAACAGGTACACACTCTTGTTGGCATAGGCTGTGGACAGGGAAAACTTCTTTATCACCTGCTGCCATGCAATGGCATAGATTCCGCAGTTTCCGATCATCAGTGCCAGGAACACATAAAGCCAGATACTTCCCAGCCCGTGCCGGTTATACTGCACGGATGCCATCTTGGAAAATACGCTGGTCAGGGAAAACAGCAGAATATTCAGGTGAAGCTGTATGTAATTCTTTACTTTTTCCATTGTTTTTTCCTTTTATTTTTTTGTATATCGTCTTTACGAGCGATACCATATCATCTTATTATACCATTCTTATACTTTCGCTTCAAGAATACTTTTCTATTGCAATTTACACTTACAATCAACTTGGGTCCACTGGCAATTATTGATATGCATTACAGGCAAAAAAGTGCCTCATAACAGGCACTTTTTCTTATTGTTCCATATGTTGTTTTTCTCTTTGTTTGACCTTCCGTAACAGCCAGAACCAGAGTGCGCCAATTTCAATCAGATAACTCACTGCCAGAGAAATACTTCCGCCCTGCATTCCATATTGCTGAATCAGCAAATACGCACCAAAATAGCTGACCGGAAGTATGATCACATTGCATATAACCAGTCCTTTGATTTCTCTCACTACCGTAAGCAGTGCACATAAAAACCACACGATGGCAGTCAGGATCGTACAGCCGATAAGTGGAAGCAGCAGATCTTCATGCGCTGCCACCTCATCCCCGTACAGAAGTTCCAGCCCCCAGTGTCCGAGGATCTTTCCTCCTCCCAGAGCGACAACACTGATCAGCAAAATTGCTGCCATGCATTTGCGAAAGGTTTTCCAGAAATCCCGGATATTTCCACTGCTGTACTGTTCGGCAAACAGCGTGATAAACGGGTTAAATACATAGGATGCTCCCATCTGAACGATCATTGTGGGTGCTGCGACTGATCCATAGATACCGAGTGCTACACCTCCCAGAAGTTTTTCCATGACCAGACGCGGGATCGTCGGAATGACCGATGACATAGTCTGGTAACATAACAGCGGAAAACATTCCGCCATCAGTGTTATATTTTTTTTCTCTTTCAGATGGATCTTTATGGTATCCAGCTTCTTTGCCCGAGGAATATCATACAAAAAGATCACCAGCCAGGAAACCAGCGCCATAGCAAGAATGGCTGCCAGCAGACTCTGTGTCACTGCCAGTACCGCCACAAATCCCACAAATGAAAGGATTCCTTTCACCATCCAGGACTTTCCGATCCAGTCCATCCGCCATTTTTTCTGACAGATTCCGGCATAGACATCGTAGAACGCCTCCGCCATCTTAAACAGGCAGTATGCAACGATACACAGACTCGATCCGTAGCTGTATCCGGCAATCAGTGCATAACCTACACAGACCAGGAATGAAAGGATACAGATGATCAGACGGCTGCTCACATAGATACCGGAGGTATATTTTTCTTTCATGTCCGATACCTGATAATTGCGGATACCCTGCATAGCGATGCTGTAAAATACATTGTTAACCGACATGGCAAGGGTAAGGATTCCCGCTGTTTCCACTCCGGACAGCCGGACCACCAGTACACTGATCAGCCACTGTGTGATCAGATATACCATACTTCCCGCCGAGTTCCAGATAATACTCTTTTGTATTGATACTTTTTTTTCTTCCATTTTTTCCTTTTTGTTCAGCCTACCAGTTTTGTCAGAAGTTTCAATCCGTGCACCCGGAGTGCACACACAAAGATCCACGGTCCGATCCTTTGTACCGCCGGAAGCTGGTGAAAATATCCCACTTTTATGTAGGGATTTTTATAGCATCGTGGGAAACAGGTTTCCATGATTTCCTGTACTTCCCGGCACATCCCGTCCTTCACCTCTTTGCGGCATCCTCTTCCCGTATCAAACAACAGACTCGTCATGATCCTGCTGATAAAAAATTCCAGTTTCAGTGGATCCATCGGATGCTCTTTGTCTGTACAGAATGCAATGGCATCACGCAATTCTCCAAAAGGCAGCTGCCACATCTCCAGTTTCCGGTTTTTGATCGTAGATGTTGTCGACTGGGG
Organism: Oliverpabstia intestinalis; assembly: GCF_009696065.1. Lineage (GTDB taxonomy): Bacteria > Bacillota > Clostridia > Lachnospirales > Lachnospiraceae > Oliverpabstia > Oliverpabstia intestinalis. The sequence goes on along the minus strand of NZ_VUMS01000018.1, from coordinate 40,537 downwards.
ATTTGCACGGTAATAATATTCTCCGTCCCCGATGGTCTGAATATTTGTGGCAACGGCTTCTAGTTTTAAGATCAGCGGAATATCTTCACAGATCACGCCTTCACGGAAATGAATCTTCCAGGTATCAAACAGTTGTCTTCTTACCAGACGGTTACAGCAAAGATAAGATGGAATCCGAATCCCTTTTTCCTGATAATTGATCTCATACTTCTGTATGATCTCGCCCCGTTCTGTCACCTTGGTATAATTGCACATCACCATATCTGACTTCTTTTCTATGGCAGTGTTATACATTCTCTTCAGAAAATCCTTTCCTATGTAATCGTCGCTGTCCACAAATGCCACGAACTCTCCGGATGCCATCGCCAGTGCATGATTTCGCGCCGCTGACTGGCCTTGGTTTTCCTGATAGATCACATGGATTTTATCCGGGTATTTTTTTTCATATTCTCTCAGTATCTTCGCCGAGTGATCTTTGCTCCCGTCATCCACCGCAAGGATCTCGATTTCCTCAAGAGACTGCTGTAAAATTGAATCCAGGCATATGCGAAGATAGCTTTCCGCGTTATAAACCGGAACAATCACCGATACTCTGATGGGTTCTTTATTTTCATTTTCCAAATGTCATTACCTCTTCTCCCGGAAACTGAATCTCTACAGGCATATGATTTACCCTGTCTTCTTCATCCGGAAGTTTCATATAATCTCCGTAACATCTGGTCAGGATGGCATCATATCCGCATGGAATCTTCACAGTGATATTCTCAAAAGGCACATCCACCAGCTGTTCAATCTCTTTTTTCTCAATGATCCATTTTTTTGCATCTGCGGCAAAGGTTGTCATCCGAGAACTCCCTTTCTCCGGTTTCTTCATAAATGCCTGATTACACTTTTTCCAGACCATTCCCGCAGAGATTCCGCACAGATGCATTCCACCATGCAGAATATGCCAGATGGATCGCATTACAAAGTCTTTTGCCGGTCCGTACTGGCCGATCTGTGGTTCTTTGACCTTATAGATACTCAGGATCATGCCCCAACGCACCGCCCGGTTCAGCTGTTTTTCCATCTCTGCCTCATCATCAGAAATCTCATCGTAAGGAAAGATATCAATATAGAATCCGGTAATGCTTCCCGACTTTTGCAGACTGTTTTCCACAAAACGAGTGCGATTCATGCGTAGTTTTGCAAAATACAGATGATATTCCGGATCCGTATCCACAGTCTGAAGAAAATACTCTTCCCCGCATTCTTTCTGTGCAATCTGAAGGAATCTCTCATAGTCTTCTCTCGGCATTCCCACATCAATATCATCGTCCCAGGGAATAAATCCTTTATGCCGCACCGTTCCGAGAAGTGTCCCGAACGCCACAAAATAACGCAGATGGTATTTTTCGCAGATTTCGATATATTTGCATAAAATCTGTTTTTCCACATCCTTGATTCGATTCAATATTTCCGTATCGTATTCTCTGTACTGCAAAGCTGTTCCTCCCCACTTTTTTCTGCGTTGATCTTGCACCATTATATCTGTTGTAAAATCCATTGTCAAGGTGAGCCGTTTCCCCGGAAAACCTTGAAATAAAGGATTGAAAATGATATGATGAAGCACAGAACACAACCCTTTAAGAAAGGAAATACAAGATACTATGAGTTTATATTCTGTTGTTGTTCCGGTATATAATTCGGAACATACCTTAACGGAACTTTATACACGTCTCGAGAAAGTCTTCCGTGAAACCGTGCAGGAACCCTTTGAACTGATCCTTGTGGATGATGGTTCCAAAGACCGATCCTACCAGATCATGGAAGAACTTCGACAGAAAGATCCCCGTGTGAAGATCATCCAGATGGCGAGAAACTTCGGACAGCATCCGGCTCTTCTGTGTGGATTCTCTCATGCGGAGGGAGATTTCATCATCACCATGGATGATGATCTTCAGCATCCTCCGGAAGAGATCCCGAAGCTGATCAACACCATCAGAGAGCGGGACGATGTGGATGTCATCATCGCCAGCTATGAAGGCAGAAAGCACGGACCGATCCGCCGTCTCGGAACCAAAGTTTCTGTCTGGGCCACCTCCAAAATGCTTGGAAAAGACCCGAATCTGCAGATCACCAGTTTTCGTCTGATCCGCCGTTTCCTCGTGGATGCCATGTTGCAGACAAACACCTATCTTCCGCAGATCGGCAATCTTCTGGTGTTAAGTTCCAACCGTATCATCAATGTACCGGTGCATCATGATGCAAGAGCCTACGGAAAAAGCGGTTATTCTTTCCGCCGTCTGGTCAGAGACCTGCTTTACGATATCACTTCCCACTCAGCATTCCCGCTGCTTCTGGTACGTGATCTCGGCATCTGCAGTTTTCTGGTCAGTGTGGCACTTGGAATCTTTTTCCTGATCCGCTATTTCCTCTACGGTGTTTCCGTGGAAGGCTGGACTTCCCTGATGCTCGTACTGCTGGCATTTTTCGGTATCACCCTGCTTTCCATTGGAATCATGGGGATTTATCTGATGAATATTCTGAACGAATCCAAGAAAATGCCGCATTATGTCATCCGTAGAAAAGATGTCTGACAGGAGGATTGTATGAAACAGGAAATTGGAGGATATCTGGAACTGGAAGTTTTCCACGGGAAAGAATACTATCCTGATCTTGTAAAAGTGAATCTTGGCCGTACAGCCCTCTGCTGGCTGCTGGAATCCCGGAAGATTGAAACGCTCTATCTTCCGTTTTTCCTTTGTGACTCCGTGATTGATGCCTGCTTGCGGCAGGGAATCCACGTGAACTTCTATTCGCTGAATGAGGATCTTACGCCGGCTCTTCCTCCCGACCTTTCCCTTCATCCAGGGGAATACCTCTATCTGGTCAATTATTACGGGCAGCTGACGGATGAAAAGATTCTTTATTATAAAAAATACTATAAAAATATTATCGTGGATCACACCCACGCTTTTTTTCAGCATCCGCTTCCCGGCGTGGATACTCTTTATTCCTGCCGCAAATTTTTCGGGCTGAGTGACGGTGCCTATCTTTCCACAGATGCCACGCTCACTGCCGGAAAAGAGCAGGATGTCTCTGCGGAACGTATGGGACATATTCTCGGCCGTTTTGAAAAAGATGCCGGAACGTATTATCAGAAAATGTTAGACAACGCTGCGACCTATCATCATATGGAGATTCTCACCATGTCCCGCCTGACACAGAATCTGTTAAAAGCCATCGACTACGAACAGATCCGTCAGAAACGGAATGAAAATTACAGATTTCTGAAAGAACTGCTTCCCTCCGATTCACCTTTTACCCGCGTGACACCGGACGGACCCTTCGCCTATCCTTATTATCATAAAAACGGAATTGCACTGCGAAAAGCCCTGGCGAAAGAAAAAATCTTTGTTCCAACCAACTGGTCCAACGTGATCCGGGACTGTGCACCCGAATCTTACGAATATCAGTGGGCGGCAGACATTCTCCCGCTCCCCTGCGACCAGCGTTACGGAAACGAAGAGATGCAGCGGATCGCAGACGTGATCCATGCACTGGAACCTTAGAACGTGTCTGAAAAATCATTTCCGCAATCTGCAAACCCCAGTTTGCGAAAAGCCTTTTTCAGACACGCTCTAGAAGAAAGGATTATTATGAATAAACGTTTACTGATTCTCGGAACCCTCGGGGAATTTGAACAGCTGGTGCAGAAAGCCAGAGCCCGGGGCATCTATACCATCGTTTGTGACGGATACCCGGACGGTCCGGCACGTGCCTTTGCAGACGAATCTTATGTGATCCCGGTCACCGATACGGACCGAATCGCCGCCCTTTGTAAAGAAAAACAGGTGGACGGAATTCTCACCTCGTTTTCCGATCTTCTGCTGGAATGTATGGTGAAGATTTCCGCAAAAGCAGGTCTTCCCTGCTATCTGAACCCGGAACAGCTTCCCTGGTATCGTGACAAATCCGCCACCCGGGGACTGCTCGAAGAACTCGGTCTTCCCTCCCCTGGTTTTGCAAAAATCCCCACTTCCGGATTGGCTCCGGAGCTGATCGCTCACCTGCATTTTCCTCTGGTGACAAAACCACTGGATAAATACGGCTCCCGCGGCATCTATGTGGTACACAATCTTGAAGAACTGAAACAGGCAATCACTGAAACCGCTTCTTTCACCGATCTTCCTGAGATTCTCGTAGAAGAATATAACGACGGTTACGAATTCAATATGATGACCTGGGTACATAAAGGAAAAGTCCATGTGATCAGCATCGCAGATCGCGAAAAGACGGACATCGGACCGGGTGAGATCCCGATCAGCACCCGAAATGTCTATCCATCCTGTCTGTATGAACGGGTGGTTGCTCCGGCAACCGATCTTTTACAGTGCTACGCCAACAAAACCGGGCAGAAAGAGGGGGCGTTATCCATGCAGTTTTTCTGGAAACCGGAAAACGGCATCCAGGTCTGTGAGATCGCAGCCCGATTCTTCGGCTATGAGCACGAACTGACCGATATGGTATACGGGTTCTCCATCGAGGATCTGCTGTTAAATTACCTGTATGATGTTCCCGCACTGGAACAGATGCTGGATCAGCACGATCCACGAAAACCGATTTGCCACGGAGCTGTCCTGTATTTTCAGGGACGCCTGTTACAGATTCGTGATCTTTCCGTTCCGCAGAAACTGGCATCTCATTCTGCGGTAGAAAAACCATGGATTTTTTATCACGAAGGAGAAGCTGTCATTGCCCACGGACCGAATCCTTATGTGGCACTGTACTATATCTCCTGTCCGTCCAGAAAAAAACTGGATCAGGTTACCGATGAATTTTTCACTTCTATGACCATCCCGTCTTTGGATGGAAAAGAAGTCCTTTATCGTAACCAGATGCCGAACTATCCAAAAACAAAATAAGCACGAAAAATGAGCTTATACAGAAATCATTTTCCTGTATAAGCTCATTTTTTATAGTTATTCTTAATAAGCCGCCCGATATACCAGCACATACGTCAGCAATACAGAAATTGCTGCTGTCCCCTGTCCGATCCTGCAGATCCATATGCTTATTTTTTCATTTCTGATCAGTTTTTCACTCCAGTTTTCATATCCCAGTGTCACAAAATAGAAAAATGGAAGCGCCATCGGCATGATATAGCGTCCCTGCGCTTGAAAATCACTTGCATAAGCATAATACACCAGCAATCCAACCGGTATCACCATAGCTCCCACCATACAGATATGCATCCAGTTTCTCATATTCCACCATCTGTTTTTTCTCCATATCTCAGTGATAAGAATTCCATCTGCATCGGCTTTTTTCTCTTTTTTTACAAATTCCGTGGTCAGACAAAATTCCCGACGCAGTCTCCAGCTGTTTCCGAGAATTCCCACTGCAAACACGATCAGATACACTTTACTCCACAGATATGGCATAAAAATATCAAGATGTCCGAACGTTCCCACAAAGCTTACCAGTACCGTAACCAGCCAGTTATGCTGCCATTCTCCAGGTACCCACCATATCATATCCAGAACGCTCATTCCCATATTCACCGGAAGCACCCGATTGGAAGGTTTTAACTCATCGATCGCGTATTTTTCCGCATAGATGGAAGAGGTTTTCATTCCCAGAAAATCTCCGTCATACAGGATTCCGCTCCGGATAAACCACCATCCGGCCACAAGAAAGACAATTCCCAGCATCAGGCAGCCTTTCTTCAGCAGCTGCTGCCAGTCCCATTTCTGCTCTCCACACTTCATCATGCAGCCTGCAAAAAATACGGCGCTCATCAGAAGATATCCATATGCGTTGTAATAAGACAACATACACAATCCCATGGCAATTCCCATCTGTACACAGACTTTCAGGGTCCAGCCTTCCTTACACGCCCTGCACCAGCAGTACAGGATCCAGGCTGTCGTAAGAAGTGCCAGTCCATCCGTATTGATATAAGAAAACAGAAAACAGGTTCCCGGAAGAAAGCACACCAGAACTGCAAACAGCCTCCCTGTCTCTTTTTTCTGAAATAACAGTTCTCCTATCTTCCAGGTAAACCATGCCATTCCGCATCCCAGAAGAACATTCACCATACGCGCCGCAATCACCGTAGCCCGAAAACTGTCCGTAAATACCTGCACAACCTTTGCAAATACTGCTCCTGCCATATAAGGAAGAATTGGATTAAACGCATAGGAGATGCCCCAGTTGGCATTCCGTATCTCCGGATCCCGTCCATCCGGCAAGGTTCCATGCTTTACAATAAATTCGACGATCTGGTAACGCATACTTTCATCCGGTGAGGCATCGAACGGTGCCGCCAGCGCCCAGGAAAGATAAAATACAAAAACCAGAAGTACAAAAATCCATATTGCATATCCTTTTTTCACTGTTTTTACTGTTTTTTTCATTCCATCACCCTTTATGCCTGAAAATAACCAGTTTGCTTGTCACATAATTCAAGATGATTACAAGTACATTTGCCGCACATTTAATCAATACGTCATTGAATCCGCACAGATCAGCAAAAATAAACATACATGCCCAGTCCAGTATTCCCGTAGCCAGACGACAGGAGAAAAACGAAACTATCTCTTTCCCTATTTCTTCCCTTGTACTGGCTTCGCTGTGAAATACCCATTTTCTGTTAGTAAGATATGCAAACAGAACCGATAAAATCCATGCAAGTACAGTACTCACCATAACCGATAAGCCAAACGGATGCGCAAAGATCCAATAACTCACAATATTAACAAGCGTTGTCAGAACGCCGAAGACACCGTACGGAATAATGTCTTTGTACTTGTCCCATAGCTTTTCTATATTCATCTTTTCCACCTTTCTTTTAAAAAAGCAGGTACATTTCCACCATGCACCCGCTTTTTTGGTTGTTTATAATCGTTTCAGTGAAAAATCCTGGCTATCCAGGGTCAGGTTCGGATTATAGAACGGATCGCCGTTCTTCAGGATATCGGGCCAGCGTTTCTCAAACGTAGCAATCTCCTGATTGAATCTTGCCACTTTCTCCGGAGTATCTTCCAGTCCTCGGGATTTGGATTCGTAATGATACAGTTCCGCATATGGATTGTACACGATCAGATATCCTGCCTGTCGAAGTTTCATACAGAAATCAATATCGTTAAATGCCACCTGCAGTTCTTCACTCAAACCACCGACTTTCTCAAACGCTTCCCGTTTTACCATCATACAAGCCGCAGTCACCGCACTGTAATCCTGTGCACAGATGATCCGGTGGCAGTACCCGGTAAATCCACGCTTCTGCTGTACAAAACAGTGTCCGGCGATTCCACCGAAACCGATGACCACGCCGGCATGCTGGATCGTATCATCTTCGTAATACAGTCTCGCACCCACAGCACCCACATCTTCTCTGGTACAGTAACCAAGCAGTTCCTCCAAACAATCTTCGTTGATGATCTCGGTATCGTTGTTTAGTAGCAGGAAATACTCTCCTTTGGCATACTGCACACCGAAATTATTGATGGCAGAATAATTAAAGTGGCCTTTATAATACACCACATGCACTTTCGGATTAACCGCTTCAAGCTGCTCGTAATATGCAAAAGTTTCTTTTTCTTCGCTGTTGTTCTCCACGATAATATATTCATAATTGGTATATGTGGATTTTGCTTCGATTGAATCGATACACCGTTTCAGATCATCAATATGATCTTTATTCGGAATAATGATCGAGATCAGTGGGTCATAATCCCGCAGGAATTTTGTCCGATAGAGTCCCAGGAACTCTCCCTTGCTCACTTCCACTTTAACACCGATCCGGTCATAATGCGCCTGCACCGCCCGTTGTCCCGCATCAAATGCATACAGCTTGCTCTCCGGATTCTCCGATGTGGAATCTTCATGGCATCGCCAGTGATACAGGATCTTCGGAATATGATGGATCTTTTCCGATCCCGCATGTTCCACACAACGGAAGATAAAGTCATAATCCTGCGCTCCGTCAAACTCTCTGCGTAACATTCCGACCTCATCAATCAACGTTTTCTTCGCCACAAACAAATGGCAGATATAATTGACCGTACACAGCAGATCCACGTTATAATCCGGTTTGAAATGTGGCTGGAAGAACTTGTGTCCGTCCATCGTCATCTTATCTTCATCCGAATATAGAACCTCTGTTTCCGGTTTCTCATTCAGTACTTTCACACACTCATACAGGGCATGTGCCGTCAGTTCGTCATCATGATCCGCAAATACCACAAACTCACCCGTTGCCGCCTCGATCGCAGCATTCGTATTTTCTGATATCTGTAACTTTTCCTGATGATCGATGACTTTGATTCTGCTCTCTTCCTTCTGTAACTGTTTTAACAGTTCCCGAATCGGAGAATCCGCACCGCTTCCGTCAGACAGGCAGAGTTCCCATTTGCCATAAGTCTGCGCCTGCAGAGATTCCACCAGCGCACGGAGATATTTTTCCGGTGTTTTATAAAGCGGTACAACCACACTGAAGGTCGGTTCCCAGGAAAAATGTTCTTTTCGCTGGTGTTCCAGTTCTGCTTTACTTGGCAGATGTTTCGGAAGCCATTTCTGATAGATCACAGCGGCTTTATTTTTATTTTTCACTTTTCCGACCACTTTTTGGGCAAGTGCTGCCGGACCGTGCAGTTTCAGATAACGGCTGCCCTTTTTGCAGTATTCATTTATCTTTTCTGCGGCAAGCTGTATCGGCTGCAGGTGAATCTGTCTTCTCACCCGTATCGAACCTGCCTCAAAAACAATATAAAATTCTTTCAGCTGCTGGTAGTGCAGTTCAAAAAAGAACCCACATTTTTCTTCTACCTCTGCCTCCGGATACTGATTCTGTACATCGACACGTTTCAGGTGCTGGATCTCACATGGAATTCTGTTTCCGCGGGAATTCTCCAGATAAACCTTTAGCGGTTTCGTATAAGCTGCCCAGCCACGCACCCGGCAGATGCCGAGTTTCCGGTCCACTTCGGAACTCTCAATGAAATACTGAGGCATACCCTGTCTTCTGATCAGCTGTTTTACCGGAATTGAAAACCAGACCTCTTTTTTCCCGTTCTCTTCCGCATAAACCACTAATTTTTTATACTGTTCCAGCTTATCAGGAAGTACAATCTCCATCTGAACACGAATCGCATCCACCAGATCCAGATCCTGAAATCGTTCCAGGGCACTGATACGCTCCTGCTGCTTCAGATTTACCTCCAGTGGTTTCCCGTCCAGCTCCGCTGCCGCGGTATGTTCCTTGGGCCAGGTGCCCTGCAGATGATAGGTTTTCTCATCTGAAAGATCAAATCTTTCTTTTTCTACTACGAATACTTCTCGCTGCATAGTAATTCCTCTCTTGCATCTTTTCCTGTATTCTGAGTTACATACTGACACATCACTTTTTTATGGGCTTTTTCACCCATCTGTACTCTGGCTGTCTTCTCCTCGATCAGCGTTGTGAGCGCTTTTTTCCACTCCTCCTTGTCACTGCAAAGCCAGCCATCCATACCATTTTCGATCACGCCTTCCATCTCCCGGTTTCTGCTCATCACTGATGGCACTTTCACCAGTGCGGCTTCCATCCATTTGTTTTCGGACTTACTACAATGGAAGATACTGTCCTCCAGCGGCATCAGATTGATATCGATGCCTGCCATAACAGAAGGTAACTGTTTCCAGTCCATAAACGGAAGTTTTTCCACCTTATTTCCGAATTTTTCCATTTTTCTGTCAGAGAGTACACCAACCAGCTTCAGCCGTACCTCCGGATGTTCCTTCATCACTTCCAGAAGTGCTTCTTCCGCCACCTCAAAGTCCTGATCATGAGTTTTCGATCCGCTGAAGTAACCGATGGAAATATGCTCCGGGTCTTTTTCCACCTGCTCTACTGCGTCATGGGACAGAATCTGCATCTCCATGCTTGCACAATTCCGGTTGATTACCACTGGTTTTCCCGGAAATTCTCTTCGGATCTCTCCCGCCAGTGTATCAGTGGAGGTAAAATAGCCATCACACAGTTCCATACAGGAATGGATCTGTTCCGTCGTCTTTTTAAAATCTTTATACTCACTTCCGGTCAGAAAATGCAGATAAGAGATTCTTTCGTAATCAAAGATCAGATCGTCAATGTCATAATACACATTTAATCCGTTTTTTTTCGCCTGTTCAACTACCTTGCGCACCACATCTTCCCTGCTGCAACGGTAACATACAACTGCCCGGTACGCATCCCAGTCCAGATCTTTGACCTCATCCACCTGATAAAAATCCGATCCGTAACCCTGATAATGCAGCTGTTCCCGGAAATGCTCCACCCGGTAACGGGAAGCAAACGAAATTTCCTCACCCACAAACAGGATCTTCTTTTCGCGTACAGGTATTTGTTGCCACTTTAGTGTATGTTCTGCAAACTCCTGCAATTCTTTAAGAGCCGATTTTGCATCCGTCTCTTTCAGAACCAGACCTTTTTCGTAATGTTTTACACGCTCCACCGGCGCACCAATCGGGAATACAGCAACCGGCATATGCATGGACATAATCTCTGAAGTTGTATACGAGAAGGTCTCCGGCCAGATAGACGGGATAAAGAACAGATCAATATCTTCTTCCATCGTCAGTCTTGGAAGTTCATCTCTGGTATATCTTCCCGTACAGGAGAATACCGGACTGTCGATTTCTTCATCCGACACCCCGATCAGTTTCATTCGGATGTTCAGGTTCTGCGCCTCGATCTCTTTTATCATCTCCTTGACAACATCCAGACCTTTTTTATAACACAGCACACCGAGCAGACCAATGTTCAGTGTCCTGGTCGTCTTCACCTTCTTATCCAGTGCCGTCACATAATGCGGCTTGTGTGGCAGCACATGTAACTGATACAGATAAGGATAGGTCTTTTTAAATATCTGTGCCGTATCATCAGAGAATGCCAGAATCTCATCACACCGGGATAAAAACTCCCTCCAGTGTGTTCTCCATGCGGTTCCGGACTCATAGTCCAGACATGCATTGCTTCGGTTTGCCGGGATACACTGGTTACAAATTTGTGCATCCGCGCCATGACAGTATTTCCCCTGAGCATCCATCAGATTTACCGCCGGACACATGAAGAAAAAGTCATGAAGCAACATCTTCAGATGTGCCTGATGTTTTTCTTTCAGTTCAAGAATCTGATCCAGAACCTTATAGATTTTCTGATAAGTTACCAGTTCGTTGATCCAGATTTCATCCACTCTCGGAATCTCATCAAGGATCATCACCAGATCTTTGGCAAAATACTGAACCTTATATTTTTTGTATTCATATTCCAGATAATAGCGCATATTATCGATGTCAAACCGGACAGTCAGGAAACGCTTTCCTTCTTTCAGTGCCAGTTTACGTTTCTCAATCAGATATTCCGTGGCACCACCGCCGAGGTTATGATCAAAGGCAACAATCGTCGGTACATCCAGCAACTGATTTAACAGCTGTGTTTCCACATACAGTCGGATCGTTCTTGCCGGATCTCTCCGACAGAAAGCTGCCGTATCGCTGTTATAATTCGGATGTTTCTTCGCCAGTCTCTCCAGATGGCTCTTTAACAGCCGTAATTTTTCTTCGGAAGAAAAACTTCCGCCATGTTTGTGATAAACAAACAAATTTTCCACCTGTACATTGGTATATCCTGCCTGGATTGCCCGCTGACACCAGTCATTTTCTTCTCCGTATCCTTTGTCAAAGTTCTCCTCATCCAGAAGACCTACTTCTCTGATTGCTTCCAGATTCATACCCATGCAGAAACCAATACCTGTTGGCATGGTCGCATACTGCGGACGGATCTGGCGAAAAGCATCATCGATCTGCCATAATGGCATGCCTTCAAAGATCACATTATCCTCACAGAAATTAGGAAAGCTGCAGATGGTTCCGCAGGTCGTAAACGGTGTGGAGGATGCTACTTTTTCTTTTGTAAAGATCGGCCACATCAGTCTCTCCAGCCATCCCTCCGGCACTTCCACATCGGTATTGACCAGTGCTACATGATGCTCTGCAATTGCAAGGGCACGGTTTACAGACGGGAGGAATCCCATATTTTTCTCATTTCGAAGCAGAACCGTTCCCTCATGTTCTGCCACGTATTGCTCCAGATATTCCCGTACTGCCGGATCCGGACTCTGATCGTCCACCAGAATCAGACGGTATTTCATCTTTGTCTTTTCAATCCCCGCAAACAGCTTGTCAAAATACTGTAAGCCGTTATAAATCGGGATGATAATATCTATCACTTCATCCGAAGGAATCTTCGCATCAAATACCGGCGTTTCTTCCAGATAACGTTCTTTAAAATATCGAATATTGCCGATGCTCTCCTGTCCCTCCAGGGTATACACCTGTATCTCATTACAACCAGGATCTGCAGGGATCTTGCATAACGGATATGCTTTTTCTCCGTCTACGGTGTCGTAAACAACTGCCACTTCCGTTTCCACTGGTGAATGCACCACCAGCACACAGGAAAATCCACAGGATTCTGCCTCCGGAATCTGTAAAACAGCTGCCACATCACTCCGATATACTATAGTAATCGGTTCTTCCGCCACCACTTCCCCGTTCTGTAAAAAAGCAAGATGCGTGTTCTCCATGGCGTACGCACGGTCAAATGCCCAGCCGATGATCTGCAGCACATTATTTTCATAGCTGAAGCTGTCGATACTTCCCACACAGCTCGATACCGGCTGTTCTGTCTGTTGATTTTCTGTAACCAGTGGGGCCACAGGACGTCCAAGCATCTTCTTCACCAGACGTTTTGCTCTCTGTTTCGGTCGATGCTGAAATTCCATGGCTGCCCGAAGTTCTTCCTGCCTTCTCTCTTCTTCGGCTTTTTTCGCTGCTATCCGTTCTTCTTTTTGTATCCGCTGCTGAAGTTTTCTTTCTTCTTCCCGACGTACCGCTTCTTTTCGCTCCTCTTCCAGTTGGATTTCTTCTGCGATCTCTTTCTGCGACAGAAAACGAATTTGACCGGAAATTGTAATTTTCTTCAATTCTGACGGATCCGTCACATGGATAAAATATCCGCCTGCCAGATTCAGGAACACTACCGCATCCGCCGCCTTGTCGATCCGCATACCAAACGGAATTAACTCCCCATGGCATCCACAGTCAAGTACTTCCACTTTCACCTCACAGAACGTATCACTTAACAGATTCCAGCGGATTCCGCAGATATTTTCTACTTTCTGCAGATCAAACGTAACCTGAAATCTTCCCCGATCCAATTCCACCGCCGTCTCAATACTGTTCTCTTCCGACAGCCCAGAACCTGTATCATAATACAGTTTGCTGCGAAATCGCTTTTTCTCCTGACATGCGCGCACAGTTTCTGACAGATCCACCGGAATTCTCTCTTTCCGGTATACATCCAGCGAATCGCTGCCAACATATTCATAAGTAAAATGCATTGTCCATGCCAGGAAAATTTCGCTGTCCGATGGCTCTATACCAAATTCGTGATTCATATCGTCCTGTGTATACAGCGCGCCCAGTTTCGGGATTCGGTAATACAGTTCATGGATCATTCTCCACATGATAAAGGCAACCGGAACCGGAAAGTCAAAAGTCCATTCATAGTCAATGATTTCATAATCATCTCCGAACTCAAAGATATTCGCACAGATCAGATCAATGTTTGCCGGACTTACGCATTCATAATATTCCTTGCCCGGATGTTCTCCAAACACTTCCTTAAAAACTTTCGTCTGGTACTCCGGTTCTTTTTTCCGCTGTGCGAACACATGCTCATATACATGTTTCAGGGTTCTCAGAATCTCATCTGTCTGTTCTTTCTCCACAAGATCACGAATTCTGTCTTCAAGTGTTTTCCCGCCCAATACCGGATACACGATTCCCCCATTCTCATATCTGCACGGAAGATTACGAAATCCTTTTCCTGGTTTCTGCGCTCCTGTTTTTTTCAGTCCTGCTATAAAGTTTTCTGCCTCCGGGCACAGTGGTTTTTTCTCTGCCCACACACTTTCCTCTTTCCGCACCAGCTGGGTCAGGGTTCGAAACTCTTTCCTGCGGCCCTGATTCAGTTTTACATATAAAATTTCTTCTTTTTCTTCAAGTTCCTGTTTTCCTGCAACCAGAAGAAAAGAATTCACAAAACGGTCCGCGATCTGTTCTTTTTTCATTGCCTCGATACCGGCGCTTTCTGAAAACAGATCCACGGTTTTGTCCGTGTAAATCGGATAATTTTTCCCATAATGATCGGTGGTCAGTGATGCATCCGTAAAGATCTCCGTTGGAAATTTATAATCCGGATACGGGTAATAAAATTTTTGAAAAGGAAATCCGCTTTTTTTCACAAGTTCCTGCAATTCTGTTTTGGAAAATGTTCTGACACTGTGATTTCCCGGATAACCATTGATTCCAAAGAAGGGAATGTCCGTATGATCTTCCGGGGCCCCAGCAAAATACTTCATTCCCAGCTTATTCTCAATTGCGATCAGCAATTTTCCTGTATTTTTTAAGTAAGAACCCATTTTTCCTAAAAATGTCTCATACGGTGTATCGCCCTCTGTGAAACTCATGGCATATTCCAGTACTCCGTTGACTACCACATAGTCATACTGCTGCCCCAGATCCATGTCATTGAGGTTTCCCACCATGATGGTCAGATTATCTTTTTTCTCATTGCGGTAATAATTGATCTGTGCTCTTCTTTTCGAGAGTTCCACAGATGTAACCTGACCTGCTTTTTCACAGAGCGTACCTGTGATTGCACCACAGCCCGCACCGATCTCCAGAACACTGTCCGATTTTTTGATCGGATACCAGTTCAATATATTTGCTCGCAGATCTGAGAAGTGATAGATCACAGGAAAAGAAACCTGCTCACTGGAAAGATCCTCACAGGTTACTCCTTCTTTTGCCATCTTAAGCATCTGTTCTTCAATATCTCCATCTGAATACAGATCTTTTTGCGTATAATACTCTAAGTTCAGTATTGCCATTCTTTTCCTCCTCAGTTACTTTAACGTGACCTTTGAGAACAGATCAAAATATCCGACAGCTTTCTTATCCGTAATGACTGTCAGATTACATACATCATACAACCGGTGGAACACGGTAAAATCACCATCCCGGTAACCGGTACATCCCAGACACAGCATATATTCTCCGGCCTCTAACGGCATCTTCTGTGTAAAGGTGATCCGTCTGGTTTCTCCCGCCTTCTGTGTACCTACCGGTGTATTCTCATACATCGTATTGGTTCCGGTGATCTCCGTTCCTTTCAGATCTTTGATCGTGAAAGCAAAAATCGGTTCCTGGATCGTTTCATGAAAATGAATCTTCATATCCACGGAAAATTCTTCTCCCTTTTCAATCACATTCGTAACCATTCCGGACTTATCACGAATTGCAAAGTCCTGAATTTCTGCTAATTTACTTCCATATTCCAGTACTTTTGGATTCAGATTTAACTGATCTTTCGTACTCTTTTCTTCTTGTACCTCTGGCGTTTCTTCCTGCGTAGTGTTCTGCTCCCCTGGTTCATCATACTGGTTCACCAGAACACGACGATACAGATTGACCATCTCTTTCGCATCGCCTTCTGCCAGTTTTTCTCCTTTGTTTAACAGAACAACCCGGTCACAATATTTCCCGATGCTGCTCAGGTCATGACTTACAAAAAGAATGGTTTTTCCCATCTCTTTAAATTCTTCAAACTTCCGGTAACATTTCGCCTGAAAAAAGACATCTCCTACGGAAAGTGCTTCATCTACGATCAGAATTTCCGGTTCGATATTAATAGCTACCGCAAAAGCCAATCGCACAAACATACCACTGGAATACGTTTTTACCGGTTGGTGTATAAAATCTCCGATATCTGCAAAATCCAGGATATCCTGCAGTTTTGCATCAATCTCTTCTTTGCTGAATCCGATCATCTGACCGTTCAGATACACGTTTTCAATACCGGAATACTCTCCGTTGAATCCGGCTCCCAGTTCCAGCAATGCGGAGATTCTTCCATCCACCACCACTTCTCCCTGTGTGGGATTCAGTACGCCGGTGATAATTTTCAAAATCGTGGATTTACCGGAACCATTCGTTCCGATAATTCCCACGGTCTCCCCCTTTTTTACCTGAAAACTTACGTTGTTCAAAGCATAATGTTCTTTATATCCTTTTTTTCTTGTCAATCCGAGGGATTCTTTTAACCGATCCATCGGTTTCTCGTACAGTTTATACATCTTACTGATGTTATTCACTGAAATTGCAATCTCTGACATCTGTAAACCTCTCTTTGATTTCTCTTAAAGTACATCTGCAAAATGTGGTTTCAGTCTCTTAAAGATCCAGGAACCAAGTGCAAACAATACTACTGTTACGATCCAGAAGTATACGGTCCATCCCCAGTGATTCCAGAACCATACGTGACCCAGCATGGAATCACGGTATCCGGTGACAATATAGTACATCGGATTCAATTTGAACAATTTGATCAGCCATGGATAATTTGCCAGCATGTTGACATCCCACATGATTGGTGTCAGCCAGATACCTACCTGTAAGAAAATACTGATGATCTGTGTCAGATCCCGGAAGAATACAACGATCGCACTGGTCGCATATACCAGCCCCAGTGTAAACATAAATGTGCAGAGCGAATAATAAAAGATCTGCAATGTTGCCAGCGACGGCGTATAGCCATACAGGCTGCATAAAACCAGTGAAAACGCAACGAAAAAGGCATGTACAAATAAAGCGGAAATCATCTTTACGATCGGCAGTACACTGATTTTAAACACTACTTTTTTAACCAGGTAGTTGTATTCCATCAGTGCATTGGTTCCACCATTCAATGCATCCTGGAAAAAGAACCATGGTACAATACCAGATACCAAATATAGAACAAATGGATAATCCGATACATTTCCTGCTTTCAGACCGACAGAAAAGACAAACCAATATACCAGAATCGTAACGATTGGCTGTACAAACGCCCATACGATTCCAAGATATGACCCTGCATACTTCGTTTTGAAGTCATTCTTTGCCAGATTCATAATCAGTTTTCTGTTCTGTAAAAGCTCGATTGGGAGTGTCAGTACTTTCTTCCGGAAAACAAACGCAACCACTGCTCCACCGTCAATCAGTAACAGCATCAGAATATTTTTGATCCACAATTTCTGTGTATAATCTTTCTCGAGAACCGGATACAGTTTTTCTTTATCCAGATGCAGCCACACATAAGGATCTGTTCCATTCGTCCAGATTTTTAATGTTCCGTCATTAGCTTCCAGGCTCTCCAGTTGCTGACCTTCGATCAGCTTTGGATTCGTCATCTCCGGAATCTCTGTTTTCGTATCTTTACATCCAAGATAAACATTTTCAATCGTGAACGTTCCCGGCTGCGTGCCCAGATCCAGACGCACCATATTAAACTGAAATGGAACAGAAAAAACCAGTTCCTGACTTTCTCCAACCTGATCATACGTCTTGACCTGACTTGATTTTTCTGAAAGTTCTCCGGCCGCACTGTAATAGACCTGAATCTCCTGTTCCTTATCGCTGTTCATCGTAAGATGAAGCTCATAATTACCGCCTACACTTCCTCTGTGACATACGATCAGCACATTTAAAACCAGTAAACACAACACGCAGATACCGGCCAAAATCTTTTTCTTTCTTCCCATTTCATTTCCCTCTTATCGATTTTTGTACTCCGCAAAGCTTCCCCACTTCTGATCCTTGTCAGAGATGGTCAGTTCTTCTTTTGTCATTCCTTCCGGCATCGGCCATTCTACGCCAATCTCCGGGTCATCCCATTTCAGTCCGCCTTCATCGTTTGGGTGATAAAAATCGGTACATTTATACGCAAATTCTGCGGACTCGGACAGTACGATAAATCCATGCGCAAAATTCTTTGGAATAAAGAACTGTTTTTTATTCTCTGCAGACAGCACAACACCAAACCATTTTCCATATGTTTCAGAACCCGGGCGCAGATCCACTGCCACATCAAAGACCTCCCCACTAACTACCCGCACCAGTTTGTCCTGGGGATAATTAATCTGAAAATGCAGTCCTCTTAAAACTCCTTTTTTGGAGCTTGACTGGTTATCCTGTACGAATTCCATATCGATGCCTGCTGCTTTATAATCATTATAATTATATGTTTCCATAAAATATCCACGTTCATCGCCAAACACTGTCGGTGTGATTACTTTCAGTCCTTCAATTTCACATGTTTCTACTGTAATTTTTCCCATTTTTTTATCCTCTCTTTAATAAAATATTCTCTCCTGCAAGCAGGTTTTTAACACAAACGAGCAGTACCCTGATAAAGGATACTGCTGTTTTTATTGCATTGCATATCAATAATTGATCCAGTGAATCAATTTTGATTTCCATGATGTTTTATTATACCATCATCGTTCTTATTCTTCAACTCCAACGATTTTTTCCTGACAGACAGATTTACACAATCATTGCTTTCCATACATCAAAAACTGTAAGGATTTCCAGAATATACATGGAAATCATGATTCTTTTGCTGTATCTTTCCACTCGAAGTGTCTGTTTTCCCTTTAACATCAGTACCAACATTGGCAAAAATGGCAAAAAATATCGTCCCTGAACTCCCGCTACGTTTTTCCATTGAGGCGGTGTAAAATCAAGCCACATACTCAGCACTATTCCGCCAATCATAATCAATGACAGCATGCCAACCAGTACTTTCTGTTTATTCGTCATGTAATCCGCCTTTTTATCTGTAAATAAAGCAAATACCATACACAACAGAAATCCTGTAATATTTATCCAGGAAACTTTCACCTGAAGCCATCCCAACGACTGTCCTATAATTGTTCCCAGATAATACTCTGCCTGTTCAAAATACGTATTAAACAGTACACCCATACTGTTTACCGGATCTTCCAGAATCTGGACAAGAGTCCATCCTCTTTCAATATCCGAATATCCTGTTCCCGGAGCAGACGTCAGGTTTGCTACAACTGCCCCTCTCAGAAGCATTGTAACCATTCCAATCGCAACTATAATCCCTATTTTTCCCGTAAGCACACCGCGCGGATTATTTGATTTGGACGATGGTATCAGGAAGATGATTCCACATACAAAGATATAAACCAGTTTACACGGTGCCATCCACATTCCGACAACAGTCAGAAATGCATAATCTTTCCACGTCACCTTCTCCTTCTCATAAATCAGGTACATTGTATAACCGATGAAAAGAAAACTGAGTGCGTTTACCGTACAGTCATAAGAATACGACGCTGCAATCTCCAGACTCATCGGAAAGAGCGCAATCACCGCCATTACCATCTTTCCCCATGGCATAAAACGAACTGCCCAGAAAACACATAGTAGATAAAACAACAATGCTGTGATTTTTCCCAGATACAATGTAATCATACCATTTGTATGGAAAAGCCAGCCGATTGCAATTCCGACAGCCTGCGGCAGATGCGCGGCAAATGGTGCAGCCAATGGTCCTCGATTCAATGCAGCTGGTTCCTGTCCCCCTTTTTGAAGAAGCTGATTATAATAATAGGAAGCATCTGCCAGCGAAATCGCCATTTTATCCTGAATCTGTGCATCAGTCTTTCGCACCAGAACATATCCTTCTTCGTCCACGCCATTTCGAAACAGTATCTTATTCGCATCATAATATGCTGTTGCTATATGACTGTGCTCATCCGGTGCCGTATTGGGTGGAAAAAGTACAATATACATACTTCCCATAAAGAGTCCCAGAACAAGAAAATACCACTCCACTCTCTTTTCTTTTCGCATGATCAGAAACCCAAATGCGACAAGCGAAAGACACAGAATTACGCCCAGACATGCATATATATTCTTTAAAAATGCATTTGTTGCCTGTAAGTTAAAAACCATACACCCTGTCTCGTCATTCCCGTCGGTTTTTACATGTTCTCCATAAGCCTCATAATTCGTCACCGCCGGAACAATAGCCGAATTTTCCGGAATTATTACGTGAATAATGTATTTTTCTCCCATGATTTTTTTCAGCGGAACACTCAGATGAAAAGTCTGATAGCTGTAATCCCCTACCGTATTTCCGTCAATTTCCCATTTCTGGATCCGCTCTCTGTCCGTCGCTTTCAGAAGTTCCACCTGCACAGGCTCCTCTGCCTGCTGTTCAAGTTTTCGAAACATTACATTAAACTCTGTCAGTTCATTTTCATCTACAATAAACTGTTGTTCCATTTCACGGACCTCTATGTATCCTGTTTTGTCCTGAAATTGCTCTTCTGATGCTTCAATCTGCAGATAGGAGTGTTGGCTGTTTGCTGTTTCCCGGATTCTCCAGTAATAAACGCTCAAAAGGATTACACAGAGTCCGATCATTGCACACAGCAGACCCAACCATTTTTTATATTCTTTTTTGTTCATTTTTTCCTTCCTCTTATTACTTCTTTTCGTGCTTTTCATCATATCATTTATTCTTATTTTATACAAGTTTTCATTCTTACGTTTTTCTATCGTTCCTTGATTTTTCTATTATAACTGTTATAATGAACGTGATTATATGTAACGCGTTGCCTATTTATTTTTTTCTTTCTGCTGCGTGTTATTTTTTAGGAAAGGAGTTGTTTCACAAACTATTATGAAAAACAGATTAAAACACCTGCTGTGTGGTGTTTCGGCACTTTGTATGGCAGGCAGTCTGGTGTTTGCATCGCCTTCTGGGATAAGTACGGTTCAGGCAGATACTACTTTTCACAGTACAGACGGTACGATTCATTTTCTTACCTTAAATCACAATACTGATGCCATTCTCATCGAATGTGATGGAAAATTCGGTATGGTCGACTCCGGTGAAGACAATGATTATCCAGATGGCAGTGATCCCCGCTATCCTTTACGTGCAGGCATTACCAAAGGACTGGGATTCGAAAATCAGGTGATTTCCTATCTGAAAAGTATGGGTGTTACAGAAGATAACTTTGAATTCTATATAGGAACCCATCCTCACAGCGATCATATCGGATCTGCAGATGAAATCATCCGTGCGTTTCATCCAAAACGTGTCTATCTGGAACCTTATTCAGACAGCGATATCACTGATTCCACACATTATTGGGATAATCTCTATGTCTATGATCGCGCTGTTGCCGCTGCCAAGGAGACCGGGGCAACACTCATTCAGTATTTTAATACGGATGCACCACTCTATCCTGAGACAGTCACAGTAAAGGGAAGCATTGTCTGGACAGTGCCGGAGGAGCCGGAAGTCCCCGAAGAACCCGAAGAAATTCAGAAACCAGAACAGAGTACCCCGAACGATTCAGATGCAGACACCGAACTTAAAGGGGAGGATGATTCTGATGTCCCGGCGCAGGAGCCTGATACTACTGAATCTGATATTTCATCTGGTTCTGAATCCGAGTCAGAACCAGATGCACCGGCTGCTACCGAAGAACCAGCTGTGCAAAACAACGATACTGTCACGGAAACTTCTTCTGAAACCATAAAAGATCTTTCCGCTTCTACGGAAACGCAGAGTGATGTAGTTTCACTTGCAACTGTTTCAACAGCTGCAACGCCGGTCACAGAAACTTCCACACAGAATGATGATTCAGCCTCGATCAACCCTCCGGATACGATGTCAGTTACTCTGTCCTGGGGAGATAACCAGTCTGTAACGTTAACTTCCGATACCACATCGGAACATGGATCTGTTACCAAAGTCTCTGAGAACCAGTGGGACTATGAGTTCCAGTCCATTCCCAAATACGATGATACCAAATCTGCTTATACGTATACCGTTAGACCGGAAGCGGATGGTTATTCTTTCTCTAAACTTGGAGATTCTGATTATGATTTCAGTTGTGCACCCGCTGATGCTTCTGCTGAAACAACAGCCTCTACATCAGCAGAATCTCTGAATATCCACCCCCTGGACAGTGGTATTCTGGATGAAGATGTAAGTTCTTCACTCTCCGGTACCTCAGACAATCTGGTTACTTCCAGTATTCCATCCAGCGACCGCGTAGTTGCCGGAACTGACAGTGACCCGACCAATGCAAATCAGGATGAAAAGGCAGCATCCGGACAGCGCAGTATTTATGAAAATGAAACAGGATATGTGTCCACACCAATCTTCTATTTAGGCAACAAAAATAAACTCGAAATAGAAATTATGAATTACGATGTTCCACGCCCTCAACCAGATGCCAATTACTACAGTCTTGGTGTAAAAGTAACTTCGCAGACCGGAACCACAGCGTTCCTTTCCGGAGATATTAACAACTATAACGGTACAGAAACTAAACTTGCTGAGAAACTGGAACATGTAAATCTGTTAAAGCTTGGGCATCATGGCGCCTACGGTTCCAATACAGATGGGTATATTCGTCGTTTGCAGCCTGACATGGCAATCCTGACAGGAACCTATACCTATGTAACCAATACCACCATAAACGGTGAATGTGGTACCCGTGACACACTGCTTGCGATGGGTAAACGTACTCCACTATATGCTACCGGATGGTACGCAGGCAGTCAGCCCGCTCTCGTGATTCATCTGAATCCGTCTCTTGACAACAACATTCCATCCGGAAGAAGTCTGGTAGCGATTGGCAATATTGACGGTTCCACAGTCTCTGTTTATTACGAGAATGGTTTCCCAACAGTTTGCAGTGGATGGAAAAAAGATAATTATGGCAATTATTATTATTTCCAAAATTCCTCAACTCCGCTGACTAATCAGTTCGTTGAGGATAATAATGCCTGGTATTATGTGAATGCCTCCGGTCAGAGGACCACCGGATGGATCTATATTAACGGCTATTATTACTATCTTGATCCTTCTACCGGTGCCATGGTCACAGGATGGATTCAGCTTAATAATATCTGGTATTATCTTGGGGCAGATGGTGCTATGTACACCGGTACACATACCATCAATGGTTCCGAATATACTTTCAATTCTGACGGATCTATGGTCACATCTGCCTGGGTTGGAAATAAATATTACGGAGCTGATGGCGTATGGATTCCATATTACAAAAACGAAAACTGGAGAAAAGATACCAATGGTTACTGGTATCAGCGTCCTGATGGTACTTACCCTGTCAGTCAGTGGGAAAGTATCGATGGGCATTGGTACTATTTTAATGCCAGTGGATATATGATCAGCAACAATTGGTTAAAGCTTGGAAAAACCTGGTATTATCTGGATGAGAATGGTGCTATGCATACCGGCTGGCTCCACCTGGGAGGCAGTTGGTATTATATGGACGCATCCGGTGCCATGCTTACCGGCTGGGCATATCTTGGCAATGGCTGGTACTACTTTGGCGGAAATGGTGCCATGTACCCTGGCGGCTGGCATATCATAAATAATACTTACTATTATATGTATTCTAACGGTGCTATGGCGGCTGACACCTGGATCGGTTCCTACTATGTCAACGCATCCGGTGCATGGGTTCCCGGCAAAGTAAAATACACTGCCGGCTGGATCCAGAACGGTTCCCGCTGGTGGTATCGTCATCAGGACGGCAGCTACACTACCAATGGCTGGGAATATATTAACGGTCAGTGGTATTACTTTGATCAGTCCGGCTGGATGGTTACCGGATGGCTGAAACTTGGCAATACCTGGTATTACCTCACTGGCTCCGGTGCTATGGCAACCGGATGGATCAATCTCGGCGGTACCTGGTACTACCTGACCGCCTCCGGCGCTATGGCAGCCAACACCTGGATCGGTTCTTATTATGTAAATGGTTCCGGTGCATGGGTTCCTGGTGCTTAAACAAATCAAGAAAAAAAGAAGGGGAAAATCCATCAGGATTTTCTCCTTCTTTTTTTCTTTTTCATATGTTTTCGAATTCCGGAAATAATCGTAACTACCAGAGTAACTGCGATCAATCCCGCCAGAATATAGATCACATATCGATATACCGTCATATCCTGCGTTTTTTCTTCCTGTCCCGTGTTCGAATCAGAAGATTCCGGCACTACCTCAGGTGTCGGCGTTGTCTCCTCTGCCGCTATCTCTGAAGGTTCTTCCTCCTGCACCTCTTCGGAACCGCTTCCCACATAATAATCCGTTCCATAATAATAGGAATTATCTGTATTGGTCAGATCACTTACCTGTACATCTTTCGGTATCGTAACCGCTCCTCCCGGTACCTCTACTTTCTGAAAATTATTAAAACCATAATCAAACATACTGATATGATCCTGACACACCTGTCCGGCATCCGCCCGCATTGCCACTGCGATCAGTGTCATTCCATCTCTTGTCGCACCACTGACAAGTGTATTTTTTGATGCTTCCGTCACGCCTGTCTTTCCACCAAAACATCCTTCATAGTATTCCGGTGCTCCCTGTGCCACCAGTGCATGATGCGTGGAATACGTCCGACTTTCCGGATTCATATTTGTCGGATCAATCGTAAAGCTCTGTGTACCGATAATGTCCAGAAAATCCTGATTTTTGATTGCTTCCCGGAAAATCAGTGCCATATCGTGTGCCGTTGTATAATGATTCTCATCCGGCATTCCGCTGGCATTTACAAAGTGTGTATTGACACAGCCAAGCTCCTGCGCTTTCTGGTTCATCATATCTGCAAAGGCAGCTACCGATCCGGCAATCTGCACAGCTATCTGTGTTGCCACATCATTTGCTGACCGTATCATCAACGCCAGCAGACACTGACGCATCGTCAGCACCTCGCCTACCTGCATGCCGATATTTCCACTGTCCGATGTCTGATCTGCCAGACATTCCTCTGTAAATGTCACCTGATCATCCAGATTGCTGTTTTCCAGTGCCAGAAGTGCCGTCATGATCTTTGTGATACTCGCCGGATATCTCTTTTCATCCATTCCCTTATTATAAAGGATTGTTCCTGTATCTGCATCCATCAGCACTGCTGTCTCCGAATAAGTATCCGGACCCTGTGGCCAGCCTTCTATGGCATTTGTTGTGATCGGATAAGATGCCCCGTTATCCACCTCTGCCGCCTGTACCGTGACAGCTGACAGACCGATCACACCAGCCAGCAGCCATACCGTCGCCTTTTTACAGATTTTTCTTATCATAATACTATGTACTCCTCGTATTTTTCTTCCTGTTCATTTTCTGAACAATTACAAATTTACCTTTCATTCGTACTATTCTATCTCATATCCGTTCTTTCTTCAAGTTTTTTGTTTTTGCAGAATCTTCTCTCTGAACATTGCCCTGTTTTTTCTCTCATGGTATACTGAAAATAGTATCGTTCAGGAGGGGTTAGATGAAATCTTTTAAACACCACTATTTTTATTATCCATTTTTCATGCTGCTTACGGTCTTTTTTCTTTTCTTTTCCGGTACGATCGTATCTGCCGCTGTAAAAACTTCAGATCTGGAAACTGTTCCATGGAGTATGGTAACAGAATCTTCTATAATAAATGAAAAAGGCTGGCTGCAGTCCATGTGCGCCACTGATCAATATATTGTATGTCTGGTAAATGCGTCAAAAAAAGGCACGGATCCGGACACCCTGATTGCCTTCTACCGAAACACCACAGATACCGACGGCAATCCCGTAGAACAGTACAGTTATGCTTTCAGCGTGACAGAAACCGATTATGAACATGGAAACGGCATGACTTACAATCCCAGTACCCAGGAGATCGCAATTGCCGGTCTTTTTACCAATGATCCTTCTGATGCCGGAGCCATCTTTATCGTTGATGCCAACACTTTGCATTTCAAACGGAAAGTGCAGGTCGGAAACGGAAGTATCAATTTCTTTGGCATCGACTATGTTCCGGAAAAAGATCAGTATGTTCTGATGGCAAACCGCATTGCCGATTATGCCTTTTATTTTACCGACAGTAATTTTCAGATCATAGATAAATTAAATCTGCATCTTTCCTACAGCCGCAGTTCCTTCCAGGATTTTTGTGTTTCCGGCGATGCGATTATCAGCATTCCATATATGCAGCGGGAAGGCTATATGAATGTACTGGATGTTTATTCGATCTCCCGGCAAAAACGAATTGGAAGTTATTACCTCACACTGCCAGGTCATGATGCCTTTGAGGTCGAGCCGGAAGGCATCTGCCAGCTCGAACCCGGACATTTTCTGATGGCATCTGCCATCATCGGTACCACTCGCTTCCGTCTGTACGAAGCCACCCTTCCACTGGTCCATAGTGTTACAACCAGTGCGGAAAACGGAAAAATCACGGACAGCAATCTGGAAATCGATGAAGGCGGTTCCTATACCGTCTCCTACGGATGCGATACCGATCATCGCCTGCAGTCTCTTCTGATTGACGGCGAAGCTGTGGATGTCAGCCAATATCCTCTTTCCTATACATTCACAGATCTGCAGGAAGATCGCACAATACAGGCTGTTTTTGAAGAAATACCGGTCTATACCGTCTCTACCTCAGCTACCAACGGAACCATCGATACCTCCCCATCCGGGAAAGAGCATGAACCTTTGTCTGTCACTTTTACTCCTGATGAGCATTACGTTGTAGATACTCTCACTGTAGATGGTACCACTGTCCCTGTTACCAGTGACACTTCCGGCTATGTATTTGATGATCTGACTTCGGATCACACGATTGATGTGACTTTCAAACCGATCCCGTCATATACAATCACTGTTACAGCCCAAAACGGTACCGTGGATACTTCTCCGGTTACAGTCTACCGCGGGGATTCCTACACAACCACCGCCACACCGGATACCTCCTGTTTTCTGCACTCCTGCCTGGTGGATGGAAAAGAGTATACTTTCAAAAAGGGAGAAAATAATATCACGCTGACTGCCATTCAGTCCGACCATACAATCGAACTGATCTACAGCCGCGTGGACTGGATGCTTGTTCTTTTGCTTTCCATCCTGTTTCTGATCGTAATTTTACTGATCTTCCTCTTTTATCTGAAGATTCGAAGATGGCATCACAAAAAGAAACGAAAAAAGGAGCTTGCTCAGATGCGCCAGAAAGATATTGCTTTCTTCGAAACTCTGGAACAGATGGACCTCAAAAAACGTAAGGATTCTTACGATTCCTCCTCTCACCTTGACAAGCATTAAAAAATAAGCTAAAGTTTGTATGATATTTTGTTAAAAGGATAAAATAAATGAATTATACGGGAAAAAATCACACATTTGCCATTTGTGCATATAAGGAAAGTCCGTTTCTGGAAGAGTGTATTCAGTCACTTCTGGGACAGACGATTCCTTCTACAATAATTATTGTCACTTCCACAGATAACGCTTACATTCAAAATATGGCTGAAAAATACCATCTGGAGCTTTTCATCAATCACGGAGAATCCGGCATCACCCAGGACTGGATGTTTGCTTACCGAAGTGCCAGAACGGAACTGATGACCATCGCACACCAGGACGATACTTATGATCGGCTTTATACTGAAACTGTGTTACAGCAACTTTCTGCTGCCAGACATCCATTGATTGCCTTTACAGACTATGGAGAACTGAGAAACGGAGCTATTGTAAATAAAAATACGCTTTTAAAGGTAAAACGTACAATGTTGCTTCCGTTGCACCTGAAGATATTTCATAACAGTATTTTTGTCCGCCGACGGGTTCTTTCCTTCGGCTGTCCAATCTGTTGTCCTTCTGTAACCTTCGTAAAAGATAATCTTCCGGATCAGATCTTCTTCCCTGGTTTTCGAAGTGACGAAGACTGGCAGGCATGGGAACTGCTTTCCAGGAAAAGAGGAGCCTTTGTCTATTGTAACAGGATCCTGATGTATCACCGAATTCATGATGGCTCGGAAACATCCGCCATTCTTGGCGATTCTGCACGTGGAAATGAAGATTTCCAGATGTTTTGCAAGTTCTGGCCAAAGCCGATTGCCCGGCTTCTGACACGCGCCTATTCATCAAGTGAAAAATCAAACGAATTGGAGAACAAATGAAAAGTTTAATTATTATTCCCGCTTATAATGAAGAAGCATGTATCGAACAAACCGTGCGGGATATTTTGGAACATGCACCGAACTTTGATTATATTGTAATTAACGACTGTTCAAAAGATCGAACAAAAGAAATCTGTGAGAAAAACCATTTCCACTATATTGATCTTCCTGTCAATCTTGGAATCGGTGGTGCCGTACAAACCGGTTATAAATATGCCTGCAATCATGGATATGATTACGCTGTACAGGTAGATGGAGACGGACAACATGATCCTCGCTTTCTCGAACAAATGCTTCAGGTTATGCAGGAAAAAAAACTGGACATGCTGATCGGATCCCGTTTTATTACCAAGGAAGGCTTTCAGTCGTCCGGACTGCGTCGTACCGGTATCAAATACTTTACCTGGCTGATCCGTCTGCTGACCGGAAAAACCATCACTGATCCCACCTCAGGACTCCGCATGATCAACAAAGATATTATCCAATACTTTGCCAAAGAGTATCCACGTGATTATCCGGAACCGGAAAGTATCGTTGCCGTCCTGAAACGCAAGAAAAAAGTACAGGAAATTCCTGTCATTATGCGTGCCCGCGCCGGTGGTGTTTCCTCTATTTCTCCATTAAATTCCATTTATTATATGGTAAAAGTTACCATTGCGATTCTGATAGAACGGATTCGATGATATATCTCAGTGAGGTGTTTACATATGCATGAATATAGGATACAAATAATTCTGGCAGTTTTACTGGTTTTTCTTCTTTATAAACTGCTGCGCTCTGTTTTAAAGAAGAAACTGGAAATCAAATACGTACTTTCCTGGATAATCGTTGATTTTTGTTTGCTGATCATCGACTTATTCCCATCGATTCTTACCTTTTTATGCAAGTGCCTTGGGATTCAGCTGGCTTCCAATATGATTTTCCTGGTTGCCATTATTCTGCTGTTTTTACTGGCACTTTCCCACACGATTCTGCTCTCTAAATTAGTAGAATCCAATAAAAACTTAACCCAGGAAATTGCTCTTTTAAAAAAAGAATTGAAGGATACGACGAGATAAAAAAATAACACCATAAAAGGTGTTATTTTTTTATCTCATCCATTCTCTCAGATACTTTTCACTGCATCGTTCCCGATGTGGATTAAATACATTATTGAATTCTGCATATTTCTTTTCATACTTATCCACCATATCCGGTAGATTCTTCAGGGTTTTCAACACTTCTTCCTGGTTCATCAACACCGGGCCCGGAAGCATGTGGATATCGAAGTAAAAGTCACGCATCTCATGTTTATACTGTTCATAATCATACATGAAAAACAGAATCGGGCGTCTCAGATTGGCATAATCAAAGAATACACTCGAATAATCCGTGATCAGCACGTCAGCCGCCAGATACAGAGGATTGATGTCATCCATCTGCGACACATCATAAACAAACCCCTGAAACGCTTCAAAATCAAAGGAATTACTGATAAAATAATGTGCCCGGAACAACACCACATATTCCTCGCCAAGCACTTCTCGCCACCGTTTAAAATCCACCGGCAGCTGAAACTGATATCCCTCACCCGGGAGATGCTGATTCTCCCGCCAGGTCGGTGCATACAGAATTACTTTCTTGCCCTTCGGAATTCTCAGTTCCTGACGCGCCTTCTCACAATCCATATCTGAGAACTCAATCAGATCATCATTTCTCGGGTATCCCAGTTCCAGAAGTACCTGCTCTTTTCCCTCTTTCTTCAGATGAAAGGCCGACGCAATCTTTTCAGAATAGAATTCGGATGGCGATGGCATATGCGTTACCCGTTTTGTCTCTTCCAGATAATTTTCCTGTACTTCCCGCAGACTTCCATTTTTTTCTGCATAATGATCCAGATCATATCCCAACCGTTTTAACGGTGTCCCATGCCAGCACTGAATATATTCCTGCCCTTCTTTCGGCTGCAGTTCCCTCGGAAGCCGCGAATTCGTCACCCAGAACTTCGCGGATGCATATGCACGGTAATATTCCCCGCTTCGATAACGAACTACTTTTGTATGCGGCTCCTGCTCCATCTCGTGATACTTCTCCGGTTCCCGGAACGCCCAGATCAACTCCCAGTCCTGATACTGCGGATCCCGGCACATCGCCTGATATAGCGCTTTTGGACTGCACGCATATTTTTTTCCCATATACGCCTCAAAAATCACCTTTTTCGGATTGATCTCTTCCTTTTCCACATATCCCTTCTGATACTGCAGTTTTTTCCACCAGTAATACACACGAAGACTCCATGTTTTCATCCATGGAGTCTTGCTGCAGATTCTGGCCATCCATTTCCAGGCACTCATCTTTTTCCCCTGTCTTTCTACATACAATCACATCATCCGGTTACTTATCTTCTGAACCGCCTCTTTATGCCATAAATTCATTATAGGCATCCAATACAGTCTTCGTATCACCCTGCATCTTAATCTCCCCTTCATGGAGCCATAACAGACTAGTACACAACTTCTCCAGCGTCTCTGTACTGTGCGATACGATTACTACAGTACGATTCTCATCCATGATCAGTTCCTGCATCTTCTTATAACTCTTCTTCTTGAACTTGGCATCACCCACGCTCAAAACCTCGTCAATCAGCATAATATCTGTTTCAAGAACCGCCGTAATAGAAAATGCCAGTTTTGAATACATACCGCTGGAATAAGTCTTTACCGGCATATCGATGAATTTTCCCAGATTGGCAAACTCGATAATCTCATCCATCTTATCCCGTACTTCCTGCTCCGAGAAACCCAGCAGCATTCCCGATAAAATAATGTTTTCCCGTCCGCTTAATTTTTTCTGAAATCCAACACCGATGGAAAGGAGGGATACAGAATCCGATTCCAGTTCAATACTTCCGGAGTCCGCCGAAAAAATTCCGGCAATTGCGCGGAGCAACGTGGATTTACCGCTTCCATTCTTTCCGACGATTCCCATGATTTCTCCCTTTTTCACTTCAAAAGAGATACCTCTCAGGGCTTCATATACTTCCAGCTTACTCTTTCTCAGATGAAAAAGACTTTTTCTCATAGAAAGAGACTTTACACACTTGTAGGTAATCTTCAGATCTTTTACCTCAATTGCATTTCCTGGTTTCATAGCTTAAATCCTTTCGTAGATTTGTCACACTGGCCTCTGCTTTGGTCAGCTGACCGGCAACACATTCTATATTACCTTTACATAATTATTTTCATTTTTATATATGATTGCCACACCGATTGCCGATAATACTGCTCCGATCACAAACCACAGCAAAATCAGTCTTCTGTGCGGTGTCTCACAGTAAACCAGTGACGACCGGCAGGCATCGATCAGAAATCCCACGGGATTCACCTTTAATAACAATGTGGCGATCGCTTCATTGACTCTGTCTGTGATCACGTAAAAGATACCAGACATATAAAAAAGAATTCGTAACCCCACGTTGGTAATATTCTTAAGGTCATCAA
The DNA here is from genome assembly GCF_009696065.1 of Oliverpabstia intestinalis. Classification (GTDB taxonomy): domain Bacteria; phylum Bacillota; class Clostridia; order Lachnospirales; family Lachnospiraceae; genus Oliverpabstia; species Oliverpabstia intestinalis. The sequence goes on along the minus strand of NZ_VUMS01000018.1, from coordinate 9,124 downwards.
AGAAAACCCCAAAATGAGCCAGTATCGCACTCACACCAAAGGTTATCAGAATCAGATCCACAAAGATCGGAATCACATAGATCACATTATACGAAACCGGTACATGGGACCAGAGCATCATCACGATCACGATTCCAAAAGAAATCATCATCTTAAACAGATTCTGAAACAGCAGAATAATGATCAGGAAATACTTGGGAATATATACTTTCGTTACTACCGCCCGGTTCGCCGCCACGATCCGTACGCTTCCGGATACTGTTTTATTAAACAGATTCCACATGGACAGACCTACAAAGACAAAGATATGAAAATATTCTTTTTTCTGTCCGAAAATCACCATGAAAATAAACCAGTATACCAGCATAAATAAAATAGGATCCAAAATCCACCATAGCCAGCTCAAATGTGAGCTGGCCACTTCTGACTTCAATCCCGATTTTGTTGCATATTTTGCATAAGGCATATAGCGCTTTATGTCTTTCCAAAATCGTTTCATTTACTTTCTTATCCTTTCTCGCCCCGGAATACCCAGTCTACAAAACGTCTGCTTGCCTGACCATCTTCCCGTTTGCTGAAGGTTTCGTTGAATTCCCGGTATTTATCGTCGTAGACAAAATTATCGATACTGTCACGGATCGCATCCGGCAGTTCCTCTTCCTTTGTAATGATCTTTCCCGGAAGTTTATCAATACCAAAATAGAATCCGCGGATACTGTCCTTATAATCTTCCAGATCATACATATAAAACAGCATCGGCTTTTTCAAAATTCCATAATCAAAGAATACGCTGGAATAATCTGTAATCAGTAGATCAGCGATCAGATACAGATGGTTAATGTCATCATAATTGGATACATTATAGATAAATCCTTCGTAATCATCAAATGAGAACTTACTTGCCACCAGATAGTGTACACGGAATAAGATCACATATTCATCGCCAAGCTCCTGCCGCAGTGCATCAAAATTCACATTCAGATCATAAGTAAATCCTGTACCCGCCTCATGCTGATTGTCTCTCCAGGTCGGTGCATACAGAATTACTTTTTTATCCTCCGGAATCTCCAGTTTCTCTTTGATCATCCGGATATCTTCCTGTGTATGATTGATAAGAAAATCATTTCTCGGATAACCGATTTCCATGACTTTATCTTCCATCTTCGTTTCTTTCAGATTCCATGCGGAAGTAAATTTCTCACTGGCAAATCCTGATGGCGAAAGAATATAATTGAATTTTTCTGCATCCATCGCATATTTTTTCCGAATATCAGCAATAGAGTCGATAGCATTTTCCGAAGTTTCCAGATCATATCCCAGACGTTTTAACGGTGTTCCATGCCAGCACTGCACATAGACCTGATCTTTCTGGGGCCAGACATGATCCGGCACACGATAGTTCGTAATCCAGTATTTTGCTCTGATCAGTTTTCTTTCATAAACTCTTGCTGTTTGTTTTACCACGATCGTATTCGGATTTTCTTCCAGAAAACGATGTTTTTTTGCATTTTTAAACGCCCAGATAAATGTCCAGTCTTTAAACTCATCCTGTGTCAGCATATACTCATACACTGCTTTCGGACTGCATCCATACGTTTTTCCGTTAAAAGAATTAAATACTACTGTTTTCTCGTCAGGAGTCACGCCAAGACCCCGCCACCAATAATAAATTCTCCGCTTGGTATACAGGATTTTCTTCCAGCACTTTCGAAAACGTGGGTGCGTTTTCGAATACTGAGCCAGGCGTTTCTTTATCGGGCTTTTAAAGAATCTCCGAATCAGTTTTCTCCTCTTTTTCCGAATTTTCTTTACAATCTTCATCTTTTAACTCCTACTTCTTTCCCAGATCCTTTTTAATCTGTGTTGTGGAAATCTCCGGTGTACGTGGAAGATAAACCACGTCACAGTATTCTTTTAAAAAGTCAAACTTTCCTTCCCAGTCATCTCCGATTACGAACGTGTCCACCTTGAATTCTTTCACATCCGAAATCTTCTGCTCCCAGGACTCTTCCGGAATAACCAGATCCACATAACGGATCGCTTCCAGCAAACTCTTTCTCTCCTCATAGGAGAAATAGCATTTCTTCTGTTTTTCATTCCAGTTAAATTCATCGGTAGACAAAGCAACGATCAGATAATCTCCAAGTGCCTTGGCTCTCTGCAGTAATTTGACATGTCCATAATGAAGAAGGTCATACGTTCCATACGTGATTACTTTTCTCATTTTTTTCTCCTTTTTTTCTCCTTTTTATACCTTTCACCCTCCTGTTTCCTGTATACCTGGTAAATATAACTTTTTTCAGAGGGATTTTTTGTTTCTGTCTTTCATCGAATACACATCATCTTTACCATTCTGCAAATATCTTCGCTGCATGGTTTTTGTATTTTATTAAATTTTCTTTCAATTTTCTTTCGATTTTCGACATAATTCATTTCATTATACAACAAACCTTCTATGGAATTCAAGAACTCTGCATAACTTTTCGGTTTTGGTCCCGGAGTTACCTCATCGTAATCAAAATTAAACCCCCGTGTCTTCAGATATGCTTCCCGGTCATATGGTAAAAATAAAATCGGACGTTCCAGCAACAAATAATCAATATAAATACTGGAATAATCTGTGATCAACAGATCAAACATCACCAGTACTTCCATAATATCTTCTATCCTGTCCTCATTCAGAAAGCGAATCCGGCTTCCCGGACGATCTAATGCCTTTAGCCACTCATATCCTTCTTTCTCATACAGATGCATACGGATACACATAATACACTGATTTTTTTCCAGAAAATTCTGTAACTGTTCTACCGCTCTTCCACGGTTTTCTCCGTGGAATTCCTCAAACGGAAACAGTCTGGTTTCCCCATCATCCCGGAATGTAGGCGCATATAGAAGCAAAGAATCAAATTCCGGAAGCTTTTCTTTTTGAAAAATCTTTTGCATTTGTTCCCGGACATTTATTTTTTCAAATAACTTATCATTTCTTGGCTGTCCCCACACTTTGACTCTTTCCTGTTCCACCAGAAAACTTCTGCTCATCACCGGAATCAGCTCTTCTGAAGTAGTAACAACTGCTTCATAATTATCCGCAAACAGATATTTGTAGTACAGCTTTGTCATCCATCCCAGATTTTCCTGCTCCATCCCGATTTTTTTTAACGGTACCCCATGCCACAGATTGATAATACAATATTTTTTTCGAAATCCCATCCCATACAACGGCGGTGCAGTGGACGTAAACCAGACTTTACATTCCAGCACTTTTCGTATTCCTTCCATAGTGCTGGTATCAATAATAGACTCCTTCCCAAAACACTCCTGCAGTTTTTTTCGTTCCACCGGATCTTCCATTACATAAAATGCCTGGATCTCCGGATGGTATTTCTTTACATATTCAAAAAGCGCACTGGAATTATAATTGAATGCCCGGTTATGCACTGAAGAGAACACCCATTTTTTCTCATTGGGTTCCTCCGAAGTCGTAATTCTGGCATAACTGGTTTTCAGTAAATTCTCTATTTTTTTCATCATAAAGACATATTCCTTATTTTCTTTTCCACACCATTGCTATACAGGCAAACGGTGCCGATAATAAAGCCTGCATTCCTTCTTTTACAAATGCCGGATACTGTCGGTTTCTAAGATACGTATACCCAAGTACCATATGATGGCGCATACAAATTTTTCTTTTTTCTCCCCATCTCATATCTGCCCAATATTTCTTTTTATGTGCAAATAACCGATTTTCACCTTCAATTTTTCTTTCTCGGCTGGACATCCCCTCAGATTCTGTATGCACCAGTGCCTTCACATCACATCTTGGAAGGTAGCTGACTGTTCCGTGATTCCGAATGACTTTCTCCATCAGATAGAATTCATCCCCAAGGTCAATCGGTGGAAATCCTCCTGACTTCAGCAAAAACTCCCTTTCGAACATCAGTGTATCCGTTCCTGTCATATGATACAGATAATGTTTTGCCAGCAAATGCTTCTCTTCTTGTATAACCCCCGGTTTCAGATAATTTCTTTTCCGCACTTCCTCTAATCTTCCATCCTCGCGATACAGAGCCAGATCGGTAATAGATACATTTGATTTCACACACTGCATATGACGCACCTGTTGCTCTATCTTCTCTTTTCTGTATTTGTCATCATCATCAAGAAATGTAATATACATCCCGGATGCTTTTTCTATACCACGGTTTCTCGAGGTCGCCGACCCTTTATTGGTTTCATTCACCACATACTTTAAGGAAATCTGATATCTTCTCTGGAATCCTTCAACAATTTTCTTTACTCTGGCATTCCATTCCGAATCCGCATTATCATCCACAAGAATAATCTCCTGGTTCTTCCATGTCTGTCTTGCAAGACTTTCCAGTGCACAGCTTAATTCTCGCTCTCTGCGATATGTTGCCATAATAACCGACACCAGTGGTGTATCATTTACTTTCTTCTCCGCACCTTCCTGAACTCCATCTCTTCTTAAAACAGCAAGTACCGTCAGGAACAGACATTTCAGATCCATCCAGGTACTCTGGTGTTCTACATAATATCCATCCAGTTTTGCTTTTTCGGAAATACTGATCGTATCTCTTCCATGTATCTGTGCCCAACCGGTAAGCCCCGGTAATACATCATTTGCTCCGTATTTCTCCCGTTCTTTCAGAAGGTCGTACTGATTCCAGAGTGCCGGTCTTGGTCCTACAAGACTCATATCTCCTTTTAAGATATTTATCAGCTGTGGCAGTTCATCCAGACTTGTAGCTCGTAAAAATTTTCCTGATTTCGTAATGTACTGATCCGGATTTTCCAGAAGATGAGTCGGTACATCCTTGGGAGTATCTGCACGCATCGTCCGAAACTTCAAAATTTCAAAATATTTCTGATGAATACCAACTCTTTTTTGGCGAAAAAAAACCGGTCCCGGAGAATCTATCTTTACCCATATCGCAATTCCAGCCAGAAGTGGCGCACAAAATATCGTTGCCGGCACCGTAATCACATAATCTAACCATTTCCTGTTATCTCTCATCACTCTTTAAAAAACGGAAACTGTGGTTCTGTTTTTCCATCAGTTTCCGTTCTCACCTCCATACCTTTTTGGCGCTTCCACGCTTATTATTTCTTCTTTGATTTCTCTCCTGTTTCCTGATACTGATATGTCGCTACAATTTCTTTTACCGACTCACGAATATGATTTCCATCCTGATAGGCCTCTTTTTTCAGTTGTTCCAGCTGCTTTAAAAATTTTTCCTGGTCAAACTCCAGAGGCTTTCCGATAAAAATTTTTTCATGCGCAGTTTTTCGCAACCCTTCTTCGGCCATCAGAAGCTCCTCATACAGTTTTTCTCCCGGGCGAAGTCCTGTATACTGGATCTTAATATCTTCATCAGGTCGCAATCCGGAGAGCTTGATCAGATTTCTTGCCAGATCATCGATTCGCATCGGCTCTCCCATATCCAGTACAAAAATCTCCCCACCTTTTGCGTATGCTCCTGCCTGTAATACTAAAGAAACTGCCTCCGGAATTGTCATAAAATAGCGAATAATATTTTTATCTGTTACAGTTACCGGACCGCCTTCTTCTATTTGTTTTCGAAACAATGGAATAACGCTTCCATTACTTCCTAATACATTGCCAAACCGTACTGCCACAAATTCTGTCTCACAGGTTGTATTCAGTGTCTGTATAATCATTTCACAGATTCTTTTTGATGCTCCCATAATGTTGGTAGGGTTTACTGCTTTATCCGTAGAGATCAATATAAAACGTTTACACCCATTTTCAGAAGCAGCCCGTGCTGTATTTAATGTACCAAAAACATTATTTTTGATTGCTTCATTTGGACTATTTTCCATAAGTGGTACATGCTTATGTGCCGCTGCGTGATATACAAGTTCCGGCTGATATTTCTGAAAAATGCTACTGATTCTATGGGTATTTCTCACTGAACCGATCAAAACCACCAGATTCATTTCCGGATAATCATGTTTTAATTCCTGTTGAATATCATAGACTGTGTTTTCATAAATATCCACGATCACAAGCAATGCAGGATGATGTGCTGCTATCTGGCGGCAAAGCTCGCTGCCAATAGATCCACCCCCTCCGGTAATCAGTACTCTTTTATCCTGTACATATTCCAGGACAGATCCAAGATCCGTCTCTACGGGGTCTCTTCCTAACAGATCTTCAATTTCTACTTCCCGCAATTTTGCTATGCTTACTTCTTCATTGATCAGCTGATAAACTCCTGGAAGAATCCGAAGTTTACAGCCACTGTCTTTGCAGATTTCCAGAAGAGCTTTCCGATCCTTTGGAGGCATCGTAGGGATGGCTATAATAATTTCCTGTACCTTATAACGTTTTACAGCCTCTAAAATCTCCTCTCTTCCTCCTACGATTGGAATACCAAGAAGTTTCGTATTCTTTTTCTGTGGATTATCATCGATCACACATACCACTTTATTACTTAAGTGGTAGCTGGATTGAAGTTCTTTGATAATCAACGTTCCTGCATCCCCCGCTCCGATCACCATGGTAATAATAGGTTTTTCCAGATGATCTGTATATACTTTCTGCTTGAAAATACGAAGCAGTCTATACGAAAATCTCCCTGCCATCATAAGTGGTAATAATACCAACAAATACAGAATATAATAGGATCTTGGAAGATGGTATCCCATCATATACATTCCCACCAGTTGAAACATTGCTGATACTATACACGATAAAACCAGGTTTAAAAGTTCTGTAACACTGGCATACCGCCACAGGCTCTCATATAAACTGAACAGTGCAAAAATAATCAGCGTACACCCTATATTAATTGGTGTATAATGAATCATAGACTCAAGAAATGGTTTCCTTATCATTCCCGGATGGAATTCAAATCGAATCAACAATGCCGTATACTCTGAAATCCCAATAACAAGAATATCATACAATATAAGCAAAGAAACTCGTATACGTTTTTTAGGATTTTTTAATCCTTTTATTGTTCTTATCCACATAATTTTCTCTATTCTTTCTGTTACTAATCAGAATCTTTTATTCATCTCATTATACCCTTTTCCATTTCAGTCCGCAATCCCATACTCCTTTTTCTCCTGTTTTCCCTGTCTTTTTAAGGAAAAAACGACATTTTGTATCCTTTTTGAACTTTTTTCAGTTTTTTTTAATTTTTTTTGACATAAATACTGATTTCTCCGTGTTATTAGTATAAGAAAGAACACACAGACACATACAGACCAACAAAACAATCTTAAGAAAGGAGATTCCTATGGTAAATACAAAAATAATTGCAGATCTTCCGATTGAACTTGGAATCAAAAGAACTTACAAAGGTTACTTTTTCCTGATTGCTGCACTGGAACTCGCAATCACTGATCAGAAAAATTTACTCTACATGAGTAAATCTATTTTTCCGGTTATTGCAGCACGTTATGGAACTACATACAGTTGTATTGAACGTAACATCCGAACAGCAATCAACGCCTGTTGGAATTCGCCAAATCGTGAAAAACTGCTGACAATGTCTCCTTATCCACTGCAGAAAGCTCCTTCCGTAACTGCTTTTATTGATATTCTGTATTGGTATCTGAAAAATCAGGAAGGCGGTAGTTTATATTAAACCGTTTTGTCGATAGTAAACTGGTTCCAGTTTATTCATCATATTTCAAGAGAAGACTGCATACCCTACTCGATAACTGTAGACTTGTACAGGTTCTAATCTACAGATCTTTCTCGTCTGACCTGCTCATCGGAAACAAAAACATTTCTGTAATATTCTACTGCATATAGAGAATTTAACCGAAAAGACATTGTATCTTTTAGGAACAGTTTTTTTTTGAATATCAGGAAGATGGTCTGGTAATTTTCATTATCTGACCATCTTCTCATTGTTCTCACAATATTTTAGCTGTAACGTAAGTGTCGGAAATATAGCAAGTGCTATTCTCGCGAAGTATTTTTACGTTGCGTATAAGAATTCCCTGTAAAAGGAAAAATGCTTCAATTCTTAGAAAAGAATTGAAGCATATAATAATCTGCCGCAGACCGGAATCGAACCGGTACGGGTATCACTACCCACGGGATTTTAAGTCCCGGGCGTCTGCCAGTTCCGCCACTGCGACATGTAATTTTATTTAAAAACAAAAAATGGGACCTACAGGGCTCGAACCTGTGACCCTCTGCTTGTAAGGCAGATGCTCTCCCAGCTGAGCTAAGATCCCATAATTTATACATAAGATACACAATAGCCTTTCGACTGTCGTCCACTTATGAACGACCCAGACGGGACTCGAACCCGTGACCTCCGCCGTGACAGGGCGGCGCTCTAACCAACTGAGCCACTGGGCCATGTGTAATTAAAATAGCAAAATGGACCTTCGGGGACTCGAACCCAGGACCGACCGGTTATGAGCCGGTTGCTCTAACCAACTGAGCTAAAGGTCCATAACCATCTTTCCAAGACAATTGATGGAAGCCGATGATCGGACTCGAACCGATAACCTGCTGATTACAAATCAGCTGCTCTGCCAATTGAGCCACATCGGCATGATGAACTCAAAAAGTAGGTTGCTATCAAAGTGACTCCGACGGGAATCGAACCCGTGTTACCGCCGTGAAAGGGCGATGTCTTAACCGCTTGACCACGGAGCCATAACTCCCCCAGTTGGACTCGAACCAACGACACTGCGGTTAACAGCCGCATGCTCTACCGACTGAGCTATGGAGGATCATTCTCTTTCTCTCTTTTCTCTCCATGTACCTTCAAAACTGCACACACGTAACATCCTTCTTCCTACTGCTTTGCGATCGACCACTCTCCTGATCATGACCAGTACCGGCTCGACTTCCGTCTCGCCTGTCTGTCAAACTTCTGTCTCTGCCTCTCATCTCTGTCTTTGGAAGTTCACCTCACTTCGTTCAGTGAACGACCTTCCGACTAAGATTCAGCCTTCAACTTCGTCTCGTCTTCATCAAGTCTACAGGTCAAACCCTCGACCGATTAGTAACAGTCAGCTCCATACATTACTGCACTTCCACCTCTGCCCTATCTACCTCGTCGTCTTCAAGGGGTCTTACTTCTTCCGAATGGGATATCTCATCTTGAGG
>NZ_VUMS01000017.1 GCF_009696065.1 Oliverpabstia intestinalis | reverse complement strand
AAGCACGGACTTTGACTCGTTGCTCGCGTAAATCACCTTCGGTGATGGCATTTTGGCTTGTATGTCTCGGGATTTTGACATATTCATGTCAAAACACCTCGCGGGACAGTGGCTACTGAATAGTTACCTTTTTTCTTATTATCCCATACCATACAACACCACTCTACACCTCCTCCCCCTTTGGCTAACGCACAGCAGCCGCCCCTTGCTTCGCTCCTACAGGCAACACTGTGTGGGCGCTTAGGGGAAGCTTTAAAATCCGACGCTTACGTAGACTTTCGCGAGGGTCAGCCGACCCTCGTGAATTTAGTCGAAGTTAGCGGCTAGTTCAAAGTTCCCCTGCCCACGTTGCCAGCAGGAGCGAAGCAAGGGGCGGCTGCGTCCCCATTAGCCAACACTCTCATATTTTAAATAATGTAGTTCCCCACATCCGTAGTATCTGCCAGTAAATCTGCAATCGTAATCCCATCGAAATACTCCGTGATCACCTTGTATGCTCCCTCCCACATTTTCAGGGTCTTGCAGACAGAGACTCTCTCACATTGATTCGGCTCATGTTCCAGACAGGCTATCGGTGCCAGAGACCCCTCTGTCAACCGAAGAATACTTCCAATCGTATATTCTGACGGATCCTTCAATAGCTGATAACCGCCTCCCTTTCCTCTCAGCGAACGCACAAATCCGTTCTTGCTCAGTGAAGCCACGATAGCCTCCAGATACTTCTCGGAAATCTCCTGCCTTTTTGCTATATCCATCAACGGAATATACTCTCCCGTATTATGTTCTGCCAGATCCAACATTACACGAATCGCATAACGCCCTCTTGTCGATATTTTCATGCTATAACCTCCATATTTCCTATATACCTAGTTTACCACAAGGTTATTATGATTTTCAAGAGGGAATTTCGTTTTTCCCTTATCTGTTTCCAAAAATCAGAAAAAGTCGCTGCAAAACACTTCTATATAACTTCCCTGCTTTGCAACAACTCTCTTTTTTATCCATATATTCAGAACCTTACATCTTATCCCTGCAACTCTCCCACATGCTCTTTCAGCCGTGCCGCTGCTGCCTTCGGGTCTTCCGCTTTCATAATGGCGGAAACGACAGCCACACCTGCCATCTTACCGCCTTTGAGGATGTCCATATTTCCATCATTCAAGCCGCCGATCGCCACTGCAGGAATCGGTACACTCTGGCAGATCTCATTCAGTGTTTCCACGGAAGTACGGATCGTGACTACCTTTGTCGTTGTCGGGAAAATCGCTCCCACACCCAGGTAATCCGCACCGTCCTCATACGCCTTTTTCGCCGCTTCCACAGTCTTTGCCGTAGCGCCCACGATCTTGTCCGGCCCAAGTAGTTTTCTTGCCACGGCTACCGGAAGATCTGAGGAACCCACATGGACACCGGCGGCGTCACAGGCAATTGCCACATCCACACGATCATCGATGATCAGTGGAATCTGATAGCGGTCGGTGATTGCCTTTACCTTCATTGCTTTCTCCAGATATTCCCGTCCGCCGCAGTTTTTCTCCCGTAGCTGCACCAGTGTTACACCTCCCTGGCATGCCTCTTCGATCGTTTTGTAAAATGTTTCCTCTGTATGATAGGTGCTGTCCGTCACCAGATATAACGTCATATCCAAATCTGTTTTCATACCTGTTTTTTCCTTCCTGAAATTTTACTTTCATCATTTCACCCGTCAGTCAGCATACCACCTATGATAACAGACGCATGAGCTCTCTTTCACTTTGTGATCATGGCTTCCCGTATTCTTTGCATGAACAGTTCGGGTGACTCTAAGACCACTTTATATTCCAATCTCCCGAATCCGGATCCTTGCCTCCAGTTCTTCCTGTGTCAGCCCTGCCACCGCATCCAGAAGTTCCATCTGAAAACTTCCCGGTCCTGTTGACCTCTTTGCGGCGATCTCCCCGGCGATTCCCATCACCGAAGTCCCAAGCAGTGCCGCCACAAACGGATCTCTCTGCGCCAGGAAAGCCGCCGAAAGCGCGCCGACCATACATCCACTTCCTGTGATCCCGGACAGCTCCGGCACACCATTTTCCAGAATCAGACACCGGTTCTGATCCACCAGAAGATCTTTTGCTCCGGTAGCCAGAAGTACACTTCCAGTCTTTTTCGAAACTCTTCGGAAGATTTCTTTTCTCTCTTCCTCATTGTCCCCGGTCATCGCATCCTCCGCTCCGGCATCAATACCTGTTCCGTGAAACGGCTGTCCGGCGATTGCAAGCAGTTCGGAAATATTTCCCTTCAGGATCTGTATCTTTCCTTTTTCGATCAGTTCCATGGCAAGTTCCATCCGAATCTTACTGCAGGATACGCCTACCAGATCCAGCAGAACCGGAATTCCTTCTTTCGCCGCCGTCCGCGCGGAACACTTCATGGACTCGATCCGCACATCGGTAATATTTCCAAGATTCAGCATCAGTGCTCCCGCTGTCTTTGTGATACCTTCCACCTCCATCGGATGCTCTGCCATCATCGGCCTTGCGCCCACCGCAAGGATCATATTCGCACATCCGTGAATGGAAATCGGATTCGTGATGCAGTGAATCAGTGGTTGTTCTCTCTTTGTTGCATCACGCACGCTCTTCAGCTGATTTTCTAACTGTTTTATCATAAACTTTTGCTCCAAGACTTCTCTGAAATTTTGCCAGCAGGCCTGCTTTGCTCAGCGCTTTCAGGAACACATATGCTGCTGCGCCACCCATGATCGTTGCTGAGATAAACATCGGAGTGTAGAAAAATGCATTCAACCCGTCTCTTCCCATGATAAAGGCCATCACCGGATAAGAAACCAGCGATCCGATGATACCGGTTCCAAAGATTTCTCCCAGTACCGCACAGATGATCTTACCGCCGGATAAGCGGTAAAAAACACCGGATAAAAATGCACCAAATACAGCTCCTGTCAGTGCAAGTGGCGGAATTCCCATAAATAACATACGGATCACACCGATCATCGTTGCACAAAGCAGGGAGTACCACGGTCCCATCAGCACCGAGCATACAATATTGATCAGATGCGCTGTCGGGCACATTCCCTCGATACGAAGGATCGGGGAGATCACTACACCAATTGCTACCATCATAGCCAGCATTACCATGCGAAATGTGTTCAGTCTTTGTTTTTCCATTTTTGTTTTCCTCTCTTGTTTTCCGGGAAAACCGTCTTTTTCTTTCTTGAGCAGAAAAAAGCGCAGTTTCCCTCTTTTTTTCGGTCGAAGTTCTATTACTTCCTCTCACTCCGAAACACGGATTCCCATCGCTTTTTTCTGTATGCCGGATCTCAGGGCGCTCCCCCTCAGATTCACCTGCATCTGCCTTGTTCACACACTGTCTGTGTCGTCCGAACATTTTTCACAAAATGCCTGCAAGTACAGTCTCTTATTAATTGTAAAGATCGAAAAGCCAAAGATAGCCGAGCATGTACTTCTGCATATTTTTATATGTTATTTGTCATAAAAATTATTGCAGTATACAAAAACATCTGTCCGCACCAGCACGGACAGATGTACACTCTCTCGATATGTATTTCCTCCGTTGGCATTACCCAAATCAGGTGCGGTCGAAGATCTATCTTCCTCTCAGCCTGTCACACAAGCTCCCGTTCTTTAATTCTTACATATCATAGCACTGCTTTACGGAAATGTCAAACAGCGTCATCGCTTTTTCTTTTCTGTTTTTTCAGCCAGTCAAATGCGATCATACAGATGATCACCGACAGCAGAGATCCTGTTGCCGTAGCCAGTCCCATCGGAAACAGCGTATCCGGAAAGATCTTTGAAGTCAGATATACGCCCGGAATCCGAACACAGAGAATCGCGATCAGGTTGTGGATAAACGAGATCTCTGATCTTCCATACGCACAGAAATATCCACTGAAACTGAAATGTACTCCTGCGAAAATGCAGTCCCAGATGTATCCACGGATATACTGTGCTCCCAGCAGGATGACCACCGCATCTGTCGTAAACAGACCAACCGCCGTTTCTGCGGTCACCTGGATCAACAGTGAGACGAAAAGTCCGAAACCAACCGCAATTCCCATCGCATACCGGAGAATCTGATCGGCCCGTTCGTATTTGCCGGCTCCCATATTCTGTGCTCCCAGTGCAGACACGGTAGAGAGCATCGAAGATGGCACCAGGAACAGAAAACTGATGATTTTTTCCACGATTCCCACTGCTGCTGCAGCACTCAGTCCCCTGCGGTTCGCGATAATCGTAATGATGATAAACGCTACCTGGATAAATCCATCCTGTGCTGCGATCGGGATACCGATTTTCAGCACCTGCCCCATCGTTACACGATCCGGTCGGAAATCTTCTCTTTTTACAGAAATTCCTGTCTGCTTTTTTAAGATCACCCAGAGCGATACAACCACACTGATTGTCTGGGAAAGCGTGGTTCCCAGCGCCGCACCTTCCGGTCCCATATGAAACGCACCGATACATATGTAATCCAACGCAATATTTGCCACACAGGCAATTACGATAAAGTACATCGGACTTTTGGAATCTCCAAGACCACGGAAGATCGATGCGATCACATTATAAGCCGTGATAAACGGGATTCCGATAAAGCAGATGGTAAGATAACGAACTGTTCCTTCTACCGCTTCCTCCGGTGTGGACATTACATTCACGATCGGACGCACCAGTAACAGTAAAACCACGGCAAGCACCACTGAGACACCTATAAAAAGCACCATAGTATTTCCCACTACTTTAGACGCCTTTTTGGTATCCCGCGCACCCACTGCCCGTCCGATATTCACTGTCGTTCCCATCGCCAGGCCTACGATCATCACCGTCAGCATATGCATCACCTGACTGCCGATCGATACCGCCGTCGTACTCGCCACACCATCAAACTGCCCGACAATAAACAGATCCGCCAGACCATATAATGTCTGTAAAAAATAAGACAACAGATAGGGAAGTGAGAAATACACAATATTTTTCCACACACTTCCCGATGTAAGATCTCTTTCCATGTTTCTATTCCTTTATCACTCTGACGCTTTCCCTCGGCAAAGTTTCTTTCTAATCTATATTAAACCTTATAATCGTTATAGAGTCAATCGGTTTTCTGACAATTTTTCTTTTATCAAATCAGTCAGTTTTCGGATATTTGATGATAGAAAAAGCCGCAGGCACGAAACCTGCGGCTTTCTTTTCTCGTTTGAACACTTTTAAAAACGCCTATTTTATAAGGGTTTCTTAGAATTTACCAGCTTTGTGAGCTTCCTCAATACTAACTGCAACAGCTACAGTCATACCAACCATCGGGTTGTTACCTGCACCGATCAGACCCATCATTTCTACGTGAGCCGGAACAGAAGAAGAACCTGCGAACTGTGCATCGGAATGCATACGTCCCAGAGTATCTGTCATACCATAGGAAGCAGGACCTGCTGCCATGTTATCCGGATGCAGAGTACGTCCTGTACCACCACCGGATGCTACGGAGAAGTATTTTTTACCAGCTTCGATACGTTCTTTTTTGTAAGTACCAGCTACCGGATGCTGGAAACGTGTCGGGTTGGTAGAGTTACCTGTGATAGAAACGTCAACATCTTCTTTCCACATGATAGCTACACCTTCACGAACGTCGTTAGCGCCGTAGCAGTTAACTTTTGCACGAGGACCTTCAGAGTATGCTTTACGGAATACTTCTTTCAGTTCTCCTGTATAGTAATCATATTCTGTTTCAACAAATGTAAATCCGTTGATACGAGCGATGATCTGAGCAGCATCTTTTCCAAGACCGTTCAGGATAACACGCAGAGGTTTCTGACGTACTTTGTTTGCTTTCTCAGCGATACCAATAGCACCTTCAGCTGCTGCGAAAGACTCATGACCTGCCAGGAATGCAAAACATTCTGTATCTTCTTCCAGAAGCATCTTACCCAGGTTACCATGTCCCAGACCTACTTTACGCTGATCTGCTACAGATCCCGGAATACAGAAAGCCTGCAGACCTTCGCCGATAGCTGCTGCTGCTTCAGAAGCTTTTGTACAGCCCTTTTTGATTGCGATTGCTGCACCTGTGATGTATGCCCAGCAAGCGTTCTCAAAACAGATTGGCTGGATGCCTTTGATCTGATTGTATACGTCCAGACCAGCATCTTTTGTGATTTTCTCTGCTTCTTCCAGAGAAGCGATTCCATAGCTGTTCAGGACAGCATTGATTTTATCAATTCTTCTTTCATATGATTCAAATAAAGCCATTTATTTTATCCTCCTATTATATTGACGGTAAGCAGAACAGTAATTATTCTTTACGCGGATCAATGATTTTAGCTGCATCTGCAACACGACCGTACTGTCCTTTTGCTTTTTCCCAAGCTGTTGTAGGATCATCACCCTGTTTGATGAAATCAGTCATTTTGCCCAGACTTACGAACTGGTAACCAATGATGCATCCTTCTTCATCCAGTGCAATACCGGTAACATAACCTTCTGCCATTTCCAGATAACGAGGACCTTTTTTCAGTGTTCCGTACATGGTACCAACCTGAGATCTCAGACCTTTACCCAGATCTTCCAGACCAGCGCCGATCGGCAGACCATCTTCAGAGAATGCGGACTGTGTACGACCATAAACGATCTGCAGGAAGAGTTCTCTCATAGCTGTGTTGATAGCATCGCATACCAGGTCAGTGTTCAGAGCCTCCAGAAGAGTTCTTCCAGGAAGGATTTCAGATGCCATAGCTGCGGAATGAGTCATACCGGAACATCCGATTGTCTCTACCAGAGCTTCCTGAATAATACCATCTTTTACGTTCAGTGTCAGTTTGCAGGCACCCTGCTGTGGTGCACACCAGCCCACACCATGTGTCAGACCGGAAATATCTTTAATTTCTTTGGACTGTACCCATTTTGCTTCTTCCGGGATTGGTGCAGCGCCGTGATTAACGCCCTGTGAAACCGGACACATCATTTCTACTTCTTGTGAATAAATCATGTTAAGACTCCTTTCAAACTTGAAATACTTTTTTCGAGACTTATGTATCTCAAGCAAGTGAACCTACTCACCCGCTTATCATAGTTATTTTCGCATACACCCATGCGGTTAGTCCAGACAAACTTGCTTTTTTTTTATTTTTTTCCCTTTCGTTGACATTTTTTGCAGGACTGGTATACTTTTTTCAGAATATTCCGCAGGATTCCGTCACAATTTGCGTTTTATGCTTTTTCTGACGCTATTTTTCTTTATCTGTCAACATTAAGAAGGAATATCGAAAAACTCAGATTATCAAAAAACAGGAGGTTTTCTATGACCCAGTTTTCCCTGAAAAAGGGCTGCCTGTCCGGCAGTACTTTAAAAATCATCGCCATTATCGCCATGGCCATCGACCATTTCGCCGCAAGCATCATCCTCTACGGCATCCTGATGCAGCAAAATCCGTCCTTCCTGGGACACCCTGTCTCTATGACGATCCCCTGGTGGAACATTTATCAGGTCATGCGCTTCATCGGAAGAATCGGCTTCCCGGTCTTCTGTTTCTTATTAATTGAAGGATTCCTCCACACCTCCAGCAAAAAGAAATATGCCACCCGCCTGTTCCTCTTTGCCCTGGTGTCCGAATTTCCCTTTGATTATGCACTGTTCAACACCCCATTTGCTCCGGGTTACCAGAATGTCTTTTTCACTTTATTCCTGGGTCTCCTGACCATCTGGGCCATCGATACTGTAAGCCACAAAGAAATAAACCCGAACCTTCAGTGGATCGTCAAGATACTGATCGCCGCAGCCGGCTGTCTGACCGCCTGGCTCCTTCAGACCGACTACGACTACAAAGGAATCATCCTGATCCTGTTACTTTACCTGTTCCATGATCAGAAGTTTCTCTGCACTCTGGTCTCCTGCATGAGCCTCCTCTGGGAAGCCCCCGCCTGCCTCGCCTTCATCCCGATCAACCTCTATAACGGGAAACGTGGCATCTCCCTGAAATATTTTTTCTACCTTTTCTACCCGGTACACCTTTTACTGTACGGTTTGATCCTTCACTTCTGTTTTCTGAACTAATGGCGTAAAAAAACCGGCGGAAGCTTTCTCCTGCCAGCAACACTTTGTGGGCGGTTAGGGCAAGCTTTGAAATCCGACACTTACGGAGACTTTCGCTTGGGTCAGCTGACCCAAGTGAACATAGTCGTAGTTAGTGGCTAGTTCAAAGTTGCCCTGCCCACGTTGCTGGCGGGAGAACGCTTCCGCCGGGGGGCGTCCCCTTTTTCAATCATCTATCTTTTAGCAACAACGTCTCCCTGTTTCTTAAAGATGGCCCTCTCCGGCACAACCCCTCTAACCGAAGACAGCGGATACACATTACTCTCCCGTCCGATCACCGTCCCCGGATTCAGCACTGAATTACAGCCAACCTCAACATTATCTCCCAGCATAGCCCCAAACTTCTTCATGCCGGTCTCAATATCGAAACCATCTCCGTGCACAACCACCAGCTTCTTATCCGACTTCACATTCGAAGTGATCGATCCCGCGCCCATATGAGCCTTATAACCCAGCACAGAATCCCCCACATAATTATAATGCGGCACCTGCACCTTATTAAACAAGATCACATTCTTAAGCTCCGTAGAATTACCAACCACAGCACCCTCACCGACGATCGCACTGCCACGGATAAATGCACACTGACGCACCTCGGCATCCTTTCCGATGATACACGGACCATTTAACGCAACCGTAGGAGCAATCTTAGCAGATTTCGCTACCCAGATATCTTCCCCGATCTTATCATACTCTGCAGGATCCAGTGTATTTCCCAGCTTCACAATAAATTCTTTAATCAGCGGAAGTACTTCCCACGGATACGTCTTCCCTTCAAAAATCTCCGCTGCAATCGTCTCATTCAGATCATACATGTTCTCAATTCGAATACTTTCCATACTCATGATCATTTTCCTCCTTTTCGATAATTCCCTGCGATACTGTCGTATCGGCTTCGTAACGCCGCCTGATAATTTACCTGCAGCACTCCACCCACTTTCACCCGGATAAAATGCTCCAGTTTATCCATATATTCCCGGGAAGTAATACTTCCCTCGGCTACATAATTCAGCCCCTTCTCCCAGCTCGCGGTAAGCTCCGGATTTAACAGTGCCGGGATCGAAGCGTTAACCACTTCATAAATCATTTCTCCAAGCTGAGTCGGGGTAATTACCTGTGTTTTCTTATTCAGGCTGATATACTTGATATTCACCAGTTTCTTTAAAATCTCTGCTCTCGTTGCACTGGTTCCGATTCCACTTCCCTTGATCTGCGCACGCAGCTCCTCATCCTCGATCAGTTGTCCGGCATTCTCCATCGCCAGGATCATCGTACCGGAATTGTACCGTTTCGGCGGAGAAGTTTCTCCCTCTTTGATCTCATATCCATCGACCGGAAGAATGGCGCCCTTTTTCAGCTTTTGCAGGCAGGCAAGAAAGGCGGCATCACACTGGATATCATCCGTTTTCTCCTCTGCATTTTTCGCATCCTCTTCTTTCTTTCCGGATGGTACGTTGGCCACCTTCAGATACCCTTCCTCCACCAGTACCTTGAAACTCGAAAACAGCTTCTCTTTTCCGACCGCCGACACCAGGCTCACCTTCTGATACACCGCCGCCGGATAAAACACACTCAAAAACCGGCGAACGACCACCTGATACACTTTCTGTGAAATCTGCGGCAGTCTGCCAAGATTCTGCAGTCCCTGACCGGTAGGAATAATCGCATAATGGTCTGTGATCTGCTTGTCATTGACATATCTGGTCTTTTCGATCTCTTGAAAACTTCCCGCCTCCAGGATCTCCTGTGCAAACGGTGCTGCCATCTGGTATCTCGTTAAACCCTTCAGGTTTCGGCTTATCTCCTTGGCAACTGCAGTGGAAAGCACACGGGCATCCGTTCTTGGATATGTCACCAGCTTCTTTTCATACAGTTCCTGCACCACCCGCAATGTCTCGTCCGGACTGATCTTGAACATCCGTGAACAGTCATTCTGCAATTCTGCCAGGTTATACAAAAGCGGTGGGTTCTTCTTCTCTTTTTTCTTCTCGATTTTCTCAAGTACCGCCTGATGCACCGGAGCTGTCTGCTGTGCCATTCTGTTGGAACCGGAAAGTTCATTCGTCACACTGACTGCACTCTCCCGTTCCAGAATGCCTTTCAGTTCTTCCGCCCGGTTTCTGTCCTTGAAACCATTTTCCTTATACAGATCCGGTGACTGAAAATACCGGCTGTCTTCCACAGCACGCCATTCTCCGTCGAAGGTTCTTCCTTCCAGCAAGAATTTTCCAAGCACCCGGTAAAACGGTGTTTTTACGAATTCACGGATCTCCCGCTCTCTTCGCACTACCATTCCAAGCACACAGGTCATGACCCGTCCCACGGAAATTACCTGATATTTATTTCCCAGATAGTTGGACACGCTGTTTCCATACCGCAGTGTCAGGATCCTGGAAAAGTTAATACCCATCAGATAGTCTTCTTTCGCCCGCAGATATGCCGATGCACTCAGATTATCATAAGCACTCAGATCCTTCGCTTCTTTGATTCCACGGATGATCTCCTCTTCCGTCTGGGAATCGATCCAGACACGTTTCTCTTTCTTTCCCCTGACGCCGGCCATCTGTGCCACCAGACGGTAGATATACTCTCCCTCTCTTCCTGAGTCGGTACAGACATAGATGGTGTCCACATCCGGACGGTTTAACAGTCCCCTGACAATCTCAAACTGCTTTTTTACCGACGGGATGACTTCATACTTGAACTCCCCGGGCAGAAAAGGCAGAGTTTCCAGAGTCCAGCGCTTGTACTTGATATCATAGGCTTCCGGATAACTCATCGTCACCAGATGACCCACACACCAGGTGACAATGGTATTTTCCGATTCCAGATATCCGTCATGCCGCGTGGTCTTCACCTTTAACGCTTTGGCAAATTCCTGGGCTACGCTTGGTTTCTCTGCGATAAATACGGATTTATTCATATAAATTTAACCCTTTCTCGTCTCTTCAGCGTCCCTGCGATATAAAAACCTCACAGGGGCAACAAAGAGTATACCGTTTTTCTTCCGGAAATTCAAGTGCACTCCGGAACTTGCCTGGTTTCTATATTGAAATCGTTACTGTTCGCTCCGTGCCCAGCAACACGCTGCGCGATGCACAGAATCTTACAGGAAAGCAATTTCCTGTAAAGTAAAAAATCCCGGGCATGCAACACACCCGGGATTTTATTTTTCTTATTTGCATTCTTATTTATTTTGCCTGAATATATCCTTTTGCTTTCAGAGTCTCTGCACACAGAACAGCACCGCCGGCAGCTCCTCTTACAGTATTATGGGACAGACCTACGAATTTCCAGTCGTATACAGTGTCCTCTCTCAGACGGCCTACGCTGATCCCCATACCGTTTTCGAAGTTGACATCCATCTTAACCTGTGGACGGTTGTCTTCTTCCAGATACTGGATAAACTGCTTCGGAGCACTCGGAAGTTCTGCTTCCTGTGGGAATCCTTTGAAGTTCACCAGTTTTTCGATCAGCTGTTCTTTGGTAGGATTCTTTCTGAATTTTACAAAGACTGCTGCGGTATGTCCGTTCAGTACCGGAACACGGATACACTGGCAGGTGATCACCGGTTCGCTGGCTTTTACGATCTGACCGTTTTCTACTTTACCCCAGATACGAAGCGGTTCCTGTTCACTCTTCTCTTCTTCCCCGCCGATGTATGGGATGATGTTTTCTACCATTTCCGGCCAGTCTTTGAAGGTTTTACCTGCTCCGGAGATTGCCTGGTATGTAGTAGCAACTACTTCGTATGGCTCGAATTCTTTCCATGCAGTCAGAACCGGTGCATAACTCTGGATGGAGCAGTTTGGTTTTACTGCGATGAATCCGCGTGTGGTTCCCAGACGTTTTTTCTGAGATTCGATAACCTCAAAGTGTTCCGGGTTGATCTCCGGCACTACCATTGGTACATCCGGTGTCCATCTGTGAGCACTGTTATTGGAAACAACCGGTGTTTCAGTTTTTGCATATTCTTCCTCGATCGCTTTGATTTCCTCTTTGGACATATCTACTGCTGAAAATACAAAATCAACGGTGGAAGCTACTTTTTCCACTTCATTTACATTCATAACTACCAGTTTTTTTACAGCTTCCGGCATCGGAGTATCCATTTTCCAGCGTCCGCCTACGGCTTCTTCATATGTTTTTCCTGCACTTCTCGGGGATGCTGCTACAGTTACTACTTCAAACCATGGGTGGTTTTCCAGCAGAGAAATAAATCTCTGTCCTACCATTCCTGTTGCTCCTAAAATACCTACTCTTAATTTGCTGCTCATTGTGATTTCACTCCTCATTCTTCTTACTCAATGCACAACCGTAACTTTTTGTATTTCTCTCGCGTACATTTGTATTTACTTGGTAATACTATACCAGTTTTCTGAAAAAATCAACACTTTTTTACTTTTCTTCCAAATATTTTTTATTCCACTCTACCACCTTTGCCATGGCATCCGGTCCCGGAGCACCGATGGTCATACGTTTTTCCACACAGGTTTTTATGCTGATGGCTTCGTAAATATCTTCTTCAAATACCGGACTGATCGCCTTGTATTCTTCCAGGGTCATCTCGTCCAGCGGAATTTTTTTGTCCAGGCAGTACAGCACCAGACGGCCGACAATGCCATGTGCATCACGGAACGGTACTCCATGATTTACCAGATAATCTGCTGCATCCGTTGCATTGGTAAATCCGTGTTTTGCACTGTTTTCCATCACATCTTTACGGAACTTCATTGTGGAAACCATACCTTCAAACAATGCCAGACACCCTTTTACGGTATCAATCGCGTCAAAGGTCAGTTCCTTGTCTTCCTGCATGTCTTTATTATATGCCAGCGGAATTCCCTTCATGGTTGTCAGAATCGACATCAGCGCGCCATAAACACGGCCGGTCTTTCCTCTTACCAACTCGGCGATATCCGGGTTTTTCTTCTGTGGCATGATACTGCTTCCGGTACTGTAGGCATCATCGATCTCCACAAACTGATACTCGTTGGAGTTCCAGATGATGATTTCCTCGGAAAAACGGCTCAGATGCATCATGATCGTGGACATGGCAGATAACAGTTCGATCACATAATCTCTGTCTGCTACGGAATCCATACTGTTCATCGTAGGACCGGCAAATCCCATCAGTTCGGCACTGTAGGCACGATCCAGCGGATAGGTGGTTCCTGCAAGTGCTCCGCTTCCCAGTGGGCAATAGTTCATTCTTTCGTAAATGTCTGCAAGACGACCTCTGTCCCTGCGGAACATCTCAAAATACGCACCCATATGATGTGCCAGTGTGATCGGCTGTGCTTTCTGCAGATGGGTGAATCCCGGCATATAGGTATGCAGATTTTCTTCCATGATCTTATTCAGTGTCACCAGCAGTTTCTTCACCAGTTCGTCCAGTTCTTTGATCTCGTCTCTGACATACAGTTTCATATCCAGCGCTACCTGATCATTTCTGCTTCGTCCGGTGTGCAGTTTCTTACCTGCGTCACCGATCCGGTCGATCAGATTGGCCTCCACAAAACTGTGGATATCTTCGTACTCACTGGTGATCTCCAGTTTACCGGCATCCACATCCGCCACGATACTGTCCAGTCCGGCGATGATCTGATTTTTCTCATCTCCTGTCAGAATCCCCTGTTTTGCAAGCATCGTCACATGTGCTTTGCTTCCCTGTACATCCTGATGGAAAAACTTCTGATCGAATCCGATGGATGCGTTAAAATTATATACAAGTTTGTCCGTTTCTTTTGTAAAACGGCCTCCCCATAACTGTGCCATATTGTTTCCTCTCTTCCCTGTATTTTCCGGCAGACTTCTTTTCCTGTTCCTCACTTAAATTATTCGGGAATCCGCGGATTCACTGCCATTTACTTTCTCATAGTAAAGTCTGAAATCATTCTATCATTAATCCTGTGTCGGCGCAAGTCGCTTTTTATATTCCGTTATTCTGCAAGATTTCCTGCTCGATCCGGGCTTTTTGCTCTTCACGCTCCCGCATCGAGAACACACATCCGCAGTAATCCTGCCGGTACATCCCGTATTCTTTTGACAATTCTGTGGATCGTTTGTACCCGTTCTTCTTCTTAAAATCCGACGGCAGCCACGCCACTTTTGTATCCCGGCACAGTTCTTCTCCGATCTCATTTAATTTCTGTGCATTTTTCATCGGACTGATCGTCAGCGTAGTCGTCACATAGTCAAATCCACCCTTCTCGGCCTCTTTGATCGCCTCCGACAGCCGCAGACGGTAACAGGCAAAGCACCGCTCTCCACCCTCCGGGATCTTCTCCATGCCTTTTACTGTCTCATAAAACCGTTCTTTTTCATAGTTGCCTTCCAGAAAAGAGATTTTATGTTTCGCAGGCAGAAGACCGATAAACCGCTCCTGTTCTCTCACCCGTTTCCAGTATTCTTCTTCCGGATAAATATTAGGATTGTAATAAAACACCGTGATTGCAAAGTCCTCACTCAATGTCTCCAGACAATAACTGCTGCACGGCGCACAACAGCTGTGTAAAAGCAAGGCAGGAACTTTCTGCTCCTGCCTGTTGTGTGCGATTTCATTTTCCATTAATTTCTGATAATTTATTTTCTGCATTTTTCCACCTTATCTCCTACAGCCTCTCCCTGGGTTACTTTTGTTTCGTAACCGTCCCGGCTGTTGTCCAGAAGATCCTGATCCGGCTGAACCTGTCCCCGCTGATAAAGCACCACGATCGTAGAACCACCGAATGCAAATCTTCCCTTTTCCTCTCCCCGGTGTACAAACGCTTCTTCCTGAGCATTCTCGATCTTCCCCACCATCAGTGCACCAACCTCCATCTGCAGGACGGTTCCTGCATCGGTTGTCCTGATCAGGCAGAACTCTCTGGTATTTTCCTTATAGATCGGCTCCAGATCGTTTGCAATCGGGTTAACCGTATGGAAGATTCCGGGTATCTTATAGTTGCCGGATTTTTTTCCGGTTTCTGTATAAATATACCTGTGATAGTCGTCCACTGTCAAGCGGTAAACGAATCCATAGCCGCCTTCATAGGCACGAGCCAGTTTTTCACTCTTTAACAGTTCTTTTACCGTATACGGTGTATGCTTGATCTTCATGATCCCGTACTCCGTGATCGGACAGACGGTAAGTTTGGCATCACAGGGACTGATGATCCGCGCTGTATCTTCTTCCACCGGACGTTGTCCCGATTTCAGCTTTCTCATAAAGAAATCATTATAGGAGGTAAATCTTCGTTTGACCCAGCCGGACTGATCCATCGGATGTCCTTTTAAGAATAACGGGATCAGCCAGCAGGATGCTTTCTGGCTCAATATCCAGCCACCCATTCTGGAAACCCACGGATGTACCAGCACTTTTACCACCACACGCCCCGGTACGCTTTTATATAATTTTTCCAGAAAACGATCCTGCAATCCGGTTTCTTCCCAGCGATTTCCGTATCGATCTGCGTATTTCATATGTTCTCTCCCTTTTACATATATGTTCTCGGAATTATTCTGTACCTGACTTTTCGAAAAAACATGTATAAAATACAAGCCAAAATGTTATCGTATGTCATCTGCAATACTCCGTAATACATTTCGGATTTTGATCATCATTATTAAAAACTAAAAAATATGAAAGATTTTTAAGATTGCCAGGGCAACAACGCCGACCAGGACTGCCAGTGTGGAATTCCTGGGTTTTTTCACCTGGATATTCGTCACAAACAGCGTACCGACAACAAACATAGCCACATGAAGTGCCACTGCAAAATGGTTCCTCAGCACCGTATGCAGCACAAACACCAGCGGCAACACGACAGCGATCGATGTGATTGGCAGACCGCTGTAATATTTTCTCACTTCCTCCGTCTCTTCCTGACGTTTTGTCTCACAGACATTAAAGTAGCCGAGACGGACCACACCATTCATTCCATACCATGCAAGGATCACGATACCAATCGGTCCTCTCATACCAAGGCTGTAGGCCAGCAGAATCGGAAATGCCCCAAAGCAGACCATGTCACACAGGGAATCGATCTGAATACCAAAACATTTTTCATCATCCGTACGGTCTGTCTTTCTTCTGGCGATTTTTCCGTCAAACATGTCACACAGTCCCGAAAGAGCCAGGCACAACACTGCCATCTTATACCACCCGTTCACAGTAAACAACATCCCCGCAATGGAACAAAACAGACTGATATACGTCAGAATCACCGTGTAATTGTAATAACCAATAAAACTTATCATGAGTTCCCCCTCTTTCTTTCGTATCCTTTTCCCTTTTCCTGTATCGTTTTCAGCTTTTCGCTGATCTTTTCTCTGTGTTCTTTTTCATTACCAAGAAACAGCTGCGCAGCTACAGTCATGACTGCACTGATCAATAGCTCTGTGTAATAACTCAGTCCACGGCTCAGGATAAGTCCCGCCAGAACCTTTACCTGCCCGAAAATCCCTGTAAACAGCATGGAAAACAGCTTTTCTGAGATTCCCATACCTCCGGGCAGCGGGAGCATATCCACAGCCACGGAAATCATACCCTGAAGTATTACAATATCATACATACTGTACTGATGTAAACCAAAAGATCGATAAACAAAATATGTTACAAAAAACAATGCAACACGCTGCAGACAGGTGATCAGAAACACGATGCCTACCACTCCCGGATGATTTCTCAGATATTCTGCTGTTTTCTGATACTCGACCATGGATCCTTCCAGTTTTTCCAGACGGGAGGTCTTCTTTTTCAGGATATGCATTTTTACAAGAACTTCATGTCCTTTTACCAGAATCTGCCGCATCAGCTGCGGATGAAAAGTCAGAAGCAGCATAAATATCACACAGAATACATTCAGCCACAGTCCCAGCCACATCACCGGCATCACATTCTGCATATAGGTATCTGTGATCCGCGGCTGAAAGAACAGTACAAATAATCCAAGCAACACCAGTACCAGTTTGTAGGTAATGGTTACGATCATCAGTACTACGGAGGATACCGAGATCGGAATCTTTTCTTTTTTCAGATATACCATCTGCATCGGCTGCCCGCCACTTGCCGATGGTGTAATACAGCTGAAAAAGAAGCCTACCGAAGAGATCAGAAAACACTTCCACTTTTTCAGCCGGATCTGCAGAGTATACAGCAGATAATGTATAATAATCGACTCTCCCCAGATAAAAAATATCACACAGATGACTGCCGGGAAGAGATAGCGATTATCCGCTTTTTTGACATTTTCCCAGATCAGTCCCAGATCTTCTCCATGAAAGACACCGTACAAGGTAAGACCAAGCACCAGAAACAGGAAAATACCGTTTCCTATGATTTTTTTCTTATTTTTCATATCCGTTTTTCTCCATCCACAGACGGAACCGTTCTGTTTTTTTCCAGCGGATCACACATATATAGCTGAGTTCCGCAAGTGCTATCCCTGCTGCCACATCCAGAATCCCGTGCTGTTTTGTAAATAACGTGGATGCACAGATTGCCGCAGCCCAGATCCAGGTGATCGTCATATACCAGCCCGGTACTTTCCGGATATTCCGAAGTACCACTACGCAAAACCAGCTGTCCATACAGTGAATCGACGGAAACAGGTTCACTGCTGCATCCATCTGATACAATTCCACAAGCATCCGGCTCCAGAAGTCCGTTCCCACGATCTCCGGCCGAAGATTCGTTGTCGGAAAACACAGGTAAAAGATCCCGCATACTGTCTTGGCCAGAAGCTCTGCACATAAAAACAGACAGGCTTTTTTCTTCCCATAATAACCCATCAGCAGAAAATTAACTGCACAGAACAAGAAAAACGAAAAATAGATTCCCACAAACCAGGGGATTACCGGAATCTGATTGTCCAAAGATATTTCGATATTCCGGGCTTTCGTATGAGTTCCCATCCACTGACCACTATAATAGATCAGCGAATTATACAGCAGATTAAACACCAGCATCAGCAGATAAGTTCGTGAAATCCACTGACCGGTCCGTATTTTATTCCATATTGTCATATTCTTTTCCTTTCTCCGGGACTTTACAGGACTTTATTATAACAGTTTTCACCATCGTCACAACCGATTTTCGGAAATCTTACACTTTCGTAAGCAAATCTTAATATATGACCATTCGTTGTCTTTTTCATATAATAAACTATAGTGTATTCCCTGACTCTTGTTTTCTCTGCTTTTAGTGCATTTTGCCTGTTACTGTGGGAATACATAATTCCAGGTACACGGAGGTTTTTTCTATGCCTGCTTTATTGGAACTTGACCATGTCGGACTTTCGTATCACACACTCTCCGGAGAGATCCAGGCGCTCTCACAAATCAGTTTTTCCGTTCAGGAAGGCGAGTTTGTCTCTCTGGTGGGACCCAGTGGATGCGGAAAAAGTACCGTCCTGAATCTGATAGCCGGACTTCTGATACCGGAACAGGGACAGATCACCATGCAGGGACTTCCACGGGAACATTCTGTTCTCTCTGTCGGATATATGCTGCAGAAGGATCATCTTTTCGAATGGCTGACCATCTATGAAAATGTCCTTCTTGGTCTTGAAATTCAAAAAAGGAAAACAAAAGAATCCCTCTCACACGTTGACCGTCTCTTACAGGAGTATGGTCTCTGGAACTTTCGTTTTTCCCACCCTTCCCAGCTTTCCGGCGGGATGCGACAACGGGCCGCACTGATCCGCACCCTCGCCCTGGAACCTGCACTTTTGCTTCTCGATGAACCTTTCAGCGCACTGGATTATCAGACCAGGCTTTCTGTCAGTGATGACATCTGGAAGATCCTGCGTAAAGAAGGGAAAACCGCGCTTTTGGTCACCCACGATATCTCCGAAGCCATCAGCATGTCTGATCGGGTCATCATCCTCTCGAAAGCCCCTGCCTGCGTCCGGTGCGAGATTCCTGTTTTTACTGTTCTTACTGACCGCACTCCCATGCAGATGCGAAATGCCCCCGAATTCAAGCAATATTTTCAACAGATCTGGAAGGAGTTAAATCATGATACCTGATTCATCTGCACAACAGTCTTTTTTACGAAAGCACAAAAAAAGACAGCAGTTTATCCGCCTGATGCGGCTGGCTGTCTTTCTGGTTTTTCTGCTACTCTGGGAGGTCAGTGCACGGCTCGGGTTCATCGATTCCTTTATCTTCGGAAGCCCCGGTCAGGTATATCTTGCTTTCCGGACCTTGCTTCTGACAAACCATCTGCTCTCACATATCGGGATCACAGTGTTTGAAACACTTGCCAGTTTCTTTCTGGTCGTAGTTTTCAGTCTCTTTTTTTCTGTTCTCCTCTGGCTCTGTCCACGTCTGGCAGCGATTCTGGAACCTTACCTTGTGGTGCTGAACAGCCTTCCGAAGTCTGCACTTGCCCCTTTGCTGATCGTGTGGCTGGGAGCCAGTTATAAAACCATTATCCTTGCCGGGATCTCCGTTGCGATCTTCGGCTCCATCCTGAATCTGTATACCAGCTTTACGGAAATTGATCCTGATTCTCTGAAGCTCATCCGTACCCTCGGTGGAAAACGGAAAGATGAACTTCTGCGTGTGGCACTACCCTCTTCGGTCCCTTATCTTCTGAGCGTTATGAAAGTCAATATCGGGCTCTGTCTGGTTGGTGTGGTCATCGGTGAATTCATCGGAGCCAGGCAGGGACTGGGATTTCTCATTATCTACAGCAGCCAGATCTTCAAACTTGACTGGATGATCCTGTCGATCATTCTCCTGTGCATCATCGCCATGATTCTTTATCAGGCGGTCAGTCTGGTGGAAAAACGGGTGGTACACACCTGCGGAGCAGACCGTTCCTGATTTACGCGAGTAACAAGCCAACGTGCATACTCACATGAGACCCTAGCGACTGCCTCGATAATCAAAATTGATCCGCCTGAAAAAGGGCAGGTAAACCGATTTTTGTGGTTCATCTGCCCTTTTTCGCTTTTCTTTCTGTCTGCTTATCTATTCTCCGTGTTTTCTTTTTCTCCGGTTGTCTGCCAGAATCAAAAGTACCGCACCAGATACAATTGCCGCCATAAAATACCTTACATTCTTTTGCAGATCTGCCGTCTTTGCCTCTGCCGTTCCATTCGTCGTGCCTGTCAGATCCGCCTTTGTTCCCTGACTGTTTCCCGTTGATACATCCGTTTTTGTCCCGGAATTGCTGCTGCCGGAAGTACCGTTATTTTTTGTATCGATCGGCTTTTTATCTGTAGGTTTTGTGTCCGCAGGTTTTTTATCTTCCTGCTCACCGCCTCCGGTGGAATCGTCTTTTTTATCATCTTTTTTGTCGTCTTCCTTGCTCTCTTCCGTCTCCACGACAAGTAACTGATCTTCATAGACTTCCGGAAGTGTCAGCATCCCGTCTTTCAGCTGATCCGTCACATCCTCTCCGTTTACCAGCACTGCTGTGATCTTCCATCCTTTTTTCGGCTGGATCTGAAACTGCGGGCTAGAAAAGCGCTCCACCGCGTAAGTCACCGTCTCCTGTGTTTCCTCATCGTCACCCTCCTCATGCTGATAGCTCACCTGCGCATGTTCGGATCGTATCGTGACCATGTAGGTATCCGATACTGTCGTGTTGATGGTGCTTTGCTGCGTAACGGACGAAGTACCTGTCTGCGCAGCCTCTGCCGCAACGGGTATGGAGAGGCACAGGCAAATCCCTATCAGAATAATTGCTGCCTTTTTCATCTGTCCATCCTCCTACTCTAATCTGTCGCATCCACATAGGATATCTGAAAAGTAACCGTATCCGCATAGGAGCCTGACGGTGCCTTTTTCCAGGATTCTCTGTCGATCGTGATACCAAGCACCGTCTCTTCCCCTGCCGTAGTATAACGGGCTTTTGTAAATGCTGTCGTGTCCGCCAGAATCTCATAGGGGATCTCCCCTTCTTTTCCACTCTGATTTTTCAGTTTCTTGTCCGAGATCAGCTCCACCTGGATGCATTTTCCTTCTTCGATCTGTGCTTCTTCGATACGGATTTTCCCGTAGTTTACCGATTCTTCGTTAAATGGAATCGTGGTGTTTGCCGGAACCAGCACCATATAGGACGGATCCACATGATACGTTACGGTCGTGGTTCCTGCTGATACGCTCTGTGCGATCCCTAAGACAAGCAGTAACCCTCCTGCAACTGCTCTTTTTTTCTTCATGTTTCTCCCCCCTTACTGTACTTTCAATACGGTTTCCACATTGGCACCGTTCATCGCCCGACCGTCATCCAGTGCCGCAGTACTGATCTTCAGTATCGCAGGATATTCCCCGGCGGACAGTTCTTTGGACAGTGTGATCTGTGTGATCGCTTTTCCCGGTTCTACCATTTTGGACTGATAGATCGTCTCATCTGTATCTTTCAGTACCAGTGTAAAGGTAAAATAACACGGATTTCCTTCCGGATTCATCAAATTTACCGTTACATCTTTCGTATCTGCCGGAATGGTGATCGACGGATATCCCGGGATACGGATGCCCTCCGGCGGATCACTCTCCTTTGCCTCCTGCGTGGAAGCGTCAGGATTCAGATCCTGCACAAAGGCCGAATCCGGGGATTCCTGTGTTTCCTGTTTGTTGTTTCTCGTAAGATACAGACCGGCTCCGATCAGCAGAATGCATGCGCACACGGCGATTCCGATTCCTATCTTTCTTCTGTTGTTATTCAATCTTCTTCCCCCTTACGCATTATTCCAGATTCACTTCTACTTTCAGATTGCTCATGTAGTATTCATCTGCGTGGTTTCCATGTGCATCAAATACCAACATGAAATAATTTAAATCCAATCCATTTTTACGGGTAATTTCAAATGTATGCGATACCGTTTCTCCATCACATTTTCCAATATCATTTGCCCGCGTTTCTGCGTTGTCATAATATGTGCCATCCTGTAACTGATAACTTAATCTCAGATCTGCCCATCCATCTTCTTCATCAATCTTATAGCTGACTTTTATCTTCATCTTCTGATACAGGCGTGCTGCATCCATGGAGATATCCGGCAGATACAAATTATACCAGGATGGATGAAGTCCATAATCACCGGTTGTTACAACCTTTCTGTCCGCCTGAATAAAGAAAGTAAACATAGTCAGTTCATGTTCATCCGTGATAAAGTATTTGTGTTCCGTCTGTCCCGTAAAAACAGCTGAAGTTATCGGTTTGTATACCGCATATAAAGTAAGATCCTTTTCATCCTCAAATACAGCCGTTTTAACATTCGGTGCATAGCTGATCACATTTGTCGAACCCGCGGACCGGCTCCAGCCTTCGAAGGTCCATCCGAGTCTGTTTACGGTCGGGAGCGTATATGTTTCTTTATATTTGCATGTTACTTTCTCCCGTTTATTACCGGTCTGATAGTCAAACGTAATCGTATATTCGCACGGTTCCCAGATCGGGTACAGGTTGACCGTTCCATTATTGGTCGCACAAAGTCTGCTGACTTTGTCTCCCGGCTGATATACTTTTTGCTCACTTTTCTTTCCACCGGTTCTCCATCCGACAAACTTATAGCCTCCGCACACATATCCGTTTTCCGGTATCGTGGTTTCCTGTGTATAACGAAGCGGGATATTTTTCATCTCTCCCCTTGTTACTTCACCTTCTACATTGAAAACGATCGTATAGGAATTTTCTTTCCAGTTTGCCGTATAGGTTCTATCTTTCAACGGGCGGGCGGTAACCGTAACCTGTGTATCTTTTTCTTTGATATCGGTTCCTGACCATCCTTCAAACGTATAGCCTTCCCGTTTTGGCTGTACCAGATTCATCGGTTTGCTGTTGATGGTAAATGTTGTCGGATTGGTCTTTCCGGTCGGAAGGCTTCCTCCTGCCAGATTATAGCTGATGGTATATGCTATTTCTTTCCATACTGCCTTAAAGACCAGTTTTCCGTTTTTCACATTTTCATCGGATACGGTATCCGGTACGTTTTTATCCCAGCTTACGAACGTATATCCTTCTCTGGTCGGTTCCTCCTGAGCCGGGATCGCATCCCATAAGAAAGTGTATATTCCTTGAGTACCGTTCCCTCACTCACAAACTGCACCAGATAGCTGTTCTTCCTCCACTGTGCCTGATAGGTTACATCCTCATTCGGGATCTTCTCCGGAAATTCCGGTGTCCAGCCTGTGAAGGTGTATCCTTTTCGAACCGGCTGTTTCACATTGAGTGTGGCACCGACACGACCTTCCACAGTCTGTGTCTTCTCTCCGTTTTCCGGTTCAAAGGTCAGTTTGTGTACTTTTCGTTTGTAATAGTAGGTTACCACTGTCTGCTTTTCCGCAGAAATGGTTACGGTCTGCGGTTCCGGTAATTCATATTCGTCACCATAGGTTGTATTGACCGGTGGTGTTACTGTTTCATCCGTCTTGCCCTTCGGGTTTTGTGTTGCCACCCATTGGTAACCGTCTCCTTCTGCTTTCTGCAGATAATGTTTTACGGTGTAGGTTCTTGTATTTGCTTCCCATTTTGCATACAGCGTCAGATCTTCATTCGGCATATTTCCGGTATACACGGTCTGTAATGTGCTGTCTGTATACCAGCCCATGAAAGTATAACCTTTCCGCATGGATGGTGCCGGAATCGCTGCACCCTGTTTCATCTGCTGCTGTTTTGGTTCCGTTCCGTCATTATTTTCCAGCTGTAAGGTATGTACCTCACGTTCATACAGATACTCGATCACCAGTACCTTTCCGCCTTGGATCTGTCCGGTCTGTGGCTGCGGAGATATGTATCCTTCGAACTTGCGTACTTCCGGTGTAATCACATCCTCGGTCCTGCCTAACAGAGATTCCATGGATGCAACCGTATAGCCGTTATCGTTTGCGTTCTGCAGGCTGTATTTTACCCAGTAATACGTTGCTCTCGGTTCCCATTTTGCGTAAATCGTACTGTTTTGGGCCGGAACCGTTCCGTCAAATACTTTCGTAAGACCTGCATCCTGATACCAGCCGTCGAAGGAATAGCCTGCCCGTTCCGGCATCTCTTCCACCCGGGTTCCGTAAAGGTATGTCTTTTCGGTCGCCGGATCTCCGTTATTTGTCACCATGGTTACCTGATAGGAATTACGCCGGTAGCGGTAGGTGATGGTATCCGGATCATCGGAAACAGTCAGCGTACATCTCTGTTTTTCCGGTGCAGTAAATCCATCATACGCCTTTACTTCCGGTTCCACCGAATCTCCGGCTGTTCCGGTAAAGGTTTCTGTCTCTGCCGTCTCCCAGGTATCCGATCCGTCTGCACTCTGTAACTGATGGATCACCTGATAGGTCTTCTTTCCAGGCTCCCACTTCGCATACAGGGTCAGTGCATGCATCGGCATGGTTTTTCCTTCAAAGGAAACCGTCAGGGCTGCGTCTTCATACCAGCCGGCAAATGCATGTCCGGAGTATTTCGGAACCTCCGAAATAACTGCTCCATACATCACATCTGCTGTCTCATCGGCTTCCCCGTTATTTTTCACATAAGTAACCGAATAGCTGTTTCTGTCATAGTAGTACTGCATGCATGCCACATCGTAGCCGGTCACCCATAAGGTCTGCGCTTCCGAAGACTGGAATCCCGGATAAGATTTCACTTCCGGTGTCACCTCGGTATCCGTCAGGGCTGTCTTTGTCTCTTCTTCCACCAGGATATACGAACTCGGATCGAATGGATTCTGCTGGTAATGTTCCACGCGGTACTCACTCGGAACCGGGGTCCATTTTCCATAGATTTTAAAACCATCGTTCCAGGCATCCGGTTCCTCTGTGTTCGCATCCACTGCCGGCATGATACCGTCAAAAGGATTCTGATGGTTACCGTCTGTATACCAGCCTTCGAAAGTATATCCTGCCCGATCGTTCTGTCTTTCTACTACAGCTTTTATCTCGCCGATCGGTGTGCCATATGGTACATACTGAACCCGGGCAAATTCTTTTCTGTCGGGGCTTGTATGTCTCGGGATTTTGACATATTCATGTCAAAACACCTCGCGGGACAGTGGCTACTGAATAGTTACATATATTCTTTTAAATTCTCTTCGCTATTTTCTACATTCACAGACTTCGACGAACAACAAATACGCCCGCTCAGACATTCCAGGTTTCCATTGTTACCTGCCTGTCTGAACGGGCGTATCTGTTTTCATATTTCCGTTTTATTCTTTTCCTGTTTTTTTCATTTTTTCTCAGTCATCATTCCGTCTGGAAATCAAGATCAATCGAATCAGCTGCAAAATCGCCGATGCCAGTGCTGCCACATATGTAAGTGCTGCCGCTGTCAGAACTTTCTTCGCACCCTGTAATTCCTGATCGCCCAAAAGATGTTTTCCTTCAAGAATCCGGATTGCCCGGTGAGAGGCATCGAATTCCACCGGAAGTGTGATCAGCTGAAAAGCTACCACAAATACAAATAACAGAATACCGATCTCCAGTAACCCGGACCATCCCAGGATCAGTCCCAGTACGATGATGGGCCAAGAAAGCCGGGAGCCGATATTGGCCAACGGTACAGAAAAAGAACGCAGCTTTAACGGTGCGTATCCTTCCTGGTGCTGGATCGCATGCCCACACTCATGGGCGGCCACACCGATCGCCGCTACAGAGGTTGATCCGTATACCGAATCCGACAGACGAAGAACCTTTTCATTCGGCGAATAATGATCGGTCAGATCACCGCGGATCCGCTCGATCCGCACATCATAGATTCCGGCATCGTGAAGGATCATCTGTGCAATATCCTGCGATAGGATGTTTCTGCTGTTCCAGACTCTGCTGTATGCCCGAAACGTGTTCTGCACATTCCAGGAAGCAAACATACTGATTAGCGCACCGATCAGTACCAGTATATAAGTTGCATCATAAAAATAATATGGCATAGTATTCCCTCTTTCTTTTCACTCACTGACACTTATTCTACCATAATTTTTCCCGGCTGACAGCAATTTCACACGCTTTTCATAAAGTTCACGTTTTTTTCAGATTTTTCACCGGTCTGCTGCAGGAAATTTAAAAGAGTGGAAGGAAAAATCCCTTCGTTTCTTCCTCTTCTTTGTTCTCCGCGATCAGATTACGGATACTCTGCATTCGTTTATCCAGTGCCGCACTCTGTTCTGCACAGTCGTACAGTTCGTCCTGTAAGTACTTCATCTGCTCAGCTGGAATGTTCTTTTTATAACGCATCTTATGTTCCAGACTAGCCCAGAAGTCCATCGCGATCGTACGGAACTGCACTTCCACCGTCACCGGTTTTTTCTCATCCTGCAGGAAAATGGGAACCTGTACAATCAGATGGAGACTTCGGTAGCCGCTTGGTTTCGGATTCTGGATATAGTCTTTGCGCTCTAATAGCGTAATATCATCCTGTCGCAAAAAGCTGTCTGCCACTTCATAAATATCGGCCGGGAAGGAACAGATGACCCGCACACCGGCGATATCTGTGATATTTTTCTCAATGGATTCCAGTGTCATCGGAATATCTTTTCTACGGATCTTCTTTAACAGACTGTCGTAGGATTTGATTCTGCTTTTAATCCCTTCGATCGGATTTTTATCGTATTCCAGAGAATACTCTTCGTTTAACACCTTAAATTTTGTCTCGATCTCCATGATCGCACACTGATAATAGGACATCAAAAGATCAAACGGTTTCCGGTTTCTCTGCATCATATCGATGAATTCATCTGAAAGCAGGCTCTGCTTGACAAATTTATCACGTTTTTCTTCGATCAGAGTCCAGCTCTGCTTTCTTATTTCATTCAGTACTTCTTTATTTCTCATCATATCCAGTTTCCTCCGTATATAACTCCCACTCGCTAACACTCATTATATCATGATTCGCACCTGCGGTGCTTGACGCTGCTTTCGCAGCTATCATGATCGCCATTCGCCGCTCCCGATGAACATACTTCGTTTGTTCCCGCTCGCTAACGCTCATTATATCATAACGTCCTTACCTGTGGCTACTGCGAAAACAAGGATTGCCCTACAGGACGCAAAAAGTCCGCCGGAACCTACTGCCTCCGGCGAACTTTCATCACATCACAGATTACCACCCGTGATCTTATTCCATATTTATTTTACTGTCAACCATTCGCCCAGTCCGTCAAACTGATTTTCATAGCTTACGGCCTCCTCATACTGGTTGGACTGCAGGATGATATTTACGGTATTGTAGATACATCTCTTCAGTTCACGGATATCCAGTGTACCTTCCTTCAGCTCTTTGCGGATGTTTTCATGATCTTCTTCCATTCCCGGCATAACCATGTCATTGCCGGCTCTCATACAGCCTGCTGCGGTACACTCGCCCTGGATCTGTACGTTAGTGGTTGTCCAGTCGGTCATAATCGCTCCGGCAAATCCCCACTCGTCTCTTGCTGCTTTCGTACAGGTATCGTAACAGTTCGCAGCATGTACGCCGTTGATCAGGTTGTAGGATGTCATGATGGACATTGGCTGTGCATCCTTGATTGCAATCTCAAATCCTTTCAGATAGATCTCACGGAGGGTTCTCTCGGACAGGATAGAATCCGAACCCATACGGTTGTCTTCCTGGTTGTTGCATGCATAATGTTTGATCGTTGTTCCGCATCCCGGTACTTTCTGTACACCAAGTGTCATGGAGGCAGCCATCATACCGGCCAGCAGCGGATCTTCGGAATAATATTCAAAGTTTCTTCCGCACAGCGGATTTCTGTGAATGTTCATACCCGGTGCCAGCCAGAGGGTGATACCGAACAGTTCCATCTCGTGGCCGATCATTTCACCGAGTTCACGAACAAGATCCAGATTCCAGGTCTGTGCCAGAAGAGTTCCTACCGGAATCGCGGTACAGTACTGATAATAAGAAGTTCCTCTCTTCTCTTTTGATGCTGCGAAGAATCCGCCCTCCAGCGCAGACAGGAAATCGGTCGGAACGATACGGCCGTTCTCTACCTGATATTCTTTTTTCAGACGCAGGCCTGCAGGTCCGTCAGCCAGTGCGATACTTGCCACATTCCATGGTTCTTCTGCTGCCACCAGAGGTGTCTCTGCAGCAGAACCCGGTACGGAGATACCTGCTGAACCAAGCGCATTACCCTGATCTTTTCCAGGGTCTCCGGTAGCCATCTGCACCAACTGTTCCTCGGACATCTGTTCAACAATCTCTCCGGCTCTTCCCGGCAGCACTTCCGGAATCTTCTGATAATCCACTTTTTCTGTCGGAATGTCTGCTGCTTTCACTGCAACCGGCACGATTCCTTTTGCTTTCAGTTCCTCATGCCATGCCAGTTCTCTCGCCTGTACCTTTTTAGCAAATGGCATGATCTCTTTTAACTCTTCTTTTAACGGACAGATATTTTCACACTGTACCATCACTGCTTCCTGATCCAGTTCTAATGCACCACTGAGTACGGAAGTATTTAACTCATTACCAACCCAGATACCGTATTTGCTCGGTTCCAGAATCCATGCTGCCTGGTCCTCACTGTATGATGCCAGCTGGTACAGCGGGAACGTAATGGTCATCTGCTGTTCTTCTCCCGGTGCCAGCAGTTTTGTCTTGCCAAATCCTGCCAGTCTGCGGAATTCTTTCACCAGTTCTCCCTGCGGGCAGGATACGTAGATCTGTACAACCTCTTTTCCTGCATAAGTATCACCGGTATTTTTCACAGTAACTTCCACAGAAACCTTCGGATCCATGGTTCCCGGATTACTGACACTTACTTTTCCTGCTGTGATCACAAAATCGGTATAAGACATACCATAACCAAAGCCATAACGAACCGGTACCAGGAAGGTATCAAAGTAACGATATCCCACAAAGATTCCTTCCTCATATCGTTCTTTCGTCAGATCGCCACTCTTGTAGCTGTATACTTCGGCACCCGGATAATCATTGTATGTTTTCGCCCAGGTATCTGTCATCTTTCCGGACGGGGTCACCGCTCCGGTAAACACATCGGCAAATGCATTGCCGCCTTCCTGTCCGGCCTGTACATACTGTACGATGGAACGGATATTGTCAAATGTATCGGCAAACGCGAGATCCATAAGACCGCCTGTATTGATCACCAGCACCACATCTGAATAGCTCTCACATACCTGTGCCAGCAATACTCTTTCTTCTTCGGAGATAAAATAATCTCCTTCTTTATCAAAACGGTCTTTATTTTCTCCTGCGATACGTGCCATCACAAATACAGCAGTATCTGCACCGTCCGCTTTTGCTGCATCCACATCGATTTTTTCTCCACACGGCATGAAGAACGGAGTGGAAGAATAGGCCTCAAAGAACGCATTTGGATTCTCCAGCTTTTCTGCCTTTTTCAGGATCTCTGCTTTCCAGTCTTCTCTTGCCT
Organism: Oliverpabstia intestinalis; assembly: GCF_009696065.1. GTDB lineage: Bacteria > Bacillota > Clostridia > Lachnospirales > Lachnospiraceae > Oliverpabstia > Oliverpabstia intestinalis. The sequence goes on along the minus strand of NZ_VUMS01000017.1, from coordinate 37,571 downwards.
GATCATAGATCTTCACATAAGAATCCAGCCAGCCCTCTGTAGTTACTTCGTATCCGGCATTTTTCATTCCCTGTGCGATGGTCACATAATCACGCTCATTTACATCACCCGAACCGGTACCTCCCTTGATGGTTTTGACTGCCCCCGCACCATACAGTGCAATCTTTCCACCTTTTGGAGCCGGAAGAAAATGTCCCTCATTTTTCAGAAGGACAAATCCTTCTGCTGCCGCTTTTCTTGCAAGGGCACGGTTAGCGATCTCACGCTGTGTTACCTCGTTGGATGTTGTTCCGCTGAATGTTCTAGCTTTTACTTTCATCTGTTACTTACCTCCCAATTTCCTGCGTTACTCTATCTTGTTTCCGTCACAATCTCCATGTTCTGTGACACAGACTTCTGATGTTATTATCGCTTATTTTCTGTAAATATACTAGTATCTTTTTATCTTATTTTAGGTCGATATTGATATTTTTCATATTTTTTGATATGATTTTTTCAAAGTTTTGTTTCTTATTTGATATTTTCGAATTATATATTCACTTATTACATTTTTCGGGACTTTTCTTTCTCTTTCGAAAAGTTCCCTTTTCTTAACAGGAGGTTTTATGGAATTGCAATATTATGAAACGATTCGGGAAACCGGTCATCTTCAGGTGCGCTTTGAGCCGGTACTCTCTCCCGCCGGAGTCTTCCCGGCACACTGGCATGAATATGTGGAAATTCTCTACATTAAAGATGGTGTTCTTTCTGCTATTGTACAGGCCGTGGAATATGAACTTCATACAGGCGATCTCATGATCATCAACTCCGGAGATCTTCACATGACCAGAACACCGGGCTGTCACTATCTGATTCTCCAGATCTCTGCCAGACAGCTTCGCTCTTATCTGCCGGACTTTGATCAGTTACGATTTGATACGTTGATTTCTTACACAAAAAGTAAGCAGAACGCGCAGCTCTTTTCTGCTCTTCATGCCATGGAAACTATTTTTCAGGAGCAGCCGCACCATTATGAGCTGCTGTTCACCGCAAGATTATATGAATTTTTATATATTCTCTGTCGGGATCACTGCACCACTACTGCTTCCACTGTCACAGCCGACAGTGATCGTGACCGACTGCGGATTACCCGTGTCATGCAATGGATCCGGGAACATTATCAGGAAAATCTGACACTGGATACCGCAGCCTCCCTGCTCGCAGTCTCAAGGGAATACTTTTGCAGGCTTTTTAAAAAATACACTGGTCAGACCTTCCTGGAATATCTGAACGATGTCCGCACCATTCACCTGGCTAAAGATCTCTCTGCCTGTGACGATACCATCACTTCACTGATGGAAAAACACGGTCTTACCAATTATAAGATCTTTCTCCGGACTTTTCGAAAACTCTACGGAACTTCTCCACAGAAATTTCGTAAGGGAAAGTCCTAGAGCGTGTTTGAAAAAGGCTTTTCGTGAGCTGCGAGTCCCAGTTTGTGGGAGATTTTATCCGAATGAGGGCGGCGTAGCGGGCTACGGCAACCGAATGAGGGTAAAATATACCGCAAAGTGGGGCTTGCAGATTGCGGAAATGATTTTTCAGACACGCTCTAGATCGTGTCTGAAATAACTGTATCATTCACTTGGCCGCGGAATCAAAATCACTGCTTCCCATCATCAACAGGAAAAGAAAACGTCAGCTGATAAACATGGCATCCCCAAAACTAAAAAACCTGTACCGTTCCTGTACTGCCACTTCATATGCATGCATGATTTTTTCTTTCCCTGCCAGCGCAGATACCAGCATCAGTAACGTGGACTCCGGCAGATGGAAATTTGTGATCAGGGCATCGATACATTTGAACCTGTATCCAGGATAGATGAATATCTCGGTCCAGCCGCTTGTTGCTTTTACGATTCCATCCTCTCCTGTTGCGGATTCCAGTGTACGACAGCTGGTAGTTCCCACCGCGATCACTCTGCCACCATTTTTCTTTGTGGCATTGATCAATTTTGCCTGATCTTCCTCTACAATATAGAATTCAGAATGCATATGATGTTTCTCTACATCATCCACTTTAACAGGACGGAAAGTTCCAAGACCTACATGAAGGGTGACATGCGCGATGTTCACACCCATCTCTTTTACCTGCTCCAGAAGTTCCGGTGTAAAATGTAATCCGGCAGTGGGTGCGGCCGCAGATCCTTCGTGTTTTGCATATACGGTCTGATAACGGTTCTTATCCTGTAACTTATGTGTGATATACGGCGGCAGCGGCATCTCCCCCAGCTGATCCAGAATCTCCTCAAAGATTCCTTCATAATGGAACTGGATCAGACGGTTTCCCTCATCTACCACATCGATGATCTCCCCGGTCAGTAATCCTTCTCCGAAATCGATCACGGCTCCCGGGCGGGCTTTCTTTCCCGGTTTTACCAGGCATTCCCAGATATCATTCTCTCTGCGTTTCAGCAGAAGAATCTCGATCACAGCTCCGGTCTCTTTTTTATGTCCGTACAGTCTGGCCGGGATTACTTTCGTATCATTTACCACCAGACAATCGCCCGGTTTCAGAAAATTCAGAATATGTTTAAAATCTGTATGCTCTAGTTCCCCTGTCTCTTTGTCCAGGTGCATCAGTCTGGAGGAAGAACGGTCTTCCAACGGATCCTGCGCAATCAGTTCCTGGGGAAGATCATAATAAAAATCTGCTGTTCTCATTTTCTCTAAACTCCTTTATTTTTTGCTTTTCACACTATAGCACTTTATGAAACTTCCCGCAAGTGGGGAGTTCCTGTCAGCAGATGCTTTCTCTGCATTTTCCTCTTATTATCACTTCCACGAGATCCAGTTCCTGATTCAGGATACAAAGATCCGCATCGCACCCTTCCTCAATCTTTCCCTTATCTTTCAACTGCAGAATCCGCGCCGGATTGGCCGTGATGGTGGAGATGGCAATCTCCAGAGGAATGTCTGCTTTACATACACACTCTTTTACCTCTTTCAGGAGACAACTGGACTGTCCGACGCCCATTCCAAGGAATTCTCCTCCGGCCGTATACATCGGCAGGCTTCCCTGACCATCGGAAGAAATAGTGATATGTTTCGGATCCACCCCTGCTTCCATCATCCGCCGGATCCCGTTGCATACTCTGACTTCATCACAGATAGTTTCCCAGTAATCGATATCTTCGTTGCCGGTAAAATCAACATTTCCACCATTCTTTGCATACTCAGTGGCCTTACAGAACAGTTTCTCGTTCCGGTTGATATGAGTCGGAAGAATCTGAGAGGCCGGTATCTCGGTCTCTGCCACCACGCGCTCGATCAGATCCATGCATCTCGGACTGTCCCCGAGATGCACATTGACAACACCTGCTTTTCCTGAAAGAACACCGCCCAGTCTCGTATCCGCCACCACACGAACGAATTCTTCAAACGTCGGCTGGGAAGAACGATGATCGGAAATGGCGATTTCTCCGGTTCCGATGATTTCCTGAATCATCATGATATCTTTTGTGATGCTGTCCGTCAGTGTGTGCACCGGAATCTGATAGCTTCCGGTATAACAGTAAGCTGACATTCCCTGTTCACATAACCCTTTTGTTTTTGCCACCAGTGCGCACATATCTCTTCCGATACCGTCCGTTCCAAGACATCCGACCACTGTGGTGACACCGAACTTTGTAAGCCCTTCCACCGTTGCTTCCGGTGTGCGGTTGGCAAAACCGCCCTCTCCGCCACCGCCAAGAATATGCACATGGCAGTCAATAAAACCCGGTGTCAGAATCTTTCCACTGCCGTCAATAATATCCTCCGCTGTGAGATACGGTATCTCCGGCATGCATCCTGCCTCTTCTATCTTTGCAATTTTATCTCCGATGACCAGCACATCCTTGTTTCCAAGATGTTCCGGTGCATATACATTGATATTTTTAATTAATTTCATACGTCTGTAATCCTTCCTGCAACATAAATATTAAACGCTTCCTTTCAACAAAAAGAACAAAAAGCGTGTAGTGGAAAATAATTTTCCATCTACACGCTTTATTTTACAATAGATTCCCTTTTCCTTCAATCTGTTTCCGTGAACAATACCATCATCAGAATCCGATTCCAACCGCAATCAAAATCGTGATCACAGCACCGATCATCAACACACCCAGGTATTTCCACATGAACTTGATCCAGCTGGACCACTCGATTCTGGCAATAGCCAGAGAACCGATCAGACATCCGGAAGTCGGAACGATCAGATTGGTAAATGCATCTCCCAGCTGGAAAGCAAGTACCGAAGTCTGACGGGTAACTCCCAACAGATCTGCCAGCGGAGCCATGATTGGCATCGTGACTGCTGCCTGACCGGATCCGGATACCACAAAGAAATTAAATACGGACTGAAACAGATACATCCGCACAGCTGCTGCCGCACCGGAAAGTCCTGCCAGTGCTTTGGAGATTCCATACATGATCGTATTGATCACGGTTGGAGTTGTAGGATCGGAACCGCCGAGTACCTGCATGATTCCCTGCGCCATGGCTACAACCAGAGCCGCTCCGATCAAATCTTTTGCACCATTTTTAAAAGAAGTTGCAATATCATTCATCTTCATATCGTTCAGATGGAACATCACACCGATCACACCTGCAACGATACCCATGATAAAGAACTGTGTCGCGATCTCAGGCATATAATACCCTTTTTTCATAACACCCCAGACTACCCATACAACGGTAACAGCCAGTGTAAGCAGAACCAGAATGTGTCCGATCCCGAAAGAATGACCATCATCGATACCTGTTTTCTCGTTCTGCTCACGGAAATACTGATCTGTCTTATAAGCAACCGAGATCGTCGGTGTTTTTTTCACTTTCGCTGCATAGAACATGGTCATTCCACAGCCGAGTGCAGTAAATACCACCCACATCGCCATACGGAATCCCGCACCGGAAAACACATCAATACCGGCAATTCCCTGTGCGATACCCACAGAAAACGGGTTCATCCAGGAAGTACCAAAACCAATCTGTGTTGCCACATAAGTAACCAGAACTGCAATGACCGTATCATATCCAACCGCAACAAACAGTGGACACAAAATCATGGTAAACGGAAGTGCTTCCTCTCCCATTCCAAAAACAGCCCCGCCTAGAGAAAACAGTACAAAAAGAACCGGAATCAGCAATTTTTCTGCCCCTTTTGCCTTGCGGATCAGTCCGACCAGTCCCGCTTCGATGGCTCCTGTCCGGATCATGATACCAAACGCACCACCTACTACCAGCAAAAATGCAATGATCTGAATCGCAGAATCGCTGACAATTCCATTAAACATGTAATTAAAGAAACCACTTTCGCCGTCACCACTGAATAAGGTAACCCCTTCTGTGACTGCTTTTCCCGCATCGTCTGTCAGATACTGGAAACTTCCATCTTTAATTACCGTACGGGTCTTCTCCACCCCGTTCATCATGTACGTAACATCCTGTGTTTCGTAGTAGCCCTTCGGAACAAAGAACGTAACGATCGCAGCAAGGACAACCACAAAGAAAATAATAATGTAAGTGTCCGGAACGCTAAACCCTTTGTTAAATGATTTCAGGCCTTCTCCTTTTTTCTTGCTCATACTTGAGTATCCCTCCATTTTATCTTTACATCCCATAATGGATATGCACATACGATTGTACCACAGAAGTACAAAGAAAGTAAGCCATAAAAAGAAAAAGCTGAAAGTTTACTGTACTTTCAGCTTTTTCTGCTCCACAAGAGTTTTATCGTATCCGAAGCATCTTCTCCATCTCTTCTTTTGTGCAGAATGTTTCTGCATATCGCGCTTTCTCATAAATCTGTGCAAATACTTTCGCATCGACATCCTCTAGCTCCATGTGACCTGCAGTCTGGGTTGGTGTCCAGGCACTGTCCGGGGATCCTTTCAGTTTTTCGAGAACTTTTTTCCGATAGTGCTTTCGGATCCTTCCATCTGCAGATCGATTCCAGAAAAGATGTTCTTTCTTTTTCCGGTTCAGATTTTTCTTTTTTTCAGCTGCCGGTGGTGGCAGTAATCGTTCGATCTTGTCTCCGTTTTCCTCGGTCTTTTCATTAAAACGCAGATACAATCGATACAGCGCCCGCACTCCAACAAAAACGCACACAAGCACCAGACTGATACCGATCATCCAGCCGATCAGATCCAGCAATTTGTACAACAGTTCCAAAAACCACGGAATCTCTCTGCTGGCAGTCGCCTGCATCATCTGATTCGTCTGCTCTGCTGCCATCGTTCCCTCTTGCGCCGGTGAATTCGGAATCAGATGTAGCAGCCAGCGTATCACAGTTTTTAACGCCTGACCACCCTTCCGTATCAGCTGATCAATACCCAGATAAGGAGCTGCGATCATGGCCACCGCCGTAACTGCGGAAACCAGCCATATCATCCCCTGGTTGATCTTAGCCAGCCGCCGTACCGGAAGTCTTTCCAGAGATGCATGTGTTTTTAAAAAAGAATCCACCTCTTTCAGGTTGATATGGAAATTACAGAGCAGATAATATAATGCCGCAAGAACCGGAGCAATCCGAATCGCCGTATCCGACACAAAATGCTGACCAAGAAAATACAGAACCAGAGCAATTCCAAGCCATGGATACGACGGAATCTTCAACCAACAGGTTTTCTTTGATGCCCTCCCATAAAAATAGGAAAATGCCGCAATAACTCCCAGAATTCCTGTCCAGATTCCGCAAACACCACTTCCTGCAAGCATCACAGACCCTCCGATCAGAAGCAACGTAACGATTCCGAACTGCCAGAAATGAGTTGCTTTCTTCTCTGCCAGAAACAGGCCTGCATTTAGCGGAAACAGCAGACATCCCACCAGTACAAACGGTTCGCTTCCATGCCCGGATATTACCACTGCACACGCATAGATGGCAAATAAGATCAAAAATCCATGACACAGCTCCAGAAGCATCAGTGCCGCCTGTCGTTTGGTTATCTTCAACTGCTTCATTTTGCCACCTCCCATCGAAGTGCTGTCATATTTCGGCTGTCCGGAAGTTTCCATTCCATATCCTCATATAAGGTAGCGATCCATACACCGGTTCCTCCTTCGTTCAGAAGCCTGCAGAATCCGTCATAACAGCTCTCTCTCTGATTTTTGGAAATCATCACATAGGTCCGGTTTCCCCTGTTCGCCTCTTCCCGTAGACGATCCAGGATCACTTCCATGTGTTCTGCTTTCTGATCCAGATCCAGCCGTGTCAGTCCTTCATACAACGCACGCACCTGCTGTGGTCCGGTACCCGGTTCCAGACTGAAACATGTTTTTGTCTTCAGATCTCGTCCATTGGTACGGATCCCCGCAGGAATTCCATTCTGCAACAGACGGGAAACCAGGGCTGCTGCCAGCCGGATTCCCTCTTCGTGGATCGCATCAAATTTCCAGATGGTCTCGTCTTCTACATCCAGCAAAACCACCACTTCCTGTGCAGATGTGGAATCATAGAGATTGACCATCCACTGATCCGTCCGTGCAGATACTTTCCAGTTAATCTTATGCATCGGATCTGTCGGCTGATATTCCCGGATTCCCCGAAATTCAAAAGGATCTTCATACAGATTCTTCCGGGACAGCACACTTCCCATTATTTTCTGAAAGGGGATCTCCAGCCTGGTCTCATCCACCATCCGCGGATACACATAGAAATGATCCGGCGATTCCAGTGTTTTATAGAATTTTCCATTCATCAGCGGACTTCTTGTCACCAGTTCCACCTGAGACAGTTCATAATATCCACGCCTGGAACAGTAGAATGAAATCGACCTGGTAATTTTCTGATAACTGCCTACCGAAAAGATATCTCTTTTATAACATTGATCCGAGACACTTGTATTTTCTCCGTCGGCAAACCGAAGATTCCGGTGCATCTGAAATCCCACCTGCAGCACAGGAAGAAACAGCCATTTTCTGTTATAGATGGTTTCCGTCAGTATGGCATCCCGCCCTTCCAGAGAAGGTTCTTTCTGAAATTCCACACGTGCATCCAGATGTTTTTCCCACAGATGCCCGTAGATTTTCACCAGCACAGCATTCATCACAAATGCACCGATCAGTACTACTATAATGATCATCTGCTATCTCTCCCATTCTTCTGTCGGCACGCTCACCTGTCCCAGAATCTCCTCAATCTTTGTCTGACCGGTAACTGCCCCGCCAAATCCTCTTGACAATACCAGACGATGTGCCATGACAGGACCGGCTACTGTTTTGATATCCTCCGGCACCACATAGTCTCTTCCCCGGATCCATGCATACGCCTGAGATGCCCGAAGAAGCGCCATCGTTCCACGTGGACTCACACCGGACAGAATCTCTTTGTCTTTTCTTGTCGCCTGTACCAGATCTGCCATATACTCCAGCAGAAGTTCATGTACATGAACCTTCTTTACCTGCTCCCGCGCTGCCAGAATCTGTTCTTTTTTACATACTGCCTGTAATGTTTCATACGGCTGATCCAGTATAAAACGCTTTAAAATTCCCACTTCTTCTTTCTTATCCGGCAGTCCCATCGACAGTTTCATAAAGAAACGATCCAGCTGTGCTTCCGGAAGGGGGAAAGTTCCTGTCGTTTCCAACGGGTTCTGGGTTGCAATAACAAAGAAAGGTTCTGCCAGTTTTCTTGTCACCCCGTCTACCGTCACCTGGCGTTCCTCCATACATTCCAGAAGACTTGCCTGAGTTCTCGGAGTCGCGCGGTTGATCTCATCTGCCAGAATAATATTGGCAAATACAGGACCCGGGCGAAACTGAAATTCACCTGCCTGCTGATTATAATAGTTCAGTCCAGTGATATCCGATGGCAGAAGATCCGGTGTAAACTGAATACGTCCGAAATCAACATCCAGTGATCTGGATAATGACTTCGCCAGCATCGTCTTTCCGGTTCCCGGTACATCTTCCAGAAGTACGTGTCCTCCCGCTGCCAGCGTGGTCAGTACCAGATCAATAGTCTCCTCTTTCCCGACCAGAACCTTTCCGATATTTTCTCTTAACGCCTGCACCCAGGCTCTTGACTGTTCCATGCAAAAAATCCTCCCATATAAAGTCTTCAGTCAGTATTTATCGGCATTTTGCCTGATATTTCTTCCTGTTTTTGTAACACTTTCGTCACTATTAACGAATAGTTACATTATAACTTTATATGAGAGGACTTGCAAGTTATTTATGCCACACGGATCATACCGGAAATTTCTTTCACGGTAGACATTCCTTTTGCCACTGCCAGTGCATCTTTCAGATTCTTTTCTTTCACTTCATCTGTGATCACAACGATCTCTGCATACTGGTCTTTCTTTCTTCTCTGGATAACCTGTGCCAGACTCACACCACTGTTGCCGAACACGCTGGCGATATTTGCCAGGACACCCGGACGGTCTTCCACGAACATACGGATGAAGAATTTGCTGCTGATCTCGTTCATATGTTTGATCGGAAGGTTCTTATAACAGGTACATCCGATTCTTCCACAGCAGTCATGCAGAATATTTCTTACGATATCAAAGACATCACCGACTACCGCACTCGCTGTAGGCAGTTCTCCTGCGCCACGGCCGTAGAACATCGCGTCCTGCACCGCATCTCCCTGTACAAATACGGCATTGTATGCGTCATTAACCGATGCCAGCGGATGATTCACATCGATCAGCATCGGATGGACCCTCGCCTCGATTCCTTCCGGTGTGTTTCTTGCCACACCGAGAAGTTTTATCACACAGCCCATCTCATTCGCGTACTCGATATCCGTTGCTGTGATTTTGGTGATTCCTTCGGTATATACATCATCAAAAGTCACTCTGGAATTGAAAGCTGCACTGGCAAGAATCGCCACTTTTCTTCCTGCATCCAGACCTTCCACGTCCGCTGTCGGATCACTTTCCGCATAGCCAAGATCCTGCGCCAGTTTCAGAGCATCGGCAAACTCCATACCGTTCTGGCTCATCTTGGTCAGGATAAAGTTAGTCGTACCGTTCACGATACCCATAACTTCAGAAATATGATTGCCTGCCAGACACTGTTTGATCGGGCGGATGATCGGGATTCCGCCGGCCACTGCTGCTTCATGGAGAAAATCTTTTTTGTTCTTTGCAGCGGTATCTAACAGAATGTGACCGTCCGCTGCGATCAGATCCTTATTTGCCGTCACGACATTCTTTCCTGCCTCCAGCGCTTCCAGAATATAAGTTCTCGCCGGTTCGATGCCTCCGATCAGCTCGATTACAATCTCAATCTCCGGATCGTCTACAATCTCTTTCCAGTTATTCGTAAGCAGTGACGGATCGTCTGTCTTCTGAGCCGCTTTCTCTATATTCCGAACCAGTATCTTCTTCAGTTCCACTCTGGCTCCCAGCTTTGAAACCATCTCTTCCTGCTGCATTTTTAACACTTTATATACACCACCACCTACGGTGCCAAAACCAAGCAAAGCTGCTTTAATGACTCTTTCTGCCATATCCTTTTTCTCCTTTTCTGCCACAGAGGGCAACATCACTTTTCGCCCATTTTACCACACTAAAGTGAACTTGTGAAGTGCGAAGTGTCTGCTACACTGAAATTCCTCCGAATTTTCCTGCCAGACACTACTGTTTCTGAATTTTCTCTTGCATTTTCACCTGTTCTGATACATAATAACACCAAGACAACCTTTATATTGCTGACGGGGAGCTGGTGAAAGCCGGCTGAGAGGAGACGTGATTCCGTTTCGACCCGAAAACCTGATTTGGATAATGCCAACGTAGGAAAAATATACCGGACAAAAGAAGTATACATACACACTGTTTCCTTTTTTCGTCATACAGATCACAGGATCCTTACTCAGGTAAGGGTCCTTTTTACTGCATAGTAAAAAGTCCTCCACAAGAAGCCGCCGAACTGTTCCTTCTCGCAATATATCCGTCTGTCAAAAGCGATACATCGGGGACACCACCTTGTACCGCTGTAAAAAAGACAAGATCTTATGATTTTGTTCAGCATCAGAAACCCGGAACCTGCTTTCTGATGCAGGCGTCAGCAACTACTTCTATATATTGTCCGGACGTATGGATTTTTGTTCTGCATGGATACGTCTGTGTTTTGCTGACGTCAAAAACAGATACTTTTTTATTATGTATGTGAAAAGAATGGAGGCAAAACAACATGAGAAATTACACCACTCAGATGGATGCGGCACGCAAGGGAATCATCACACCCGAAATCAGCCTTGTAGCCGAAAAGGAACATATGGATGTCAGTAAACTGATGACGCTTGTTGCCGAAGGTAAAGTAGCGATCTGCGCCAATAAAAATCACACCTGTTTAAGCGCGGAAGGTGTGGGAAGTATGCTCCGCACAAAAATCAATGTCAATCTCGGTGTTTCCCGTGACTGTAAAGACTATGATATCGAAATGAAGAAAGTAATGAGCGCTGTGGAACTCGGTGCCGAAGCCATCATGGATCTTTCCAGCCATGGAAATACCCAGCCTTTCCGCCGTAAACTGACAAGTGAATGTCCGGTTATGATCGGTACGGTTCCTGTCTATGACAGCGTCATTCATTATCAGCGTGATCTTGCAACTCTGACCGCAAAAGACTTTATAGATGTGATCCGGATGCATGCGGAGGACGGTGTGGACTTTGTCACTCTCCACTGCGGAATCACACGAAAAACCATCGAGCAGATCAAAAAGCACAAACGAAAAATGAATATCGTCAGCCGTGGAGGAAGTCTGGTTTTTGCCTGGATGAGCATGACCGGTGAGGAAAATCCATTCTATGAGTATTATGATGAAATTCTTGATATCTGCGAGGAATATGATGTGACCATTTCTTTAGGTGATGCCTGCCGGCCGGGATGTCTGGCAGATGCAACCGATGTATGCCAGATTGAAGAACTGGTTCGTCTCGGAGAACTGACAAAACGTGCATGGGATCACAATGTACAGGTTATGGTGGAAGGTCCCGGACATGTTCCTCTGGATCAGGTAGCTGCCAATATGAAAGTCCAGCAGAGCATCTGTATGGGAGCTCCTTTCTATGTACTCGGACCACTTGTCACCGATATTGCTCCCGGATATGACCATATCACCGCAGCCATCGGTGGCGCCGTTGCTGCCATGAACGGTGCTGCATTCCTTTGTTATGTAACACCAGCCGAACATCTGGCTCTTCCAAATGTAGAAGATACCAAGCAAGGAATCATTGCCTCCAAAATCGCAGCTCATGCAGCTGATATTGCCAAAGGAATCCCCGGCGCCCGTGATATAGATGATAAAATGGCAGATGCACGTCGTGTGCTCGACTGGGATGCCCAGTATGCCTGTGCTTTAGATCCGGAAACTGCCAAATCCATCCGCGCCAGCAGAATGCCGGAAGATGACCACAGCGATACCTGCAGCATGTGCGGCAAATTCTGTGCTGTCAGAAGCATGAACAAAGCCCTCGCTGGAGAGTATATTGATATTTTGTAAAATTATCACTTTTTAAATGATCTTGTATTTTTCATTTAAAAGTAATTATGATGAAATTATAAAACGCCACGAAGCGCATCGAATCTGCTGAATACCACCAGATCTTCTTGCGTTTCGTGGCGTTTTGACACGTTTCTTTATTTACTTTTTACAAATGTAAGGATTTATTTGTAGTTTACGATCTGTCCGAATTCTTCTTTGAGGGAAGCGCCTCCAACCAGTCCGCCATCGATGTCTGCCTGAGCAAACAGGTCTGCTGCTGTTTTGGAGTTTACGGATCCACCGTACTGGATACGGATCTCTGCTGCTGTAGCATCATCGTATACTTCAGCGATGCACTCACGAATCTTACCGCATACTTCCTGAGCCTGCTCAGTAGTAGCTGTTTTTCCGGTTCCGATTGCCCAGATTGGTTCGTAAGCGATAACGGCTTTCTTTGCCTGATCTGCTGTCAGACCCTGGAAGCCAATCTTAACCTGCTGACGGATGAAGTCCATGGTTACACCCTGCTCTCTCTGTTCCAGAGACTCACCACAGCACATGATAGGTGTCAGTCCATGTTCGAATGCTTTGTGCATTTTTTTGTTGATATCTTCATCTGTTTCTCCGAAGTATCCTCTTCTCTCGGAATGTCCCAGAACAACGTATTTTACGCCTGCATCTACCAGCATGTTCGGGGAGATTTCTCCGGTGTAAGCACCTTTTTCTTCGAAGTACATATTCTCAGCACCAACCTGGATGTTAGTTCCTTTTGCAGCTTCTACTACAGGAACGATGTCGATAGCAGGTACACAGAATACTACGTCTACTTCGTCATTCTTTACCAGTGGTTTCAGAGTTTCAACCAGTTTTACAGCCTCACTTGGAGTCATGTTCATTTTCCAGTTACCGGCAATAATTTTTTTTCTAGCCATGTTACGTTTCCTCTTTTCTTGTATCCTTTCCAGGATCTGATTCTTATTTATCGTTTGCTGCTGCTACACCTGGCAGTTCTTTTCCTTCCAGGAATTCCAGGGAAGCTCCACCACCGGTAGAGATGTGAGTCATCTTGTCACCAAATCCCAGGATATTAACAGCTGCTGCGGAATCACCACCACCGATGATGGTTGTAGCGTCTGTCTCAGCCAGAGCTTTTGCTACTGCTGCGGTACCGTGTGCGAAGTTCGGCATTTCGAAGCATCCCATCGGTCCGTTCCATACTACAGTCTTAGCATCTTTTACAGCGTCTGCAAACAGTTTTTCTGTTTCCGGTCCGATATCCAGACCTTCCCAGCCATCCGGAATCTGTCCACATGGAACAACCTTCATGTTGCAGTCGTTAGAGAATTCATCACCGATTCTGTTATCTACAGGCAAAAGCAGTTTTACACCTTTTTCTGCTGCTTTTTTCTTCATATCCAGAGCATACTGCAGATAGTCATCTTCACACAGGGATACACCGATGTTACCACCTTCTGCTTTTGCGAAAGTATAAGCCATACCACCGCCGATGATCAGAGTATCTACTTTATCCAGCAGGTTGTTGATTACGGAAATCTTGCTGGAAACTTTTGCTCCACCCAGGATAGCAACGAATGGTCTTTCCGGGTTGTTTACTGCATTACCAAGGAAATCGATCTCTTTCTGCATCAGATATCCAACAACAGCAGTATCTACATATTTTGTAACACCTACGTTAGAGCAGTGAGCTCTGTGAGCGGTTCCGAATGCATCGTTTACGAAAACATCACACAGGGAAGCCAGTTCTTTGGAGAATTCGTCTCCATTTTTGGTTTCTTCTGCACGATAACGGGTGTTCTCCAGAAGGATTACTTCGCCGTCTTTCATAGCTTCTACAGCTGCTTTTGCGTTTGGTCCGACAACTTCCGGATCAGCTGCAAATTTTACTTCCTGTCCCAGCAGTTCACTCAGTCTTACTGCAACCGGTGCCAGAGATAATTCTGGTTTCGGCTCTCCCTTCGGTTTGCCAAGATGAGAACACAGAATTACTTTTCCACCATCAGCAATCAGTTTTTTGATAGTAGGAAGTGCTGCTACCAGACGGTTCTCGTCTGTGATCTTTCCATCCTGCAGAGGTACGTTGAAGTCGCAACGAACCAGAACTCTTTTGCCTTTTACGTTGATATTATCAACAGATTTTTTATTAAGCATTGGCATATGCCTCCTTTTTATTATTCGCACATCTGTGCAATTACAGCCGCAGCTGTATAAAAAAGGAGCCCGGTCCAAAGAGACCGGACCCCCAATGAGCCTATGGATTATGCATTCAGCAGTTTTCCGAAGTGTTTGATTGTTCTTACCATCTGGCTTGTGTAAGAATTCTCATTGTCATACCATGAAACAACCTGTACTTCTGTTGTACCATTTTCCAGTGGCAGTACCATTGTCTGAGTAGAATCAAACAGAGAACCGAATCTCATACCAACGATATCGCTGGATACGATTTCGTCTTCGTTGTATCCGAAGGACTCGTTAGAAGCTGCTTTCATAGCTGCGTTGATCTGATCAACTGTTACGTTACCTTCAACAACTGCTGTCAGGATAGTTGTGGATCCTGTAGGAGTTGGAACACGCTGTGCAGAACCGATCAGTTTGCCGTTCAGTTCCGGGATAACCAGACCGATAGCTTTTGCAGCACCTGTGCTGTTTGGAACGATGTTAACTGCAGCTGCACGGGATCTTCTCAGATCGCCTTTTCTCTGCGGTCCGTCCAGAGTCATCTGATCTCCTGTGTAAGCGTGAATTGTGCACATGATACCGGATTTGATCGGTGCCAGGTCATTCAGAGCTTTTGCCATAGGAGCCAGGCAGTTTGTTGTACAGGAAGCTGCAGAGATGATATGATCATCTGCTGTCAGAGTTTCATGGTTTACGTTGTAAACGATTGTTTTCAGATCGTTTCCAGCCGGAGCGGAAATGATAACATGTTTAGCACCAGCATCGATATGAGCCTGAGCTTTGTCTTTGGATGTATAGAATCCAGTACACTCCAGAACTACATCTACACCGATTTCTCCCCAAGGAAGTTCAGCTGCATTAGCTTTTGCGTAGATTTTGATTTCTTTTCCATCAACAGTGATAGAATCTTCACCAGCTTTTACAGTGTCAGCCAGAGCATATTTTCCCTGTGTGGAATCATATTTCAGTAAGTGTGCTAACATTTTTGGGGAAGTCAGGTCGTTGATTGCAACGATTTCAAATCCCTCTGCTCCAAACATCTGTCTGAATGCCAGACGACCGATACGTCCAAAACCATTAATTGCTACTTTTACTGCCATGATTTTCATTCCTCCTAAAAAGTAAATAAAATTTGTGAGGTTTCTATAAGATTGTTAAAGAAACATCAACCTGTAATTATTCTACCTAATTTGCCTGAAAAATTCAAGCATATTTTCAAATTTTCACCAAAACTTTTCTGAATTCTGGTTTCCCCTTTCTGAACACTGTATAAGAATCGAATCCACAGTCAGACAGTAATTCCGGAAGTCGGTCAAATCCATAGCCCAGATACTCCGGCACATGACCGTCGGAACCGACTGTAATCAGTTCTCCGCCCATTTCCCGGTATCTGCGGATCACATCCGGGTGGGGATTGGTAAAGCCAAGCATTCGAAGACCTGCTGTATTTACTTCCAGTGCAATCTGATGACTGATCAGATACTGCAGGATTGCATCGATTTCCTGTGAAAATCTCTCATAGGAATAATATTTGTCTTTCTCTTTCCCGTAGCGCACCGCATAGTCCAGATGTCCCAGTGTATGGATTTTCGGTGCTCTTTTTAAGTTTTCCAGAGTTGCCCGGAAGTATTCACGATACGCCTCTTCATCCCCCATTTCTTCATATATTTTTCCAAAATAAGGATCTTCTCCGTGGATCAGATGCATGGAACCAATGACGAAATCAAAAGGATATTTTTCAATATAGGCCTGCTGGCGGTCTTTCAGATGCTCCTGCATGCCCAGTTCCACACCAAGGCAGATGCGGATCCGGTCTTTGTATTCTTCCTGTAGCTCCAGTACCCGTTTTACATAGGCATCCGTATCCAGTTCGAATTCTCCCTCCGGATAATCCATATCCATATGATCTGTAAAACAGATATGATCCAGTCCCAGTGCGATGGCACGTTCTACCTGATCTGTGATTTTTGTCTCGCTGTCCGACGAAAATTCCGTGTGGATATGACAGTCTGCAGTTATTCTTCCTCCATATGGAATGGTTTCTTTCCGGCTCGTCATACAATGGTTCCCCCTCCCAGCACATACTCTCCCTGGTACAGTACCAGTGCCTGTCCCGGTGTCACTGCCCTGACCGGAGTATCAAAGTGGCATTCCAGTAAATCTTCACCGATTCGTTTTACTTTGCAGGTATCCCCTCTGTGATTATAACGAATCTTTCCGAGAGCTCCGATCTCTTCCGGAATGTCTTCCACTGCCATAAAATTCAGGCGGTTCGCCCGCACAGTGGTCGTAAACAGATCTTCGTTACTTCCAAGAACCACTTCATTGGTTTCCGGGCATATCTTCTGTACAAATACCGGTTTTCCAAGCGCGATATTCAGTCCTTTTCTCTGTCCGATCGTATAACGGGTGATTCCTTTGTGACGTCCGAGAACTTTACCGTCTTTGTCCACAAAATTACCTTCCGGCACTTTTCCCTGACCGTACCCGTCGATAAATCCTGCATAATCGTTATCATCCACAAAGCAGATCTCCTGAGAATCTTTTTTGTGTGCGGTCGGAAGTCCGATCTTTTCTGCCATGACACGGATCTGGTCTTTGGAGTACTCACCTACCGGCATCAGTGTCCGCTTTAACTGTTCCTGTGTCAGATTGTACAGTGCATAGGTCTGATCTTTTGCCGCAGTCACAGAATTGCGGATCGCATATCTGCCGTTTGGCAGCTGCTCGATTCTTGCATAATGTCCCGTGGCAATATAGTCCGCACCGATGGCAAGACTTCTTTGCAGCAGGGACTCCCATTTTACATAGCGGTTGCAGGCGATACACGGATTCGGTGTGCGGCCGTGCAGATACTCATCCACAAAATAGTCCATGACATTTGCCTTGAATTCTTTTTTGAAATTCATAACATAATATGGAATATCAAGGATCTGCGCCACTCTTCTGGCATCGTCAACGGCAGAAAGGCCGCAGCATCCCCCGTTTTCTTCCTGGATCAGCTCCGGCTCGTCCTGCCAAATCTGCATGGTTACTCCGATCACATCGTAACCCTGTTCTTTTAACAGCCAGGCTGCCACAGAGGAGTCAACTCCTCCGGACAGCCCTACAACTACCTTTTTTTTCATTAATATTCTTCCTCTTCGGTCTCCCCTTCACTGATATCGGACTTCGGTTTGCTTAAGCCTTCGATCTTGATGTGATGTTTCTCCGCATAATCCCACAATGCTGCGTGGATGGCTTCCTCAGCCAGCAGGGAACAGTGTACCTTTACAGGCGGCAGTCCGTCCAGTGCTTCCATAACAGCTTTATTAGTTACTTCCAGTGCTTCCTGAATAGTTTTTCCTTTTACCAGTTCAGTGGCCATACTGCTGGTTGCAACAGCTGCACCACAACCGAATGTTTTGAATTTGCAATCCTGAATGATACCGTTGTCATCGATATCCAGATACATTCTCATGATATCTCCACATTTTGCATTACCTACGGTACCTACACCGCTGGCGTTTTCGATTTCCCCTACATTTCTCGGATGCTGAAAATGATCCATTACTTTTTCACTATACATATCTATATTTCCTCCGTATATTCGTATGTTAATCTTTTTTATTATTTATTCTGTTTTTTCATAAAGTCTTCGTACAGCGGAGACATGCTTCTCAGACGCGCTACGATACCTTTGATCTGCTCAACCACAAAATCTGCATCTTCTTTTGTGGTTTCCTCACTCAGCGTCAGACGCAGAGATCCATGTGCGATCTCGTGAGGCAGCCCAATGGCCAGCAGTACATGAGAAGGATCCAGAGATCCGGAAGTACAGGCGGAACCACTGGATGCACAGATACCTGCCATATCCAGCATGATCAGCAGAGATTCTCCCTCGATAAACTGGAAGCTGAAGTTTACATTGTTCGGCAGACGCAGTGTTGGATGTCCGTTCAGTTTGCAGTACGGGATCTCTTCCTGGATCTTTTTGATCATGTAATCTCTTACTTCGATTTCTTTTGCGGTACGTTCTTCCATGGTACGAAGTGCACGTTCTGCTGCCACACCGTATCCTACGATACCCGGTACATTTTCTGTTCCGGCTCTTCTTTTTCTCTCCTGAGCACCACCGTGAACAAAGGAACGCAGTTTCAGTCCTTTGCGGATATACAGACATCCGATACCTTTTGGTCCGTTGATCTTATGTCCGCTGGAGCTTAACATATCAATATTGCACTCATCTACATTGATCGGAATCTGACCAAATGCCTGTACGGCATCTGTATGGAATAAAATACCATGTTCTTTTGCAATAGCACCGATCTCTTTGATTGGCTGCAGAGTGCCGATTTCATTGTTTGCTGCCATTACAGAAATCAGGATGGTCTCCGGTGTGATAGCCTTCTGCAACTGATCCAGATCTACAACACCATTTTCATCTACATCGATGTAAGTGATCTTTGCGCCCTGTTTTTCCAGCCATTCGCAGGTATGCAGGATCGCATGATGCTCGATCTTTGTGGTGATGATGTGGTTTCCTTTTGATTTATATGCTTCATAAGTAGCTTTCAGTGCCCAGTTATCAGACTCGGAACCACCTGCGGTAAAGTAGATGTCGTTCGGATTTGCTCCGATGACAGATGCTACCTTTTCTCTTCCTTCTGTTACGGCTTTTTTGCTGATTCCTGCCAGTTCATATACGCTGGACGGATTGCCATAGTACTCCGTAAAATACGGGAGCATCGCCTCTACTACTTCCGGTGCAACTTTTGTGGTTGCCGCATTATCCAGATAAATAATTTTCTTCATGATGATTTTGCCTCCTATCCCTGACAGCCTGCAGGCTGTACCTGTCCTTTTTCTTTCAGTTTTTTACTCTCTTCCACCAACTGGTTGAGATACATGGTATCCACTGCATGAGTAATTCCTTCGTTGATGCGCTGCCATACATATCGCGTCACACACAGATCTGCATTTTCGCAGCCACCGTTTCCTTCTTCGCCGTTTGCCGGACAGGTTACTGCCCGCAGATCTCCTTCCAGTGCACGAAGAATATCTCCAACCGAGATACCGATTGCCGGTCTTGCCAGCTGGTACCCTCCGTTGGCTCCCCGGATGCTTTTCACCAGTCCTTCCTTTTTCAAACTGGCCATCAGCTGTTCAAGATAACGCTCGGAGATGTTCTGCCGATCCGCTATACTCTGTATAGACACCGGTTCTTTTTCACTATATACAGCCAGATCGATCATCGCTCGGAGACCGTATCTGCCCTTCGTTGATAATTTCATGTTGCCTCCCTTCCGGAAGTTTCCTTTGGTCTTTCAGATTCCCTAGTAATCTACTGGGATATGACCCTTTGTCAATATAACACGACTCCCCGGTTCTGTCAAGGCTGGCAGCCTCATATATTTTAAAAAAAGCCCCGGAGCTTGTTATGTTTTCTTCTGCGAAGCATCCTGTCCTCACCGGTACTGCCATCCTCACCTGTGCGGGTATCTTGAGCCGCCTGATTGGCTTCTTTTATAGGATATTCCTATCCCGCACCATTGGTGCACAGGGTCTGGGAATCTACCAGATGATTTTCCCGGTCTATGCCTTCTGCCTCTCCGGTGTCACCGCCGGCATTCAGAGTGCCTTATCCCGCTGCTGCTCCGCCGCTTTATCCAAGGGAAATCCGAGAAAGGGATGGGTATTTTTCCTGAGTGGCAGCGGACTTTCTGTGGGACTTTCACTGATCGTGTCCTTTTTTCTGTACACCCGCGCACCCTGGATCAGCCTTCATATCTTACATGAGATCCGATGCTGTGAACTTCTGCAGCTGCTTGCTTTCAGTCTGCCCCTCTGTTCCATACACACCTGTATCCACGCCTGGTACTTTTCCGCCCGTCAAACCACAGTTCCGGCTGTATCGCAACTGCTGGAACAAATTGCCCGGGTGAGTTCTTCTTATGTTATTTACCTGATTTTTCTGGAACAAGATCTTACCCCGACACCCATTCTCGCCGTTGGCGGCATACTTTTCGGGGAGCTGACAGCCTGCTTCTTCTGTGTTCTCTGTCTCGCATTCCAAAAACCTGCCCACAAAGGCACTGCCGGCTTTCACGTCCGCTCCTGCCTTAGGGAAATTCTTACATTATCTGCCCCACTCACTCTGAACCGGATGCTCGTCAACCTTCTTCAGAGCACCGAAGCTATCCTCATCCCCGGAAAACTCGAAGCATCCGGACTCTCAAACACGCAGTCCCTCAGCCTGTACGGTGCACTGACCGGTATGGCATTACCCTTTATTTTATTTCCTTCTGCGATTACTTCCGCCCTCTCCACGATGCTCCTCCCAACCATCGCCGGTCAGCAGGCAGCCGGAAAAGAAGATGCCATTATCCGCTCTACCGAACAAACGATTCAATACTGCCTGTGGCTCGGCTTTCTATCAGGAGGAATCTTCTTCTTTTTCGGAAAAAAACTGGCACTGATCTTCTACAGAAACCCGGACGCCGGCATCTTTTTACAGATCCTGGCATTCCTCTGTCCTTTCCTCTATCTCACCGCCACTCTGACCGGAATCCTGAACGGCCTGGGACACACCGGCCAATGCCTGATCCAAAACCTCGCCGGCCTTGGAATCCGAATCCTCTTCGTGACCTTCGCAATCCCCCACATGGGAATCCGCGGCTACCTCTTCGGACTGCTTTTAAGCCAGCTTATCATTACGGGATTAAACCTGATCTTTTTACATAAAAGTGTAAAATTTCGATTTCCGGCAGTAGAATGGATCGTCCTGCCCTGTTGTGGAATGATCCTTGGATGTGGATGCGGTCTGTTTCTCTACCGCATACTGTCTGAAATGAAAATGAGTGGATATATTGCACTGTTCGGAAGCGTTCTTATAACCGGAGGAATATTCCTGCTGATGATGAAATTATTCAACCAAAAAACTCCATGCTAGAGCGTGTCTGAAAAAGGCTTATCGTGAGCTGCGAGTCCCAATTTGTAGGAGATTTTATCCGAATGAGGGCGGCGTAGCGGGCTACGGCAACCGAATGAGAGTAAAATATACCACAAAGCGGAGCTTACAGATTGCGGAAATGATTTTTCAGACCCGCTCTAGCCATGTTTCTCTTACATATCATAAAACAGTTTTTTATAACACACGAACTTTTCAGATTTACTCTGTGCCTTCTTTTTCACACCATTCACAAACGACTTTTCGTTTATCTCAAAAGCATCACAACAATTTTGGATTCACCGAGTCCAAAATTCTCGAAACCACTTTATAAACCAAACTTAACGTCGTTTGCCAAAACCAGTGGCTGGCTTGTGATCCATGGGTGGACAACACTTTTTGGGCGTTCAAAGTTGCCCTGCCCAAGTTGTCCACCCATGGATCGCAAGCCAGCCACGTCCCCTTAGCCAACTACTCTTATTTTTTTGCTTTTTATCCTAACAAAGCTCCGCAATCGTATGCAGCAGCTCTCTCGAATCCTCCCAGCCCAGGCAAGGATCCGTAATTGATTTTCCGTACACGTGATTCTCACATCCGATCTTCTGGCTGCCCTCAACCAGATAACTCTCGATCATCACGCCCTTCACCAGCTTCTTAATATCCCCGGAAACATTTCTGCTGTGAAGCACTTCTTTCACAATACGGATCTGCTCCTTAAACTGCTTGTTCGAATTCGAATGATTCGCATCCACGATCGTCGCCGGATTCTGCAGATCTCTCTCATTATATTTTTCCAGCAGGAACTGCAGATCCTCATAATGATAGTTCGGGATCGCATTGCCATGTTTATTCACTGCTCCGCGAAGAATTGTATGAGCCAGCGGATTGCCGTCCGTCTCAGCCTCCCAGTTTCTGTAGATAAAGTTCTGTTTGATCTGTGCTGCCACAACAGAATTCAGCATCACAGACAGATCCCCACTGGTTGGATTTTTCATACCCACTGGAACATCCATACCGCTTGCTACCATACGATGCTGCTGATTCTCTACAGAGCGAGCTCCAATAGCAACATAAGAAAGAATATCATCCAGATATCTCCAGGTTTCCGGATACAACATTTCGTCGGCGGCTGTCAGACCCGATTCCTCGATGGCACGCATATGCATCTTACGGATAGCGATCAGACCATGCAGCAGATCCGGTTTCTTCTCCGGATCCGGCTGATGAAGGATCCCTTTGTAACCCTCTCCGGTTGTTCTCGGTTTGTTTGTATAGATTCTCGGGATCAGGATCAGCTTATCTGCCACTTCTTCCTGTACCCTGGACAGACGGTTGATATATTCACAAACTGCCTCTTCGTTATCTGCGGAACAAGGTCCGATGATGACCAGAAACTTATCGGACTCTCCGGTAAATACTTTTCGGATCATCTCATCTCTCTCCGCTTTGATCTGTGCCACTTTCTGTGTCACCGGATAATCAGCTTTGATCTCCGTCGGTGTTGGCAGTTTTTTCAACAGTTGAATACTCATAATAATTTCTCTCCTCTTATTTCCTCGGGTGTGCTTTGGTATAAACATCCCTGATTTTATACACATTCATATTCAGATACATCTGCGTTGTCGATATATCCGAATGTCCCAACATCTCCTGCACACTTTTTAAGTCTGCTCCGTTCTGGATCAGATGTGCAGCAAACGAATGCCGCAGAGTATGCGGCGTAATATCTTTCTCGATCCCGGCAGTCTGTGCATAGTGTTTCAGTACTTTCCAGAATCCCTGTCTGCTCATCGGTTTTCCCGAACAATTTGTAAAAAGCACTTCGCTTTCCTGCTCCTTCAGGAACCCGTTCCGCACTGTATGCATATATTGCTGTAATGCCTTTTTTGCCTGGCTTCCAAAAGGGATCACCCGCTCACTGTCCGTATCCCGACAATTAATATATCCCATCGCCAGATTCACATCCGACATTTCCAGATGGATCAGTTCACTGACCCGGATTCCGGTGGCATACAACAGTTCCAGCATTGCCCGATCCCGCAATCCTTTCGGCGTCCTGTCCGACGGCTGACGGAGAAGCAGATCCACTTCCTCCACAGACAAAATCTGTGGCATCTTTTTTTCTACCTTGGGTGGATGCAGATGATCTGCCGGATTATTTTCTATGAGATGTTCCTGATACAGATACTGGAAAAACGCACGCATGGAAGCTACGCTTCTCGATACCGTAGACGCTGCAAAATGATTCTTTTCCAGATACAACATATAAGAATTCAGACTGGTTTCCGTGATATCCTGTACCCGGGTAATCTGATGTGCTTCCTGAAAATACTGCATCATTTTCCTCAGATCTCTCTCATAGGACACCACCGTATTGCCGGACATTCTTTTTGTATTATGTAAATAAGATATAAATATTTTTATCTCTGTTTCCATATTTTCCCGTGTCCTCATTGTATAATGATAGAGCAAAAACCTCACCTGTTTTTGCATGTAAATTTATTATAACTGTGTTTTTTCAGAAAAGCAAACCCTTATTTTTCAGATTTATCTCTACATTTCCCAATTTTCATCCAAAACTACAACATATCGAACGCTTAAATCTTATGTCTACCATATCTTGTAAAATATTTTCTCAGCATAATCGTCCCAGAATCCATCTCATCCATACCGGATGAATATATGCTTCAAAAACAACACCTGAAAGACACAGAATCATTGCGATCAGACCGGTCAGAAAATAGATTCTTATTACTTTTACCGGTTTCTTCCAGATATTTCCCCCTTCTTTGTAAATTTTTGTCATCAACAGTGCAACTGCAGGAAAATATACAAAAGCCTGTGGAAATAAAGAACCTGCAAAAATCAGGAATCCCTCCAGTCCAAGTTCCAGAATCAAAAGGCTTCCCACCGCACCTGCAAGAAATCCCATCCAGGCTGCCGCTGCCACCACAATAAAGTGCGCGGCACCTGTAAGTCCCGTCAGTATAAAAAACAGAACTGCAAATATTCTGTTTTCCAGAAGATAACAGAAATATTCTGTTGATTTTCCTTCTTTCTTTTTAATCTGCGTCAGTGCATACAATTCTAATATCTGATTTTGTCCGTTTCGGCACGGATATGCAAGATTGGCAAACAGGATCCCGCCTGCCATTCCAAGAGCAAAACATCCGGCAAGAAATCCCAGCACTATCCACATCTCCCGCTCCCAGATTCTTTTCATTTTTACCCCTCCTATGTATCCTATGATAGAAAAGACCCGTTTAGTATGATAAGATAGACGTATCGCAACTGTTCGGTTTTTAGTGGAATACTATCTTCCGGATAATTACCAAATAATTTTATCAGCAGGAGGAACTTTATATGAATCAGACATCTCAGCAACCGTCTCTGAAAGAAAAGCAGTCCCACGGTACACGCCTGTTTCCCTGTGCTTATTATCATTTTTGCAATCCCAGTCACCGTCTTCGTGTCCGCCATCACTGGCATGAGGAGGTTGAAATCGTTTATCTTCATCACGGTTCTTTCAAACTGGATATCAATATGGAACCTTACGGAACTGACCGGGAATGTTTTTTATTTATTAACAGCGGAGAACTTCATTCTCTGCGTTCCCTGAGTATGGAATTTGATGAACAGGCAGTTGTTTTCTCACCATCTATGCTCCTTTTCCAGGATTATGACTCGATCGATGAATCCATTTTACTTCCACTGACGCAGAATAAGCTGACATTTCCCCGTTTTCTCGATCAGACCAGCCCCTTTTTTTCTGCCTTCCGCAGCTGTTATCAACAGATCAGTCATATTTTTTCGCGAAGCAAAGAAACTCTGATCACCGGCGAACAGATTCTTACGGATGATGTCATCTCTCAGCTGCAGATCAAGGCAGGGATACTTCAGCTCATCGGGATTCTCATGGAAGCCGGTTTGATGTGCCAGTCACCCAGAACAGAAAGTCAGAAGATCACAGCCATCAAAACCGTGCTTTCTTATATCACGGATCATTACCATGAAAAACTGTATGTGCAGGATCTGGCTTCCCAGGTAAATATGAACGAACAGTATTTCTGCCGCTTTTTCAAACGTTCTATCGGGAAAACTCCCATCGATTTTATTAACGATTACCGTTTGAATAAGGTCATCCGGCTGTTAGAGACAGGTGATGCACAGATAACAGAAATCTGTCTGGAATGTGGATTCAATAATATGGGGAATTTTCAGCGACTTTTCAAGCGGAAAACCGGAATCACTCCTCTGCAATACCGAAAATTATATCTTTCCAAAAAGTCAGAATAATATACTTTTTAATCAGTTTTTCGGTGTTTTTTCTCCTCATCATTGTCTATAATGTCACTAAATAATTCACAGGCCATACACAAGGAGGATTCTACAATGTTAAAGAAAAAATGGTGGCACGAAAAAGCCGCATATCAGATTTATCCAAAAAGCTTTTACGATACCAATGGCGACGGTATCGGTGATCTGAAAGGTGTGATCAGCAAACTGGATTATCTTAAAGATCTGGGAATCGATATCATCTGGCTCTCCCCGATCTATTGTTCTCCACTGGCAGATCAGGGATATGATATCTCCGATTATTATGATATCGATCCAAGATTTGGAACCATGGAGGATATGGACGAACTGTTAAAAGAAGCAAAATCCCGTAATATGTATATCGTTATGGATCTGGTTGTCAACCACTGTTCCGACGAACACGAATGGTTTAAAAAAGCCTGCGAAGATCCGGACGGCGAATACGGTAAATATTTTTATATTGCAGATGCCAAGGATTACAAATTACCAAACAACTGGCGTTCTTATTTCGGCGGTCCTGTATGGGATCTTCTGCCGGGACACACCGACAAATATTACATGCATGTCTTTCACAAAAAACAGCCGGATCTGAACTGGGAGAATCCCAAACTCCGGGAAGAAATATACAAAATGATCAACTGGTGGCTGGATCGCGGTGTAGCCGGCTTCCGTATCGATGCAATCATGAACATTAAAAAGCCGAATATTTATACCAGCTATCCTGCAGACCGTGATGACGGGCTGGCAAGCATCGATAACATGCTTCATGATGCGGAAGGTATCGATGACTTTCTGCATGAGATGAAAACAGAAACATTCGAAAAACATCAAGCATTTACTGTAGGTGAAGTATTTACCGATCGCCCGGATGCTCTGGAAGCATTTATCGGAAACAATGGCCACTTCTCTTCCATGTTTGATTTTGCCGAAACCATCGCCGGCAAATCCGATGACGGATGGTACAAATGCAAACCGGTTGTATGGGGTGAGGAATACAAAAAAGCTGCTTTCGGTACCCAGAAACGCCTGGGGGATATCGGATTCATCTCCAATATCATCGAAAATCATGATGAGCCTCGCGGTGTCAGCCACTATATCCCGGAAGCAGACGTCAGCGACACCAGTAAGAAAATGCTTGCCGCTGTCAACGTTATGCTCCGCGGACTGCCTTTCATCTATCAGGGACAGGAACTTGGTATGACAAATGTTGTTTTCCACTCCATAGATGAAATTGATGACTGCAGCACCCTCGATGAGTATCAGGTAGCACTGGACGCCGGACTGACTCCGGAATCCGCTTTCAAAGCTGTTGTTCCTTATAGCCGTGACAATGCCCGTACTCCATTCCAGTGGGATGCAACTGCTAACGCAGGATTTACCACAGGAACCCCATGGCTGAAAGTGAATCCGAATTATACCGATATCAATGCCGCTGAACAGGCAAACCGCCCGGATTCCATGTATCACTGGTACAAAGAGCTGATCGCCCTCCGCAAGAATCCGGAATACAAAGATGTGGTTGTATACGGCGAAGTTGTTCCATACAAAGAAGAACAGACCAATCTGATGGCTTATTACAGAAAAGGCACAGACAGAACTCTGCTGGTAGTTGCCAATTATCAGCACGATGCTCAGGACGTTGTTCTTCCTGGAACTTACAAAAAAGTGCTGATGAACAATCTGGACACACTGGATCTTAACGGAGATATCCTTCATATGCCAGGTTATCAGGCAGTAATTTTCGAGATGTGATGATTCTGATACGTTCTGCGCAGATCGTAATGTAAACCAGGAACCGATACTGTTACTTTTTCAAAACTGACGGGAAAACAGTTTTCTGTTTCATTCCCGTCAGTTTTTGTATCAAACAGTTACCTGTCTGCCGAATAATCATCGCCCTTTATCATTCTCTTTCTGATATGTTTGATATAATCCCACAGACCTGCCTTTTTTACAGATTTTGCAGCCACTATATCCGTTTTGCCAACCACCTTTCCATCCAGCAAATACTGTGCTTCGCCAACGATATCTCCTTTCTTTACCGGTGCTTGCAGATTCTTCATATACACAATTTTCTTTTCTATCTGCGAAAGATTTTTCCCTTCTGTATCCAGATACCGGAATTCCCCTGTATATCGGCATGCCACCTCCGCTTTCACGCCTCCTTTTATCGGTACCGGATCCGGGTTTATCCTGTTTTCATCCAGATAAAGATCACAATTTCCAAACCCATAATCAAGCAAGGCTGCCGCATCTTTAAATCGCACCTTGGCATCCGGCGCACCCATGACTACCGCAAGCAACGTCATGTCTCCCCTCTGTGCAACTGCTGATACACAGTATTTTGCCACACTGGTACTTCCGGTTTTCAGACCAACGCACCCTTCATAACTGCGAATCAGCTTGTTGGTATTGGTCAGGCAGAATTCTTTCTCTCCCTGTGCCGTTCTGTGGATAATATTTTCCATCCAGATAGAGGAATACTCAAGGATACGGGGAAAGCGGGTAATCAGTTCTCTCGAGACAATTGCAACATCAGAAGCCGTGGTATAATGTTCCTCGGAATCTGTAAGTCCGCAGCAGTCCTCAAACTGTGTATGTAGCATGCCAAGCTCTCCGGCTTTTTCATTCATTCTTTTGACAAATTCTTCCTCGCTTCCCGCAAGATGTTCTGCCATTACCACGGATGCATCATTCCCCGATGCAACTACGATACATTTGATCAGGGTCTCCACTGTCTGTTTTTCTCCCTCTTCCAGAAAAACCTGAGATCCCCCCATGCTTTTTGCATAGGCACTGGTTACCGCCTCTTCCTCCAGCGTGATCTGTCCGTCTTCCAGTGCTTCAAAAATCAGAAGCAGAGTCATGATTTTTGTAATGCTTGCCGGACTTCGCTGTTCTTCTCCGTTTTTTTCGTATAAAACAGTTCCTGTAGATGGTTCCATAAGTACCGCTCCCGGTGCGCTGATCTCCGGCGCCGGCTGTACAGCACCCTGGATTTTCACCGGACAGATTTCAGCCATTATCAGCATCAGAAGTAATACCCATGTGATAATTCTTTTCTTCATCATCTTTGCCCGTTTCTGATCTTTGTTTCACTATATGCCGGAACATCTGCTTTTTGCACGGGAATATGAATAGTAACCTGTTCTTTACTTTTTTTATACAATTTGCTTGAGATTTTCTTGCCACTTTCTTTCTTTTTGTGTATAATAGTTATATTTATATGTCAGCTAAAGAAAATCAATAACTGTTCAGTACCCTAGCAGTTACGAGTCAATATGCATTTCTAATCACCTTCGGTGATGCTTGACTTGTATGTCTCGGGATCTTGGTAAAACACATGCCAAAACACCTTGCGGAATGCTACCTGCTGAATAGTTACAATAATTATTACAGAATGAGAAACAACGAGGAACTTTATGGATACACCTAACACACAAAACAATACCAGCCGGATGCGGGAATCACGCAAACTGGAACAAAAACGGAAACGCCAGCAACAGGTCCGGCGTCAAAAGATATTTCTTGCCTGTTCCTGTCTGATCCTGACTGCCGGAATCGGTTTATTCGTCACACTCTATCACAATCATCAAAGGGCCGCCGCCCAGGAGGCCGAACTCCGGAAACAGATAAAACAAAAGCAGATAGCTGAGCTGCAAAAACAGCAGAAACTGGAAAATAATACCATTCATTTTGTCGCCGTCGGCGATAATCTGATTCATCAGGGAATCTATGAATCTGCAGATACCACACAGACCGTATGGAATTATGATCACCTGTATGAACACATCCGGGATGATATCTCTGCCGCAGACCTCGCCGCAGTCAATGAAGAAAGCATCTTTGTATCCGATCACGCAAACATTTCTTCTTATCCCGCTTTCGGATCCCCTGTGGAAATCGGTGATGCACTTGTTACCGCCGGATTCGATATCGTGGAACAGGCAAACAACCATGTTTTTGACAAGGGAATCACTGGTATTACCGATACTATCCGATACTGGGAAACCAGTCACCCGGAAGTTGCTCTCCTCGGTATCCATGATTCCGCAGAAAGTGCCGGTGAAATCACTACCATCAGTTGTAAGGATGTTACTTTTTCCCTTCTCAACTACACAACTACAGTAAACAATGAACCTTACGATGAACTTCCGGATTATGCAGTTGATCTTCTCCGCACAGATCAGGTAATATCCGATGTCAAAAAAGCAAAGGAAATCAGTGATATGACCATCGCCTTTCTTCACACCGGAGCAGAATATTCCACTGAACCAGATACTGAGGAGAAAACATTTCTCCAGTTGCTGTTACATCAGGGTGTCGATATTGCCATCTGTGCCCATAGCCATACGCTACAGAATTTTGAGACACTGACAGATGACAGCGGACATCAGATGTTGGTCTATTACTCTCTTGGAAACTTTATTTCCACGCAGAAAGAGCCTATCTGTCTCCTTGGCGGCATGGCAGATATTACCATTGTTCGGGATCCGGTCTCCGATGCTCTTTCCATCCGTAATGCTGATCTGGTTCCTCTGGTTACTCATTATAATCATGATCAGAATATCTATACCGTTTACAAGCTTTCCGATTACACCGAGGAGCTCGCTGCCTCCCATGGTGTTCATGCCGAAAGCACAGAACCTTTCACTCTGGAAACTTTACAGGAACAATATAAAAAGGTGCTGACTCAGGATTATCACACCCTGGGTTAGCACCCGTTTTTTACTCATTCTGTGACTGTTTAGTATCCTCACAGTTACCTGCGGAATAGTTACCTCATTTTTCCAATATGAAAACCGACACGTTCTTTCATCTCTTCCACTTTTCTCGGCATTCTGTTCATTTTCGCTTTGAACAGATGCAACGAAAAATCAAATGTATAGATCACAACCACAACTGCCGCCAGGTTTCTGCCAAATCGAACAGAATAGCTGTCGGATACGAAGTTTACAAATCTCTGCAGGAAGCCAAACATAGAGATTGTATAGAATCCCCACGCTATAGTACTCTCCAGACAGATCACACCTTTATAATTAAAAGGTTTCTCCGTATAATCCCACCAGACCTGTCCAAACAGATTTCGCATAAGCACTGCCGTAATATATTCAAGCATCGTAGCAAGAACCGCGCCCGCCAGATAAAGCACCACATATTGGCCTTCCAGCGGACGAAGCATGCCATACACTGACAAAGCTCCTACTGCATAGATCGGACAAAAGGGTGAAAACGCAAATCCGCGGTTAGTCAGTTTCCTGTTACAAAATGACATATAGATGGATTCCACTAGCCACCCCATGAAACTATACAGGATAAACCATTGGATAAAATGATACAGATCCGTGCCATACACTGCATGTGTCCACATAGAAAATTCCCCTCATTTCTTTTTCTGCACTTATCGGCAGATTTCTATTCTGCGAAAATTATATCATATGCCTTTGCAAAAGACTATACAGATTTCAAATCTTAAAGAAATTATAAGATTTGAAAAATATATACGTAAAAGAGGGATCCTGCTCGCAGTATCCCTCTTCTCATGGCTTACGCCAATGTGCACATATTAATTATATTTACGTTTTCTTGCAGCTTCAGATTTTTTCTTACGACGAACACTTGGTTTCTCGTAATGCTCTCTTTTGCGGATTTCCTGCTGAATGCCTGCTTTTGCACAGCTACGTTTAAATCTACGCAGAGCACTATCTAAAGTTTCGTTTTCTTTTACGATAACGTTTGACATAGTCTCACACCTAACCTCCCTCCAGTTGTAGATTGTGCATAATACAACTGTTTGGGTATTTTATTGCACTGGTATTTATTATAACAGATTTTTTTATTTCGTCAACTGGTTTTTTGAAATTTTTCCGGTTTTTTTGTTGTTTTTCCGGACTGGAATTATTTCAGCTGTCCCTCTACCAGTTCTGCTACTTTTGCGATAGCTTCTGGAATCTTATCCGGGTTCTTGCCGCCGGCCTGTGCCATATTCGGACGTCCACCACCGCCGCCTCCGACGATTGCAGCCGCTGCTTTGATCAGATTACCTGCATGTGCTCCTTTATCCATAGCACCCTGTGTTGCCATGACAAGAAGGCTTACTTTGCCATCTTTGGCAGATGCCAAAACTACCACACCTTCACCCAGTTTTTCTTTCAGCTGATCGCCCAGGTCACGCAGTCCATTCATATCTACGCCATCAACGGCAGATGCCAGAACTTTCACACCTTTTACTTCCACAACCTGATCCATAACATTTCCCAGAGAATCCTGAGCCATCTTACTCTTCAGAGATTCATTTTCACTCTGCAGTTCTTTTACTTCTTTCTGCAGATGTGTGATCTTTTCTGTGATCTCAGCAGGACTGGTCTTCAGTGTTTTTGCGATTGTATGCAGATTTTCTTCCATCTGACGATAATATTCGATCACGTTGTTACCTGTCAGTGCTTCGATACGACGAACACCTGCCGCAACACCTGCTTCGGATACGATCTTGAACAGTGTAATATTCGCTGTATTTGCCACATGAGTACCACCACAGAGTTCTACAGAGAAATCGCCCATGGATACCACACGTACCTCATCACCGTATTTCTCACCGAACAGTGCCATAGCACCTGTTTTCTTAGCTTCTTCGATACCCATGATCTGTGTGGTTACCGGCAGTGCAGCCTGGATCTCTTTATTTACCAGAGCCTCTGTTTCTGCAATCTCTTCCGGAGTCATTGCCTGGAAGTGTGCGAAATCGAAACGCAGTCTGGTCGGATTAACCAGAGAACCTTTCTGTTCTACATGAGCACCCAGAACTGTTTTCAGAGCTTTCTGTAACAGATGGGTTGCGCTGTGGTTCTTACAGGTATCTTTTCTTTCCTGCTCGTCTACTTTCAGAGTTACTTCTTCTCCACCGGAGATCATACCGGATTCCATCACACCGACATGACCGTATTTGCCGCCACGAAGTTTGATGGTATCTTCTACACGGAATACACCGTTTGCAGTGGTGATCACACCGGTGTCACCTTCCTGTCCACCCATGGTAGCGTAGAACGGTGTCTTTTCTACAAAGATGGTTCCTTTCTGACCTTCCATCAGTGAATCCACGATCTCTGTCTCTGTGGTCAAAACAGTTACTTTGGAGGCAGCTTCCAGTTTGTCATATCCGTCAAATTCGGTTGTGATATTGCGGTCGATCTCATCGTATACAGTTGCATCTGCGCCCATATAGTTGCTGACTGCACGGCTTTCTCTTGCACGTTTTCTCTGCACTTCCATCTCTTCTTTGAAGCCGTCCTCATCAATAGTGTATCCTTTTTCTTCCAGAATCTCTTTCGTCAGATCGATCGGGAATCCATACGTATCATACAGACGGAAGGCATCGGAGCCTCCAAGGACGGACTTTCCTGCTTCTTTCATCTCGGCTTCCAGATCGGCGAGAATCTTAAGTCCCTGGTCAATGGTCTTGTTGAACTGACTTTCTTCGTTATGCAAAACGTTCAGGATAAAGGTTTTCTTTTCTTCCAGTTCCGGATATCCATCTTTGGATCCTTCGATGACAGTCTCACTCAGTTTCTCCAGGAACGGTCCTTCGATACCAAGAAGACGTCCGTGACGGGCTGCACGACGGATCAGACGGCGAAGAACATAGCCTCTTCCTTCATTGGTCGGCATAACCCCATCAGAGATCAGGAAGGTAGCGGAACGCATATGATCCGTGATCAGACGGATGGATACATCGTCCTCGTGATTGACACCATAAGTTTTTCCGGCAACTTCACAGACCTTATTTCTCAGGGCACACAGTGTATCTACATCAAAAATAGAATCTACATCCTGAACAACGACAGCCAGACGTTCCAGCCCCATACCGGTATCGATATTTTTCTGTTTCAGAGTCTCATAATGACCTTCCCCGTCATTTTCGAACTGGGTAAATACGTTATTCCATACTTCCATATAACGGTCGCAGTCACATCCTACAGTACAGCCCGGTTTACCACAGCCGTATTTTTCTCCACGGTCATAGTAAATCTCAGAACACGGACCGCAAGGACCTGCGCCGTGCTCCCAGAAGTTGTCTTCTTTTCCGAAACGGAAGATTCTGTCAGCCGGAACACCAATTTCTTTATTCCAGATATCAAAGGCTTCATCATCCTCTTCGTATACAGACGGATACAGACGATTCTCATCCAGACCTACCACTTTGGTCAGAAATTCCCAGGACCATGCGATGGCTTCGTGTTTGAAGTAATCACCAAAAGAGAAGTTACCAAGCATCTCGAAGAAAGTACCGTGACGGGCTGTCTTTCCTACGTTCTCGATATCACCGGTACGGATACATTTCTGGCAGGTAGCCACACGGGTTCTCGGCGGAATCTCTGCTCCGGTAAAATACGGTTTTAATGGTGCCATACCTGCATTGATCAGCAGAAGGCTGTTATCATTCTGGGGTACGAGGGAAAAGCTGTTCATTACCAAATGACCTTTGCTCTCGAAAAAGTCCAGAAACATCTGACGAAGTTCGTTTACTCCATACTTTTTCACTGTATGTTCCTCCTCATATTTATTGCTGTCAGAAGCTCCACGATTCCGGAGCTTTTCCAGAAACATTCCGGAGCTTCCACAATTTTTCTCTATCTTTCTACTTTAGCACAATTGTGATGCC
Organism: Oliverpabstia intestinalis; assembly: GCF_009696065.1. GTDB lineage: Bacteria > Bacillota > Clostridia > Lachnospirales > Lachnospiraceae > Oliverpabstia > Oliverpabstia intestinalis. Next base: position 3,009 of record NZ_VUMS01000017.1, on the reverse strand, counting down.
CGTGCAAGTGACACCTTTCTTATAAGCAGATTTTCATGAATTTTTTCTTACCACGTTTTACAATAAGACCTTCTTCTGTAATATCTTCTTTTTTCACGTTGTAACGGATATCTGTAATTTTCTCTCCGTCTACGGATACACCTCCCTGCTCGATGGCACGACGTCCTTCAGAACGGGAAGTTACCAGACCGGCTTTACACAGCAGAGAAATCAGGTCGATGGCACCATCCTGAAAATCATCGGCTGCCAGTGTTGTGGATGGCATATTAGCTGCATTACCCGCAGAGAACAGTGCTCTTGCGCCTTCCTGTGCTTTCTTTGCTTCTTCCTCACCATGTACCAGGGCAGTCAGTTCGTAAGCCAGGATCTCTTTTGCCTGGTTTAACTGGCTTCCTTCCCATTTATCCATTTCGTCAATCTGCTCTAACGGCAGGAAAGTGAGCATACGGATACATTTGAGGACATCGGCATCTGCCACATTTCTCCAGTACTGATAAAAATCAAACGGAGAAGTTTTGTTTGGATCCAGCCATACCGCACCGGACTGTGTTTTACCCATTTTCTTTCCTTCAGAGTTTAACAGCAGGGTGATGGTCATGGCACATGCGTTCTTTCCTAATTTACGGCGGATCAGTTCGGTACCACCCAGCATGTTACTCCACTGATCGTCTCCGCCAAACTGCAGGTTACAGCCGTATTTCTGGTACAGCATGTAGAAGTCATAGCTCTGCATCAGCATGTAGTTGAACTCCAGGAAGCTTAATCCTTTTTCCATACGCTGTTTGTAGCATTCTGCGGTAAGCATACGGTTTACAGAGAAATGCGGTCCGATCTCACGCAGGAAATCTACATAGTTTAATCCTAACAGCCAGTCTCCATTATTTACCATCAGTGCTTTTCCGTCAGAGAAATCAATAAAACGCTCCATCTGTTTTTTAAAGCAGTCACAGTTGTGCTGAATAGTTTCCTGTGTCATCATCTGACGCATATCACTTCTTCCGGACGGATCACCAACCATGGCAGTACCTCCACCGATCAGTGCAATCGGTTTGTTTCCTGCCATCTGCAGACGTTTCATCAGGCACAGTGCCATAAAATGTCCTACATGCAGACTGTCTGCAGTCGGGTCAAACCCGATGTAAAAAGTCGCTTTTCCATTATTGATCAAATCTTTAATTTCTTCTTCGTCGGTTACCTGGGCGATCAGACCACGGGCAACTAATTCGTCATAAATTGTCATGATAAACTTTCTCCTTTTATGTTTATTTAGAACAAAGAATGTGTCTTGGCACATTCCCGCGGAACATTTTTTACTTTACGGGAAAGCAATTTCCTGTAAAATAAGAAAACCTGGCCTCGCCCTTTTTTATAGGACGGAAGCCAGGTTCCGTGATACCACCTAATTTCACAGAAGGTTCGCACCTCCTGCCTCTGTAAGTACAGGTAAATCTATACTCTGACCCGTATAACGGAGGTCCTTCCGTTGCAGCCTACCAGCACGATGCGTTCGGTGCAAAGCTCAAAGATGTATTCACAGAAAGTTCCCCGCGGGCCTCTCACCAACCGGCTCCTCTCTGTGCGGATGCTTGCTGCTACTGGTTCTTATCAATGCATTTTCTTATGAATCAATCATATGGATGTAGTATACAAACTTCTGCTTTTTTTGTCAAGGGGCTGATTTGCCGTCAAAGTTACTACCCGCTCCGTTTTCGGTAACTATTTCCTTACTCTGCCTTCACCGGGTCACTTACGCTTACTTCGTGGTCATACCATTTTCCTTTTGTTCCGACCAGTGCCAGATCAAAGGTTTCATCCAGTGCTTTTACCGGAACATCAAAGCCATATACTTCTTCTGTACTTCCGTCATCATAGGTGATCGTATCGGTTGTTGGCTGCAGAAGTTCTGCACCGTCTTTCTGTGCATCTGCTGCTTTTCCCACATACAGGTTTACGATATTCTTAGATACCAGGCTGATATGGATCGTCATTTTTCCGTCTTTTACTGTCAGGATACCTTTTCCGTCATTTGCTTCGTTAACATGGAACATTCCACTGTCTGTGTCAAATTCTGCTTCATAAGTACCATCTTCCAGTGCGCCGGATGTTTCCTCTGACTCTTCGGAAACAGCTGCATCATTTCCATCCATTGCAGCTTTGGTATGTGCTACATACAGATCCTGGATGGCAGCGATCTCTCCCAGTCCTGCGATCTGAGTATCAATCTTGTCAAATGCTCCTGATGCCTCGAACTGGCTCTTCCAGGAATCCTCATCATCTCCGGCCATATCGTTATTTGCATGGTCTCCGGCTACTACCATCAGCGGACGAAGCACTACTTTTTTGTATCCCGCTTCTTTGATCTTTTCGATCACTGCTTCACATGCAGTATCTTCCGGTTTTCCTTCTACGGTACCGATAAATACATTGTCATATCCCAGATCATTCATCTGGCTCTGCATCTGGCTGTAGCTGATCTTTGCAGTGTGAGAAGTTCCGTGTCCCATGAATACAAATGCGGTTCCGTCTGCTTCCGCAACTTCCAGACTGTCGTATCCGGCTGTTTTCACTGCTTCTGCCGTGATGGCTTCTGCTACTGCTTTTTTGTCATCATTGACTGCATCGTCACTGTCCCCAACTTCTCCTAACAGTGGTTCTGCGATGGTTACGGATTCAAATTTATCTTTGTAGCTTTCTACTGCTTCTGTCAGTTCGTCATACTCAGCGCCATGCATCAGATGGGTCGGCTGTACAACCAGGTTCTTTACACCATTGTCTACGGCACGCTGCAGAGCCTGATCCATATTGTCGATCTTCTCGTCATCACGGGCCTGTACATGGTTGATGATGATCTGTGCGGTAAAGGCTCGTCTTACGGACCAGTCCGGATATGCGGTCTGCAGGGCTTTCTCGATACCTCCGATATCTGCTGTACGGCTGTCATTGAAAGAAGTACCGAAACTTACTACCAGCAGTTCGTTGTCACCGATGTCATCTCCGTTTAACGGATCG
>NZ_VUMS01000016.1 GCF_009696065.1 Oliverpabstia intestinalis | reverse complement strand
CCTCAAGATGAGATATCCCATTCGAAAGAAGTAAGACCCCTTGAAGACGACGAGGTAGATAGGGCAGAGGTGGAAGTGCAGTAATGTATGGAGCTGACTGTTACTAATCGGTCGAGGGTTTGACCTGGAACGGTTGATCGCAAAGCAGTAGGAAGAAGGATGTTACGTGTGTGCAGTTTTGAAGGTACATGGAGAGAAAAGAGAGAAAGAGAATGATCCTCCATAGCTCAGTCGGTAGAGCATGCGGCTGTTAACCGCAGTGTCGTTGGTTCGAGTCCAACTGGGGGAGCTTTTTTGTGCCAGGAAAGGCAGGGAAAGCTCCGGGAGGAATGAGATAGAATAGACCTGTAAGATACAAATGAATGTATCCTGCAGGTTTTTTGTTACACGAATTAGAGCGTTATCAAGATTTTGTGCAGATGTGAATTTCGACTCGATGCTTCATTCGGTTGCCGTAGCCCGCTACGCCGCCCTCATTCGGATAAAATCTCCAACAAACTGGGACTCACAGCTCACGAAAAGCCTTTTTCAGACACGCTCTAGCGCGCTGCTTGTGTAAATAAAAGGTGGTGTGTTCAATTGTTTGACGTGACAATGAACATACCACCTTTTGATATTTTACGGATTTCAATTTTGGAAGTGCAAAAATAAGAAAACTATCGCAGAAACATCCGCAAAAGTTTTTCTTTCCATCCCACATACTCCTGATACCGGATCGGAAGATCCATCCAGGTTTTTTTGTCGACAATGCTGCGGGTGTGACTGAAGGTTTTGAAGCCTTCCATGCCGTGGTATCCACCCATACCGCTCTCACCGACACCGCCAAATGGCATGGCACTGGTAGCAAGATGGATAATGGTGTCGTTGATGCAGCCGCCGCCGAAGTGACACAGATCCAGTACTTTTTTCTGCGCTTTTTTGTCTTCGCTGAAGAAATATAATGCCAGTGGATGGGGGTGAGATTCTACGGTGCGGATCGCCTCATCCAGAGAGGAATATGTCAGCACCGGAAGGAGCGGTCCGAAGATCTCTTCCCCCATGACCGGATCGTCCCAGGAAACATCGGTGAGGACGGTTGGGGCGATGCGAAGAGTAGAAGAATCTGATTCGCCACCACAGATTATTTTTTCTTTTGCGATTAGACCGAGGATCCGTTCAAAATGTTTTTCGTTGATAATTTTTCCGTAATCCGGATTGTCCAACGGACGATCTCCAAACTGTCGGGTAATTTCTTTCTGAATTGCTGCAAGCAAGGCATCTTTGATGGAAACATCACAGAGGATATAATCCGGAGCCACACAGGTCTGCCCGCAGTTTAAGTATTTTCCAAAGACGATGCGTCTGGCAGCTAATGGAATCTTTGCGGTGGAATCTACGATACACGGACTTTTCCCACCGAGTTCCAGGGTGACAGGGATTAGATATTCTGCGGCATGGCGGAGTACTTCACGGCCGACGGTTTTGCCGCCGGTAAAAAAGATTTTATCAAAACGCTGTGTAAGCAGGGCCTGGTTTTCCTGACGGCCGCCAGTGATCATACGGACATATTCCGGAGGGTAAGTCTCTTTTATAATCATTTCCATTACAGCACTCGTAGCTGGTGCGTAGGCACTTGGTTTGACGATGACGGTATTGCCGGCGGCCAGTGCGTCAATCAGAGGTTCCAGTGTCAGGAGTACCGGATAATTCCAGGGACTCATGATCAGAACCGTGCCGTACGGTGTCGGGGACTGAAAACTTCTTGCGGCGAACTGTGCCAGTGGGGTTGGAACCCGTTTTTCACGGGTCAGCCTGCGGATATGCTTTTCCATCCAGGTCAGTTCAGAAAGGGTCAGTCCGATCTCACACATATAACTTTCCATCCGGCTTTTTCCCAGATCTTTTTTCAATGCTCCGTACAGATCCTCTTCGTGGCGAAGCATAGAAGTTCTTAATTTTTTCAGTTGTTCGAGACGCCAGGAGACCGGCAGAGTCTTTCCGGTGGCGAAGAACTTACGCTGAGATGCCAGTATAGTCTCGATGTCCTGTTTCTGCATGGCTGTTATTCTCCTTTTCTTTTTTCTCCTGTACCAGATGATACATCAAAGCAAGCTGTTTGTCATCCCAAAGAATCGGAACTGGATAAAGCGGATTCGCCTCTTTATCGGCATAGCGGGCCAGTTTCGGGATATCTTCGTTACGGATACCGGAGAGGGTCGTCGGGATGTTCATGGAAGCGTTCATTTTTCGGATATGTGCGATAAAAGCATTGGCTGCGGTGGTATCGTCTGGGGAAGAAGAAAGTTTGGTGATCCGGGCGAGGTGAGCCAGTTTTTTGTGCGCGGCGCTTCCGTACGCTTCGAGAACGATCGGAAGAAGAACGGAGTTTGCCAGTCCATGCGGGATGCCGTACTGACCGCCCAGACTGTGTGCTACGGCATGTACATATCCGACATAACTTTTGGTAAATGCAGTACCGGCCAGATAGGAGGCGCGGAGCATTTCTTTTCTTGCTGTCCGGTTTTTGCCATTTTTATAGGCGACCGGGAGATACTGGAAGATCAGATGGATCGCTTCAATCGCGGCTTTTCGGGTCTGCTTCGTGGTGGAGCGGCCGATATATGCTTCAATCGCATGTGTCAGGGCATCCATACCGGTAGTGGCGGTGAGTTGCGCTGGCAGTCCGACTGTGACTTCAGGCTCCAGAACGGCGTAGTGCGGGATCAGGCTGAAATCGTTGATCGCGTATTTGTGATGGGTATCGGCATCGGTGATGACAGCGGCCAGTGTTGTTTCACTTCCGGTTCCGGCTGTGGTGGGGACGGCGATCAACAGGGGCAGCTTGTGCATGACATGAAGGATTCCTTCCATCTTGGCCAGTGATTTGTTCGGACGGGCGAGTCTGGCACCGACTCCTTTGGCACAGTCCATGGAAGAGCCGCCGCCGAAAGCGAGAAGCGCCTGACAGTGTTTTTTCAGATACAGGTTTTTGGCATCTTCCACGTTGGCAGAAGTAGGATTGGCCACCGTATCTTTGTAGACGATACAGGTGATCCCGGCTTTTTTCAAAATCTGTTCCAGCGGTGTAGTCAGTCCAAGAGAATACACACCCGGATCCGTGACAAGAAGAAGCCTGGTAATGCTATGTTTCCGCAAAACTTTCGGTACACCGGAAAATCCATCGATCAGCTTCGGTTCCCGGTACGGCATCAGCGGCAGGGCAGCACGAAAACTGATCTGAAAACAACGACAGTAAAGTTTCTTTAATGTATGCATGATATTTCAACTCCATTATTATAAAATCCCCTGAAATCAGGGTGTTGTGTATTTTTATCCTGTGATAGAATAAAGCTGGGTGTAACCCCCATGTCAAGAATGCAAATGTTACAAAAGACAGCGAATAACAGCAGGAACGGGGAACATATAGAAAAAGAAGAAAACTGTAACAATACAAATCCGGAACCGGATTACAACATAGAAATGTCGGAAAAACAGGAGGAAAAACATGGCGGGAGAGGAATATTGCATCAGCGCGGGAGCATTTGCCAGGATGTGTCAGACGACGAGAGACACGCTGCGTTATTATGAAAAACAGGGGATCCTGGTGCCGAAGAAAAGTGAGAAAAACGGGTATCACTATTACAGCTATGCGCAGATCAGCTCCTATTATTTTATCAGTACCTTTCGTGGACTGGGATGTTCAGTGGAGGATATAAAAGAATATCTGCTTGGCGGGGAAGAAGTGCGTTTTGACGGTTTTGTTGACCGGCAGTACGCGGCGCTTCTGACGCAGCAAAGAGAGCTGGAGCGGCGGATCGGAATTATCGGAAATACAAGAAAACTGCTGGAACAGATCCGGAAGAATGATACAGGAAAGCCGGAACTGTATGAGCAGCCGGAGATTTTTCGATTAAAGGTAACAAAAGTACTCTCAGATCCGGCGACCTCTTTCAGCGAGATTTCCACAGACATTCACAGACATCTGAAAGAATGTGCTCATCCCGGAATACAGGCCTTTCCTATGGGAGCGTCGATCGGACGGGAGGATTTCCAGAAAGAACAGTATGTGTATAGGGAAGTTTTCAGCTTTGCGGACGCACAGGCATCCGGCCCGGGCATCCGCGAGCTTTCTGGCAGACTTACGGTTGTGATGGTCTGCCGGGAGAAAGACGGAGATATCCGGATCGCTTACCAGAAAATCCGAAATTATCTGAAAGAGCAGGCACTGCAGCTTAGTTCGGATCTTTACAGCCTCAGTATTGTGAATGTCATCGATCCGAATGCGGAACGAAAATACCTGAAATATATCATCGCCTGCGTCGAACCGGTAAAATCAATGTCTGAAAAGCATAGAGGGTTGAAAATAACCCGAAAATAATCCATAAAATTTTGTGTAGATATTATATGTAAATATAGATAATATATCCGGGGGATATGGATACTGGGACAAAAGGGAATTCATGTTTCGGCATGGGGATCTTTTTAGGACAGTTGCTCTTAAGAAGTATGGATCGGGCAGTCAGTATCATAATATCATAAATCAATTTAACAATCTGACTTTCTGTGGTATAATTTTCATGCTGTGAAAACAGCCGACAGTTCATTTGTACCTTCCTGTCGAAAAATAAAACCGGGGCTAATCATGAGGATTTCAGGCTCTGCGTGCGAAGAAGTACGCAGAGCTTTTTGTATATTAGATGTGGATTTTCTGATATATGAAAACTGCGTAACTGTTCAGTACCTTCACAGTGGCTGCTGAATAGTTACAAAACTGCTCTATTTAGAATGCATAGCTCTTAACAGGTACATACATTTCACATACAGGAGAGTTGAAATATGTATTATTTACAAACAAAAGCCAGCTTTGATGCAGCACATTTTCTTTGGAAATACGAGGGAAAATGTAGAAACATCCACGGACATCGTTGGAATGTTGTTGCAAAAATCAAGAGTCAGGAGTTAGAACAAGAAGGACAGACACGAGGAATGGTAGTGGATTTTGGTAATCTGAAAAAAGATCTGAAGGTACTTTGTGATTACTTTGACCATAGCCTGATCTACGAGACGGGATCTCTGAAAGCAGAGACCGTAGCTGCACTTCAGAATGAAGATTTTCATTTGGAGGAAGTTTCATTTCATCCTACAGCAGAAAATTTCGCATATTATTTCTACAAAGAATTAACAGATTTAGGGTATGGAGTTCATTATGTGGAAGTATATGAGACACCTAATAATTGTGCAGTCTATGAGGAAGAGTAGATGAAAGTAGTAGAAAAATTTACCAGTATTAATGGGGAAGGCACGCGTGCAGGAGAACTTGCAGTTTTTATCCGTTTTAAAGGGTGCAACCTGCGATGTAGTTATTGTGATACTATGTGGGCTAATGAACCTGAGTGCCCATATAAAGAAGAAACTCCGGAAGAAATACTAAATTATGTTCTTGGAACAGGAATTCACAATGTGACACTTACAGGCGGAGAACCGTTGATGCAAAAAGATATCAGAGGTTTAATCCATTTTCTTTTAAAAGCAGGACTGCAGGTTGAGATTGAGACAAATGGAGCAGTCGATCTGGCTGCATTTTGTGAAGAACGTCCGGTATTTACAATGGACTATAAGTTACCATCAAGCGGGTGCGAAGAACATATGATAACAGAGAACATGGAACTGCTTGAAAAGAATGATACTGTAAAATTTGTATCCGGCAGTCAGGAAGATTTGCTGAAAGCACTGGAATTGATTCGGACTTATGATCTGACCAACAGATGTCATGTTTATCTTAGCCCTGTTTTTGGCTCAATAGAACCGGTGCAAATAGTAGAATTCATGTTGAAGCATCGGTTGAATGGTGTACGGTTGCAGATACAGATACATAAAGTGATCTGGGATCCTGACAAGCGGGGAGTATAAATAGTGAGGTGATAAAGATGAAAGCATTAGTTCTTTTTAGCGGAGGAATCGACTCAACAACGGCATTGGGACTGGCAATCCAAAAGTATGGGAAAGACCAGGTGATTGCCCTTTCGGTTTCCTACGGACAAAAACATGATAAAGAAATTAAAGCTGCAATAGCAGTTGCCCAATATTATGGTGTGGAGCATTTGTTCCTGGATTTGAGGAAGATATTTCAATATAGTAACTGTTCACTGCTTCAACAGTCTACGGAAGACATCCCGGAGGAAAGTTACGCAGAACAGATTTCAAAAACCAATGGCGATAAGCCAGTAAGCACATATGTACCGTTCCGAAACGGATTATTTCTTTCTTCTGCGGCAAGTATCGCGCTGAGCAAGGACTGCGAAGTAATTTATTATGGAGCTCATGCAGATGATTCTGCAGGCTTTGCGTATCCGGACTGCTCGCCGGTATTCAATCAGGCTATGAATGAAGCAATATGGGAAGGTTCCGGACATCAGCTTAAAATAGAAGCACCTTTTGTTAATGTATCCAAAGCTGAAGTAGTAAGGATTGGATTAGAACTGGGAGTTCCTTACAAGTTGACCTGGTCCTGCTACGAAGGAGGCGAGAAGCCTTGCGGAAAATGTGGAACATGCATTGACCGTGCAGCGGCATTTCAGGCAAACCATATGGAAGATCCGGCATTGAGATAGAGGAGAAAACGATGAGAGAAAAAGAAAATTTAACATTATTGGGAAATCAGCAAACAGAGTACAGTATGGATTACAATCCATCTGTATTAGAGGCATTTCAGAATAAACATCCTGAAAATGATTATTTTGTCAAGTTTAACTGCCCCGAATTTACAAGCCTTTGTCCGATTACCGGACAGTCGGACTTTGCAACGATCACAATTTCTTATGTTCCGGATGAACGTCTTGTGGAGAGTAAATCCTTGAAATTATATTTGTTCTCGTTTAGAAATCATGGAGACTTTCACGAAGATGTGATCAACATAATCATGAAGGATCTGGTCAGTCTTCTTGAACCGAAATATATAGAAGTCTGGGGTAAATTTCTCCCAAGAGGAGGATTGTCCATTGATCCGTATTGTAATTACGGAAAGCCGGGTACGGATTGGGAAAAGGTTGCCTGGAACCGCATGAGTAATCATGATATGTTCCCGGAGAAGATTGACAATCGGTGAGAGTCGTTATAAGCAGGGAACTTTCTTTTCCTATTTATTTTCGCTTGTAACTCGTAAGATGGAAACCTATAATATAAGAAGGCTGTGATTGATATACGATTCTTTTCTTGAGCGGAGGAGATTTTAAATGTATTTTGGCTCGTAACGGTGAAGGTACTGAGCAGTTACGAGCAAAAATGCTTTATACTATTTGAAAATGGTGGGGGAAAAACAATGCAGACTTATACATATGTATCAAAAGGAAAATTCGAATTAAGAGAAAAACCGAAACCGGTAATTATGCATGAAAGGGATGCTATTGTAAAGGTAACGCTTGCGAGTATCTGTTCCAGTGATTTACATATCAAGCATGGAAGTGTTCCACGTGCAGTTTTGGGAATTACTGTTGGTCACGAGATGGTTGGAATTGTTGAAGAAGTTGGAGGCGCTGTTACTCATGTCAAACCGGGAGACAGAGTAACAGTCAATGTGGAGACATTTTGTGGTGAATGTTATTTCTGCAAAAAAGGTTATGTCAATAACTGTACGGACCAAAATGGCGGTTGGGCTCTTGGCTGCCGTATCGATGGCGGTCAGGCTGAGTATGTGCGCGTACCGTTCGCAGATCAAGGATTAAACAAGATTCCGGACGAAGTTACAGAGCGACAGGCATTATTTGTTGGAGATGTACTGGCTACCGGCTACTGGGCAACTCGTATTTCTGAAATTACAGAAGATGACACGGTACTGATCATCGGTGCAGGTCCCACAGGAATCTGCACATTACTTTGCGTTATGCTGAAGAGTCCAAAGCATATTATCATGTGTGAGAAAGACGAAGAACGTATCCAATTTATTAATAAGCATTATCCGGATGTACTTACTGTTTCTCCGGAAGAATGTGAGGAATTTGTAAAAAAAACAAGTGATCATGGTGGAGCAGATGTTGTTCTTGAAGTTGCCGGAGCTGAATCAACGTTTCGCCTTGCATGGGAGTGCGCAAGACCGAATGCAATTGTAACAATCGTTGCACTGTATGATAAAGCACAGAGATTACCGCTTCCAGATATGTATGGGAAAAATCTTATCTTCAAAACCGGTGGAGTAGATGGATGCGACTGCGATGAGACATTGCAACTGATTGCTGATGGAAAGATTAATACAGAACCACTTATCACGCATACCTATCCTCTAAGTAAGATTGATGAGGCTTATGATCTTTTCGAGAATAAGAGAGATGGTGTTATAAAAGTAGCTGTTGAATGTTGGCATTAGTAGAATTCACCGGAAATAAAGATAGTAATTATTGGGAAACTAATACAAGGGAAAACGTAACTGTTCAGTACCTTCACAGTTACGAGCCAAAATGCATTTAAACGATAAAAACACGCTTTGCGAGTTTTTATCGTTATCGCGGCACTCCTCAAGGTTCCGTGCAAGCACGGACTTTGACTCGTTGCTCGCGTAAATCACCTTCGGTGATGGCATTTTGGCTTGTATGTCTCGGGATTTTGACATATTCATGTCAAAACACCTTGCGGGACAGTGGCTACTGAATAGTTACGAGAAAACAATCAAACTGGGACAGACCGATAAAGATGGAACACTTTATGATGTTACCACTATCACACTATATGATGGTTCTTACATGGGCATTAAGATTTACGGTTTAGATGATTTAGATATGATTTTTGCAGTGAGCGAAGATACGGCAAATTATCTAAGCGGATATTTTGAGTAAAGCATAGTGGCTAAGATAGCAAATCCAGCCAAGCCTGTTTTTGCTGTTCGGTAATCAAGAGGGCGGCAGGAAAAGAACAGCTTCTTGCTGAAAAGCAGGCATCGGAAAATTGCAAGAGGTGATATTGCTGTTACCGGTGCATATGTTACGTCGGTACTTATAGTATCGGCGTTTGTTTTTGCCCTAAAAAGTGTCGCCCGGATAGCGACCATATAAAGATGTCTTTCAATTATACTCATATTGTAACAAAGAAAAAGAGCTGCCGGAGCATTCCGGAGATTGGAGGCATATATGTACGGAGCAATTTTAGGAGATATTATAGGAAGTCCATTTGAGTTTGACAGAGGAGATAAAACAAAGGAATTCGATCTGTTTAGTAAAGACTGTGACTTTACAGATGATTCTGTTATGACAATAGCGGTTGGAGAAGCTCTTCTTGCAGTCGGAAAGGAAGCTACAGTAAAGGAAATTGAAGAGGCGGTAGTAACTAACATGCAGGATAGGGGAAAAAGATATCCATATGCAGGTTATGGTGGAAGATTCAGGCATTGGCTTAGAGAAAGCAATCCAAAGCCATACGGAAGTTATGGAAATGGTTCTGCCATGAGAGTGTCAGCGGCGGGATGGCTTTATGATTCGATGGAAAGAACAAGAGAGGTAGCAAGAGCGACAGCAAACGTGACACATAATCATCCGGAAGGCATTAAGGGTGCAGAGGCAACAGCCAGTGCAATATACATGGCTAGGAATGGATTCTCGAAAGAAGAGATTAAAGAATATATTGAGAGGGAGTTTCATTATAATCTTAATAGAACACTTGATGAAATCAGACCGGGATATCATATGGATGAGACTTGTCAGAGAACAGTACCGGAGGCGATTATTGCATTTCTGGAATCCCAAGATTTTGAGGATGCCATACGGAATGCAGTATCACTTGGTGGAGATACTGACACACTTGGCGCTATTACAGGCAGTATTGCAGAAGCATTTTATGGAATTCCAGCTGTATTGGTTGCAGAGTGCAGAAGTCGGCTCGATGAAGGCCTGATGACGGATGTTCTTGATGAGTTTGATCATGCTCTTGGCAGAGATAGAAATGTCGATTCAGATGATAAGAATGGGACACCCGGGAAAGTACTTTGAATGACTTTACCCAGCTTTTACTTGCATTACATAAAATGCTGTGATATACTCAAAACTACATGAAGCAAACCATGTTTTCATGCAAATATTTATTATTAGCCCACCAAGCATATTGGTTAAGCCCATACGGACAGGCGGGGCAGCTGCCGAGAGCGGTGAGAGACCGCATTATTGATTTAGTTAAAAGCTAAATTTTATAAGTTTCCAACCGGAAGAAAGCGAAGAAATCCGGTTGAGGTATCACTTGTGAAATGGTCAATAAAGAGTAGTTAGCTTGTAGCTGTGGGCGGATACAGTTACGGAATAGCAAATATTTGCTGGCAAAGATGCCAACGACAAACTCTGAGAACATAGTTTTTGCGGATGTAGAGAAAATACAAAGTAGAACTATAGAATGACAATGCGGACAGGTGATTTCACCTGTCTTTTTTTGTTGCATTACCTATCAATAATTGGTCCGGTGGATCAATTTTGATTTACGCGAACAACGAGGCAAAGTCCATGCCTGCATGCGATCTTGGCGATTGTCGCGATAACGAGTAAAATTTGCGAAGCGTATTTTATCTCGTTATATAAATATAACGGGTCAGTACTTTCACAGTCACATATAAACAATATTTGATCTGTGGACAGGAAAAAGACAACAGGGAGAAGATATGGATAAGAAAAAACAGATGCATGCGCCGGTCTATGAGGCGCTGGAAAAACTGAAGAAACGAAGGGTCGTTCCCTTCGATGTGCCCGGGCATAAGAGAGGGCGGGGTAATCCGGAGCTGGTGGAACTTCTGGGTGAAAAATGTGTCAGTCTGGATGTGAATTCCATGAAACCGCTGGACAATCTCTGCCATCCGGTATCGGTGATCAAAGAGGCAGAGGAGCTGGCGGCGGAAGCATTCCGTGCGGATCATGCTTTTTTCATGGTAGGAGGAACTACCTCTTCGGTACAGGGAATGGTACTTTCCTGCTGCAAGGCGGGGGATAAGATCATCCTTCCAAGAAATGTACACAAGAGTGTGATCAATGCCCTGGTATTGTGTGGAGCGATACCGGTTTATGTAAACCCGGAGGTGGATAACCGTCTCGGAATTTCCCTGGGAATGGAAGTGTCCGAAGTGGAAAAAGCGATTGTTGCGAATCCGGATGCGGTAGCGGTGCTGGTGAACAATCCTACTTATTATGGAATCTGTTCGGATCTTCGATCCATTGTAAAGATTGCTCATGCACACAATATGCTGGTTCTGGTGGATGAAGCCCATGGAACCCATCTGTATTTTGGTGAGAACCTTCCGGTCTGTGCCATGGACGCAGGAGCGGATATGGCATCGGTTTCCATGCATAAGTCCGGGGGAAGCCTGACCCAGAGTTCCCTGTTGCTGACGGGAAAAAATGTGAACTGGGAATATGTGAGTCAGATTATCAATCTGACCCAGACCACCAGTGCATCTTACCTTCTGATGTCCAGTCTGGATATTTCCAGAAGAAATCTGGCTCTCCGGGGAAAAGAATCCTTTGCAAAAGTGAGCCGGATGGCTGAGTATGCAAGGGAAGAGATCAATGCCATCGGTGGATTCTATGCGTATGGAAAAGACATGATCAATGGGAGCAGTGTATACGATTTTGATGTGACTAAACTGTCTGTCTATACCAGAGATATCGGTCTTGCGGGTATCGAAGTGTATGATCTTTTGCGGGATGAATATGATATCCAGATTGAACTGGGAGATATTGCCAATATTCTGGCGTATATTTCCATTGGTGACCGGATTCAGGATATTGAACGCCTGGTAGGGGCTCTTTCGGATATCCAGAGGCTGTACGCCAGAGATCCGGAGCAGATGCCGAATACCGAATATATTAACCCGACCGTTATGGTATCTCCGCAGACGGCATTTTATGCGGAGAAAAAGGCAGTGCCGATCCGGGAGACAGAAGGGATGATCTGTGGTGAATTTGCCATGTGTTATCCACCGGGGATTCCGATTCTGGCCCCGGGAGAGATGATCACAAAAGAAATTATTGACTACATTATATATGCGAAAGAAAAGGGCTGTTCCATGCAGGGAACGCAGGATCCGGCGGTGGAATATCTGTATGTGATGGAAGCTCCGACCGGTGCGGTAAGAAGATAAGGGGGGAGAAAAGAATGGAATTATGGTTTTCGGATTACCATACAGAAAAAGTAAAAGTTTCTGTAAAGGTACAAAAGCAGCTGTTCGGGCTGCAGACGGAATTTCAGCGGATCGATGTATTTGATTCGGATGAATTTGGCCGTTTTTTAAGTGCAGACGGAAGCATTGTATTTTCAGAGAAGGATGAATTTATCTACGATGAAATGGTCGTACATATTCCGATGGCTGTTCATCCGAATGTGAAACATGTGCTGGTGATCGGTGGCGGTGACGGCGGTGTGGCAAGAGAACTGGGACATTACAAAGAGATTGAGACCATTGATGTGGTGGAACCGGATCGGGTGTTTGTGGAGGTCTGTAAAGAATACTTTCCGGATAATGCCTGCGGACTGTCAGATCCACGGGTAACGGTCTATTATGAAGACGGATTGCGATTTCTGCGAAGCAAACAAAATATGTACGATCTGATCATCAATGACGCAATCGATCCACTGGGGCATAATGCAGGATTATTTACCAAAGAATTCTACGGAAACTGTTACCGGGCGCTAAAGGAAGACGGGATCATGGTTTATCAGCATGGCAGTCCGTTTTATGATGAGGACGAAGAATCCTGCCGGGTCATGCACAGGAAGGCCAGTCACAGCTTTCCCGTCAGCAGAGTGTATCAGGCACATATACCAACCTGCTCTTCCGGATACTGGCTGTTTGGATTTGCTTCCAAAAAATATCATCCCCTGGATGATCTGAATGTAAAACGATGGAAAGAACGGAAAATTAAGACCTGGTATTATACCACCAATCTTCATAAGGGAGCTTTTATGCTTCCGAAGTATGTGGAAGATATGCTGGAAGAAGAAGAAAAGTAGCAACTGTGAAGGTACGGAACAATCAGGAAAAGTAACTGGGTCAGAAAGACCCTAAGAGTACATAATAGAAAACAGGAGGAAAAAAGAATGGGAAGATTACTGATTATCGGATGCGGAGGCGTAGCAGGAGTAGCGATTCATAAGTGCTGTCAGAACAGCAAAACATTTTCAGAGATCTGCATTGCCAGCAGAACGAAAGAAAAATGTGATACTTTAAAGAAAAAACTGGAAGCAACCACAGATACGAAGATCACAACGGCACAGGTGAATGCGGATAAAGTAGAAGAACTGGTTGCCCTGATCCGGTCGTATCAGCCGGATGCGGTTCTGAATGTGGCGCTGCCGTATCAGGATCTGACGATCATGGAGGCTTGCCTGGAGTGTAAGGTGGATTATATCGATACCGCGAATTACGAACCGGAAGATACCGATGATCCGGAGTGGAGAGCCATCTATGAAAAACGATGCAAAGAGGCTGGATTTACTGCATATTTTGATTATTCCTGGCAGTGGGCGTATCGTGAAAGATTCAAAGAAGCGGGGATTACAGCTCTCTTGGGAAGCGGATTTGATCCGGGTGTAACCAGCGTATTTACCGCATATGCAATGAAACATTATTTTGACCAGATCGACACCATTGATATCCTGGACTGCAATGGCGGAGACCACGGATATCCATTTGCAACTAACTTCAATCCGGAGATCAACCTTCGTGAAGTATCTGCCAATGGTTCCTACTGGGAGAACGGTCACTGGGTAGAGACAGAACCGATGGAGATCAAGAGAGAATATAATTTCCCGCAGGTAGGAGAAAAAGATATGTATCTGCTTCACCATGAGGAGATCGAATCTCTGGCGAAGAATGTACCTGGTGTAAAAAGAATCCGTTTCTTTATGACATTCGGACAGAGTTACCTGACACATATGAAATGTCTGGAAAATGTAGGAATGCTTTCCACTTCTCCCATCAATTATGAAGGAAGAGAAATCGTTCCGATTCAGTTTTTGAAAGCACTGCTCCCGGATCCGGCATCTCTTGGTCCGCGTACTGTGGGAAAGACTAATATCGGCTGTATCTTCACCGGAAAGAAAGACGGAAAAGAAAAGACGATTTATATTTATAATGTGTGTGATCACCAGGAATGCTACAAAGAAGTTGGTTCCCAGGCAATCTCTTATACGACAGGTGTTCCTGCAATGATCGGTGCGGCGCTGGTTGTGGATAAAGTATGGGATAAAGACGGTGTCTTCAATATCGAAGAATTTGATCCGGATCCGTTTATGGATATGCTGAATCAGTATGGCCTGCCGTGGGTTGTGGATGAAGATCCACAGATCGTAGAATGATGTGGAAAGATCTGCCAACTCCCTGTTACGTGGCAGATGAGAAAAAGTTAAAAGAAAATCTCAGGATTCTTCAGAAACTGGAGAAGGACACGGGCTGTCATGTGTTGCTGGCACAGAAGGCGTTTTCCATGTTTTCTCTGTACCCGATGATTGGAACCTTTATCAGCGGAACCACGGCCAGCGGGCTTTATGAAGCCCGCCTTGGCAGGGAAGAGATGGGAAAAGAAAATCATGTGTTTGCACCGGCGTATAAGGAAGCCGATATGAAAGAACTGGTGAAAATCTGTGATCATATCGTGTTCAATTCCTTCCGACAGTATGAAAAATATAAAGAGTTATGTAAACAAAGCGCACAGATCCGGGAAGATGGAAAACCGGTCAGCGTGGGAATCCGGGTGAATCCGGAATGTTCCACTCAGGAAGGTCATGAGATTTATGATCCATGCGGACCGGGATCACGGCTTGGTGTGACGAAGGCAGAGTTTCGGGAAGATCTGCTGGAAGGTGTGGAAGGGCTTCATTTTCATACGCTCTGTGAGCAGGATGCCGATGATCTGGTGATTACGTTTCGGGCTTTTGAAGAAAAGTTTGGTAAGTATCTGAAAAAGATGAAATGGCTGAATCTGGGAGGAGGCCACCATATCACAAGACCGGGTTATCAGCTGAAACAGTTAAAACAGTTGATTGCCTATATTCGGGCAACCTATCAGGTAGAAGTATATCTGGAACCCGGAGAGGCTATAGCTTTAAATGCCGGATATCTGGTGACAGAAGTGCAGGATATCGTGAAAAATGGAATGGAGATCCTGATTTTGGATGCGTCCGCGGCCTGTCATATGCCGGATGTACTGGAAATGCCCTATCGTCCGCCTCTGCGGGGTGGGTACGAACCGGGAGAAAAAACATATACGTACCGGTTATCCAGCATGACCTGTCTTGCCGGGGATGTGATTGGGGATTACAGTTTTGAACATCCGGTAGCGATCGGAGATCGTCTGGTCTTTGAAGATATGGCGATTTATTCTATGGTGAAAAATAATACCTTTAACGGTATGCCGCTTCCGGGAATCGCTTTGTTGAAGGAAGATGGAACGGTGGAGATGATAAAGACATTCGGGTATGAGGATTTTAAAGAGAGACTGTCATAACATCACAGAATATCCTGAGAGATCATTAGATTCTTCAGAGAGTACTTGATATTTGCAGAAACACCAGGAGAAAAACAGGAGACAGGAAGACATGGACAGCGGAAAAAAGACAATAAATCATGTAGAAATAAGAAAGATTCTGCCGGTGCAGGACGGGTACCGTATGCCAGGAGAATATGAGCCGCACCGGGGCTGTATTCTGATTTGGCCGGAACGGCCGGGATCCTGGCGAAATGGTGCACGGGAGGCAAAAAAAGCATTTGCAGACGTAATCCGGGCAATTGCAAAAAGTGAAGAAGTTTATCTTGCGGCAAGTGGGAAGACATTTTCAGAGGCGGAAAAGCTGGCACAGCGTCTGCAGACAGATGAAGCATTGTATCCGATAAGGGTTTTTGCGGCAGAGACCGACGATGCCTGGGCCAGAGATGTGGGACCAACCTTTGTGACGGATGGACAGGAAGTAAGGGGAATCAACTGGGAGTTTAACGCCTGGGGCGGAACCGAAGACGGACTGTACGCTTCATGGGAAAAAGACAATCGTTTTGCTCCTTTCTTTTGCGAGAAAGAGGGATACACCTGGTATGACGCAAGGCCGTTTGTGCTGGAAGGCGGTTCTGTCCACAGCGATGGAGAGGGAACCGTGATGGTGACCGAATCCTGTCTGCTCAGTAAGGGCAGAAATCCGGATCTTACCAAAGAGGAGATTACAGAAAAACTGAAAGCCTATCTGGGGGCCGAAAAAGTGCTGTGGCTGCCCCGGGGAATCTATATGGATGAGACCAACGAGCATGTGGACAATGTCTGTGCATTCTTAAAACCGGGTGAGGTGATTCTTGCCTGGACAGACAACAGGGAAGATCCTCAGTATCCGTTATCTGAGGTGTGCCTGGAATACCTGGAAGGAGAGACAGATGCAAAGGGAAGAAAAATCACTGTGCATAAACTTCCGATCCCGGATCACCCGGTCTGCGTGACCAGAGAGGAACTGGAAGGATATGTATTTGAAGAAGGCGAGGATGTCCGGGAAGAGGGAGAACGTCTGGCAGCTTCTTATGTAAACTTCTATTTTTCCAACGGTGCTGTGATACTGCCGGCATTTGGCGGGGAAAATGAAGAAAGCGACCGGAGAGCAGCACAGATTCTGGGAAAACTTTGTCCGGATCGTGAGATTATCCCGGTATATGCCAGAGATATCCTGACAGGGGGAGGAAATATCCACTGTATTACGCAGCAGATTCCGGCAGGGAAAAGACGAAACGAACAGAAGCGGTGAGAAGAGCTGGTAAAAGTCCCATGAAAAGGACAAAAGTACCGGGGTGACAGGAGGAAAGAGAACATGGGAAAAAGACAGGTGACGGTGGCAGCAGTGCAGATGCAGTGTACCAATCATCCGCAGGAAAACCTTAAAAAAGCAGAAAAAATGGTACGTCAGGCAGCCGCCGCCGGTGCACAGATCATTTTGCTCTCGGAACTTTTCGAGAGAGAATATTTCTGCCAGCAGAGGAGATATGATTTTTACAGCTATGCGAAGCCTGTGGAAGAAAATGAAGCGGTGTGCTGGGGACAGAAGCTGGCGAAGGAACTGAAAGTGGTTTTACCGATCAGTTTTTATGAAAAAGAGGTCAATAATCTCTATAATTCGGTAGCCTGTATCGATGCGGATGGAGAACTACTCGGGGTATATCGGAAAACACATATTCCCGATGATCATTATTATCAGGAGAAATTTTATTTTACACCGGGAGACACCGGTTTCCGGGTATTTGACACCAGATATGGAAAGATCGGTGTGGGAATCTGCTGGGATCAGTGGTTCCCGGAGACTGCACGGTGTATGGCTTTAGAAGGAGCAGAACTGCTCTTTTATCCTACGGCGATCGGTTCCGAACCGATTCTTGAATGTGACAGTATGCCGCACTGGCGTCGTTGTATGCAGGGACATGCAGCGATGAATCTGATGCCGGTGATCGCGGCCAACCGGATCGGCAAAGAGGAAGTAAAACCCTGTGCGGAAAATGGCGGGCAGGAATCATCACTGATTTTTTACGGTTCCTCTTTTATCACGGATGAAACGGGAGAACTCTTACAGACAGCTTCCAGGGATCAGGAAGAAATACTGACAGAGACATTTGATCTGGATGAACTGGCAGCAAAACGTCTGGAATGGGGACTGTTCCGCGACAGGAGACCGAAGTGCTACGGGAAAATTACAGAGTAGACGAGAGAGCAGAAAAAACTATGAGAAACACGCTTTGCAAGTTTCTCGAGTTATCGCGGCAGTCGCCAAGGTCTAATACAAGCATGGACTTTGGCGCATTGCTCGCGTAAATAAAAAATCCGGGAAAGTGGTATCTCTTAACACCACTTTCCCGGATTTTGTGCTGTGTTACGCCAGTACCTTGCCTTCCGGGAATGCAGAACGGAAGATGAAACGAACCAGCGGCCCGGCTATGATCAGCTGGAAAGGAAGAGCCATGATAAAGTTCTTGGGAATGTTGGTCAGCCAGATCATCAGCAGCTGGGACCATGCACCGGAGCGCACACATCCTTCCACAGCACCGTACATGGACATGATGAGTACCATCGGTACTACCATGGAACAGGATACACAGATGACTTTTTTCAGTACACTGTCTTCCGGTTTTACCAGATAGGTAAATGCAAACTTTTTCGACAGACCGGATACCAGGAACCAGTCACAGCATATGGCAAATACATAGGCGATCGGGAAGCCCAGCCATCCCTCTTTTAACACTTCCAGGGAAAAACCTCCCATATGCAGGGTGACATTATACATACTCATCCAGAGCACCATGCAAAAACACATCAGGACGGTGTAAATTAAACTTTCTCTTTTATTCTGCGGCATATTTGTTACTCCTTTTTCTCTTTCAAATCTTACTTGGTTTTTTACAGCGTTGATTATTATAACGTAGTCTTTGGTGTTTCGTAAGTGTTATTTTTCTGACAAATCCGGTGCATCAGAGCCAATTGTCCGGGTATCTGTTGTAAATTACCTGCTACCGGCGAATGTAATAGGAGACTTTCCACAAAGTTTTCCTCCACCGGGGACGGAGTTCCGTGGATATCACGGATGAATCCACTGGAGCCTGTGGAAAACTGTGAGAAAAATCTACCGAGAAAACTGGAAGTTCTGAGAGAAGTATGATAAAATGTATCAGTAAGTGTGATTGGAAACAGTCGCGAAAACAGTATGAAGGAGGACCCAATCATGAAGGTTACGAAAGAAACCACTATGGGCGAGATGCTGGAACTGGATGGCGGAATCGCTGTGATCCTGATGCAGGCTGGTATGCACTGCGTAGGATGCCCGTCTTCTATCGGAGAATCTCTGGAAGAAGCATGCATGGTGCATGGTCTGGATGCAGACGTTGTTCTGGCAAATATTAACGAATATCTGAGCAGCAGAAACGCGTAAGTCGTAGAAGCGGTTCAAATCTTAAGATCCTCAGTTTCCGGTTGGTGTAAGAAGCACCTGTCGGAACTGAGGATTTTTAAGTTTTGGCAGAGTATACAAAAAGCATATGGCAAATTTGGACTTGTTGCCATATTATCAACAAGTCTATTATTTCTTATAATCAGTAAAAAGAAAACTATTTTAACAGAAAAAGAGGATAAAAATGAATAAAGACAATTATATCCACACGCCATACAACGATGAATGGATCGCGCAGCGGGCGGATCCGTTTGTGTACCGCCACACGGACGGAACCTGCTATTTTACCGCATCCGTACCGGCTTATGACCGGATTATTCTGCGTGCTGCGAACGATCTGGGTGGTCTGGTACATGCGGAGGAGAAAACCCTCTGGGTGAGACATGAAAGCGGACCGCAGAGCATCCATATCTGGGCACCGGAGATTCACTATCTGTTTGGCGGATGGTATATCTACTATGCAGCCGGGGATAAAGATGACATCTGGAACATCCGTCCGTATGTCCTGCATTGCAAGGGGCAGAATCCGATGAAAGATGAATGGGAAGAACTTGGCATGATGCAGGCGGCAGACAGCGATGAATTTTCGTTCCATGCCTTTTCTCTGGACGCGACGGTGTTTGAACACCGGGGAGAATGGTATTATATCTGGGCGGAAAAAACGGGTGTCGGTCGCCAGATTTCCAATCTGTATATCGGAAAAATGGCCGCAGCCAACAAACTCTGCACGGATCAGGTATTGTTGACAACACCGGATTATGACTGGGAGCGGGTGGATTTCTGGGTAAATGAAGGACCGGCGATCTTAAAACATGACGGAAAGATTTTTCTGACTTTTTCCGCAAGCGCGACGGGAGCATGCTACTGCATGGGAATGATGTATATCGATGAAAATGCAGATCTGCTGAATCCGCATGCATGGACGAAACTGCGGCATTCGGTACTGAAAACCGACGAAGAAAAGGGGATTTACGGACCGGGGCACAACTGCTTTGTAAAGGCAGAAGATGGTGTGACGGATCTTTGTGTCTATCATGCCCGCCCGTATGACGAGATCATCGGAGATCCACTGTACGACCCGAACCGCCATGCGAGAATCATGAAAGTGATGTATGACGAAAAAGGATTCCCGGTATTTGTGTACCAGAAGGTGGAAGAAACAGAGTATTTGTAAACGGATATTTGAAAATATACTTTATACATAAAAATATGGAGGAACAACATGGCAAAATTTGTAATCAATGCAGAACGAAAACTTTCCCATATCAATAAAGAACTGCAGGGGCATTTTTCCGAGCATCTGGGAAGGTGTATTTATGAGGGACTGTATGTGGGAGAAAATTCTGAAATTCCGAACGTCAACGGGATGCGTACCGATGTGGTGGAAGCCTTAAAACAGATCCGTATCCCGGTACTTCGCTGGCCGGGTGGATGTTTCGCTGACGAATATCACTGGAAAGACGGCATCGGACCGAAAGAAGGAAGAAAGAAAATCGTCAACACCCACTGGGGCGGCGTGGTAGAAGACAACAGCTTCGGAACGCACGAATTCTTCGAGCTGTGCCGTCAGCTGGGCTGTGAGACTTATATCAACGGCAACATGGGAAGCGGAACCGTACAGGAAATGTCTGAGTGGGTAGAATACATGACCTTCGAGGGCGTATCCCCGATGGCAGACCTGAGAACGAAAAACGGTCACAAAGAAGCGTGGACGGTAGATTACTTTGGTGTGGGAAATGAAAACTGGGGCTGTGGCGGTAACATGAACCCGGATTTCTATGGAAATATGTACCGCAGATACCAGACATATGTGCGGAACTATGCCGGAAACAAACCGATCAAAAAGATCGCCTGCGGAGCAAATGTGGACGATTACGAGTGGACAGAGGAAGTCATGAAAACCACCTTCCGTCGAAACGAACCGGGTCAGCACGGATTTATGGACGGGCTGTCTCTGCACTACTATACGCATCCGGGCGGATGGTTAAACAAAGGAAGTGCTACTGAATTTGACGAAAAAAAATGGTACCAGACCATGAAAAAGACCTGGTACATGGACGAACTGATCACCCGTCACGGAGCGATCATGGATAAATACGATCCGAAAAAAGAAGTCGGAATGATCGTCGATGAATGGGGAACCTGGTACGAAGTAGAACCGGGAACCAACCCGGGCTTCCTGTATCAGCAGAACACGATGCGCGATGCCCTGGTAGCAGGTATCAACCTGAATATCTTTAATAAACACAGCGACCGCGTAAAAATGGCAAACATCGCCCAGATGATAAACGTCTTGCAGGCCGTAATCCTGACCGAAGGCAGCAAAATGATCAAGACCCCGACCTATCATGTATTTGATATGTACAAATACCATCAGGACGCAGACCTCCTGGACAGCACCCTGGAGACAGAAACCGTCGGACTGGAAGAAGAAAATATGGTACCAAATCTGTCTGAGTCTGTATCCGTAGATACGGACGGTGTGATGCATATCACCATGACCAATCTGGATCTGGAACATGCTTACCCGATCGAAACTACCATCCTTGGTAAAAAAGTGGAATCCATCGAAGCTCAGATCGTAACCCAGGAAATGCATGCAAAAAATACTTTCGATGATCCGGAAAACGTAGTGGTACAGTCCTTCGAAGGCGTAGAAAAAGTACACGCCGGAATCAAATTCACCATTCCGGCCTGCAGTGTACTGCACATTGCACTGAAATAAAGTCCGCGTGAAAATCGCGGAGCAATCCCTGCGATACCAAAAGGGTGGCCTGTTATACAGGCTGCCCTTTTCCGGTAAAATGACACGATATAAAAAACAGAGAAAAAACAATGGACACATTCACAAGAATCTGCAAAAAATGTCTGCTTCGTGAAATGAGCGAAGCAGACACATACAAAACCATGTACGAATACATCGCCAACCTGAACCCCGACGACAAAACCCCGGATCAGGAATACGAAACCCGCCTGTCCCAGTGCAAAACCTGCGACCACCTGCTCTCCGGTATGTGCCGCATCTGCGGCTGCTATGTAGAAATGCGCGCCGCCATAACCCACCGCCACTGCCCGGATATTCATCCGAGATGGTGAAAATTGATCCAAATGGAGAAAACCGTTTTGCCGCGCTGCGGACAGTCTGTTTAAGCAAAAACTAATGCGAAAACAGGCTGTCTTTTTTACTAAGCAGTTATGATAAAAAACAACTTAAAGAGTAAACAGTTTCAAAGGGAACTGTTCAGTACTTTCAAAGTTACAAGTCATATGTCACTTATTGAATAGTAACTTCCAAAATTAAAAACAATCTACCAGAGGGAAATCTCCCATCGAACAAAACCAGTCTCAACGAAAGCCAGAAGCGGGAGGGCGGACAGCGCCGGGCAGACAGCCTTTTGCTGGTGCTTTTAGCAAAGATGAGATCCGGCACCTACGCAGACTTTCGCGAGGGTCCGCCGACCCTCGTGAACATAGTCGGAGTTGGTGACTAGCTCAGATTTGCGTTACCAGCAGCTGTCTGCCCGGCGCTGTCCGCCCTCCCGCTTCGTCCGTCATGAACCCAACCGAACTTATTTTTCTCCACACATCCGTAAAAACTCTTCATGCACCCGATGATCCTCATCCAGCTCCGGATGAAACGCCAGCGCCATCTGCTTCCCATACCGAATCGCCACAATCCGATCCTGTACTACAGCCAGTACCTCAACGCCATCCGAAACATCCGCCACATAAGGCGCGCGGATAAACGTCATAGGAATCTCCCCAATTCCTTTAAACTCTGCTTCCGTGTGAAAACTCCCCAACTGCCGTCCATAAGCATTCCTCTTCACCGTCATCGGAACCGTCTGAAGATGTACCATCGCATCCCCCTCCAGCGAATCCGCCAGAAGAATCATCCCCGCACAGGTAGCCAAAACCGGAAGTCCCTTCTTAATCTGCTTCCGGATCGTATCAAACATCCCAAGCTCCCGTAAAAGCTTCCCCTGTACCGTACTTTCGCCGCCGGGAAGAACCAGCCCGTCATAAGACTGGTTCAGATCCTCTGCCTTGCGAAGCTCCACACAGGAAGCCCCAAGTACTTCCAGTTTCCGCTCGTGCTCGATAAAAGCTCCCTGTACGGCAAGAACTGCAATTTTCATCTTACTTTCCCCTTTCTGCCATCAGAAGCTGAATCTCAGATTCGTTGATACCGACCATCGCTTCCCCGAGATCCTCAGATAATCTGGCGATTATCTTCGCATCTGTATAATTCGTAACCGCTTTCACAATCGCATTTGCTCTCTTCTCCGGATTGCCTGATTTGAAGATACCGGATCCTACGAAGACACCCTCGGCACCCAGCTGCATCATCAAAGCTGCATCTGCAGGAGTAGCCACACCTCCGGCTGCAAAATTAACCACCGGAAGCTTTCCATTTTCATGTACATAAGCAACCAGATCAAAAGGAACCTGTAACTGCTTTGCAATCTCAAAAAGCTCATCCTCACGCATGCCTTTGATCTGTGCGATCGCACCGTTCATTTTACGCATATGACGTACCGCCTGCACGATATCACCGGTACCAGGTTCTCCTTTGGTACGGATCATGGAAGCACCCTCGTTGATCCGGCGAAGCGCCTCGCCCAGATCCTTTGCTCCACATACAAAAGGTACTTTAAAGTTTTTCTTATTGATATGGTACACATCATCTGCAGGAGAGAGCACTTCACTCTCATCGATATAGTCAATCTCGATCGCTTCGAGAACCTGAGCCTCCACAAAATGACCGATTCGGCATTTGGCCATAACCGGGATAGTAACAGCATTCTGGATCCCCTGAATCATCTTCGGATCACTCATACGGGAAACACCGCCGGCTGCACGGATATCTGCAGGTATCCGTTCCAGTGCCATGACAGCACAGGCACCTGCTGCTTCCGCGATCTTTGCCTGCTCCGGTGTGGTGACATCCATGATGACACCGCCCTTTAACATCTGTGCCAGTTCCTTGTTCAGTTCGTATCTGTTTTCCATAATAATAATATTCCTCCTTAAGTAGTAGGTTAATCTCTTGAAAAAAATGTATGGATAGATTATAATGCTAAAGTGGATATGAAAAAATTATCAAAATAAATATATTCAGTAAGGCCAGACAGGAGAAAAGAAGAATAATGCTGACGTATAATTTCACAAATATAGGGTCAGATTCCATGTATGAATATCTGTACAAATGCATCAAAAACGATATTTTACAGGGGACTTTGCAGGCAGGAGAAAAACTTCCCTCCAAGCGGAGTTTTGCAAAAAATCTGGGTATCAGCGTGATCACTGTAGAAAATGCCTATGAGCAGCTGATCGCGGAGGGCTATATTTATTCCATGCCCAAAAGAGGATTCTATGTAACGGACTTTAAAGGGGTGTTGGAGACAAAACAGAGAGAAGAAGTGCAGGAGATTATTCCCATGACCAGTGGAGAAAACAGCTATCTGGCTGATTTTACCAGCAATCAGACCGAGGCCGATCAGTTTCCATTTACCATCTGGGCGAAGATGGTCAGGGAGGTGTTAAGCGACAGCCGGATTCAGTTGATGACTAACCCGCCCTGTGGAGGAATTATGTCACTCAGACAGTCCATCGCGGGCTATCTGAAGGATTTCAGGGGTATGACGGTACAGCCGGAGCAGATCATCATAGGAGCCGGAACCGAGTACCTGTACGGTCTGCTGATCCAGCTTCTGGGACACGAGGCAGTCTATGCGGTGGAAAATCCGGGATATCAGAAGATCGGGAAAATCTATCGGAACTATCAGGTAAACTGGACATACATCGATATGGATGATGAAGGCGTGGAAGTTTCTCAGTTAGAAGAAAAAAAGGTAGATATCGTACATATTTCTCCATCCCATCATTATCCGACCGGAATTGTGATGCCGATCAGCCGCCGTTATGAACTTCTTGGCTGGGCTTCAAAAGGAGAAGGCAGGTACATCATCGAGGACGATTACGACAGTGAACTGCGTCTGGGCGGGAAACCGATCCCCACACTGCAAAGTATCGATATTTCCGAAAAAGTTATTTATATGAATACCTTTACAAAGACGCTGGCTTCTACTGTACGTATCAGTTATATGATCCTGCCGCGTCCGCTTCTGGAACAGTTTTATCAGAAATTATCATTTTATTCCTGTACGGTATCAAACTTTGAACAATATACCCTGGATCTGTTTATCAAAGAAGGATATTTCGAAAAACATATTAACAGGCTGCGCAATTACTATCAAAATAAGAAAAATGGATTCTTATCTGCGATCTGGGATAGTGGTCTGCACAAATGCGTGGAAATATCCGGGGAAGAGGCCGGTGTGCATTTCTTGATGAAACTGAAAACGGAGAAAGCTGAGGAGAATGTAATAGAGCTGGCAAAAGCCCAGGGCATCAAGCTGTCACCACTTTCCAAGTTCTACTATGAAAAGAAGGCAGGAATTGAAAACACGTATGTAATGAATTATTCTTCGGTAGATATGGAGCGGATCGGAAAGATTGTAAGAGGGCTGGAGAAAATCTGCTGAAAAAAATGAGAAAATAAAACGGGATGCACCTGGAATCATTTTCGATGTCCGGGTGTATCCCGTTTTCTGCACTTATGTAATTAATTGTTTTATTCGTCTAACTTGATTTTCTCCTTCAGAACCACACAGGCAGCCAGGTCACCGATGACATTGACACAGGTTGCACCCATGTCACACAGGGTGTTGATACTGATGTAGACACCCATAACGCCGGCCGGAAGCCCTGCCATGGTAGCAAGAGCTGCGAAAGAAGCAATGGCTCCGCCGGGGATACCCGGAGTTCCCACAGAAAGGAGAACGTTGGCTAACAGGATGATGATCATCATGCTGATGCTTACGTTAATACCGCAGGCATTAGCGAAGAACATGATCATAAAGGACATCAGGATGGATACCGCATCCATGTTGACGGTTGCTCCCAGAGGAATGGTGATACTGGTGATCTTGTTGGAGACACCGAGTTCTTCTTCCACACACTGTTTGCTGATCGGGATGGTTGCGGAACTGGAACAGGTTCCGAAGGCATTCAGAGCAGCAGGCATGATGGCCTTGAAGAATTTGACCGGGCTTGTCTTACCAAGAAGTTTTACGGATCCTCCATAGATGAACAGTGCAAATCCGTAGAAAGTCACATACAGAATGATCAGCTGGGTAGCCAGAGACAGGATCGTCTTGGTTCCGTTGGCTTCTACAACCGGTACGATGGTACAGAAGACACCGATCGGGGTAAAATACATCACGGTGCTGATGATTTTCAGACATACCTCGTTACAGGAATCAATCAGATGTAACAGAGGTTCCCCTTTTTCTTTGATCGCCAACAGGGTAAAACCGATGATAACGGCAAATACCAGAACCTGAAGCATATTTCCGTTGGCAAAAGCAGCTACCGGATTGGACGGGATCAGGTTTTTTACGGTATCCAGGATGCTGGTCATCTCGGTAGCCTGGATATCGGAAGTTGCCATCTCGAAGTTAACTCCTTTTCCAAGGCGGATCAGACGTGGGATGATCAGTCCTGCCAGACTGGCAAGTCCGGTGGTACACAGAAAAAAGATCATGGAATAACCGGTAATCTTTCCGGTGGTACGGGCATTACCGATACTGGTGATACCCATGATGATGGAACAGAAGACCAGAGGGAAGATCATCATATTCAGTGCATTCATATAGATGCTTCCCAGAAGACTGGTGACGGTCAGTACAGGTTCAAATCGTCCAGCCAGAAAAAGTCCGGTCAGAATACCGAGAATCAGGCCGATAAAGATTGCACCTGTGATATGTTTTTGATACCACGTATAAAACTTTTTCATAGATTTCCTCCTCTAAAAAAATATGAAATATTTTACCATAAAGATATTAAGCAAATATTACACAAAAATTACACGGAGAAATATTTTGAAGAAATATTGACGGAAAACGGGTATCTGGCATATAATAACACCGATTATATTGCGATATGTTTTTCACAATGTCGTGATATAATTCCTTTATCTGACAAATAAGCCAAAATGATATCATCGAAGATGAGCTTACATGCATTTTGGTCCGTACCTGTGAAGGTATGGAACAGTTACGAAAACGCAATGATTCAGCGGCTGTCGGAAGGCAGCCGGACAAGAGGAGGCAAACATGAACAAATATGTGGAAAATCCTTCTGCATGGACTGCACCGGTGATCCCGGAGAAGATCCCACAGGGCGACATGCCAGGAGACAAGATCGAGATTGGTGAAGATCACATCAACAAAGCAAACCTGATCTTCAGAGAACTTTTAGGACAGATCAGAGAACTGAAAAAAGAAGACGCAGACCGCAAGATCGTACTGACTGTATGCGGTGGATCCGGAGTAGGAAAATCAGAGACCGCTTCTCTGCTTTCTTTCTATTTTAATCAGATTGGCATGAAAGCCTATACACTGTCCGGAGATAACTATCCGCACAGAATTCCAAAGTACAACGATGCAGAACGTCTTCATGTATTTCGTGAGAGCGCGATCCGCGGTATGGTAAAAGACGGAACATTTACAAAAGAAAGATTCGACATCATCCATGAAAGACAGATTGCAGGAATGGATGCAGATCCGAAGCTGAAAGAGAGCTACGACTGGTATGAATCTTATCTGGAGAATGGTAAGACAGGCCTGAGAGGATATCTTGGTACCCTGAATGAAATCGATTTCAAAGAAGTGGAAGAAATCGTTGAAAGCTTTAAAAACAAGGCAGAAAAGATCTGGCTGAAACGGATGGGAAGAGAAGATACCGAACTGTGGTATGAAGAAGTGGATTTCTCTGATACCGAGATCCTGATCATCGAGTGGACACACGGAAACAGTGACAATTACAAGGGTGTAGATATCCCGGTTCTGTTAAACAGTACTCCGCAGGAGACTATGGCACACAGAAAAGCAAGAAATCGTGACGGTGCTGTAGACAGCCCATTTACCACCATGGTACTGGAACTGGAACAGGATATGCTGGAGAGCCAGGCTCATAAAGCGAAAGTGATCGTATCCAAAGCAGGAAAACTGTTATCCTATGACGAATACAAAGAGATCATGGATCAGGGAAGAATATAAGGAGAGAGAAGCATGAGTAAAATGACCGTTACAGCAGATGCAAAACCGATGTTAAATGCATATCCGGACAGCGTAGGTGGAACCCTCAGTGATATCACCGGATTTTTACAGAAACCGGAATTAAAGGATGTATTTTCTTCCTTCTATATTCTGCCCAGCGTATTTAATACAGATCTTGATCGCGGGTTCTCTGTAATCGATTACACATTGAATGAAGAACTGGCAGATAAAAAAGATCTGGAAGCACTGGAAGAACTGGGAATTAATCTGAAACTGGATTTTATCCTGAACCATGCTTCTGTATTATCTAGGCAGTTTCAGGATATCCTGAAAAACGGCGACGACTCCAAATACCGTGATTTCTTTATCGACTGGAACAAGTTCTGGGAAGGAAAGGGAACCATGACTGAAGAAGGATATATCCAGCCGGATCAGGAACTGATCGAGCATATGTTCTTCCGTAAACCGGGTCTTCCCATCCTGATGGTACGTTTCCCGGACGGAAAAAATGTGCCTTACTGGAATACGTTCTACCAGGAAATTAAATATCCGGTACTGGATGCACAGGACATTATGCAGGTGGCAAAGGTACAGTATTACAAAGCAGATCTGATCGCGAAGAAAGTCAATGAGGAGATTGCAGCAGGTAAAAAACCGTCAGAACTCAACATTGATACTTTCTGCAAAGACAGCGTGGTAGAACTTCTGGAGAGTAAGAGAAAATATCTGGGACAGATGGATCTGAATATCAAATCTCCACTGGTATGGGAGTTTTATGACGAAACACTGAAGACGCTGGCTGCATACGGAGCAAAGATCGTGCGTCTGGACGCATTTGCTTATGCACCGAAGGAGCCGGGAGAAAAAAACTTCCTGAATGAGCCGGGAACATGGGAAGTACTGGAAAAAGTACGAAAACTGGCAGACAAATACAATCTGACCCTTCTTCCGGAGATCCATGCAAGCTACGGAGAGAAGAACTATGAACAGATTGCAAAACAGGGTTACATGACCTACGATTTCTTCCTTCCGGGCATGATCATCGATGCACTGGAAAGCGGCAACGGTTCCACTCTGGAAAAATGGGCAAAAGAACTGATGGAAAAAGAAATCCATGTAGTCAACATGCTGGGCTGCCACGATGGAATCCCGCTTCTGGATCTGAAGGGGCTGATCCCGGAAGAAAGAATCCAGCAGATCATCGACACTGTTGTTGCAAGAGGCGGATATGTGAAAGATCTTCATGGTCAGAAAAATGTATATTATCAGGTAAATGCAACTTATTACAGTGCACTGGGCGAAGATGACAAAAAAATGCTTATGGCCAGAGCACTGCAGATGTTCATGCCTGGAAAACCGCAGGTATGGTACTTGGATCTTTTCGCTGGCAAGAACGACCACGAGGCTGTTAAACGTGCCGGTGCCGGCGGTCATAAAGAAATCAACCGTACCAATCTGTCCGCAGCACAGATCGAAGAACTGATGAAGACAGATATCGTAAAAGAGCAGTTGAAACTTCTGCATTTTAGAAACGTATCCAAAGCGTTCGGCTTTGATGCAGAACTTGCAGTATCCACAGAAGGTGAAATCATTACCTTCATCTGGACAAACCAGGGCGAGAGTGCAACACTGCGCGCAAATCTGAAGACTTTTGAGTACGAGATTACAGATTCTGAGGGAATCTACGCATAAGGGGATCAGGCAGTGATGTGAGGGAGTAAAAGAAATAAGGGAAAACAGGGCGAACGCTGAGAGGGAAGCGGCTTCGCCCTGTTTTTTCGTTGCACTGCATATCAATAATTGAGCCAGTGAACCGTAACAGTGAACCAATTTTCCATGATATTTAAAGTTCATTGCGCTGGAAAAATATACAGGGATGGCGTATACTGAAAGAAAGTATGATTCCGGGAAAATGAGGCGGAAATACGAAAGAGGAAAGGGAAGCGGGGAAACATATGGAACCTATGAAAAAGGGACATCACCGTCTGGAAGTGATGTCACATTATTATGGAAAACGGATACAGCAGGATATGAGCAACTTTGTCAAATGGATCCTGCTGGCACTTCTGATCGGTGGAGTGGTTGGCGGTGCCAGCAGTTTATTTGCCGGGTGTCTGAGCTGGGTGACACAGTTTCGGGCAGACAGACCGGCGGTTGTTTTATTATTGCCTTTTGGTGGTCTGTTGATTGTATTTTTATATCAGAAGATTGGAAAAGAGGACAGAGGAACGAACCAGGTACTCTCTACGATCCGGTCGCAGGATGAGGTCCCGCTTCGTTCAGCACCACTGATTTTTATCGCTACAGCATTGACACATCTGCTTGGTGGCTCAGCAGGCCGGGAAGGTGCGGCGATCCAGCTTGGAGGAAGTATCGGAAATCAACTGGGACGGTGGATCCATCTGGATGAGGAAGACCGCCATGTGATCGTTATGTGCGGGATGAGTGCTGCGTTTTCGGCTGTTTTCGGTACGCCGATGGCGGCAGCGGTATTTGCCATGGAAGTGGTCAGCGTAGGTGTGATGTACTATGCGGCTTTGCTGCCCTGTGTGGTGGCATCGCTGGTTGCTTATGATTTTGCGGGAAGTTTCGGAATCCATCCGGAGAACTTTCATGTCACGGGAATCCCGGCATTTTCGATGGAAAACGGGATTAAAATGGGCATCATCGCCGTAGGCTGCGGTGCAGTCAGTATCTTTTTTTGTCTGTTACTGGAATATGTGAGCAAGGGATATGATAAATGGATGAAAAATCCATATCTGCGTGTCTTCGCGGCGGGCTGTCTGGTAGTAGTCCTGTACTGGATCCTTGGGACAGACCGGTATATGGGTGCGGGTAATCAGCTGATCGAACAGGCAGTGGAACATGGACAGACGCAGACCTTTGACTTTTTCTGGAAAATGCTTCTGACAGCACTGACGATGCGTGCAGGTTTTCGAGGGGGGGAGATCGTTCCTTCATTTGCCATTGGTGCTACCTTTGGCTGTCTGGCAGGACAGATAATGGGATTTTCACCGTCTTTAAGTGCAGCCGCCGGGATGACCGCTGTCTTCTGCGGTGTGACGAACTGCCCGGTTACTTCTATACTGATAGCCTTTGAGTTGTTTGGCTTCCAGGGCGTTTCGTATTATCTGCTGGCTGTGGCGGTCAGCTATGCAGTGTCCGGATATTACGGGCTGTATAAAGACCAGACGATCGTGTACTCAAAATATAAGGCGAAATATGTAAACCGGCATACGAAGACCTGATAACTAATTGAAAAACGAACTTCTACCTTGATGTTGTGGCAAACAAAGTAAGGGTGGAAGTTCGTTTTTCATTTACGTGGGCAACAAGTCAAAGTCCGTGCTCCCATGAGACCGGATACATTGTTTTCGAAATAACTGAATCATTCATTTGTCTGTGAGACGATGTACCAGACGAATGTCACGGAAGGACACAAAATCTTCACAAAAAAATCAGCACTCCCCCTTGACGAGTGCTGATTTAAGTGTTATATTACACCTAGAACAAAGGAAGGGAACAAAAAGAACGAAGAAAAAGTTCGAAAGCTCCTGAAGCATCCCAGTTCCAAAGAAACAAGGTAATAATACATGATGAATAAAAAGGAGAGATGACTTATGTTGATGCCTAGTATTTTTGGAGAGAATTTGTTTGATGACTTTTTTGATGATTATTTTCCGTTCGATACCGGCAAGGAACTGCACAAAGCAGAGAAAAAACTGTACGGCAGAAGAGCCGGACATGTGATGAAAACCGATATCAAAGAAAAAGACAATGGATATGAATTTGAAATAGATCTTCCGGGATTTGCCAAAGATGAAGTAAAGGTTTCTCTGGAAAATGGTTATATGACCATCGAGGCAGCCAAAGGCCTTGATAAAGACGAGAAAGAAAAAGAAACCGGAAAATATATCCGTAAAGAACGTTATGCAGGTGCCTGCACACGTAGCTTCTATGTGGGAGAGGAAGTAGATCCGGGTGAGATCAAAGCCGAATTCAAACATGGTATTTTGAAACTGTTCGTTCCGAAGAAAGAAGCAAAACCGGCAGTGGAAGAAAACAAATACATCGCCATTGAAGGATAATATCTGAATCGGGTAACTATTAACCATACGGTTTGCCGGATGGCAGACGGTAGCACATTTATATATAATACTTAACAAAACCTCTTTGTAGAAGGCTGCTAAGCAATCAGTTTGGAGGAAAAGATAAATGAATACTTTAAAAGCTGAAAAAAGAAGCATGGACGTCAAAGCAAAGAAATTAAGAAGAGAAGGCTATGTCACAGGTAATCTGTTTGGCAGAGAGATTGAAGGATCTCTTCCGATCCAGATGACGAAAAAGGCAGTAGATCAGCTGCTGAAGACGGACAACAAAGGAAGTCAGGTTATGCTGGAAGTAGACGGCAAGACCTACGATGCACTGATCAAAGAGGTTGATTACAATGCAATGGCAAACCGCGTGGATGAGATTGATTTCCAGGCACTGGTAAGTACCGAGAAAGTACATTCCGTAGCGGAAATCGTTCTGCTCAACCATGAGAAAGTAGAGGCAGGTGTTCTGCAGGAAGATCTGGAAGAGATTTCTTATAAGGCACTGCCTGCTGACCTGGTGGATAAAGTTCAGGTGGATGTCGGTGAGATGAAGATCGGTGATGTGATCAAAGTCAAAGATCTGGAGATCGCCAAGAATCCGAACATCGATCTGAAAACAGATCCGGAAGCAGTTGTTGTATCCTGCACCGCAGTTCACAACAGTGTACCGGAACCGGAGACAGCTGAAGAGGCTGAATAATACAAAAATCAAGTAAATAAAAACACAAACAGGGCGAATCGTTCGAAAGAGCGATTTGCCCTGTTTAGTGTCTTACAAAAACTGTTTTTCAGTAAATCGGGAACACTCTGCGAAGATGTACACGGCATCATATTCTTTATTCTCTGCTTTTTAGGACAAATTCATTTTTTTTCACTTCCAGCAGCCCGTCCTTCTGCATTTTCCCAATTTCTTTCGAAAGCGCACTCCGGTCCACGCTGAGATAGTCAGCGAGCTGCTGGCGGTTGAAGGCGATGGTGATCTCAGGCGATCCGGTGAGCAGTTCCTGATAGGAAAGATAGGCGAGCAGCCGTTCACGGATGGTTTTCGGTGTGGTGTGCAGGATCCGGCGGGAAAGCTGCAGGTTACTGGTTGCCATGATGCGGAGCAGATTTTCAATCATCTGCTGGTGATGACTGCATGGTTTTTCACAGGTATGCAAAATCTTCGGAACATCCAGAAATAAAATCTGACTGGGCGTGACGGATACGACATTGACCATCAGCGGTTCCGAAGGGGAACAGGCGTAGGCTTCGCCGAAAAGCTGTCCGGGTCCGACGTGATTCAGGATATTTTTACTGCCCCAGAAATCGTCAATTTCAATATGAACAGAACCTTCCAGCACGATTCCTACAGCGGTAATAGATTCACCGGCACAAAAGATCATTTCCCCTTTGGAAAACGACCGGATCTGTCCGGAGAGACAATGCAGAATAGACGGAATTTCCTCCGGTTTCACACCATAAAACAGGGGGATTTTTTTTAATATTGGAAAATTCATTTTTTCTCCTTTTTGTGGTTAAAACAACATATTTTTATCTGATATTATAGTATCCTCTGTTTGTAAACGCAAGGGAGCTGTTGCAAAGAGAAGAAGGACAGCATAACAGAGACAGAAATGCATTTGTGTAAAATCAGATATAGAGAGATTTCAGGAGTGCATATAGAAAATAAGGAGGAATCGAATATGATCCGAAGAGTGATTCAGATAGAGGAAGATAAATGTAATGGTTGTGGCGCCTGTGCTAAGGCCTGTCACGAAGGGGCAATCGGTTTGGTAAACGGGAAAGCAAAACTGATGCGCGACGATTACTGTGACGGACTGGGGGATTGCCTTCCGGCATGTCCGATGGATGCGATTCATTTTATTGAACGGGAAGCGGAAGCTTATGACGAGGCAGCAGTGCTGAAAAATAAAGAAGAAAAGGCGAAAGCGGAGCGTTCCCGTCTGCGTCAGTGGCCGGTACAGATCAAATTACTGCCGGTGCATGCACCTTTTTATGAGGGAGCGAACCTGCTGATCGCGGCAGACTGTACAGCGTACGCTTATGCGAAGTTCCACGATGAATTTTTAAAAGATCGTGTGGTGCTGGTGGGATGTCCGAAACTTGACAGCACCGATTATGCCGTTAAACTGGCAGAGATCATCCGGCAGAATGAGGTGCAGAGTATCACTGTTGTCCGCATGGAGGTTCCATGTTGCGGAGGACTTGAGATGGCGGCAAAACGTGCCCTTGAAGCGAGCGGAAAACGGCTGCCATGGCAGGTGATCACGGTCGGAACTGACGGTACGATCCGGGAGTAACGGGCAGAACGTTTTAAAGGCAGACGGATGGGAAAAACCAAACGGTGTAATCCGTGAGGCTATCTGTGCGAGAGACATAGTACGAAGGATAAAAGCAGAAAAATCAGGGATACTTATGAGATAAATAAGGTAAAAGTAAAGAA
Organism: Oliverpabstia intestinalis; assembly: GCF_009696065.1. GTDB lineage: Bacteria > Bacillota > Clostridia > Lachnospirales > Lachnospiraceae > Oliverpabstia > Oliverpabstia intestinalis. Next base: position 51,190 of record NZ_VUMS01000016.1, on the reverse strand, counting down.
AACGATAAAAAAACTGATAAAAGGAGTACAAAAAATGGAGAAAAATATGTTTTGTTTTCAGTGTGAGCAGACAGCAGGATGCAATGGATGTACCGGAAAGCGCGGAGTATGCGGAAAGACGGCTGATGTAGCAAAGGCGCAGGATGAGCTGACAGGGGCACTGATCGGCCTTGCGAAGACCTGCGGCAACAATCCGAAGACCGCCGATACCGACCGGGTGATCATCGAGGGATTATTTACAACACTGACCAATGTAAGTTTCAATGAAGAGACGATTCGTGTGATGATCGAGCGTGTGGAAGAGGAAAAAAGCAGAATCGCACCGGGATGCGGAACCTGTGTGGCAAAATGTGGAAATACAGACAATTATGATATGGAACAAATCTGGAATGCAGACGAGGATATCCGGTCGTTAAAATCCCTGTTATTATTCGGCATCCGGGGTGTTGCAGCGTATGCATACCATGCGATGGTACTTGGATATCAGTCGGAAGAAGTGAACTTCTTCTTATATAAAGCACTGGCTACGCTGTCTATGGATCTTGGCATGGAAGAACTTCTCCCGGTGGTTCTGGAGACGGGAAAAGTTAATCTGACCTGTATGGAACTGCTGGATCGTGCCAACACAGAGACTTACGGAATCCCGAAACCTACAGAGGTTTCAATGAAAGTGGAAAAAGGGCCGTTTATCGTGGTTACCGGTCATGATCTGCGTGATCTGAAGCTGCTTCTGGAACAGACCGAAGGAAAGGGCATCAATATCTATACCCATGGCGAGATGCTTCCGGCACACGCATACCCGGAACTGAAAAAATACAGTCATCTGAAAGGAAACTTCGGAACGGCATGGCAGAACCAGCAGAAAGAATTTGCTGATCTTCCGGGAGCCATCCTGTTTACGACCAACTGTCTGATGCCACCGAAGGAGAGCTACGCAGACCGCGTCTTTTCCACGGAAGTAGTTTCTTATCCGGGTGTGGTGCATGTGGATGATGAGAAAGATTTCACACCGGTGATCGAGAAAGCACTCGAACTTGGCGGATTTGCAGAAGACAGACAGTACCAGGGAATCAACGGCGGAGAAAAGCTGACCACCGGTTTCGGACATGGAACGATTCTGCAGGCAGCAGATCAGATCGTGGATGCGGTAAAGGCAGGAGCGATCCGGCATTTCTTTTTGGTCGGCGGCTGCGACGGAGCAAAAAAAGGCAGAAACTATTATACGGAATTCGTAAAACAGACACCGTCCGATACGATCATTCTTACGCTGGCGTGTGGAAAATACCGGTTTAATGATCTGGATCTCGGAAGCATCGGCGGTTTCCCTCGGATCATGGATATGGGACAGTGTAACGATGCCTACGGAGCCATCAAAGTGGCAGTCGCGCTTGCACAAGCTTTCGACTGCGGAGTCAATGAACTTCCGCTTTCCATGGTGCTTTCCTGGTACGAGCAGAAGGCGGTGTGCATCCTGCTGACACTTCTGCACCTTGGAATCAAAAATATTTATCTCGGACCGTCTCTCCCGGCATTCCTGTCTCCCAATGTGCTGCAGTATCTGGTAGAAAACTACCGGATCAGTCCAATCGGGGATCCGAAGGAAGATCTGGAGAAAATGCTGGGATAATGGACAGCAGCATTTTTTAAAGAAAAATCTCCGGCAATTTGTAAACGATTGCCGGAGATTTTTGAATTTCTATGGGGATTTTGCTCCTTGACAGGAAATAGTCAGGTCAGTATAATCTGAAACTGGTACTACCAGCGAAAGGAGAAATATTTTGAAGCACGTAAGACAGTTTTGTATGATATTGTTGTTCTCGTTTATCGGCGAGTTTTTCCGTATGGTGATTCCACTTCCGGTTCCGGCCAGTGTGTATGGGCTGGTATTGTTGCTTGCTGCACTTCTTACCGGTATTGTAAAGCTGGATCAGGTAGAGGGAGCCGCTGATTTTCTGATAGAAATTATGCCGGTTATGTTTATCCCGGCGGCAGTAGGACTTTTGAATGCATGGGATGTGCTGCGACCGGTCGTGGTTCCGGTGGTCGTAGTGACGGTAGTAACAACTGTACTTGTCATGGGAGTGACCGGACAGGTGACACAGCGGGTGATCCGCTGGGAGAGAAAACGTAAGGAGGGAAAATAAAAATGAAAGATTTCCTGACAAATTCCGTATTTTTTGGTGCGGTGATCAGTCTGGTGGCCTATGAGATCGGAACTCTTCTGAAAAAGAAATTTAAACTGGCAATTTTTAATCCGTTGTTGATTGCAGTCATCTGCGTAATGGCGGTGCTGATTCTGTTTCATATTGATTATGATACCTATAACGAAGGTGGCCAGTATATCAGTTATCTGTTGACACCGGCGACGGTCAGTCTGGCTGTGCCCCTCTATCGACAGATTGAACTGCTGAAGAATAATATCAAAGCCGTTGCAGCGGGCATTCTGTCCGGGGTGCTGGCAAGTATGGTCGGTGTTTACATCCTGGCGCGGGCATTCCATCTGAACTCTCAGTTGTATGTAACTCTGCTTCCGAAATCCATTACTACAGCCATTGGTATGGGGGTATCGGAAGAACTTGGCGGTGTGGTAACTATTACCGTAGCAGTTATCGTCATTACGGGTGTCCTTGGAAATGTGATTTCAGATCTTGTCTGTAAGCTCTTTCGTCTGGAAGAACCGGTGGCAAAAGGACTGGCTCTTGGAACTGCCGCTCATGCCATCGGAACAGCAAAAGCGATGGAACTGGGTGAGATCGAGGGTGCGATGAGCAGTCTTGCAATCGCTGTGGCAGGTTTGCTGACGGTGGTAACATCTTCTGTTTTTGCAAGTCTGATGTAAAAATATGTCGGGTATTTTTGTCCGGAAATCATGCCGGCTGTGGGTCTGGCAGGGAAGAAAAGTAAGAAAGTGAGAAAAACAGTTGGATAAGGAAAGTGTACAGGCAACTTCACCAAAAGCCTATGACCAGGTACTGGAATATTTGAAAACACTGATAAAAAACAAAGATATTTCTTATGGCGGGAAGATACCCTCCGAGCGGGAACTGATGGAAACACTGAGGATTTCCCGAAATTCGGTCCGGGAAGCACTACGGATCCTGGAGCATACAGGCGTTCTGGAAAGCCGCCACGGCAAGGGAAATTTTCTGGTAAACCGGATGGGAGAAAGCCTCAGCAGTGTTTTTTCCATGCTGGTTCTGATGGAAGAGAGTAATTACCGGGAAGTCAATCAGCTTCGGTCAGTTCTGGAAAAACAGGCGTATGTGCAGGCAAGCGCGCTGATTTCAGAGGAAGGAAAGGAAAAAGCAGGAGCGATTATCAACCGGATGGAAAACGGAGATCTTGAGGAACGGATCCGCTCGGATCATGAACTGCACCACCTGGTATTTGAGTATTCGCAGAACCGGCTTCTGATTCTTCTGACGGATGCCTTGTCTGAGATCATACGCTCAGAGGGTGAGGTGGTTTTGCGGCAGGCGGCATCCATTGATACGGAAGAATGGATCGCACTTCATAAGAATATTGCCATCTGTCTTATTGAGGGAAATATTCAGGAAGGGCTTTTGGCATTGGAAGAACATTATGAATGGCTTGAACGTGACATCAAAATGTGATAGGATACAAAAGGAGATTTATGACTGTGCAAAGGTAAAGTGGTGAACACAAAGTGCAGTCTCAGAACGTGATCCCCGAAAACCGTCGGTACGGAGGCGGAAATATACATGATCGGAGTCTCTTCTGACAAAGCAGGTACAGAAAGATTCCGGAAATAGATAGGAGAGTACAGGAGGAATTAGCGATGAAAAAAATAAGAATCGGTATTGCAGGTTATGGCAATCTGGGAAAAGGCGTTGAGATGGCGATCCGTCAGAATGAAGATATGGAACTGGCAGGTGTATTTACCAGAAGAGATCCTGCAACAGTAACTGTCAAAACACCTGGCGTAAAAGCATACACCATGGAAGATGCAAAGAATATGAAAGATCAGATCGATGTTATGATCATCTGTGGCGGAAGTGCTACAGACCTTCCAAAACAGACGCCGGAACTGGCAAAAGATTTTAATGTCATCGACAGTTTTGATACCCATGCAAACATTCCACAGCATTTTGCAAATGTAGATGCAGCCGCAAAAGAAAATGGTCATCTGGCTATGATCTCTGTAGGCTGGGATCCGGGTCTGTTTTCTCTGAACCGTATCTATGCAGAATCCATTCTGCCAAACGGAAAAACCTATACATTCTGGGGTAAAGGCGTAAGCCAGGGACACTCTGATGCAATCAGAAGAATCCCGGGTGTAAAACGTGGTATTCAGTATACTGTTCCGGTGGAAGAAGCGATGGATCAGGTAAGAGCCGGAAAACAGCCGGAACTGACAACACGTCAGAAACACACCAGAGAGTGCTTCGTAGTTGCCGAGGAAGGTGCTGATAAAAAACAGATCGAAGAATCCATCAAAACTATGAAAAACTATTTTGATGAATACGATACCACAGTAAACTTTATCTCTGAAGAAGAATTTGACGCTGTTCATAACAAGATGCCTCACGGTGGATTTGTTATGAGAAGTGGCATGACCGGTGAAAATGAAAATACCCATCAGATGATCGAATATTCTCTGAAACTGGAATCCAATCCGGAATTTACTTCCAGTGTACTGGTTGCTTACGCAAGGGCACTGAGCCGTATGAAAGCAGAAGGAATGACAGGATGTAAGACGGTCTTTGATGTAGCTCCGGCATATCTTTCCCCGCTGAGCGCAGACGAGATTCGTGCACATCTGCTGTAAAAATAGAAGAACAAAAGACAAAAAGAAGAGCTGGCTGTTAAAAAAAGGTCACTCTTCTTTTTTCGTGAGCAACGAGTAAAAAAATACCACCCGACACAGAAAAAAGTGTCAGATGGTGTTTGTGTGATGATTTTATTTAAAATTGGTAACTGTTCAGTACCTTCACAGTTACGAGCAAAAATGCATTTAAAATCACCTTCGGTGATGGCATTTTTGCTTGTATGTCTCGGGATTTTGGCATAAATATGCCAAAACACCTCGCGGGATAATGGCTGCTGAATAGTTACTGAAATTGAACATAAAAAATTGCGGGAGCAGGATTTGAACCTGCGACCTTCGGGTTATGAGCCCGACGAGCTTCCAGACTGCTCCATCCCGCGTTATCAATTATATTATATGCTTATGCTGTGGATTTGTCAAATAGTACTGGAAGAATGGAAGTAACCGTGTTACACTTTGAAAAGAACAGGAATAAAGTGATGAGCTGGAAAGGGGTTATGTATGAATCTGATTAAGAAATGTCTGAACCGGGTTTTTGTGGAGGGACTCAGTGGAATGGCACTGGGACTTTTTGCAACACTGATCATCGGAACGATCATCCAGCAGATCGGGACGCTTGCAGGAGGATCCATCGGGACACTGATCTATGCGGTGGGGAAAATAGCAGCCGGGTTAACCTGTGCCGGGATCGGTGTGGGTGTAGCGTATAAGTTTCAGGAATCTCCAATGGTTGTACTGTCAGCAGCTACCAGTGGTATGATCGGTGGCTATGCTTCGAAGGTACTGGCCGGAACATTATTGGTGGATGGTAATCTGGCACTCCAGGGACCGGGAGAACCTCTCGGCGCCTTTATTGCCGCGTATGTAGGTATTGAAATCGGTCATCTGATTGCAGGAAAAACAAGGCTGGACATTATTTTGGTTCCGTTGCTTTCTATTGGTACGGGCTCTGCCGTGGGTGTTCTGGTGGGTCCTTCGATTTCTTCTTTTATGACGTGGCTCGGTGGTCTGATCAATTGGGGAACGGAGCAACAGCCATTTTTGATGGGAATTGTGGTATCCGTTCTGATGGGCATGATCCTGACATTGCCGATCAGTTCAGCAGCATTAGGTGTAATCCTGAATCTGTCCGGGCTGGCAGCAGGAGCTGCTACTGTGGGATGTTGCTGTAATATGATAGGATTTGCAGTGGCAAGTTTCCGGGAAAACGGTGTGGGCGGCCTGATCGCACAGGGTGTGGGAACTTCCATGCTGCAGGTGCCGAATATCGTTAAAAAACCACTGATCTGGCTTCCGGTGATTCTGTCGAGCGCTGTGCTTGGCCCGGTTTCCACGATGTTGTTTCATATGACGAACAATGCGACAGGTTCAGGGATGGGATCTGCCGGCTTTGTTGGTCAGATCATGACCTGGCAGGTGATGGCACAGACGGAACATCCGGTTGTAGTATTGCTGAAGATTGTTGTGATACAGTTTATGCTGCCGGCAGTTCTTACAGTGGTGTTTACACAGTTTATGAGAAAACATAATTTTATCAAGGACGGAGATATGAAACTGGATCTGTAAAAGGAGCGGTATGACATAGAGGAGACAATATGATTTTACTGATTATTATACCGGTTTATATATCTTTAAACCTTTATATCCTTCATCGGGTGCACAAGTGGTTGACAGCGTGTTCCGAACGTTTTCACTCCAGAAAGTTTGCAGTGCCATATATTGTAATTTATTCCCTGTTGGCACTCTCACTGTTATTTGCATTCCTTCTTCCTTCTTCAGAATTGCAGGTACTGGTAAAGCGTATCAGTAATTACTGGCTGGGAACTTTTGCATACATTCTGATATTTATTGCAGTTGCAGATATCCTGCGGCTGGTACTGAAGAAAATACCGGGGAAAATACATGATTTCTTTTTTAGTAAAGTTGGATATGTATTCGTGGGAATTCTTCTGACTGCATTGATTGGAGGAATCAGTGCTTATGGTATCGTGCATTCTAATATCGTAAAAGTCAAACCGTATGAAGTGACGATCCGGAAAAACTGTGGAGACAACAGGAATCTGAAAGTGGTACTGGTTGCGGATCTGCATCTTGGTTATAGTGTGGGAAACGGGCAGATGCAGCGGATGGTGAAAAAGATTAATGATCAGAATGCGGATCTGGTGGTATTTGCCGGGGATATTTTTGATAATGAATATGAAGCCGTGCAGAACCCGGACAGGATCGCAAAGACACTGGCGGGAATTAAGAGCAGATATGGTTCGTTTGGTGTGTTTGGCAATCATGATGTGACAGAGCGATTGCTTGGTGGATTTTCTGTGGCGTCTCAGGCTAAAGAGATGCGTGATCCACGATTTGAAGAATTTGCAAAAAAAGCAAAGATCCGGATTCTGGATGACGAAGTGATGCTGATCGATGATGCTTTTTATCTGGTGGGAAGAAAAGATGCGCAAAAGCCGGGTGACGGAACTAAAAATCGCATAGAGCCGGAAGTGATTCTGAGTGGTCTGGATAAGGCTAAACCGATCATTGTTCTGGAACATCAGCCGAAACAACTGAAAGAACTTGAGACATCGGGTGCAGATATGCAGCTATGCGGACATACCCATGATGGCCAGATGTTCCCGGGAAATCTGACTGTCAAACTGATGTGGGAAAATGCCTGTGGTTATCTGAAAAAAGGGAACCTGCACAGTATCGTAACTTCCGGGGTTGGTGTCTGGGGATCGGCGATGCGTGTCGGTACCGACTGCGAGATCTGTCCGATCACGATTCATTTTCAGGGATGAGTTTCGAACCATGCCTGTATAAAAGTATGAATCAGGAAACGGTACAACAGAATGGAAGACAGAAAGAAGGAGTTAGTGAGAGATGACAGCTAAGAAAAAGAAAAAAGGTGGGGGAATCTTCTGGAAACTGCTGTTTCTGGTTGCACTGTGTGTATTCTGCTTCTCTATGTATCAGCTGGTAAATATCTATCTGGGGTATAAAAAAGGAGTGGATGAATATCATGCTGTGGCAGAAGCAACAACGGTGCAGAGCAGTGAACCGTTGGAAGTGGTGGAAGAGAAGAAAGATGAGGAAGGAAATCTGATCCCGGAGGAAGAACTTACCGTCAATCCGCCGGAAGTGGATTTTGACGCATTAAAAGCAATCAATGACGATGTAGTGGGATGGCTGGAGCTGGAGGCAATTCCATCTATTAGTTATCCAATTGCCCAGGGAGAAGATAATGAATATTATCTGCACCGGACAATTAAAAAGACTTATAATTTTGCGGGGTCTGTATTTATTGATTCTACCAATGCATCTGATTTTTCTGATTGCAATACCATCATCTATGGTCATAATATGAAAAACGGTTCAATGTTCGGAAAACTAAAACAGATGTACGAAAGTGAAAAATACAAAGACAGCAAATACCTGTGGATCTGTACGCCGAACGGAAAATACAGGTATGAGATTTTTTCCATGCAGTATGCAAAGGTGGGCAGTGATGTATATACATTGTTCAGTGTACATGATGAACAGTTTGAGGCTTATGTGAAGAAGATGGCAAAACAGTCGAAGGTGGATATGAAGGCACTGGGACTTGGAAAAGATGATTATGTGGTAACATTGTCTACCTGTACTTCCGATGAATCGGTGCGTTTTGTTGTACAGGCGCGCTGGGTCGGAACATATAAATAAAATCAGATATGCAGAAGTGAAAGAATGTGAATGGGTGGAAGAAACCTGTGAAATATGTGGATAAGGAGGATGTATCATGGGACAGGATGTGGAAAAATTACAGGAACTTATTGATCAACATGACCGGATCGTATTTTTTGGTGGGGCCGGAGTTTCTACAGAAAGTGGAATTCCGGATTTTCGGAGTGTGGACGGTCTGTATAATCAGAAATATGATTATCCGCCGGAGACCATTTTAAGTCATACGTTTTTTATGCGGCATCCTGAAGAATTTTACCGCTTTTACCGGGATAAGATGCTGGCACTGGATGCAAAGCCGAATGCGGCACATAAAAAACTGTCGGAACTGGAGGCGGCGGGAAAGCTTACCGGTGTGGTGACACAGAACATCGATGGACTTCATCAGGCAGCAGGAAGTAAACATGTGATGGAACTTCACGGATCGGTACACAGAAATTACTGTATGAAATGTCATAAATTTTTTGATGCATCGTACATGCTGCATTCTGCGGGTGTTCCAAAATGCGAGTGCGGCGGTGTGATCAAGCCGGATGTGGTTTTATATGAAGAAGGACTGGATAATGAGGTAGTATCGGATGCCATCCGTACCATTGCAGAGGCAGAAGTGATGATCGTGGGTGGCACATCTCTCGCAGTATATCCGGCCGCCGGTCTGCTGGATTATTTCAGGGGAAGAGCACTGGTACTGATCAATAAAGGTGCCACACCACAGGATCGAAATGCAGATCTTCTGATCCAGAAACCAATTGGTCAGATTTTTTCACAGATTAAAGTAAAGGGGAAATAAAATATGACATATCAGTATGAAGTGGGGGATATTGTAAAATTAAAAAAACAACATCCCTGTGGAAGCAGTGAATGGGAAATTCTCCGTGTGGGTGCTGACTTCCGTCTGAAATGCACCGGGTGCGGTCATCAAATCATGATTGCACGGAAACTGGTGGAAAAAAACACAAGAAATTTACAGAAAAAGAGTGAAGAAAATACTTGAAATTGTTTTTGATTCATGGTAAAATATCGTCTTGTGATATATAATTTATCCTTGTTTCCGGTACTGAAACCGGAAGCCAAAAGTCCAAAAGGAGGTAAAACAGCATGAGCAAATATGAATTAGCATTGGTTGTGAATGCAAAAATCGAGGATGAAGCTCGTGAAGCCGTAGTAGAGAAAGCAAAAAGCTATGTAGCACGTTACGGCGGAACAGTTACAGAAGTTGAAGAATGGGGTAAGAAAAGATTAGCTTACGAAGTTCAGAAAATGAGAGAAGGCTTCTACTATTTCATCCAGTTCGAAGCAGATGCAACCTGTCCTGCAGAAGTTGAAAGACACGTTCGTATCATGGACAATGTAATGAGATATTTAGTTGTTAAGAAAGAAGCTTAATTTTTCTTAAGTGCCAAGCCCATTAAAGGTTTGTAAGATCCCGTAAAAGTATATACATTTACAAGAGAGGTAAGAATATGAACAAAGTCATTTTAATGGGTCGTTTAACAAGAGATCCTGAGGTAAGATATTCAGCAGGTGACAATTCAATGGCAATCGCAAGATATACACTGGCTGTTGACAGAAGATTCAAGAGAGACGGTGAGGCAACGGCTGATTTTATTGGCTGTGTAGCCTTTGGAAGATCAGCAGAATTTGCTGAGAAGTATTTCCGTCAGGGATTGAAGGTTGTAGTCAGTGGAAGAATTCAGACCGGAAGCTACACAAACCGGGACGGCCAGAAGGTCTATACCACGGATGTAGTAGTTGAAGACCAGGAGTTTGCAGAGAGCAAGGCAGCCAGCGACAATTACCGTGGCGGTAATTTTGGCGGTCAGGCAGCACCATCCGCTCCGACAGCAGGTGGAAGCGGATCTGCAGACGGTTTTATGAATATTCCGGATGGAATTGATGAGGATCTGCCATTTAACTAATACGCATTGAACCCAGGTTCGGGTGCGAATCGTTAGATTTCGATAAGGAGGTAATATTCATGGCTTACAATAAAAGTGAAAGACCGGATTCTCCAATGAAGAGAAGAGGCGGACGCAGAAGAAAAAAAGTTTGTGTATTCTGCGGTAAAGAAAACAATGAAATCAGCTACAAAGATGTAAATAAATTAAGAAAATATGTTTCCGAGAGAGGAAAAATCCTTCCTAGAAGAATCACAGGAAACTGTGCAAAACATCAGAGAGCTCTGACTGTAGAAATCAAAAAAGCAAGACATATCGCTATTATGCCATATGTAACAGACTAATTCAAAAAGTTTGTTATACCGTCATCGGGAAACCGATGGCGGTTTTCTTGTTTAAAAAGAAAAGACTTTTTTCTTTGCGCGGGAAATGATATAATAGGAGAGTAATTTGGTGGTTTGTCATTTTTGACAGAGTGCCGGAAAATCATACCTTTGTTTAAAGAAAGCAAAGGTGTACTTGGAAAAGGAGATTTTTACTCTGTGGGGATAGAATATGCGGAGGGAAAATCGATAATAGGTACAGAGTATGAAAGATGGAATTAAGTTAAAGGGTAAGCTGGCAACATATATGCGCTGGCCTTTTATTCTGACGATACTTCTGGTGGCAATGGATGTGTTATTATACAGCGTCAGCTGGAAGGCGGGAGGAATCGGTACAGTATTTACGGCAGTGTATCTGTTGCTCGGGATTCTGCTATATTTTCACAGAAGACCGGTGTTCCTCAACGAACTGATTTCTTTTGCTACCCAATATGGTCAGGTGCAGAAAAGTCTGATGAAAAACTTTGCACTTCCCTATGCCTTGCTGGATGCAGAAGGAAAGATCCTCTGGATGAATGATGAGTTCCTTTATCTGACGGGGAAAGATCAGAAGTACCGTCGCTTTATCGGAAATATTTTTCCGGAGGTGACAATGAACAAACTTCCGTTGCCGGAGGAAGTAAGAGATTTCGAAGTCGCATATCAGGATCATGATTTTCGGCTGAACATGCGAAGAGTAGAGATCGATGAACTGCTGGATGGTTCTCAGATCATAGATGCAGATAAAGAGAAGAATTATTTGATTGCAGCCTATCTTTTTGATGAAACAGAACTTAAAAAGTATATGCGGAAGAATCAGGAAGAACAGCTTGTGACCGGACTTTTGTATCTGGATAATTATGAGGAAGCGCTAGAAAGCGTTGAAGAGGTCAGAAGCTCTTTGTTGATCGCGCTGATTGATCGTAAGATCAACAAGTATTTTGCTTCGATAGACGGCGTGGTGAAGAAACTGGAAAAAGATAAATATTTTCTGGTCATGCGCCGTAAGTCACTGGAACAGTTAAAAGAGAAAAAATTTAATATTCTGGAAGAAGTAAAATCTGTAAATATCGGAAATGAGATGGCGGTAACTATCAGTATCGGTATCGGTATCAATGCGGATTCGTATGCGCATACTTCCGAATCGGCCCGGATCGCCATGGAACTGGCTCTTGGTCGTGGTGGTGACCAGGTTGTCATCAAAGATGGCAATAATATCACGTATTTTGGCGGAAAATCTCAGATGATGGAAAAGACTACCAGAGTGAAAGCCAGAGTGAAAGCCCATGCTCTGAAAGAATTTATGAGCAGTAAGGACAAGATCGTGGTCATGGGACACAAGATTACAGATGTGGATTCTTTCGGAGCTGCCATCGGTATCTACCGGGCTGCAAGAACTCTGGAGAAAAAAGCTTATATTGTAATCAATAATCCGACTTCATCGATCCGTCCGCTGATGGACGGGTTCCTGCACAGCCAGGATTATGATTTCCGGATGTTTGTCACAAGTCATGAAGCAAAAGAGATTGTGGATGATAATACGGTAGTGGTTGTAGTGGATACGAACCGACCAGGTTATACAGAATGTGAAGAACTTCTGTATATGACCAAGACAATCGTGGTACTGGATCATCACAGACAGAGTAAAGATATTATTCAGAATGCGGTATTATCTTATATTGAACCCTATGCATCATCGGCCTGCGAGATGGTTGCAGAGATTCTGCAATATTTTGCGGACGGTATTCGGATCCGGAATATAGAGGCTGACAGTCTGTATGCGGGAATAATGATCGATACCAATAATTTTCTTACAAAAACCGGTGTACGCACGTTTGAGGCCGCAGCTTTTCTGCGGAGATGTGGTGCGGATGTGACAAGGGTAAGAAAGATGTTTCGTGAACATGTTGAGGATTATCGGGCTAAAGGAGAAGCAATCCGAAACGCAGAACTGTTTCGTGAACACTTTGCAATTTCGGTGTGTCCAAGTGAAGGACTTGACAGCCCTACAGTGATTGGTGCACAGGCGGCAAATGAGTTGCTGAATATCATTGGGGTAAAGGCATCTTTTGTGCTGACAGATTATCGCAATACGATTTATATCAGTGCAAGATCCATCGACGAAATAAATGTACAGATTGTGATGGAACGCCTTGGCGGTGGCGGGCACCTGAATATCGCAGGAGCGCAGCTGGAACATTACTCTATTACAGAGGCGAAAGATGTACTGAAACAGACTTTACAGAAAATGCTAGATGAAGGAGATATATAAAGATGAAAGTTATTTTGCTTGAAGATGTAAAAGCTCTTGGAAAAAAAGGACAGGTTGTTAATGTAAGTGACGGATACGCAAGAAATCTTCTGCTTCCCAAAAAACTTGGTGTGGAAGCAACCGGAAAAAATATGAATGATCTGAAACTTCAGAAAGCTCATAAAGACAAAGTAGCACAGGAAAATCTGGATGCTGCAAAAGCATTCGCGGAAGAACTGAAAGACAAACAGGTAACCGTAGGCATTAAAGTTGGAGAAGGTGGAAGAACTTTCGGATCCATCTCTGCAAAAGAGATCGCGGAGGCGGCAAAGGCACAGCTTGGATATGAACTGGACAAAAAGAAACTGCAGCTTTCAGCTCCGATCAAAGAGCTGGGTACAACTATGGTGCCAATCAAGTTACATCCGAAGGTAACAGGTGAACTGAAGGTTGTGGTAAAAGAAGCATAGGAGGAATTCTTCCGTGGAAGAAGAACTGATTAAACGAATTCTGCCCCACAGCGATGATGCGGAGCGCTCTGTCATCGGTTGTATGATGATGAACCGTGAGGCGATTATGATTGCATCCGAGATCCTGACCGGAGATGAGTTCTATCGACAGCAGATGGGAATTGTTTTCGATTCCATGGTGGAATTATATAACGAAGGAAAACCGGTAGACTTTGTCACACTTCCGGAGAAACTGAAAGAAAAGGATGTTCCGCCGGAGATCAGCAGCATGGAATTTGCAAAGGATCTTCTGACGGCGGTACCTACTTCGGTTAACGTAGGACATTATGCAAAAATCGTCAAAGAAAAAGCAATGTTGCGCCGACTGATCAAGATGAACGAAGATATTGCCAATACCTGTTATCTGGATAAAGAACCGGTGGAAGAAATCATGGAAGATACAGAAAAGCAGCTGTTTCAGCTTCTTCAGACCAGAACGGGTGGAGATTATGTTCCGATTCGCCAGGTGGTGTTAAACGCCCTGGAGACCATCGAGAAAGCTTCACAGACGAAGGGAACTGTAACGGGAATTCCAACGGGCTTTGTGGATCTGGATTATAAGACATCCGGTCTGCAACCTTCGGATTTTATCCTGGTAGCGGCTCGTCCTTCCATGGGTAAGACGGCATTTGTTCTGAATATGGCACAGTATATGGCTTTTCGAAAAGACAAATCAGTAGCCATCTTTTCGCTGGAGATGAGTAAGGAACAGCTGGTGAACCGTCTGTTCTCACTGGAGTCTAAGGTGGATTCTCAAAAGATCCGTACCGGAAGTCTGGAAGATGAAGACTGGGCGAAATTGATCGAGGGAGCCGGTGTGATTGGAAATTCCCGTCTGATCATTGATGATACACCAGGTATTTCTATTTCTGAGCTTCGGTCCAAATGCAGAAAATTCAAATTGGAACAGGGACTGGATATTATTATCATTGACTACTTACAGTTGATGTCCGGTAGTGGACGTGGCGGTGATTCCCGTCAGCAGGAAATTTCTGATATTTCCCGGGCACTGAAAGGGGTAGCCAGAGAGTTAAATGTTCCGGTGGTTGCGCTGTCACAGCTGAGCCGTGCGGTGGAAAAACGAGATGATAAACGGCCGATGCTTTCAGACCTCCGAGAATCAGGAGCGATCGAGCAGGATGCGGACGTGGTTATGTTCATTTATCGTGATGATTATTATAATAAAGATACTGAAAACAAAAACATGGCGGAAATTATCATCGCCAAACAGCGAAACGGCCCGATCGGTACAGTAAATCTGGTATGGATGCCGGAGTACACTCGGTTTGTTAACGCGAAAAAGGACTAAAAAAGGCGAAGAGATTTTCTTGTAAAGTACCTCCTGTATGCTCTATAATGAGTGCAGGAGGTACTTGTATTATGAAAGAAACCAGATACCTGATTTCTGAGACGGCAAAACTGGTTCAGGTAGAACCTCATGTACTGCGCTACTGGGAAGAGGAACTGGGCTTGTCCATCAAACGAAATGAGATGGGACATCGATACTACACCGATAAAGATCTGGAAATATTTCAGAAAATCAAGGAACTGAAAAAAGAGGGTTTGCAGTTAAAGACAATAAAAGAGAAACTTCATGAGAAGGATGAAATTCCGCAAGTGGAAGAACATAGGATGTCGGGAGAGGGTATTATAAAACAACAGAAAACAGAGCCGGAATTTCAGGAAGAACAGATTCAGGTAAAGATTGTAACTCCACGGAAATTTTTGACAGAGCAGTCCTTTGAAAAAAAAGAAGAAAAGCAGAAAAGAAGATCTGAACAACCGACAAAAGAAGAACGTTTTCAGGCAATCATGGAACGCCTGATTCACGATATTGAACTGAAGGAGAGGAAAGAAGGACGTTACCGAAGATTGGATGAAGCGATCCGGCGACATCAACAATCCAGAAAAATGGTCGCCGCCACGCAGGAAAATCGCAAAAAGAAAAAATAACGTAACTGTGAAGGGAGCAAACAGTTACTAAATAACATAAAGAAGGAGCTGTACACAGTTTTGTGTACAGCTCCTTCTTCCGCGCGGAAATAATTATATTTAAAATAATAATTATTCTTCAACGATAGCTTCTGTAGGACAGACACCTGCACAGGTACCGCATTCTACACAAGTATCAGCATCGATAACATATTTTCCATCACCTTCGCTGATAGCTTCTACTGGACATTCACCAGCGCATGTTCCACATGCTACACATTCGTCAGAAATTACATATGCCATAATTCAAATCCTCCTTTTCGTATTTACCGATATACTCTCGGCTATATGCTAATTCTAATATAAGTAGTGCAGGATTACAAGTACAAATTTACGTACAATCGCAGGAGTTTGTATGATTTTGGTGTGATACAACAGTTGCCTACGGGAGAAAATGGTATTATAATGTGCGTATCACAGGAAAGGAGATAAACAGAATGAGAAAAATTTCCAAAGATATGATTATTGCCGATCTGGTTACGATCGATCCAAATATCGTAGTAATTTTAATGCGCGCCGGTATGCACTGCATTGGTTGTCCGTCTGCACAGGGAGAGACCCTGGAAGAAGCAGCGATGGTTCATGGACTGGATGTAGATCTGCTGGTAGATCAGATTAATGATTATCTGGCACAATAAAAAATCGTGTAAAGAAAAACGAAACGGCAGGAAGAATTCAGATGTCCTGCCGTTTCGTTTTATTCCGCATTGCATATCAATAATTGACTCCGTGAACCGATTTCAACTGAAACCTGATTTTGAAAGTTATACATTCAATAATAACAGCTGCTGCAGTGCCTGATCAGCTATCAGAATCTCACCGTGTTCTTTGAAATAGGCTTCTGTTGCAGCGGTGCAGGCTTTGCCGGTACCATATTCGGAGAGCATGTTGCAGACTCTGTTAAAGTCTTCCGGATTCATGCCGGACTGATGCAGGATCAGTACGTAAGTAGTCTCACGGTCTTTATAGAGTGTGTTTGTGCCGGTATACCATCCGTTTAAAGTAAGAGCCGCCCGGATAACGGTGTCCAGACTGGAAAATGTGAAGATACGGGTCAGATCCGGACGGGTCTGAGCAATGTCATTTTCCGCTGCCTCTGTATCAGAGTGCGTTTCTGCAGTATCCGGCTGAATCTTTGTTTTTCTGTCGGAGGAATCTTCGGTTTTATTTTTTTCAGAGGAAGCAACAGGCTTTTTGAGTCGTCCTTCACACAGTTTCTGGAAAAGATCCAGGATGTCGTCTGCACCGGTAACAGCCGGCCCTTCCGTCTGGGAAGGAGCAGTTTCATCGATACCGGCAGCAAACTTGGAAAAACGGGTATCCAGTTCTTCCGGGTCTTCTACTTTTGTGATGATCAGTACGATACTGTCCGGTGTAATCGGAATTGCTTCAATCATTAGTGGAACATTGTCGGCTTCAAAACCAAACTGATCCTGAGCCTGTAGCATCATATCACGAAAAAGATCTTTTGCTTTTTCGGATCCGTAAGCCAGTTCACTTAACTTTAGCTGGCGATCCGCCAGATCTTCGCTGGTCAGTGTGCAGCGGATCTGGGTATCATTAATTTTTTCTATTTTCACAGATATCACATCCTTACTATCAACCATTGTTCTAGAGCGTGTCTGAAAAATCATTTCCACAACTTGCAAGCCCTACATTGCGGTATATGTTACCCTCATTCGGTTGCCGTAGCCCGCTACGCCGCCCTCATTCGGATAAAATCTCCCACAAACTGGGACTCGCAGCTCACGAAAAGCCTTTTTCAGACACGCTCTAGTACACCGTTTTCGAAATAACTGTATCATTCACTTGTCTGCGAATCCAATTGTACAGTTTAAAAAGCCTCAGCGTAGCTAGCTACAAAAAGAGCATATTGAATCATTATTATTATATACTATATGCAAACCGGATGTAAAGGATTAAAATCTCTGCATTTGTTATTTCACAGTAGTTTCTGCAGGTGATAGAAAAAGATTGCAAACCGTACGGAAGAGGATTTTCGACGAATAAAGACAGAATTCAACAATTTTGAGGAAAATGTGTAATATTTTAATGGTTTTCGGCCTTTTCGTAATATTCTTCTTGCATTATAGGAAAAATCAGGTATAATAAAAACCAGAAGAGGTGGCACGGTTCCTGGAAAGGATGTGAGGCCAGCCACTGTTTTGATAATCTATAAACATTTCAAAAAACGTTTCAACTATTTACAATTTTATTCAATTCATTAGCGTATAATATCGTATTTTCCCCAAAGTGTAAAAATGAATGTAATTAATTTAATTGATGGGACGAGTGTCATCTTTTCGAAAAATAATGGTGCTGTGCACTTAAGAAAGGATCATATATCACAAAAAACATGAAAAAAAATAAGAAGCAAAAGGATGATTTTCGAAAGGAACTGGATGCTTATCAGGCACAGGGGATTCCGTTGTGGCTGGACGGAGAACCCAGCAGTCCGAAGGAAATCTGGAAAGCACATAAGATCGCAGAAGATATTTCCTATATGAGAGATTACGTTCCGGATTCTTACGGACGTCTGCTCCGGCTGGAGTTCGATGCGGTGAAGAAAGAAGATGGTTATACACAGAAATTATAAATGAAAACAGAAAATGTAAAGCAGCAGAGAAACAATAATATCCTATAAGGTTCCCTCCCTTGCATAGAAAAGCTGTTTTGCAAAAAGAAGAAGCCACAGCAGAAAAAATTCAGTTATTCTTGCTGTGGCTTTTTTTGCATTGCATATCATTAATTGGTCCGGTGGACCAATTTTGATTTTTACGCGAGCAACGAGTCAAAGTCAAAGATAAAATATAGAAAAAACAAAAAATATGTCAAAAAAAGATGACGGGAAATCATTCTGTTGTTATAATAAAGGGCAGTAGGAGGTTATCAGAAATGAAGAAAAAAATAACACCGGTTTTTTCGGTGATCATATTGATTTTTTTAGTGATCTGCGCAGGGATCCTTTCTATATTTATTAAAAAATATACTCCGTCCGGAACAATCATAGACGGAAAAGACTATTTTCAGCTCACCGGAGATGATGAGGCGGGGCTGGTGGTGAACCATGAGCTTGAAGATGCAAAAGTAAAAATGATCGACGGAAGGTATTATGTAGAGAATTCTGTCGTTGCTACATATATTAACAGCAGATTTTACTGGGACAGTCAGCAGCAGGTGATGCTGTATACGTTGCCAACGGAAGAATTTCAGATTGTTCCTGAGAGTACGCAGTATGTGACATCAGCAGGGACTCAGATGACGGATTATGTGATACTGAAACAGATTGATGGCGGTGTTTATCTGGATCTTGAATTTGTCAGCCAGTATACGGATATGACGTATACTGCTTTTGAAGATCCGGCTCGTGTGGTGGTTCGAACAAAATGGAATGATCTGCAGCTGGTAACGGCACAGAAAAACAGTGAGATTCGTCAGAAAGGCGGGATTAAGAGTTCTATTGTGGCCAAGGTAAAAAAAGGAGATACGCTGTATCTGCAGGAGGAGCTGGACAATTGGAGCAGAGTTGCTACGGCAGATGGCTACAGTGGATATATAAAAAAAGAAGTACTTTCGGATCCGAAGGATGATAATGAGGAACATGCAAGTACTGTACCGGAATATACCAATATCAGTAAAGATTATAAAATCAATCTTGCGTTTCATCAGGTGACCAGTATGGATGGAAACGCAACATTGGCACAGATGGTGGCAGATGCACAGGGAGTGAACACGATTTCACCAACCTGGTTTTCGGTGACGGATAATAATGGAACAATTTCTTCACTGGCAAGTGCTGATTATGTAAACCAGGCACATGCTATGGGGATGGAGGTCTGGGGACTGATCGATAATTTTAACAGTGAAACGGATAATCTGACATTCCTGTCAAGTACAGCGGCACGTGCCAATATCATTCAGCAACTGATGACACAGGCAGCCTCAGTGGGATTGGATGGAATCAACCTGGATTTTGAATCAATTACAGAAGAACAGGCACCGCATTATATTCAGTTTGTACGAGAACTTTCGATTGCCTGCCGTAATCAGGGAATAGTATTTTCCATTGATGACCCGGTTCCGACTTACAGCAAACATTATGACAGAACAGAACAGGGAATTGTTGCAGACTATGTGATCATTATGGGTTACGATGAACATTATGCAGGGAGCACAGATGCAGGTTCGGTGTCTTCACTTGGATTTGTAAAAGCAGGTATCGAAGATACACTGAAAGAAGTGCCGGCACAGAAAGTGATCAATGCGATTCCATTCTATACAAGAGTCTGGATCCAGCCATTTGGTGCGGGAAATCTGACCAGCGAAGTGTTGGGAATGGATGGAGCTGCAAATTATATCAGTGAACATGGTATGGATACTTACTGGGATGATGAAGCCGGGCAGAATGTAGCGAGTGTAGAAGCTGAGGATGGAATCTATACCATCTGGGTGGAAGATGAACAGTCCATCGGGGAGAAGATGAAACTGATACAGGAGAATCAGCTGGCAGGAGTAGCTGAGTGGAAACTGGGATTTGAGCGGGCATCTGTATGGCCGGTGATCGCACAGTATCTGCAGTAAAATAAAAGGAGTATAGACAAGAAGGGAAAGGGACAAAAAGAGATGGCAGAAGAAAGATTTAAAACGACGTTGATGGGTGGTTTTGATAAAGATGATGTATTGAATCAGGTTCGCGAGATGAAGGACGCAGCATATGCGGAAAAAAGCAAACTGATTAAAGAAAAAAAGGAACAGGCAAAGCAGATTCAGGAACTGAAAAAACAGCTTGCGAAAAAGGACAGTGAAAAAGTAGCAGCACTGCAGAAACAAAAAGAAGCACATAAAGAAGAAATCGCTCATCTGGAAGAACGAATTCAGGAAAAACAGAAACAGAAAGAAAAACTGGAGCGTGAGATCAGCGAAAAATATCAAAAATATATTGACCGCTATGATCTGATCGGTGGACTGGTGCTGGAATCTGAGGAGAAAGCGGAAAAGATTATCAGAGAAGCAAATGAAAAAGCAGAACAGGTACTCAACGATGCAGATCAGCAGGCAGAGACTACAACACAGAATGCAAGAAAAGCAGCAGATCAGATTGTGTCAGAGGCCATTGCTACGAGAGATGAACTGATGGACGAAGCGAAGAAAGAAGCAGAGAAATGCCTGGCAGCCGTACAGGCAGAAGTGGATGCGAAACTGGCTGATGGAAAACGAAAATACATTGCTGTACAGGATGAGATGAATGAAATTGTAGAACTGATCAACCAGGCACAGATTCGTTTTATGGCTTCTTATAAAGAAGTACATAAGATTGTCAGTGCGATGCCGGAAACCATGCGAGAGCTGGAAGATGAAGAGGCATCCAGAAAAAAAGAAGACGAAAGTACAGTTGCTGCACAGAATAATCTGCAGACAGGGGAGTCGGAGTATGAAGAAGATCTCGACGAGGAAGAGGAAGATTTTTCCGAGGAAGAGATGAAACAGATGATGAACCGTCAGGATGAAGAATGAAAAACACAGGACTTGAACCAGACTCCCGGGCATATATTTTAATAAATATGCTCCGGGAGTTTTTATGATGAAAAAGAAAATATGGGAACTGGGAATGACGGTGCTACTTCTGACCGGTGTGTTCTGGCTGGCAAGGACGGGAGCAAGACTTACAGGGGCAGATGCCGGAGCGGGGAATGGTGTGGTATTGATAGACAGTGGTCACGGGGGCAGTGATCCGGGGAAAATAGGGATTCATCAGGAAAAGGAAAAAGATATTAATCTGCAGATTGCAAAACGGCTGAAAAAGCAACTGGAAAAAAACGGGGTAAAGGTCTATATGACGAGAGAAAATGATGTAGATCTTTCGGAAGGAGACGGAGGAAACAGTAAAGTACAGGATCTGAAAAGACGTTGTGAGATGGTTCGGAAGATCCAGCCGGACTGTGTATTAAGTATTCATCAAAACAGCTACCCGGAAGAAGCAATTCATGGGGCACAGGTCTTTTATTATGAGGATTCTTCAGAAGGAAAAAAGCTGGCAGAGATATTACAGAAACATTTGGTGGAAGTGCTGGATAAGGAAAATCACAGACAGGCCAAAGGGAACAGGACTTATTATATGCTGAAAAAGACAGAGGCAACACTGGTGATTGTAGAATGCGGTTTTTTAAGTAATAATCAGGAAGCCTTATTGCTGACGGATGAAAAATATCAGAGCAAGGTGGCAAAAGCAATCTGCAGTGGTACCTTGGAATATCTGAGCAGCCTGGCAGAGAAAAAGTGAAAATAAAAAAATCACAGGAGCCTGAGAAGTCTTGTGATAAATTTACACTTGCCCATCGCACGTTACTCTAGTATACTGTTATCAGATGTGAAGAAATAAGGTGAAAGAAAATGAAAACAAAAGTGATTCGCATGAATCCCCAGGAATTAGATATGGAAGGTATCCGGGAAGCCGGAGAGATTCTGAGACAGGGCGGTCTGGTAGCATTCCCCACAGAGACGGTATATGGACTTGGAGGAAACGGACTGGATCCGCAGGCATCTGCTAAAATCTATCGGGCGAAAGGTCGGCCTTCCGATAATCCACTGATCATTCATATTGCAGATATGGAAGATCTGGAGAAAATTGTAAAAGAGGTGCCGGAGAGTGCAAAAAGACTGGCATCAGTTTACTGGCCGGGACCATTGACAATGATTTTTCAGAAAAGCGATATTGTGCCTTATGAGACGACCGGTGGAATGGATACTGTGGCAGTGCGTATGCCGGATCATCCGCTGGCACAGGCACTGATCCGGGCAGGGGGAGGCTATGTTGC
Organism: Oliverpabstia intestinalis; assembly: GCF_009696065.1. GTDB lineage: Bacteria > Bacillota > Clostridia > Lachnospirales > Lachnospiraceae > Oliverpabstia > Oliverpabstia intestinalis. Next base: position 28,866 of record NZ_VUMS01000016.1, on the reverse strand, counting down.
GGCACCAAGTGCCAATACATCGGGTCGCCCGAGTCCAACGATGGCTTCCCATGTGGAAGAGGATCTGGATGGGAAGATTGATATGATTCTGGATGGCGGATCCGTGGGGATCGGTCTGGAATCAACAATTGTGGATTTTACGGAAGAGATTCCGACGATTCTGCGTCCGGGATATATTAATCAGGAGATGGTAAGACGTGTGATCGGTCAGGTGCAGATGGATCGGGGATTGATCCAGGCAGACAGTAAAGTCAAACCGAAAGCTCCCGGAATGAAATACCGCCACTATGCACCGAAAGCGGATTTGACCGTGGTGGAAGGATCACCGAAAGCTGTACAGGAGAAAATCTGTGCGCTGGTGGAAGAAAAGATCAGAGCAGGAGAGAAGGTGGGCGTGATTGCTACAGAGGAGAGTATAAAGGCTTATCCGGAAGGAATTGTAAAGTGCATCGGAACAAGGGCAGATGAAGAGAGCATTGCGAGACATCTGTTTGCTGTACTGCGGGAATTTGACGACTGTGGAGTGACTTATATTTATTCAGAAGCTTTTGATACGCCCCAGATGGGACAGGCGATTATGAACCGTCTGATGAAGGCTGCAGGTCAGAAAAAGATTCAGGTTTGAGGATGAACTATGGTAATACGGTATAAAAAACTGATTTTTGTAGATACCAATGATAATTGCAGGGCGCCGATGGCAGAGATGATCCTGAAAAGAAAATTTCTTACCAATCCGTTGACGATTGAGTCCAGAGGGATGGTGGTATTATTTCCGGAACCGTTGAATCCGAAAGCGGAGGCAGTACTGACCAGCAACGGTTACCCGCAGCCAAGTCATATTGCCATGCAGTTAGAGCAGGAAGATATCAACAATGATGTTCTGATCCTGACGATGGAGGACAAACAAAAATCGCAGATCTGGGAAACGTATGAGAATGCGCCCCATGTCTATACAGTAAAAGAATACGTGGGGGAGAGCGGAGATATACCGTCCCTGCACGGTCAGCCACTGACTGTATACAGTCAGTGCTATACGGAACTGGAATTATTGATGAGAAAACTGGTAACAAGGTTAAACGAAGAGGAGGAACTGTAACATGATAGCAATTGGTTGTGACCATGGCGGATATGGACTGAAGAAGGAGATTGAGGCATACCTGGACAGCAGAGGACTGGAGTACCGGGATTATGGATGCGACAGCACAGATTCCGTAGACTATCCAATCTATGCAAGAAAAGTGGCTCATGCCATCGTTAAGGGAGAATGTGAGAGAGGAATCCTGATCTGCGGAACTGGAATCGGTATCTCTATCGCAGCCAACAAAGTACCTGGAATCCGTGCTGCATTATGTACCGATTGTTTCTGTGCACAGGCAACCAGAGAACACAACGATGCCAATGTACTGGCACTGGGTGGAAGAGTTGTAGGACCGGGACTTGCCATTAAGATCGTGGAGACATTCCTGGATACTCCATTTTCCAACGATGAACGTCACATCCGTAGAATCAAACTGATCGAGGAGCCGACAGACGGAGAGTAAAGTGCAGTAAAATACATGAAAAAGAAGGTAACAGATACAGTTATGAATGAAATTCCCGACTGTGATACAGAATGATAAAAGAGCGCTATGTCGGAAACGGCAGAAAGGAGAACAAATGTCAAAAGTAGTAGTTATGGATCACCCGTTGATTCAACATAAAATCGGAATTATCAGAAGAACAGAGACAAGTAGCAAGGAATTCAGAGAGATGATCGGTGAGATCGCGATGCTGATGTGCTACGAAGCGACCAGAGATCTGAAGCTGGAAGAGGTGGAAATTGAAACCCCAATCACAAAGATGACTGCGAAAGAACTGGCAGGAAAGAAACTGGCTGTAGTACCGATTCTCCGTGCAGGCCTGGGAATGGTAGAAGGTATGCTGGCAATGATTCCGGCTGCAAAAGTAGGACATATCGGTCTGTACCGTGATCCGGAAACTCTGGTACCGGTAGAATATTACTGCAAACTTCCGGCAGACAGTTCCGAGCGTGACATTTTCGTTGTTGATCCGATGCTGGCAACCGGTGGATCCGCAGAAGCAGCAATTACCATGCTGAAACAGAAAGGTGTAAAAAATATCCGCTTCATGTGTATCATTGCAGCACCGGAAGGTGTAAAGAAACTGCAGGAAGTACACCCGGATGTGGATATCTATATCGGTGCACTGGATGATCATCTGAATGATCACGGCTATATCGTACCGGGTCTTGGCGATGCAGGAGACAGAATCTTCGGAACAAAATAAGAGAGAGTCGGATAGCAACCCCTTGACAAATCAGGGAGTTTCCGATAAAATCCTATCAGCAATAAAATAAAAAAGGCGATGAAGGGAATAGTACACAGGTGACAATCAACAGAGAGGAAATCAGAGGTGGAAGATTTCTGTGCGGAGTGTGTGGAACCGACCCCGGAGCTGTCTGTGAGTAAGCAGACCGCGACTTTGGCGTTAAAAAAGAGTGAAAGAAAGTGAGCAGTCTTCGGGCTGTTAATTAGGGTGGTACCGCCGGATAAGCATCTGGTCCCTTTTTGGGGATCAGGTGCTTATTTTGATCTGGAATCCCCTGGAGATAGAGAAATGTACTCTCGGATACAACTGACAAAAAATCATCTCGCAAAATCAAGCACAGAAAGATTCCGAGAGTACGTGAGAACAAAAATGGAGGAAATAAAGATGGCAAAAGACAAAAAAATGGTAGAAGCGATCACTTCCATGGAAGAGGATTTCGCACAGTGGTATACCGATGTAGTAAAAAAAGCAGATCTGATTGATTACACCAGTGTAAAAGGATGTATGGCGATCAAACCGGCGGGTTATGCGATCTGGGAAAATATCCAGCATGAACTTGACCGAAGATTCAAAGAAACAGGCGTAGAAAATGTGTATATGCCAATGCTGATTCCGGAAAGCCTTCTGCAGAAAGAAAAAGATCACGTAGAAGGATTTGCACCGGAAGTTGCATGGGTGACACACGGTGGACTTGAACCGCTGCAGGAACGTCTCTGCATCCGCCCGACTTCTGAGACTCTGTTCTGTGATTTTTATGCAAAAGAGATCCAGTCTCACAGAGATCTGCCGAAAGTATATAATCAGTGGTGTTCTGTTATGCGTTGGGAAAAGACAACCCGTCCATTCCTGCGTTCCAGAGAATTCCTGTGGCAGGAAGGACATACCGCACATGCAACTGCTGAGGAAGCAGAAGAGAGAACCATCCAGATGTTGAACCTGTATGCAGATTTCTGCGAACAGGTACTGGCAATCCCGGTTATCAAAGGAAGAAAGACAGACAAAGAAAAATTTGCAGGTGCGGAAGCTACTTACACCATCGAATCTCTGATGCATGACGGAAAAGCCCTGCAGTCCGGTACCAGTCATAACTTCGGAGATGGATTCGCAAAGGCATTCGGCATTCAGTACACAGACAAAGAAAATAAATTACAGTATGTACATCAGACATCCTGGGGTATGACAACCCGTATGATCGGAGCACTGATCATGGTACATGGTGATGATAGCGGTTTGAAACTGCCGCCGAGAATCGCACCGGTACAGGCAGTGATCATCCCGATCCAGCAGAGAAAAGAAGGCGTTCTGGAGAAAGCCGCTGAACTGGAAGCTGCACTGAAGGCGGCAGGTATTCGTGTGAAAACAGATGCTACCGACAAGAGTCCGGGATTCAAATTTGCAGAGCAGGAGATGCGTGGTATTCCGGTTCGTATCGAGTGTGGACCAAAGGACATCGAGGCAAATCAGGCAGTCGTTGCAAGAAGAGATACCGGTGAAAAGATTGTTGTCGCATTACCGGAACTGGCTGAGAAAGTAACAGAGATCCTGAACACTATCCAGAATGATATGCTGGAGAGAGCAAGAACACACAGAGATGCACATACCTATACAGCAACCACCTACGAAGAATTTGTAAAGACCATCAATGAAAAACCTGGCTTTATTAAAGCTATGTGGTGTGGCGATCAGGCATGTGAGGATAAGATCAAAGAAGATACAGCAGCAACTTCCCGTTGTATCCCATTCAACCAGGAACATCTGGCAGATACCTGTGTATGCTGTGGAAAACCGGCGACAAAGATGGTATACTGGGGCAAAGCATACTAAAAGAAAAAGTGTGGGAACATCAATAAAGGCATTCGGCTGTTATCGGTGTTCAGAACGAATAGCATGAAACAGAAAAGGAGTGGATAGAATGCGGTTACAGTTACCGGCAGCAGTAAACATGATTATTGATGTGCTTCAGGCACATGGGTATGAGGGATTTGCAGTGGGTGGCTGTGTCCGGGATTCGGTGTTGAACAGAACGCCGGATGACTGGGACATAACCACATCTGCCACTCCTTATCAGGTGAAAGAACTATTTTCCAAAACCGTGGACACCGGTCTGCAGCATGGAACCGTGACGGTCATGGTACATGGTGTCGGCTATGAAGTGACCACGTACCGGATTGACGGGGAATATGAAGATGGCAGGCATCCGAAAGAGGTACAGTTTACCTCAAATCTGACGGAAGATCTGAAACGCCGTGATTTTACGATCAATGCCATGGCTTACAGCAAAGATCGTGGGCTGATTGATGAATTTGGCGGGATGAATGATCTGCAAAGAAAGATCATCCGCTGTGTGGGAGATCCGTGGCAGCGGTTCGGTGAGGATGCACTGAGGATCCTTCGGGCGGTACGGTTTGCAGCGCAGCTTGGATTTGAGATTGAAGAAAATACCAAAAAGGCAATTGTGGAACTGGCACCGACGCTTTCAAAGATCAGTGCGGAGCGGATCCAGACAGAGACAGTGAAACTATTGATGTCGGATCGGCCGCAGATGTGGAGAAGTGTGTATGATCTTGGAATTACACGGATCATCATGCCGGAGTTTGATGCAATTATGGAAACACAACAAAATACGCCACATCATATGTACAATGTGGGTGAGCATACGTTAAAAGCACTTAGCCTGACAGAAAAAGACCGGATTCTGCGACTGACCATGCTGCTTCACGATATCGGAAAAGCGAATATGCGGACGACTGATGCGAACGGTGTGGATCATTTTAAAGGACATGGACCGGAGGGAAAAGAAATCGCGAAAAAGATTCTTCGACGACTGAAGTTTGATAACGATACCATCGCACAGGTGACTCGTCTGATCTACTGGCACGATTATCGTCCGGCCCCGGAAGAGAAAGCAGTCCGGCGGGCAATCTATAAAGTAGGAGAAGATCTGTTTCCGCTGTTTTTGAAGGTGCAGCGGGCAGATAACCTTGCACAGAGTATGTATCTCAGAGAAGAGAAGCTGGAGCGGATCAAAGCTGTGGAAAAGCTTTACCATGAGATCATGGAAAAACACCAGTGCGTGTCGCTGAAAACACTGGCAGTGACCGGCAGGGATCTGATAGCGACCGGAATGAAACCGGGACCGCAGATGGGAGCTGTGCTTCAGGAACTACTGGAGATGGTACTGGATCAGCCAGAGATGAATGAGAAAGAAAAATTGCTTGCCTGGTGGAAAGAACATGGGACTTGTCAAAAGGCAGAGGGTACTTTATAATATAGGGTACTTTAGAAATAAAGAGAAATATAAAGCTTCGGCGAAAACCGGGCAGAAACAATGGATATCAGAAAATCAGGAGGAGACGTTCATGAAGAGAGAAACCGTAATCGTACTCGATTTTGGTGGACAGTACAATCAGTTAATTGCGCGACGCGTACGTGAGTGTAATGTATACTGTGAAATTTATTCTTACAAAACCGATTTGGAAAAAATCAAAGCTATGGAGCCGAAGGGAATTATTTTCACCGGCGGTCCCAACAGTGTATACCTGGAGGATTCTCCTTCTTATGCAAAAGAAATCTATGATCTGGGTATCCCGGTTCTCGGTATCTGCTATGGTTCTCAGCTGATGATGCACCAGCTGGGCGGAAAAGTATGCAAGGCGCCGGTTCGTGAATATGGTAAGATCGAAGTAACCGTAGATCAGTCTTCTGCATTATTTGAAAATGTATCCGAAAAGACCATCTGCTGGATGAGTCATAACGATTATATCGAGCAGGCAGCACCTGGATTCAAGATCATTGCTCATACACCGGACTGTCCGGTAGCAGCAGTGGAAAATGTAGAAAAGAAACTGTATGCAACTCAGTTCCATCCGGAAGTTCTTCATACAAAAGAAGGAAAACAGATGCTGGCAAATTTCGTATTTAACGTATGTGGTTGTGCCGGCAGCTGGAAGATGGATTCTTTCGTAGAAGAGTCTATCAAGGCGATCCGTGAAAAAGTCGGTGACGGTAAAGTATTGTGTGCACTGTCCGGCGGTGTGGATTCTTCCGTGGCAGCTGTTCTGTTATCCAAGGCAGTTGGCGATCAGCTGACCTGTGTATTCGTAGACCATGGTCTTCTGAGAAAGAACGAAGGCGATGAAGTAGAGGCGGTCTTCGGTCCGGACGGCAATTATAACCTGAACTTTATCCGGGTCAACGCACAGGAACGTTTCTATGAGAAACTGAAAGGCGTGGAAGAACCGGAAGCAAAGAGAAAAATTATCGGTGAGGAATTCATTCGTGTATTTGAAGAAGAAGCAAAGAAAATCGGAGCTGTGGACTTCCTGGTACAGGGAACTATCTATCCGGATGTTGTAGAAAGTGGTGTTGGCGGAGAATCCACCGTAATCAAATCTCATCACAACGTAGGTGGTCTGCCGGAGCATGTAGATTTCAAAGAAATCATCGAGCCTCTGCGTGACCTGTTCAAAGACGAAGTAAGAAAAGCCGGTCTGGAACTTGGCATTCCGGATTACCTGGTATTCCGTCAGCCATTCCCTGGTCCTGGGCTCGGTATCCGTATCATCGGCGATGTAACCGCAGAAAAAGTACAGATGGTACAGGACGCAGATGCCATCTGGCGCGAAGAAATCGCTAAAGCTGGCTTGGACAAAGAAGTAAACCAGTACTTTGCAGCTCTGACCAATATGCGTTCCGTAGGTGTTATGGGTGATGAAAGAACATACGACTACGCCATCGCACTGCGTGCGGTAACCACTACAGATTTCATGACTGCAGAAAGCGCTGAGATTCCGTGGGATGTCATCGGAAGAACAACCAGCAGAATTGTAAATGAAGTGAAGCATGTAAATAGAGTAATGTATGATTGCACGGGGAAACCACCGGCAACGATTGAGTTTGAATAATGAAAAAATTCTGGAAACCCTTATAAACAGGGCATTTCCGGGCACAAGAAGTTCTATTTGATAACAAAATGATAACACCGGATATTTAGGTAGTATTTATCAGCAATCCGGTGGTTGTCAGGTAATATGTGTGAAACCAACAAAAAAGGTCTTACTGAATTGAGTGAAATCAATTTGGTAAGGCCTTTTTTCGTTGGTTTTTATGTTGTTTTTTTCGGGTAATTGTACCGCCACTGGTCATATTCTTCTTTGGTGATCTCCCCGGATTTTAGTTTTTCTGCCTGTTCCTGCCATGCGTAGAACATATCAAACATAGAAAGGTAGGTGGTTCCTTTGGACTTATCCAGCCGGAGACAGAGTTCTCCGTCAATTTCTCCAATATGAAGTCCGTAAAGGTCTTCTAATGTAAATAAGGTGTGCATCAGCCCAACATAACTGTCAATGTCCGGTACAGCGAGTGCATGAGGGGAGACCTCAAAAATGTCAGCCAGTGCATTCAGATAGTTTTCCTTTGGACTGCGAGAGCCTTTTTCGTACTGTGCAATGCGGACATCAGCCTGTGATTCGCTGAATCCCAGCTGTTGACCTAAATATTTCTGCGTAAATCCACGCAGAAGTCGAAAATGATGAATTCTTTCTCCTATTGCCATGCTCATATCTCCTGTCTTTTACTTGATAAATTGAGTATAGCATATATGTATAGTACAGACAAGGAGAAACCATACAAAAAAGTATAGAATTTTTGTTTTGAAACACTTGACCAATACAAAAAAGTATAGTATCATACGGACTATACAGAAATGTATAGTGAGAAACGAAGGAGGGATTTTACAATGAGTAAAATGTTTATGAATGTAAAAGAGGTCATGGAAGTTCTGGAAGTATCGGAATCCTACGCTTATAAGCTGATGAAAAGGCTGAACAGGGAATTACAGGCGATGGGATGCCAGACAATTGCAGGAAAAGTTGACCGGAAGTATTTTTACGAACAGTTCTACGGAACGAGATCAAACGATGGGAGGAATTAAGAATGGCAATTTACAAGACTGAAAGCAATAACACATGGTACGTTATGGTACGGTATCAGGACTGGACCGGCGAACGTAAGCAGAAATGCAAAAGAGGATTTGCAACAAAAAGAGAAGCTGCACAGTGGGAGCAGCAGTTCATACTCCAGAAGAAAGCCAGTATGGATATGGAACTGGAGAGCTTCTGCAAATTATATGAGGAAGATGTGAGACCAAGGCTGAAAAAGAGTACCTGGCTTACAAAGGAAAATATTATCAAGTCCAAGATTTTACCCTATCTGGGAAAAAGAAAGGTGTCAGAAATCACCGCAAAGGATGTTTTGGACTGGCATAATGAGCTTCGCAAATTGACAAGCAGGAAAGGAAAACCTTTATCCCCTACTTATCTGAAAACAATCCATGGACAGTTGAGTACGATTTTCAACCATGCGATCAAGTTTTATGATCTTAGCATGAATCCGGCAAGGAAAGCTGGCACAATCGGCTCAGAAGAAAGCAAGGAAATGCTCTTCTGGACAAAGGCAGAGTATAAACAGTTTTCAGAAGAAATGATGGATAAACCACTTTCCTACTATGCGTTCCAGTTATTGTACTGGTGCGGAATCAGATCCGGGGAGCTTTTGGCTTTAACTCCTGCGGATTTCGATTTCCAGAAGAGAACGTTGCGGATCAACAAATCCTATCAGCGTTTAAAGGGAGAAGATGTGATCAGCACTCCGAAAACAAAGAACAGTGTCCGTACTGTAACTATGCCAAAGTTCTTATGTGACGAAATGCAGGATTGTTTGAAGTTATATTACAGCCTGCAGCCGGATGACCGTATTTTCCCTGTAACTAAGTATTATCTGAACCATGAAATGGAAAGAGGATGCAAAGCAAGCGGTGTGAAAAAAATCCGGGTGCATGATCTCAGACACAGCCATGTCTCTTTGCTGATTAACATGGGCTATACAGCACTGGCAATCGGAAAAAGGGTTGGTCATTCAGCAGAAAAGATCACTTACCGATATGCGCATCTGTTCCCGTCCGTACAGCAGGATATGGCAGACCAGTTGGATGCAGAAAACATGAATGAAGAACCAAATGATAGGGAAGGAGGACTTGCGTATGTCAGCTAAATGTTTGGATAGACAGGGGCGTTGGAGAAATAAAACGGTAGCTTTTCGGGTATCACCGGAGGAGGATGAACTTCTGGAAACAGCGGTTAAATTGTCCGGTCTGACTAAACAGGATTATATTATCCGAAGATTGCAGGAAAAAGAGGTTGTAGTGACAGGAAATCCGAGAGTGTATAAGGCGTTGAAAAATGAACTGGCAAAGGTTCTGAATGAACTGAAACGTTTGAAAAAGGGTGATGATGTGCCGGAGGATTTACTGGAAGTAATCCGGCTGATCACAGTGACGATGGATGGCATGAAGGAAGAATAGAAAATGCCTTTAAGTGTCGGCAAACACCTAAAGGCAGAGATTTGGTAGAATACTCACCAAAAACTTTCTACGAGTATTCTATCAAAATCTCCACTTCCTTTCAACGGGAAAATAAGGAGGAACGATGGAAACGAACAGAGTAGAGACAAAGAAAACAGAAATAAAAAGGACGGAGTCGGATCTGAAGCTGATAAATATGGAATCAGTGGAAGTAGAGCAGATTGAATGGCTGTTCTATCCGTTTATTCCTTTTGGAAAAGTAACGATTATTCAGGGAGATCCGGGAGAAGGAAAGACTACGATGGTACTTCAGATTATTGCGAAGTTGACCAAAGGCGAAAAAATTCTTCCAGAGCAACAACAGGCAACAGACGAGAAGGATAGAGCAGAAAAGAACGTTGACTCTGATGCGAATCCAGTGGAAAGCCCGATAGAACCTGTGAATGTTATTTATCAGACTGCAGAAGATGGATTGGGCGATACTATCAAGCCTCGACTTCTTGCAGCTGGTGCAGATTGTTCCAGAGTGATGGTAATTGATGATAACGATCGGGCATTGACCATGATGGATGCCAGATTGGAAGAAGCTATCATACAGACAAAAGCCCGTCTGGTAGTTTTAGATCCAATACAGGGATTTCTTGGAGCAGAGGTGGATATGCACCGGGCAAATGAAATCCGTCCGTTAATGAAGCGTGTGGCAGTGCTTGCAGAGAAATACCACTGTGCAATCATTCTGATCGGGCATATGAACAAAAACAGTAACGGAAAATCTTCTTACCGTGGATTGGGTTCGATTGATTTTCAGGCGGCAGCCAGAAGTGTGCTGATTGTTGGGCGGATTAAAGATGAACCGGAAATCCGTGTGGTATGCCATGTGAAAAGTTCCCTTGCACCGGAAGGGAAATCAATTGCATTCCGATTAGATAAGGATACTGGATTCGAGTGGATCGGGGAATACGACATTAGTGCGGATGATCTGCTCAGTGGTGACAGCAGAGGTCAGAAAAGCCGGAAGGCAAAGGAGTTTCTGTTGGAAATATTGGCTGATGGTGGCATGGCACAGAAAAAGATTGAAGAAGAAGCGGAAAAACGAGGAATTAAGAAGAAAACCCTACGGAACGCAAAACTGGAACTGGAGATTGATTCGGTGAAACGTGGAAATCAATGGTTCTGGATGCTTCCAGAATAAAAGGAAGATGGCAAGATGACTATTTCTTAAGAACAGGGCATCTTGCCACCTTGAAAGGAGACAACATGGAAATAAAAAATGTACAGATACCATTTGCCTTGTTTAGACAGCTGGTTTCCTATCATTTGATGGAAGATCAAAGCTGTTCGGAGGAAATTTGCAAAGGGCTTATGGAGAAAGTGGAGCGTATGGCAAACCGGCAGTTATATACACAGTCGAAAACTGCTCCGACAGAGGAAGAACGGGAAAAGTCCCGTCAGGAATATCTGGACAGGCGGGGAATACCGGAAAGCTTTCGATGGTAACAGTTCTTGTTGTCTGTCCTATGACAGGAGCGTGTCACGCACCTGTAGATAGCAGACAAGGAGAAAGCTGGTAAGATGCAAGACGGAAGGTTGTGGATAAAACGACAGTGCGTTGGTGGTTTGATGGCTGTGAAGGATGCCCTGAAACGGGGCTCCCTATGGAAAACGATAAATGAAGGGAGAGTGACACAATGAGAGAAGGAAGATTAGGTTATAACAGCAATAACGGAAGATACGGTTTATTATCATCAGATTTATGGATTGACACAGGATTTCACTGCGGAGAAGGGCTGGAAGTGCTGGTTGACGATCAGTGGGTCAAGACCAGAATGGAAATGAATCCGGCAAGGGAATGGTATCTGGTGGGGACACCATACTGCGGAGATTTGGAATATGTCCGGGCGAGAATAACGGGATAAGTCAGTCATACAAGTAACGCAGGAGTAAACCGACCAACGGGAGGAATAGGTCTTCGCTCCGATTCGGTCGGTGCATAACAGACGTCCCCGGACGTCTTGCCCCCGGCAGGGCGCAAGGGGACTTTTGATGGACGGTACGGCTGTCGAAAGTGCTTTTGCGTTACTTTTGACAAAAGTAACAAAACCGCCGTATCCGGCGAAGAGTTCTTTTTATCGCCATAACTGGCGAAGATACAAATTTATGTGCCATGTCTGGCACTGGTTTCAGAAGGGGAGGTGAGAAGCATGACCATGAAAAGAACAATTAGCGGTATGATCGGAGCTGGTTCTCTGGCTCATAACAGAAGGGATTTCATAGCAGAAAATGTAGATCCGGACAGAGTACACTTGAATATTTGTTACCAGAATGAAAATCTGAAAGATGTTTATAAAGAGTTGTTTGATGATTCTGTGGAGCGATACAATGTGGGGAAAAGAAAAGACCGTCAGATTACAAATTATTATGAAAAAATCCGGCAGGGAAAACAGGAAAAACTATTCCATGAGGTCATTTTCCAGATTGGAAATTGTGAAGACATGGCTGTAGGGACAGTAGAAGGAGAACTGGCAGTGAAGGTGTTGAATGAATATATGCAGGATTTTCAGAAAAGGAATCCAACTCTCCGGGTATTTTGCTGTTATCTTCATCAGGATGAAGCTACACCACATCTGCATATTGATTTTGTTCCCTATGTGACTGGTTGGAAAGGAAAAGGGATGGATATCAGAGTTTCACTGAAGCAGGCATTAAAAAGTTTGGGATTTCAAGGTGGAAATAAACATGACACAGAATTAAATCAGTGGATAAACCACGAAAAAGAAGTGCTGGCAGATATTGCAAAGCAGTATGGGATTGAATGGGAACAGAAAGGTACCCATGAGGAACATCTGGATGTTTATAATTTCAAGAAAAAAGAACGAAAGAAGGAAGTTCAGGCTCTGGAGCAGGAAAAAGAGTATCTGACAGCAGAGAATGAGGGACTGACTGCACAGATTGCAGAATCCAAGGCAGATATTCAGCTTTTGAAAGAAGATAAGGAACAGGCGGTCAGGGATAAAGAAGCTGCAGAAAAGCGGGCAGAGAAAGCAGAAATAGAATTAAAAAGCCTAGAAGAACGTCGGGAGCAGTTACAGCCGATCATAGATAATGTCAGTAAGGAAATAAAAGAATATGGGACGGTTAAAACGCTTCTACCGGAAGCAGGAGCATTGGAACGTGCAGGAACCTATCGGGATAAAAAAGTTAAACCATTATTTATTCAAATGAAGAATAAGATTGCTGCAATGGCTGCCCAGGTAAAAGAACTTACGAAAGAAGTGGAGAAATGGAAAAATAAATACCAGAAGACAAAACAGGCATATAACAGTGTTCAGAAAGAGTTGGATGATATGCGTAAAGACAATCAGAAATTATTAGAAGAAAAGAATATGTTGCAAAGTGTTTCTGATAGATATGATCGTGTTGTGCGTGTCATGGGAATAGACACTGTGGAGGCTGCGGTACTGCAGGATATTCATAATCAGAAAGCACTGGAAGAAAAACGACGGATGGAACAAATGCCAAAAGGAAGCATTTACGAAAGATTAGCATGGGGTGCGAAAAAGAGCGAGATGGAGAATCAGCAGCGTAAGAAAAATAAAACAAAGAACAGAGGAATGGAGATATAAGTGCATGAAAAAACACATTTATGATGAAAAGAACGGATTAAGCTATACCTTGCATGGAGATTACTATTTGCCGGGTCTGGTGCTGAATGAGGAAGAACCGACATATGGGAAATATGGAATGTTGCGGAAACAATATCTGAAAGAGTATAGACCAGCAAGATATCAGTGCCTGTTATTGACTGGAAAGCTGACTGAACATCTGAATCAGATTGATCGGGATGCAAGAGAGCAGGTCGAAATGTTAATGAAGCAGATGGCAGAAGAACAGAGTGTGACAGAAACATTGAAGATACGGGATCAGATGAAGTGGGTCGGGTTGATGAATAATATCAGAACAAGTGCTGAAAAAATTGTACTGAAAGAGATCGTTTATATATAAGTTAAGAGGGCTGCCGAAAGGCGACTCTTTGTAAATGTAAGAGTGGAATTTCAGAATAGAACATGATAGAATGCTAAAAGATAAATCCGGATTTGCAGGGATAGATAATCAGAAGGAAATACTGAAAAAACAAGCATTTACGGGTATGATACGAATCGTATCACGTATGTGACCGAGCGATTCTATCATCATTTTATGTTTTTTGATAAGGTGAATGTGTCGAAAAGACAAACCCATATAGAAAGGACGTAGAATGATGAAAAAGAACGGAATGAAGAATTTACTATTTGGAGGAATATTCATTGCAACTTTTGTATTATGGACAGTTTTGATCCAGATGGTAGATGTGCAGCCTCATGGTCAAAACGGAACGAATATTGGATTTGCAACACTCAATTGCTGGTTTCACCGCTTCACAGGCGTACACATGATGATTTATTCGATTACTGATTGGATGGGGCTGGTGCCTGTCGTAGTATGCCTGATCTTTGCAGGTGTGGGACTAGTTCAGTTGATTAAGAAAAGAAGTCTTTTCAAGGTGGATCCGGATATCATTATTCTGGGTATTTATTATATTGTCGTGATCCTGGCATATATATTTTTTGAGATGATTCCAATCAATTACAGACCTATTTTAATTAACGGAGTAATGGAGGCATCTTATCCATCATCAACTACACTATTGGTATTGTGTGTGATGCCGACTTTGATCGAACAGACTCAGCGCAGGCTGTCAAGCATTGCAGTCAAAAAAGTGATAACGATTGTAACAATCGCTTTTTCGGCATTCATGGTTATTGGCAGATTGATTTCGGGAGTACATTGGCTCACGGATATTGTAGGTGGCGTATTGTTAAGCATTGGATTATTTTCTATTTATCAGGGAGCGGTTATACTGTCAATAAAGAATAAATAAAACGAGCAAGGGGTGGAGGTTTTGGAATTTCATGAAAAACTTCAGGAATTAAGAAAAAGCCGGGGAATGACACAAGAAGAACTGGCTGCGGCATTATTTGTATCTAGAACTGCAATTTCAAAATGGGAATCCGGAAGAGGATATCCGAGCATAGATTCATTAAAGGAAATATCTCGATATTTTTCTGTGTCGATTGATGATCTGTTATCTGGAGAACAGTTGATTTTGATTGCAGAAAAAGAAAACAAATCAAATCTCAATAGTGTATGTGACTTATTATGGGGATTTGTTGACTTGCTTTCTTTGATGCTTATTTTTCTTCCGCTGTATCCCAAGCCGGTCAATGGTTATATCTATTCGGTAAATCTTTTTGAGTATGTAGATAATAATAAATGGATTATTACCATTTATTGGATAATGTTCATCACTTTAACGATTATCGGGATTGTGAAAATATTGATGGTCTATTTCAAATTTGAAAAAGGCAAAAAGGTGATTACTGCATTGTCTATAGGATGCAGTGTTATCGATGTTTTGTTTTTGGCAATGATGAAAGAACCATATGCAATAATAGTTGCTTTTCTGCTATTACTGATCAAAAGTGGTCTCCTTTATAAACAAGCCAAGGCAGGCTGATCAGGTATTGTCCCCTACAACTTCAAGTTTGTCGAATTAAAAAATAGGAATAGTTATAATAGAAAGCTGTAAAAATTCACGTTGAATTTTACAGCTTTTTGTGTATAATATAAGTAGCAGAAACAATATAAAATCAAGGAAGGAGCTGAAAGAATATGGCAAGTATTTTACCAGTATCTGATTTGAGAAATTATAACGAAGTCCTGAAGAACTGCCATAAAGGCGAGCCTGTATATCTTACCAAGAATGGTAGAGGACGTTTTGTGGTTATGGATTTTGAAGATTATGAACGTGATCGTGCGGAAAAGAAGCTTTTAATGAAGCTGCAGGAAGCCGAAGAAGCAGTGAAAGACGGCGAGGGATGGCTGGAGTTAGATGAACTGAAGGCACTTGTGGGGGAATAAGATGTTAAAATTACGGATTAACCCGATTGTTGCAAAGGACCTGAAGAATATCCGGGATTACATCGCTGAAGATAGTGAAGAATATGCCGCAAAGACTATAAAGGAAATTTATGGTAAATTTGAGAATCTCCAGATGTTTCCGGGAATGGGTTCAGACCTTTCAAAGCGAGTCAGCTTTCGGACAGACTATAAATATGCGATATGGGAAGATTATGTGATTATCTACAAGGTAAGCAACGAGTATGTAGAAATTTATCGTGTCATCAATCGGTATCAGGATATTACAAGAATTTTTGATTGATAACAGAAATATGATAACAAATTGATAACACCGTTCAGTACAGTCCGTGGACTAAGGATAGTGGAACACATATAAAACCAGATAGAACCATAACGCCTATACAAAATTGTATAGTGACAAAAACTCATTTGCGAGTTTGAATAAGATTTTGCAAAAATAGACCAAGTATTTATGCGGTTTCCAAGCAAATTCCGTTATTTTTTGGCAACGGATTGGCAACGTTCTTGCAATATCCGTTGAATAAAATTATATTTCTATAACATAAAAACCTTACTGATGAACTGTTTCCAAAATTGGAAAGAGTAGTCAGTAAGGTTTTTTCTTTTTACATTTCTTTATTGATTCTCTTTTTTCAGAGCCTTGATGAGTTCGTCAGAGAGTTCCTGAGACGGAATCTTTGCCCGAATCTCAGAGGTGTCCAATTCCGGATAGTTATATCGCCAGTTATCGTATTCTTCCTGGCTGATCTCTCCGGCTTCCAGTTTTGCAGCCATTTGCTGCCATGCATGAAAAGGTTCAAACAGATGCTGATATTCTTTTTGTTCCCGGTCAAGTCGGAGGCAGAGTTCTCCGTCAATTTCTCCGATCTTAATGCCATACATATCTTCCAGTGCAAAGAGGGTGTGCATGAGACCGAGATAGGAGTCAATGTTCGGGACATTGATGGCTCTGGTGCTTACACCGAAGATCTGTGCCATTTCTTTGACCAGATCAGCTTTAGGGGTTCTGGCTTCTGTCTCGTACTGCGCCACACGGACATCCGAAGTCTTTCCAAGGAACCCAAGAAGTTCGCCAAGCTCCTTCTGTTTCATACCTTTTCTGTTTCTGAAAAATTTAATACGTTTTCCAAATGCCATAGGAATCTCTCCTTTTCCTGAAATCTTTTATTCATTTTTGAATATAAGTTCCTACGGTGGTGCAATGAATAGGAACTGGTGGTTAACGATATTTATTTAAATCAGTATAGCATATGGAAAAATAAGACGCAATATAAACTTAAACAAAAAAATTTAATTACTGATGTTTAAATCACTTGACTTAACGGAAAAGAGTTAATATAATACGTTTAAAACTTAACTGAATAAAGTTAAGTTAAAGAAAATTTGAAAGCGAGGTTGTATAAGATGTCTTGAAAATTTGGATAAGTAGAGGGGTTTTTCCTCGAAGATGATGCGGAAGGAGGTGAATGGAATGTCTGAATTAAAGAATGGGTTTCTGACTGCAGAAGAGGTAATGGATATTTTACAGGTCAAGCAGTCAAAGGCATACCAGATTATCCGCCAGCTGAATAAAGAACTCAGCGGAATGGGACTGATTACAGTGCCGGGGCGTGTGGATGCCAATTATTTCAAGAAAAAGTTGTTTTATGAAGAAAAATAGGAGGTACTTAAGATGGCTGTCTATCAGGAAAAAGACAAAGGTACATGGAGAGTGGTGTTCCGGTACACCGATTTTACCGGGGAAAGAAAACAGACGCAGAAACGTGGCTTCAAGACCAAACGGGAAGCGACTGCATGGGAGCATGAGATGATGCTCCGAAAAGGAAATAAGCTGGATATGACGTTTGAGAGTTTTTATGAGATTTATTCCGAGTATAAACGCCAGAGGGTGAAGGAAAGTACATTTGAGACGAAAAGCCACATTGTGCGGACAAAAATCCTTCCTTACTTTGGAAAACGGAAAATCAACGAGATTACCGTGGCAGATGTGATTGCCTGGCAGAATGAGATGATGGCATACCGGGATGAAAAGGGCAAGCCCTATTCCGTGGATTATCTGAAAACGATTCAGGCACAGCTTACAGCAATTTTCAATCATGCGGTGAACTATTATAATCTGCCCAGAAATCCGGCAAGACAGGCAGGAAGTATGGGAAAAGAGGTTCCAAAGGAAATGAAATTCTGGACAAAGGAACAGTATCTGATATTTGCTGAGGCAATGATGGACAAGCCCAGATCCTATTATGCCTTTGAGATGTTGTACTGGACCGGAATTCGGGAAGGGGAGTTGCTTGCCCTTACACGATCAGATTTTGATTTTGAGAAACAGACGGTACGGATCAATAAAACGTATCACCGGATGAAAAAGCAGGATATTATTACTTCGCCAAAGACAGCAAAAAGTAATCGGATCGTTGTGATGCCGGAGTTTCTCTGTGAAGAAATGCTGGACTATTTTCAGATGTATTATTCATTGGCATCGGATCAGCGTATTTTCCCGTTTTCTAAATCTTATCTGAAACATGAAATGGAACGGGGATGCAAAGAGACAGGAGTTCCGATTATCCGAATCCACGATCTCCGCCACAGCCATGTTTCCCTGCTGATTCATATGGGATTTACTGCTCTTGCCATTGGAAACCGTGTGGGGCATGAAGCAGAAAAAATCACGTATCGGTATGCACATTTGTTTCCAACGGTACAGACGGAGATGGCGAATAAACTGGATGTGGAGCGGATGGAGAAGGAGGATGAAATCTGATGGAGAGAACGTTAGATGCAAAAGGACGATGGAGAAACCGGACAGTGGGATTCCGGGTATCCGAGGAAGAAGCAAAAATGATTGACCGCATGGTGGCGTTATCCGGGCTTAGCAAACAGGAGTACATCCTGAGAAAGTTAATGGACTGGGAAGTGACTGTGCAGGGAAATCCGAGAGTGTACAAAGCTCTGAAAAATCAGATGCAGCAGATTTACGGGGAACTGAAACGGTTGGAAGTGTGCAGTGAAGAAAATGAAGAACTTCTTCAGACTATCCAGATGGTTGCTGTGACGCTAAATGGGATGAAGGAGGAACCGCAGCATGTGGAATCCCCGGAACATCCCTAAAAAAGGAAAATGCCCCTGCTGGTAACAAGGACATTTCTCACACGCTTAAAAACTTATGCAGGCTCTGGTAAAGCCTCATAGACAAAACTCAATCCTTACGGGAGAAGTCTGCCTATACGCATATAGCTTTATGTGTAGTATAGCAAAGTTCTCCTGTGACGGAAAGAGGGAAAATTACGGAATTTGATAACAAAGGATACAGGAGGACGTACATGAACATTTTTCAGGAAATGAAAGAACGTGTCACCGCAAGGCAGGTGGCAGAAAGATATGGGTTAAAAGTGAGCCGGAACGGGATGGCGTGCTGTCCGTTTCATAATGATAAACACCCCAGTATGAAGATTGACCGGAATTATTATTGCTTCGCCTGTGGAGCCAAAGGAGATGCAGTCAATTATGTGGCGGTGCTGTTTGGATTATCGCAACTGGAAGCAGCGAAGAAGATCAATGATGATTTTTCTCTGAATCTTTCAATCGGGACATCTGGGGCAAATAGAAACCGAAAACTGGAAGTTAAGAAAAAAGAGAAGGTTCTGACGAAAGAAGAACGGATGCAATTCGTACAGAAAAAGATTGAGCAATGGGCGAAGTATGCTTCGGATGTGTTGCTCCGGTATTTACGGTGGATGGAATTCTGGAAGGAATTTTACAAGCCGGAATCTGCGGAAGAGGAATGGCATCCATTATTTGCAGAAGCCTTACAGAATGAAAGCAAGGTCAGTTATATGGCGGACATGCTGATGTTTGGAACTGACGAAGAGGTTCTGGATTTTTCCAGAACGGACGGGAGGAGGTGAAGCGGTATGAACAGAGAGTTGCAGAATATGAGCGAGGAGTCCTTGCAGAATTTAGAGGAGATTGTGGAAACGGAGCTTCTGACAGTGGAGGATATCAGAAATCGTCTGGATGTCACAGAAAAGGGGAAAATCCGGCAGTCCATTCAGAACTGCAAATATGCGTTGGAGCATGATTCCTGTCTGAAAGGAGCCATCTGCAGAAATGAAATGACGTGTCAGATTGACATCATGAAGAAAATGCCATGGAAAAGACGTGGCGTCCATATGACCGATACGGATATGAACAATCTGGCTTTATATCTGGAAAAGAACTATGGATTGACCAGTGACCGTGTAATCACAAAGGCAATCGATATTGTGGCAAATGAAAACAGCTTCCATCCGATCCTGGAATATCTGGAGAGCCTGAAATGGGATGGGACTCCAAGAATTCAGCATATGCTGACACATTTTTTCGGGGCAGAGGATATTGGATATACCGGGGAAGTGATGAAGATGCACATGATGGGAGCCATACGCAGGCTGTATGAGCCGGGAGCAAAATACGACATTATGCTCTGCCTGGTCGGCGGGCAGGGAACCGGAAAATCTACGTTTTTCCGATATCTGGCAATCAAAGATGAGTGGTTTACGGACGATATGAAACGGATCGATGATAAGAAAGTTTATGAGTATCTGCAAGGACACTGGATTGTGGAAATGTCAGAAATGAATGCGGTGGCAAATGCCAAGAGTATTGAAGAGACGAAATCTTTCCTGAGCCGACAGAAGGATATTTACCGGATTCCCTATGAAAGACGGGCAGAGGACAGGTATCGTCAGTGTGTCTTTTGCGGTACTTCCAACGACCTGAATTTCCTTCCATTTGACCGTACTGGAAACCGGAGATTTGCTCCGGTCAGGGTATTTCCGGAAAAAGCGGAAACCACCATTTATGAAAATGAAGCGGAATCCAGATTATACATTATCCAGGCATGGGCAGAGGCAATGGAAATCTATCGAAGCGGAAATTATCCGCTGACTTTTTCACCGGAGATGGAGGATCACGTTAAGCTGCTTCAGAGAGAATTCATGCCGGAGGACACTCAGACAGGTATGATACAGGCATTTCTTGATTCGTATGAAGAAGATTATGTCTGTTCTACGATTATCTATCAGCAGGTATTTCATCAGGAAGGTATCGTTCCAAAATGGCAGTCAAAAGAAATTGGTAATCTGATGGACAATGAGATCATCGGCTGGACGAAACATGGCAATCATAGGTTTGGTGGGGCAATCGGAACGCAGAGATCATGGAAACGGATTCAATCGAAAAAAGATGAGGAAGGATTCATGAAAGTGGATGAGAACATGGAAATACCATTTGATTAAAGATTACTTTTAAAATGTTTTGAGCTCTGTTCACAGGTTTCTGTTCACAAAAATCCGGGCGAAATGTGAACAAGAAGGTGTGAACAGGAGCGAAAAAACTTTGAAAACAAAGCAGAAATGAGAAACAGCCCGGAAACGGGCATCAATAAAAATGGCGGATGCGTCAGTCAGAAAAAATTAATCATCAGCACATATAGAATCATCCGGGTATGACAAAAAGAGCCCTCGGCGATTGAGAGCGAAATACACCCATCGCACAAGCTAAAGCTTATACTCTGTGTCTTTCGTCCTCCCGGAGGGCCTCGCAGGGGCGTTTTTGCATGACTTGAGAATGCCATGAAGGTCCATTCCGATGACGATTTTCTTTGGTAGCGTATCCGGGCGGAAAGGAGGTATTGTGAACAGACGAAATCATAGCTTTGTGATGGAAAGCAAGCTGCATGATGTGAAAGGCAGAGTGGATTATATCAGCAGCCCCAAGCGACAGGAGAACTTGTATGCAGTCTTTTCCAATGTAGAAGATCATTACTGGGATCTGCTTTCGGATCAAAATCAGCGGGACTTTGCAAAAAGTGGAACGGAGGGAACATGTATTGAAGCCAGGGAATTGATTATCATGTTACCGCCGAGCCTGATCGAGTATGACCATGAACTGTTGCTGAAGTATATAACTTCGGTTTTCTTAGAGAAATATGATGTGGGATGCTGCGCAGCATTGCACCACAATAAGAGCAAAACCAATCTGCATATTCACCTAATTTTTTCCGAGCGGGAGATTCGGCAGGAAGTGGAGTGGAAAATTGCCAGCAGAAATATGTTCTATAATGAAAAGGGAAAGCATGTGCGGACGAAAAAGGAAATCCTAGATGAAGACGGAAATCTCCGACCCGGATGTAAGATCATCAAAAAAAGGGAAGTGTATGAGACGAATTTCTTTCAACCCAAGAAAGAGGAATTTAAGTCCAATGCGTTTCTTGAAAATATGAAGCAGGTCATGACGGATGCCATCAATGAGATTGTGAAAGATGAAAATGAGAAGTTGCAGGTATTTCAGAAAGGCGGTCCTTATCTTGCTACCAAGAAGATTGGGAAAAACAATCCCAAAGAAGCGGAGATCAGGGCAGATAATTATCTCCGGCAGGAATGGAACCGGAATGTAGACCGGGCATTACTTACAGGTGCATCAGAAGTAGAAGTGATGATGGCAAAGCAATCACAGATTGATGAACCGGTGGCGGAGTCACTCCGGGAACATGGACAGGATCCGAAATTATTTACCGTAATTCTTCAGAAAGCAGTCGGATACCTAAGGGGATTTGTAGAATTTCTGCGGGAGACGAAATACTGCGATAGAGATTCGGAAGGGAATCCATTGCTTGCTCATGATGTAAGGATTGATATTACTCCAGAACCACTTCCAGCAAAACCGAAAGGAGAACGTCCTGCCTCGGAAAAGCAGGAAGCAGAGGTTATGAGATTACAACAGATCCTTAATAAGATGAAAAAGCAGGAACAGAAGATTTATGCCATTGAAAAAGCCGTCGTGAAACTGGAAAAAGATTTGAAGGAAGTAAAAAAGAAATGGTTCCACAAAAAAGAGCGGAAAGAACTGGAAGGAAAGATTGATGCGAAGAAAGCTCAACTGGAAAAGGCAAAAGATACACTGGATTTAATACCGGCTCAGCATGGATATCAAAATGCACTGGAAGTTACAAAGGCAATGAAGGCTGCAAGAGTGGAATTAAAGAAAGTTCAACAGGCTCAGAAGGAATGGGATGCTCAGGAGTTCAAACGGGAGAAACTGTATCTGACGATTCCGGCAAATGTGAGCAATATGCGAGCATGGGATGTGCAGAAAAGTACCGGACAGAAAAGAAGTATTCATGAACGGTTGGAGGAGAAAAAACGACAGGGGCAAAATGTAGATTATGTTAGGCAACAAAAAATTCATAATAGAGATTGCTTATAATATGATAAAAAGTCTTGACAGATAATGTTTATCTGCATATTATATAGATAACCGATATATAGATTACCTACATAAGGAGGATGAAGTTTATGGCTATTGAAAAATCATTAGTTTCCGGAAGCATGACAATGCTTATTTTGAAACTGTTATCTGAAAAGGACATGTATGGCTATGAGATGATAGATACATTACGCCAAAAATCTCAGAATGTGTTTGAATTAAAGGCCGGGACATTATATCCATTGTTGCACAGCCTTGAAGAAAAGGGCTTATTGGTGGTATATGAACAAGAATTTGGCGGAAAAACCAGAAAGTATTATAGTCTGACAAAACAGGGAGGAAAACTTCTGGAGAAGAAAACCGAAGAATGGAGAGAGTATTCGGCAGCAGTATCGAATGTTCTTGCATTGGAGGTGTGATTTATGGATGAATATTTGAAGACATTGCTAGAACAAATTCGCTGCAAGAAGGCTAGACCATATATACGACAGGAATTGCAGAATCATATGGAAGAGCAGATTGAGGCAAACATCCATGCTGGCATGAACTACGAGAGTGCAGAAAAAGAGGCTGTTAAGGATATGGGGGATCCGGTCGAGGCGGGGATTTCACTTGACCGGATTCATAAGCCTCAGATTGCATGGAAGTTGCTTTTTATGATCGCTTTAATTAGTGTAGCTGGAATTGTGACGCATATAATGATTGCAACGCATATGGATGGGGCAGATGCATTTGCTTCCAGTAGATATGTGATTCATGTATTGGTGGGAATTGTAGTCATGATGGTCTTATATTTTATGGACTATACATTATTAGCAAGATATTCTAAGTTGATTGCTGTTATATTATTGGCGACATGTTTACTAACCTTGTTTTTTGGAGTTAGCATAAATGGTATGACATATTACATGAATATTGGTGGAAGGGTCATATCCATACAGGCATTGATGTTGTTCTATGTTCCGATTTACGGGGGAGTCATTTACCAGTATCATGGATTAGGCTATAAGGGATTCGTAAAAGCAGTAGCTTGGATGGTACTGCCGATTCTTTTTGTCATGCGGATGCCTGCCACAATGACAGCAGGTTTGATGATGATATCGATGCTTGTGATGTTGACAATAGCTGTTTTGAAAGACTGGTTTATCATTCCGAAGAAAAAAACGATAGCCGGATTATGGGGGATTTTTATGGTTCTGCCAGTTGTGAGTTTCTTTGGGATGTATTTTGGAAATGTCCTGGCGTCATACCAGAAAGCACGTATACAGGCATTTGTTTCTAACACTGGAGATGCAAATTATTTGACTGCAACAATACGTTCATTTTTGAACACAAATAAAATGATAGGAAGTAGTGGAGCAGATGTTTCGGAAAAATTGCCCGGGTTTAATGCAGACTATCTGCTAACGTATTTGTCATCTACATACGGAATGATCGTAGCGATACTTGTATGCTGTGTCTTAACTGTTTTAATACTTTTTGTTTTTGGAACAGCTTTGAAACAGAAGAACCAATTAGGTATGATGATGGGATGTGGATGTGGCATGATTTTCCTTGTAAGTTTTCTGATAAATGTATTAGAAAATTTAGGGGCATTTCCGCCAACAACGACATTTCTTCCATTCTTATCTGCAGGTGGAAGTTATATTGTTGTTTCATATGGGCTCATTGGTATCGTATTAAGCATATACAGGTACAAAAATGTTTACCCGCGACATGTAAAAGTCAAAATGCCACATATAAAAATGACGATTGATTTATAATCTGACGGAATGATAATCAGAGTAAGAAACCAGAAATCTATGGCAAGTAAGGAAAAATACTCATCGAATGTTATGTGGTAGATGCAAATAAAGGTTTTGACATATTTGAGAATTCGATGCTAATATAATTTATAGAAAAGGTGTTACCGATAGACGGTTAGCCCACATAATGATTATTTAAGAAAATAACCGTTCAGTTTGCGAGGCTGGGACGGTTATTTTTTTGTGTCCGTTTGGTTTGGTAGATAGGAGTGTTGCATGATTAAAGTTGATAAAAATGATTAGACTTAAATTGCTATCAGAAAGCGATTGAAAAACGAAAAAAAGGGTGGTATAATTAAGCAACTGAAAAATAGTTGCATATAATGAATCGATGGTGGTGATAATTATAGATGCCTAAGAAAAAAGATTTGATTGAAAAACTATGTAGGAAACCAAGTCCTAAAAACTTTACAACCAGAGAGCTAGATTTGCTGATGGGTAAATGTAATTGTGAAAAATTTTCGGGAGGTAGAGGTTCAGGAATAGGGTTTGTGCATAATGAAACAAAAAGAGTTTTACAGTTTGATCAACCGCATCCAGGAAATGAATTGTATAGATACCAAATTAATAAAACTATACAATTTTTAAAAGATATAGGTGAATTAGATTAAGTTAGAGGTGATATGATGAATTCAATGTTAGAATATAAAGGATACCATGCATCTGTGGAATATGATGCAGAAGATAACATATTTGTTGGAGAAGTGTTTGGTATTACCGATTCTTTGAATTTTCATGGTACATCAGTTACGGAACTAAAAGAAATGTTTGAGCAATGTATCGATAATTATTTAGAGTTGTGTGAAAAGATAGGGAAAAATCCGGATAAAGAATTTAAAGGAACATTTAATATTAGAATACCGCCAGAAATGCATAAAAAAGCAGCATTGGAGGCTGCTAAGCAGAAGATTACTTTAAATCAATATGTAATGAAGGCGATTAATCAGTCTTTTGAGTCAAAAGAAAATATAAAGGAAACTGTAATATATATACCATATGGGAAGAAGCAAATGAATTGGGAAAGTTATGTCGATGCAAGTTTAACATCGATGTATCACGACAAGCCGATATGGTCTAAAAAGGAGAGTTTAATATATGCAGGAAATTAGTGCAAAAATTGTAAAACGGAAAATAATCAGTGCCAATATTTATATTTCTCAAAATTTGTCTAAGAAATTTGAACTTAGTATGGAATGTAGAGCAAAGATGAAAACTTCCAAAAATGAAGAAGATAAAACTGTTTTGTTAAATATTGAATTAAATATTGGTTCAAAAGATGAAGAATTACGAATGGAATTAGTTTCTGATATTGTGTTTGAATTGAATCAATTACCAGATGATTATAATGAAATTGCAGAACAGAAGTTAGTACCGATGGCAAGAGAAATGCTATTAAATTCATTGGATGATATGTTAGTTGTTATGGGATATAGTAAAATGGAGCTTGCTCAAAAAATGTAATGGAGTGATTGAAAATGGCATACAGAAATAAAGTATATGTTTCCATGGATGCAGATCATGATTTGCATTATTATTATTTGATGAAAGCGTGGAGACAAAATGACAATACATCTTTTAATTTTTATGATGCGCATGATATAAATACAATATTGGATAAAAGTGAAGAATCAATAAAAAGAGGGCTGCAAGAACGATTTAGAAATACTAAGATTTTTGTGCTTTTAGTAGGTGAACATACAAGATATTTATATAAATATGTAAGATGGGAAATTCAAGAGGCACTTAAACGAGAATTACCATGTATTGTTGTTAATTTAAATGGAAAACGATCTATGGATTCACAAAGATGTCCAGCTATCATTAGAGATGAGTTAGCGATTCATGTTAGTTTTAATGCAAAAATCTTGGAATATGCACTTGAAAACTGGCCGGATTTTAATCAAAAAGCAAAAAGAGAAGGAAAAACAGGAGCATATTATTATTCAGATGAAACATATAAGAAACTGGGGTTGTAAAGTAAAGTATATTTTAAAATTTACCATCCAACGATTTTGGAAGATTATTGAAAATGTCCTTACATTGTTAGGTATTATATTAACGGTTGGAGAATGTGTATTGTTAATGTTTAATTCAAATATTATTTACACATGGATGCATGACTATGTTATTTGGATTCTTGGTGGTTGTATAATTATTTCTTTTTGGAAAAATAAAGTTTACTTAAACTATGAATATTTTTTAAAGGGAACAGATGTGAAAATTAATTTGCAAGTATCCGATGTGTTAAATGCAAAGGCTGCAATAGTAATCCCAACAAATACAACATTTGATACTAAAATGGAAGATGAGTTTATTAGTGTTAGTAGTGTGCAGGGACAATTTCAAAAGAAATATTTTGCTAATAATATAGGGACATTGGATAATTTGATTGAAAAAGGATTGGAAGGATATGCATATGAAAAAATTGATAGAACACATAGTAAAGATAAAAAATATCCTTTAGGTACTGTTAGTAAAGTTACATATGCAGGAAAACATTATTATTTTGTGGCAATTGCAGATGTTAATGAATATGGGAAAACAGTAAATACAAAATTTGAAAATGTACAAATAGCATTAGAAGGGCTTTGGAGTCATCTGGAGAGTAGAGGACATATTGAAAATCTAGCGATTCCGTTATTGGGAACAGGAAGAGCAGGAATTAAAGAAGCCTCTAGAAAAAAGGTCATTCAGGAAATAATTTTTTCATTTGTAGCTTCTGCAAAAGAAAGAAAGATAACTGAGAACTTACAGATATGTATTCATCCGTTAGATTTGGAACATAAAGATTTAGAGTTAGATAAGCTAAACGAATATCTTCATTACATGTGCGAATATAGATATGTAGACAATAATGATAAAAAGGAAGGCGTGATGATAAAATAGAAAGAAATATATAGAGTATCATGGCAACATTCTGGCAACAGTTCATCGGAAAGCCAGCGTAAATTATGTAGTAGAAATAAAAACTTCGCTTATTGTAAGCAAAACATTAATTAATTCCGTTAAGTTTTGCCGCAATGGAGCCGAGTTTGAGTAGCTTGAAAAATCGCGGAAAAGCCCATAAATAAAGGCTTTGCGGGGTGTCGAAAAGACCAAATGGAGTGCAAATGGAGTTTAAAAATTATTTTTTTCTCTTGTTTATATTCCAGATTCACCTGCAAATTTCGTGAAATCGGTTATTCTCATAAAATAAAATTAGAGTAAATATGAAGAACAGTTTGTTTTGATTGAAGTGATTTTCGTCAAGGCAGACTGTTTTTTTGTTGCCTGCATTTAGAAAACAGATACCACAGAAAGGTTCTTTACTTTCGATGAGCTTAAACTCCATGACACAGTAATCACACTGATGGAGAATTAAAAAACAAGAAAATTTGATAAATTTCGGAAAATGATGTCCGATTTTGCATCTGCCAGTACAGAGTATATGAAGAGATAAATATTCAAAATACAGGAGGTACTGATTATGCAGAACAAATTATTTTTAAAGGCATCTGATATTTGTGAACTTCTGGAAGTAAAACAGACATCGGCTTATGAGATCATCGGAAATCTGAACAAGGAACTGGAAGAACAGGGATATCTGACGCTTAGAGGAAAAGTTCCGACAAAGTATTTTGTGAAGCGTTTCTACGGAGTGGAAGATACTTGTGAGATTCCACAGGAAGAGGGAAAGGAATGGTTTCATGCGTAAGAGAAAAATGTATTTATCAGTGGAAGACATTGCAGAACTCTTTGGATTATCAGTTTCGTTTGCTTACCGGGTGGTGGAAAGAATGAATGCCGATCTGGAAAGCAAAAACTATTATGTGATTCTCGGTCGGGTACCAACCCGTTATGTAGAGGACAAGATCTATGGTCTGGAACATGTTGAGCAATATTTGAAGGAGGATAAAGCGATATGAGTATAGTGCAGGAAAAAATGTATATGGATGTGGATGATGTGTGTGCAATTCTTGGTGTTTCTAAAGCGTATGCCTACAATTTGATGCGAGAGTACAACAAGGAGTTGAAAGCAAAAGTATAATGGTCTCATAAATTAAGACACTTTTTCGGACAGTTTTTAATGAATCTGATATACTTAAACCAGTATGAAAGAAAGGATCCATTATCATGTCCAGACAAAGAAGAAATTTTAATGCCAAATTC
>NZ_VUMS01000015.1 GCF_009696065.1 Oliverpabstia intestinalis | reverse complement strand
AATTTTCCATACATAATTCTTTTTCTGTACTTTGGTATAAACACAACATGGTACTGGCATTTGTACCTTGAATGTGATAAGCTGTAACTGTCCACTTTGGACCGCCTCCTATTCTCTTTAGTATTGGCTTGAGACACCTTTACTATCGTATCATAGGAGGCTTTACTTTTCACCATACAACGTCACTACTACACGATTCGCCCCAGCATAGCTGGGGGATTAGCATTTTCATTTACTTTGGAAAGTCCTAGCATTTCAGTTGATTCTCCATTAATTAATTCAACTTTAGCTACTTACCAATCCCAATGTACTGTTCGAAACACTAATGTTGTTTGGGTATATAAAACAGTTAATGGAAAAAAATATAAACGACTCTACAATATAGAAACCGGTCAATGGATTGGAGACTGGATTCCAGCCTGACGCAAACAGGGTCTGCCGCACTATATCAGTGCGGCAGACCCTTCCTTATTGTCATACCTTATCTTTTCATTTATACATACTCATATAATCCCCATGTGCCTCAATCAGCTCATCGCACATTGCCTTGATATCATCGATATTCAGCTCTGCTGCGGTATGTGGTTCGAGCATGGCGGCCTGGTAGATCTTTTCTTTGGATCTGGTGGCTGCGGCTTCGATGGTCAGGAGCTGGACGTTGATATTGGTCATATTCATGGCTGCCAGCTGGACCGGAAGTCTTCCTACGTGGCATGGGTTGATGCCGTTGGCATCTACCATACACGGAACTTCCACACAGGCATCGGATGGCAGGTTGTCGATCAGACCGGTATTCAACACATTGCCACCGATCTTATATGGATTGCCGGTCACGACGGCTTCCATAATATAAGAAGCATATTCTTTGGATCTTTCGTGGGTTACTTTTCCGTCTTTCAGAATATCCTCACGTTCTTTCTCCCAGCCTTTGATCTGCTCCACACATCTGCGTGGGTATTCGTCCAGCGGGATGTTGTATTTTTCGATCATTTCCGGATATCTGGATTTGATAAATAACGGGTTGTACTCTGCGTTATGTTCGCTGGACTCGGTGCAGTAATATCCCAGATGTTTGATGTACTCAAAACGCACCATATCGTCATGTTTTTCAGTTGCATTCTTCTCTGCTGCCCGTCTGCGGATCTCCGGGTACAGGTCGTTGCCGTCTTTGTCATACAGTTCCAACAGCCATCCCATATGATTGATACCGGCGATCAGTTCTCTTCTGCCTTCCAGCTTGTCTTCCATCCCCAGTTTTTCCAGCAGTTTCTCCGAACATACCTGTACGCTGTGGCAAAGACCTACGGTACGGATCTTTGTGTATCTCTGCATATAGCCGGTCAGCATCGCCATCGGGTTGGTGTAGTTCAGAAACAGGGTGTTCGGGCAGACCTCCTCCATATCTCTGGCAAATCCTTCCATCACCGGGATGGTACGAAGTGCACGCATGATACCACCGATTCCCAGTGTATCTGCGATGGTCTGACGCAGACCGTATTTTTTCGGGATCTCAAAGTCGGTGATGGTGCACGGATCATAGCCGCCTACCTGGATCGCATTCACTACAAAGTCGGCATCCCGCAAGGCCTCTTTTCTGTTTTCCACACCGAGATAGGTTTTGATGGTGGCTCTGGATTCGTTGACATTCTTATTGATCGCGCCGAGGATGATCTCTGAATCTTTCAGTCGTTCCTCGTTGATATCATACAATGCAATCTCCGCCTCACAAAGCGCAGGTGTACACATACAGTCCCCCAGTACATTTCTGGCAAATACGGTGCTGCCAGCCCCCATAAAAGTAATTTTCATCTTCATACCTCCTGTACGAATCTATGTATTTTGTTGTCTTCCGTAATCCATCCCTGTCTTTTCCCCCGATTGGATGAATTACGGTTTTGCTATGGATTTATTATATGTTTATAAGATGAAAAATCCTATCTGTTTTGTTTCCATTTTATTGTTGATTTGTTGAATGTTTTACAAAACAGAAGTCGCGGTTCACTTCGTCATGTGTTTCCCGGATGTGTATGAAATCGGTATGTCCCAAGGTTTGTTTCATACAAACATGAACTTTGGCTTGTTGCTCGCCTAAAAAAGAGCCGCGAATCCACTTCGCAGCTCTTTTATGGTTCTTATGCTTCTTTATTTTACTTCTTTCAGATAAAACTCCACCGCTTTGAAATCCCCGGTCTGGCGTGGGAAGTTCAGGCCGCCGTGCATCAGGGCGCGGCCGCTTCTTACCAGTTCGCCGTTTACTTCGTACATGGCGTCCGCTTTCAGCCCTCTTACCGGGATGTGGATGGACGGGCCGCTTGGCTGTGCCAGAATCTGCATGCCGTGTACCAGAGCTTCGCTCTGATCCTGAGATACGAACTCCCAGGCTGCGTACAGACGGTTTTCCATCGGGTTGGTCAGGCGGTAGTATTCGCCTTCATGGGTCAGGTTGTAGTATTTCTTAAAGGTTTTGATCTGTTCTTTGACCTCTTCTTTTTCCCCGTCGCTTAACAGGTTCAGATCCAGTTCGTATCCGAAACTTCCTGCCATGGCTACGGTTCCTCTGGTTTCTACCGGAGTGATACGACCGGTCTGGTGGTTCGGAACAGCGGATACATGGGAACCGACTGCTGAGATCGGATAGCAGAAAGATGTTCCGTACTGGACACTGAGACGTTCTACTGCATCGGTATCATCACTGCACCAGATCTGTGGGGAATAATACAGCATACCAAGGTCAAAACGTCCACCGCCGCCGCTGCAGCCCTCCAGTAACAGATCCGGATAACGGCTCACCAGTCGTTCCAGCAGATCATACAGACCCAGCATGTAGCGATGGCTTGCCTCTCCCTGGCGTTCTTTTGGTAAAACGGCACTGTACACATCACTGATGTGACGGTTCATATCCCATTTGACATATTCGATATTGGCACTGTCAAGGATCGCCGTCATGCGTTCGTACAGATAATCCCGGACATCTTCTCTTCCCATATCCAGAATCAGCTGGTAACGGCTTCTGTTCGGCTGTCTTCCCGGAATCTGGATCGCCCAGTCCGGATGTGCGCGGTAGAGGTCGCTGTCCTCGGAGATACATTCCGGCTCAAACCAAAGACCGAACTTCATACCCATGGCATTGATTCCGTCTGCGATCGGTTTCAGACCGCCTTCCAGTTTGTCGGTATTGACATACCAGTCACCCAGTCCGCTGACATCTCCGTCACGTTTTCCAAACCAGCCATCGTCGAGAACCAGCATCTCCACGCCAAGTTCAGATGCGCCTTTTGCGATGTTCAGGATCTTTTCTTTATCAAAATCAAAGTAGGTTGCTTCCCAGTTGTTGATCAGCACCGGACGTCTCTCATGTTTGTATTTGCCACGGCACAGATGCTCCCGGAAGGTATGATGGAAGTTTGCACTCATTTTTCCGAATCCTTCGCTGCTGTAGGTCATGACAGCCTCCGGTGTCCAGAACTCTGCTCCGGCTTCCAGTGTCCAGGCAAATCTCTGGCTGTTGATGCCGGCAGTCAGTCTGGTCTGTCCCATCTGGTCTTTTTCTGCTTCGATCGAGAAGTTTCCACTGTAAACCAGTGCTGTTCCATAACATGGTCCCGCTTCCTCGGTGGTATCTTTACTGCACAGGATGGCAAATGGATTATGCTGGTGACTGGATGCTCCTCTGACACTTTCCACGGTCATCTTTCCGCGCATCAGCGGTACCCGTTCCATCTGGCGTTCCAGATTGTGTCTTCCGTGAAAATGCATCAGTTCCCAGTCACCGCTCATCAGATCCAGATTCATGGAAGCAGCTTTTGTCAGCACGATCGCATCGGTTCCCTGATTTACGAATTTTACGCACCGGGTAATGATATCTCTTTCTTCCCACACACTGTAGTATAAAAATGCATGCAGTCCGGTTACTTTATCTGCCAGTTCCACGATCAGGGTATCGGCATCTTTTTCTTCTCCGTACAATGCCGGCATTCCCGGGATCGCATATTTGCCCTTTTCGATGGTATATCCTGCATAACGCCAGTCTGCGGCATCGCTTCCGTCCGCGTTGATCACGCTCACACTGTTGATCCGGTAATCGCCGACGCCGTTGGTGGAGTATTCCTGTGGTCTGGAATCGAGAGAATAGTCTCTCTCATTTCCTGCCTCGTAAGGGTTTCCGGAAAATCCCCGATCCTGATAGTCTAAAAGATAGCTCATATCTTCCTGACCGATATTTTCTCCATAGTACAGGTGATTCAGCACCAGATATTTGTCTGCCATCATCTGATAACTTGTATTGTTTGTTGACAACGTAAAAAGTTTTTTCTGTTCGTCTATATAAATTGCCATGTTCGTCCTCCTTTTTATCGCCCTGTCTGCATCACAGTTTATTGTTTTTACATCACTGTTTTTCACATTCACCGTTATGTTTTGCAGTCTGTTTTCTATTCGCAGACTATACTCAGTATACCATGCTGCAAAACTGAAAAATATGGGATTTGTTTCCTGTAATTGTGGATTCGTTGCGTGCTGTATCAATTTAGTAGATTTTCATGTACGCTGTTATCCGTGTTTTTTCTGCATTTCCATTTTCCGGACGGTTCTTTGCTCTGTTATCCGTTTTGTTCCTGTGTCCGTTCACATTCTCTTTTCAGGATCTCATGCCACTCCGGTTTTTCTTTTTTTAAGGATAACGGTTTTCCTTCCCTGTTCAGAAAGCAGTGACTGGTCTGTCCGCTGCAGCGCAGGGTTCCGTCTTTTTTATCCCTGATATGATATTCCAGAAAGATTTTTACTCCGTTATATTTTTTCACTGTCACCTCAATAGATACTTCTTCCCCGTACCGTGTCATGGAGTGATAGGCTGCCTCCACCGTCAGTACCGGGCTGATCACACCTGCGGCTTCCATTTTGTCATAATCCATACCGAGATATGCCAGATAATCGCTCCGGCTTTCCTCGAACCAGCGGATATAGTTGGAATGATGCACACATCCCATCTGATCGGTTTCATAATACTGCACCCGATGGTTATAACCCGGGTATTGTTCTGTCCTTTCCATCTGTGTCTCTTCCCTTTCTGTCCCATACATTTCTGTTCTGTCGTTTTTCTCCACATTTTTGCGATTTCAATTTTAAAATGCACCACGCAAATCGTTTTCTCTCACTTCAACATTTTTATTTTCAAAAGGATTCTTCTTTTTTCAGTTTCTGATAGATCCGTCCTACCGGAAGTCCCACCACATTATTATAATCTCCCTGGATTTTTTCTACAAACCGCGCACAAAGTCCCTGGATCCCGTAGGCTCCTGCTTTGTCCATCGGCTCTTTCGTGCTGACATACCATGCAATCTCTTCTTCTGTCATCGGGTACATGGATACTTTTGTCTCTTCCGCAAAGGTTGTCTGTTTTCCTGTCTCCAGCAGTGTCACACCGGTATATACACTGTGAGTCTGCCCCTGCAGCATGCGTAACATGCGGATCGCATCTGCCTCATCTTTTGGTTTTCCAAGGATCTTCCCGTCATAAACCACAATCGTATCCGCCCCGATCACCAGCCAGTTCTCCGGTAACTGTGGCTCCAGCTCTTCCTTCCCCGCAGCTGCTTTCTGTGTCGATAACGATTTTACCACTTCCACAGGATCTATGCTTGTGATGATTTCCTCACCGCCTGCCGGATGCACTTCGAATTCTAATCCGATCTGTGTTAAAAGTTCTCTTCGTCTTGGGGACTGGGATGCGAGTATAATATTTTTCATAATTCTCCGTTTTCTCCCTTCTGCCGTTCCTGTGCAATTACAATTCCGCGACAGTATTTTCTTCTATTATTATGCCATATTCTCTCTTTTTTGTGAATCGTTTTTCATTCAGGCAATACAGTAACGAGATAAAATACGCTTCGCGAATTTTACTCATTATCGCAGCAGTCGTCAAGGTCTTGTGCAAGCACAGACTTTGACTCGTTGCTCACGTAAAAAAACTGCCGTCCGAAACACTTCTTTTCATGTTCCGGACGACAGCCATATTCTGTGAAAGTAAGCAGAACGATAAGCCGGGTTATGTCTTGAATGGTCATCTATCTAATCCTGCTGTTGCCAGCAGGCTTCAGCGACCTACCTAAAAACGTGACGGGCAGCCACATAGTTTTTTGTTCGGTCTTGCTTCGGATGGGGTTTACATGTGCCCTCTCTGTCACCAGACAGGCGGTAGTCTCTTACACTGCCTTTCCACCCTTACCAGGCGAACCTGGCGGTTTATTTCTGTTGCACTGGCCTTGGAGTCACCTCCACCGGACGTTATCCGGCATCCTGCCCTTTGAAGCCCGGACTTTCCTCACCTGACCCCTTTCGGTTCTGTCAGCCGCGACCATTTATTCTACTTACCGAATCAGTCTACCACAGGAAAAACTTTTCGTCAAATACATTTTCTATTGTATTATTTGTATCGTGTGGTATAATACAAAATACAAGGAGGTGTTTTCATGATCATAAAAATCAATACACTCTCGCAGATTCCTCTGTATCTGCAGCTTCGCAACCAGATTGTAAAAGGCATCGGCAAAGGGGAACTGACCGAGGGTGAGTCTCTTCCCACCGTGCGACAGATGGCTGCCGATCTTGGTATCAATACCATGACAGTGAGCAAAGCCTACCAGCTTTTGAAAAATGAAGGTTTTCTCTATACTGACCGCCGTCTGGGAAGTATCGTTCATATTCCGGAAAACGAGGAACCTTCTTCTCTTTTTCAGGAAAAACTTGAGGACGAACTGGAACTTTTAAGTGCGGAAGCCAGGATCCGCGGAATGAACCTGGAAGATTTTCTCAGTCTTTGCAGCAAAGTATTTGTGGAAATGGAGGTGGCTGTGGAATGATGCTCTTTTGGATTCTTGCGATCACGGACCTGATCATGGTCGGCATCACCTGGGCGGTTTATGGAAGTTCGGCAACCTATCGGAACGGGATGCTCCTTGGTGTCCATCTTCCTGAATCTGCTATCTCCCTGTCTCCGGTGGCTCAGCTGACAGACAGCTATCAAAAACACATCCGGAAGTTTTATCTGCTGCATCTGGTTCTTGGCGTTGTAGTTGCCATTCCATTTTTCTGGCTGGCTTCCATAGGCATAACGCTCTGGTGCATCTGGTTTTGTGTATTTCTTGCCCGTGCAGTCTCTTTGCTGTACAGTGCCCACCGTCAGCTGTATCTTCTGAAGCTGGAACAGGGACTGGGCAATACGACAAAAGAACCTTTTACCGCAGCTGCCGACACCCGTACTGCCATACATACCCAGAAGGCAGCGCTCCCGCTGTACTGGCATCTGCTTCCACTGGTGATGGTTTTTATACCATTGTTTTTCTCCCGTATCCGCAACTATATCCTCACCGATACCAGCGGCGGGATCTTCCTGATTACCTGGATCGTCCTCTGGCTGTTTTTTCTTCTGTTCGCCTGGGGCTACTCGAAAAACGGCAACCGGATCTACAGTGCACATACGGAGATCAATGTGGCAATCAACACCCAGGAACACCGTTACTGGTCCCGGATGTTTTTCTTCTACAGTCTGTGTAACAGTCTGGCATTTATCAGTGAGATCTTTTTCCTTGCAAATGATCTTGAATGGTACTGGTGGTCACACCTGCTCTTTTTTATTTTCCAGACGATTCCCATCGTTGCAGTTTTTGTGATGTACTTCCGCTTAAAGAAGAAAAAAGCACAGATTCTTGCCGCCGATGACGAACCGATGTATGTGGATGACGATTATTACTGGCGAAACGGCTGGTATGACAATCCGGCTGATCCAAGGTTTATGGTTCCTGACCGTTTTTGCACCACGAATTTCACCACCAATATAGGAAGACCTGCCGGAAAAATCCTCACAGTCAGCATGTTCGTTGTAATAGCCGGACTTCTGATCTGGATGTGTGGACTGTTCATACGTATGGATTTTGTTCCGGTGCAGATGACCATCGATGGCACACAGGTTTCTATCACTTCCGGTTACACTGACACTTCTTTCTCTACAGACGAGATCCTGGATCTGCAGCTTCTGGACAGCCTGCCGGACGATTCCTTCGTCCGCTCCAACGGATCCGCTGACGGGCATCAGCTGCTCGGTGTGTTTAGAGGAAAGAAAACCGGTCCGTGCAGAATGTATGTAGAGCTGGATGAATCCCCGGTTCTTTCCATTCAGACCGATGAATACACGGTATTTCTTACGGCTCCGACAAAAATACAGGCAGAAAACTGGTATCAGGAGCTGAAAGATCATATGTTTGATAACTGACAACCGAACAAAACACAAAAGGAGTTTTCAATAACATATAAACGTTTTTTGAAAACTCCTTTTTATCACTTTTTATTCTTTTTTCTTTCCGTTGGAATCGTAAATCAGTTCTTTGTATTTTTCCACAAGTTCTTCGTACTGTTCCTCCGATTCTACGAATTTCTGAACCTGATGGTGCGCTTTCTTATGTTTTTCGGCGCGTGGTTTTGCTTCCAGAATGGTATAGGTATCTTCCTCTACCTGCAACGCATTTTCTATGGCTCTGGTCAGACCATTACAGCTGTATGTCGCGCCCGAAACAGCATCGGTATCCAGCGGTTTATTTTCCAGCACTTCTGTGATCACTGCCGGTGCCACATGGAAAAGATATTCCTCATTGTCATAATAAGATAGAATTCTGATTTTTTCTGCTTTCTGATCTTTTACCGTAACTTCTACTTTGATTTCTCCGCGAAAGCCATTGGCTGTTCCCTCATAGTTACCGTCTTTCAGCCGGATCTGACTCGTGACATCTGTCCCGTTTTCTGTTTTTTCCGGATAAATCGCCTGATCTACAGCTTTCAGGAGTCCTTTGCTGCTGTAGGTCGCACCGGAAACCGTATCCACCTCTGTTGATTGTTCTTTCAGCACTTTCGGAATCAGCTCTCTGATAACGCTCTGCATATAAGTAGCATCATCTTCATAATCCTGCACCTGCACATCAGAAATATTTCCATTTTTAATAGTGACCGTCACATCGATCTTACCACGGAATCCATTACCGGTTCCTGTATACGTTCCATCTGTATACGACCCTTTCTCTGTCACTTTTACATCTGCTGTTCCGCTTGCCGTTTCATTTCCCGTTGCTTTTAACAGATACAGATTCATGCAGGAAAAGACAAGTATTGTCACCGCAAGACCCCAGCGGTTACTTTTCTGCTGTTTGCACTGATACGGACAGATTGAACAATCTCCGCTGTTTTTGCAGCTTCGCTTTCTTCTGTCCAAAGAGAAAAAGGAAAGCAGTGTATAAATTGCTCCCATCGGACACAGATATCTGCAAAACGCTCTGAAAAATACTGCCGATATGACCAGAACAATGATACAGATCCAGACACCTGCAGAAATCAGATTCTCTTTGCTGAAATTTCCTCTCAGCAGTGACAGCAGACTGGCAAATCCCTTCCAGGGGCTGATGACATCCAGCAGATTTTTCTTCCAGACAGCACTCACTGCCACAATCACCAGAACAGGATATTTCAGTTTGGAAAGAATTTTGTCTGTTTTCACCGAAAGCATACGTTTCTTACGGTATTTTGTCTGTTTTCGTATCAGGTTTCCCAAATCATAACTCAGATCCTGTGCCGCACCAAAACTACAGATATATCCGCAGTAATACCGTCCGAAAACCGCTGTTGTTACAACAGTTTCCAGCAGCAGAAGAACCGGTTCCCGCGCATAAGTAAAATCCATCACCGAAACCGCATGGATCAGCTTTTTTACCGCATACAGACTGGCAGCAAAAGACTCCGGTATCCACAGAAAAAACAGAATCTGGATTACAATTTTTATAACCTTAGAATATTGTTTTTTCATCATCGGATAAAGTTTGTCTGATTTCCTCTCTCTGTCTCCGGAAGTGGCACACCTGCTACTTTTCCGGCTTCAAAACATTTCATCATCCAGGCCAGGTTCTTTGCCAGATTCCGCATGGTCTGCATTCCTTCTGTATCCAGCTTCACTTCCCCCGGTTCACAGCCGTGTACCATGTTCCAGTAAGTAGAGCCGGCTACCGGCATCTGGCAGATGCCATAATATTTATTCAGTACATCGAAGGAAGCACTGCATCCACCGCGTCTTGCCACTGCTACAGAAGCCGCCGGTTTGAAGGCAAATACTCTGCCGCTGCTGTAAAATACTCTGTCCAGAAATGACAGGATCCGTCCGCTTGGATGTGCATAATAGACCGGTGTACCGAAGACAAATCCGTCCGCCTCTTTTGCCTTTGCCACGAATGCATTGACCTTGTCATCCGCAAACACACAGCCATTTTCATTACACTGTCCACATCCGATACAGTCTCTCACCGGCTGACTGCCGATCTGAAAGATCTCATACTCGATGCCCTGTCTTTCCAGTTCCTTTCCTACTTCCAGAAGAGACTGGTATGTATTGCCTTCTTTTTTTGCGCTTCCGTTTAACATCAATACTTTCATACTTTCCACCCTTTCTTTTGAAAATGACAGGGACAAAATCGCTTTCACCCCTGACATTTTTTCATATATCTTTTATATATTTTCTGTACATTATTTTACACATCAAAGCAGCTGCCGCCCACAAATTCCCTCAGGATAGAATTCTTCGGGATATCCTCACTGGGGATCCCCACAAAATAATCCAGGAATTTTAACAGCCGCTTCGCTTCCTGATACTCCGGTTCGTCCGGGCCGATCTGGAAGAGTACCGGCTCCGCGTACAGTTTCAGCACTGCCAGTTCATACAGAAGTGCCGAGTTAAACATTGCATCTGCCTGTTCCTGATAGGGGAAGATATTTTCATCCTCTCCACGGCGAACCGACGGCCACATCGCAATCGTTGCTTTCGCACTCGTTCCTCTCGTCCGGTTATCCCGGACAATCCGGCGAATCAATCGTCCGTCCGTCGTCGGAATCCGGTTGTGTTCGTCAATATTTAACTGCGTCAGCGCACTGATATAGATCTTGAATTTGCTCTCCGTCGGAAGCGAATAGCTCAGCCGGTCGTTCAGTCCGTGGATTCCCTCAATCACCAGAATATCGTTCGGCTGCATCTGCAGGAAATCCCCTTTGTATTCCCGTTTTCCCAGTTTGAAATTAAACCGTGGCAGTTCCACCCGCTCTCCCTTAAGCAGCGCATTCATATCGCGGTTGAAAAGTTCCACATCGATAGCTTCCAGACACTCGTAATTGTAGTTCCCGTTTTCATCCCGCGGCGTATCTTCCCGGTTTACAAAATAATTATCCACTGCGATCGGATGCGGTTTCATCCCGTGAGCCGCCAGCTGGATTGACAGGCGATGAGAAAATGTGGTTTTTCCTGAGGAGGATGGTCCGGCGATCATAACGAATTTTACACCGCCACGCTCGATGATCTGCTCTGCGATCTTTGAGATTCTTCCCTCCTGCAGGGCTTCCGAGATCAGCAGCAGTTCCTGCATTTTTCCTTTCGAGATCTTCTCGTTCAGTTCCCCTACCACGGAAACTCCCATCATCTCGCCCCATTTTTCCGCCTCTTTCTGCACCTGAAAAATCTTCGGTGACGGCGTAAACGGCGGCAGTTTTTCCGGTTCTTTCCGGGTTGGCATCTGCATCACAAAGCCCTCGTCATACGGATACAATTTGAAATATTTCAGATATCCGGTATGCCATACCATATACCCGTAAAAATAATCCTCGAATTCCTCGAGATTATAGATATTTACGCGGGAACTTCTCCGGTAACGAAACAGTTTTTCTTTGTCATACATACCATATTTGTAAAAGAGATCCAGCGCAGAGGCGGTAGACACACTCCGTTTCATCACCGGTACATGTTTTTCCACCAGCTCATGCATATACGTTTCCACCTGATCCAGAAATGGCTGATCAATCGTCACATCTCCATCAATCGTATAGTAAAATCCCTCTCCCACCGTAAAATGCAGGACAATCTTCCGGATCTTCTCATGTCCTGCCACATGATATACCGCCTTTAACAGCAGTAGATTCATGCTTCTTTTGTATGTTTTATGACCGATACTGTCCGCCACCGTCACCAGTGAGATCCGGCAGTCCCGGTGAATCTTTTTATGAAGTTCGCGAAGTTTTCCGTCTACCGTTACCAGAACCACCGGATACTTACAATCCTGGTCGAAATCTTTGACAATTTCTCCAAAAGGTGTTCCATCCGGATATGCTTTCTCCCTGGAACCCACTGTTACTTTACACATCTTAAGTCCCATCTTCACCACTCCTTTCAGCTGCCGCTACACCACCCGGTACGGATGATGCACTCTGGCAGTGCCTACCGCAAGCTCCGGAAACATAGTTTCCAGTTCCTGTCTCATATATGCGATAAATCCATATTCAGTTCCATAATGACCGGCATCGATCACAGCAATTCCCTGCGCAACGGCATCAATTGCCGAATGATAATCCACATCTCCGGTAACGATCACATCGGCACCTTTTTCAATTGCACCACGGATCATACTTTTTCCGGATCCGCTGCTCACTGCCACACGATGAATGATCGCTGCCGGATCTCCGTACATCCGTACATCCGGAATCTCAAAGTCGTTTCTTACTTTTCCGGCAAATTGTTTCAGATCCATCGTCCCTTCCAGCGCACCTACTCTTCCGATGCCTTCCCCGGGAGCGGTTTCTTCCAGCACTTCACAGTCCGTAAGTCCCAGACATTCCTGATTCAGCTGTGCCATCCCCTTCACATCAAAGTTCGTATGCATTGCATAATAACACAGATCCGCCTGGATCATCGTGATCAGTCTGCGGCCGATAAAATCTGCACTGGTCACTTTTTTTACCGGTGAAAAAATCATCGGGTGATGGGTGATCAGAAGATCCGAACCGAATTCCAGTGCCTGTGCGATCGTCTCTTCTGTAGCATCCAGTGCTGTAAATATTTTTTTGATTTCTTTTTCTTCTCTTCCCACCAGAAGTCCTACGTTATCCCATTCCAGTGCATAGGAAGGATTCCACCGTTCTTCCAGCTTTCTCATAACTTCTTTACATATCATCGTTCATACACCTCCAGTGCCTGCCCGATCAGCCGAAGTTCGTCCTCCAGCTCTTTTTGCCGTGCGGTGATCTTTTCTGCTTTCTTTCCGTCTGCTGCGAGTTTTTCCTGTATTTTCCTGCAGGTTTTCTGTTTGTCTTTCAGATATTCCTCTAATACCGGATGTTTCTCTTCCAGCAGATATTTTCCATACTGTAACTCCACCTCCTGCCACAGCGGCATTTCCCCATGTACTGCCCGCATGGCGGGATAATATTTTCCGTCTTCATATACCATCTTTTCCCCGGCTATCACATATCCATGAGTCAGAAGGTATGACCGGACTTTGTCGATCTCTGACTGGGGTTGCAGGATCAGTTCTTTTACGGAAGCAAGCACCTTTTCACCTGCTTCCAGAATCTTCACTGTCAGTGCCCCGCCCATTCCGGCAATCAGGACAGAATCCGCCTCCCCGGGGCACAAAGCCTGTACACCATCGGAGAGGCGGGTATGTATATCTGTTTCCAGATCAAACTGTTGTATATGTTCTTTTGCGCGCTCCAGTGGTCCCGGATTCACATCCATAGCCAGAGCTGATGGAATTACGCCTTCCAGGCAAAGAGCGATCGGAATATATCCATGATCCGTTCCCACATCTGCCAGCCGGTTTCCCGGTGTCACAAAAGAAGCATTCATCCGAAGTCTTTTGGATAATTCCATTAATCCAGATAATCCTTCAGCTTTCTGCTGCGGCTGGGGTGACGCAGTTTTCTTAATGCTTTCGCTTCGATCTGACGGATACGTTCTCTTGTG
Organism: Oliverpabstia intestinalis; assembly: GCF_009696065.1. Taxonomy (GTDB): domain Bacteria; phylum Bacillota; class Clostridia; order Lachnospirales; family Lachnospiraceae; genus Oliverpabstia; species Oliverpabstia intestinalis. The sequence continues at coordinate 83,531 of NZ_VUMS01000015.1, read as the reverse complement.
ACACTGAATTCTTTTCCTACTTCTTCCAGTGTTCTGGCTCTTCCATCATCCAGGCCGAAACGCAGACGAAGTACTTTCTGTTCTCTCTCGGTCAGTGTGCTCAGCACCTCTACCAGCTGTTCTTTTAACAGCGTAAAGGCTGCTGCATCTGCAGGTACCGGAACGTTGTCATCCTGGATAAAGTCACCCAGATGGCTATCTTCTTCTTCACCGATCGGGGTTTCCAGAGAAACCGGTTCCTGAGAAATCTTAAGGATCTCACGGACTCTTTCCACCGGCATATTCATCTCTTCTGCAATCTCTTCCGGCGTAGGTTCACGGCCCAGCTCCTGCAGTAACTGTCTGGACACACGGATCAGTTTGTTGATGGTTTCTACCATATGCACCGGGATACGGATCGTTCTTGCCTGATCGGCGATCGCACGGGTGATGGCCTGACGGATCCACCAGGTTGCATAGGTACTGAACTTATATCCTTTGGTGTAGTCAAATTTTTCCACTGCTTTGATCAGACCCAGATTTCCCTCCTGAATCAGATCCAGGAACAACATGCCGCGTCCCACATATCGTTTTGCGATGCTGACCACCAGACGAAGATTGGCTTCTGCCAGACGTTTTTTCGCCGCCTGATCGCCGTTTTCCATCCGTTTTGCCAGTTCGATTTCCTCTTCTGCACTCAGAAGAGGCACTTTACCGATCTCTTTCAGATACATACGAACCGGATCCTCGATACTGACCCCTTCCGGTACGGAAAGGTCTATATTTTCCAGATCCACCTCCTCCTCTTCCATATGCATATCTTCATTATCCAGCAGTGCGTCGTCCTCGGTTACCCGGAGTACATCCACGCCATTGGCTTCCAGATATTCGAAGATCAGATCCATCTGCTCATTGTTCAGGGTGATTCCTTTAAAGAAATCATTGATTTCCTGATACTCCAGCACATTTTTCTTCTTCTTGCCTAATTCCACAAGGTTTTTCAACTGTTCTGCAAATTGGGCTTTATCCATTTCCATCTGTTTTTCCATCCTTCCATATATTGTTTATATTTTATCCTTAACAAAAAGAAATATGCAAATGCAGCTTTCCGGCTTTTAACTCTTCCAGTTCTTTTTTCGCCTGCATCAGATTCATCAGCCCCTGCATGTCTGTAGGTGCCAGATTCTCTGTGCGGTGGGCGATACTGTCTTCCTTCATTCTGCATATCACATCCAGTAATGCCTGCTCCCTCTCCTGTTCCGAGTCCAGCGGGATCGTCGCGTTGAATACAGCCGCCACTTCGGTCTGTTCCTCGCTGTCCGTAAACCGGTTCAACAGTCTCGCCGGGTTTGGCTCGCCCTGCCGATACTGCTCATATAGCAGTTCAGCCACCTGATGATAGAGGGGTCTTGTAAAATCATCCGGTCCGATATAACGGCTTACCTCTCCGAAAATCTCCGGATAAGAAGTCAGCCAGGTAAGCATCAGTTTCTGAGATACTTCGTATCCGTTCTGCTTTTCCTTATTCCTGTTCAGACCCGATTTTGGTTTGACAGTCTCTGTCATTCCCACGCCCTTCATCGCCAGCCGGTTCACCATCTTTCTGAGTTCTTCCGGCTCGACCTGATAAGTTCCGGCAATGGTTTTGATATAACTGCTTCGTTCAATCTCGTCTTCAAAACGCAGCAGCCGCTTTGCCGTTTCTTTAAAAAAGTCCGTGCGACCCTGCGGGTCCTCCATATCATACTGCCCTTCCAGTGCCTTCAGTTCAAACATAAAACTGTTCATTCCGTGATCCAGCCTCTCCTGAAAAGCTTCTTTTCCCATATTTTTGATAAATTCATCCGGATCCTTGTAAGGCCTGAGATTGATGACCTTCGTGGAAAGTCCGGCGGTTTTTAACATCGGGATGGCCCGGAGAGCTGCTTTCACACCCGCTTCATCACTGTCGTAAATGATCAGGACTTCATCGGTATACCGTTTCAGGAGACTGGCCTGCTGAGAGGTCAGAGCTGTTCCCAGAGACGCCACTGCATTGTTAAATCCTGCCTGATGCATGGAGATCACATCCATGTACCCCTCGCAGATGATCAGATTTTTCTTTCTCGAAGAACGCGCCATATTCAGTCCGTACAGATTCCGGCTCTTATCAAAGATCTTCGTCACCGGTGAGTTCAGATATTTGGGCTTTGCATCTCCCATCACCCTGCCTCCGAATCCGATCACACGGTTGTTCACATCCATGATCGGATAGATCACACGGTTCCAGAACTTATCATACATGCCACGTTTTTCATCCACATTAAACAGCCCTGACTGCCGTAAGAGCTCATCTGAATAGTTTTTTCCCTTCAGATACCGGTACAGGTTGTTGCTGAACTTGCCGGAATACCCAAGACCAAACTTATTGATGGTCTCATCACTGAGTTCTCTGCCCTTCAGATATGCCATCCCCTGTTCTCCGGTTTTCTGGCGCAGCTGATAATAGTAGAACTTCGCCGCTTCCTTGTTTATCTCCAGAAGTGCGGATTTCAGGTCTGCCTGTTCTTTCGCTTCTTTGGAATATTCCATTTTGGGAAGTTCCACTCCTGCACGGTCCGCCAGCATCTCCAGCGCCTCCGGAAAAGTAAAGTTCTCATATTCCATCAGAAAGGTAAATACATTACCACCAGCTCCACATCCAAAGCAATAATACATCTGCTTTCCGGGACTTACGGAAAACGACGGTGATTTTTCATTATGAAAGGGACAAAGTCCGAAATAGGAACTTCCTTTTCGCTGCAATTTCACATAACCGGAAATCACATCTACAATATCGTTTTTCATTCGAATTTCTTCGATCAGATCATCCGAATAACGCATGTTTTCTCTCTCCTTTATCCACTGTTGTCATTTACCCACATATATATATTCCCCGTCCGGCGACAATATCCTTTTTTATTTGTCCCGGTTCTCTTTTTCTTCGGCAAAATATGTATTTTTTATTCTTCTTCGCAACGATTCCCCGGCGGTTCAGTATACTGCCCAGGCTGAAGGAATAAAAATTTCTTTGAATTTTGCCATCGCATACTGATCCGTCATGCCGGAGATATAATCACATACCACCCTTTCTCTGTTCTCGCCTTCTGCGATCAGTTTCTGGTATTCCCGGGACATCTGTTCCGGATGCCTGCTATAATACAGATACATCTCCTGCAGCATCGTCCTGGCTTTTCTTTCTTCTTTTTTCGCCACCGGATTATTGTAAACGCTCCGAAACATCAATGTGCGAAGTTCCCGCATCGCCTCCGCAATCTCCGGTGTCATCTCGACTTTATCTTTTCCGTAGCTGTTGCGGATCGTATCATGGATCAACGTATTTAACCGCTCTTTGCAGGAATCTCCCAGTGTCACCCTGATTGTGATCGGAATATCATCTTCCTGAAAAATCCCTGCCCTCTGTGCATCATCCATATCATGATGGATATAAGAAATCTTATCACACAGTCGGACTACCTGACCTTCCAGGGTATGCGGTGTGCCGGATGTCCGGTGATTCAACATCCCGTCTCTTACTTCCCAGGTCAGATTCAGTCCCTCCCCGTTCTTTTCCAGCCGTTCCACCACCCGGACACTCTGCTTAAAATGTGCAAATCCTTCCGGGCAGATTTCATTCAGAGCCGCTTCACCGGCATGTCCGAACGGTGTATGCCCCAGATCATGCCCTAGCGCAATTGCTTCCACCAGATCCTCATTCAGCTCCAGCGCCTTCGCAATCGTCCGCGCCGTCTGTGATACCTCCAGCGTATGTGTCAGTCTGGTCCGATAATGATCTCCCTGCGCCGCAAGAAATACCTGTGTCTTATCCTTCAACCGTCGAAACGCCTTCGAATGAATAATCCGATCCCGATCCCTCTGATACACCGTCCGGATATCACACTCCTCCTCCACACGCTCTCTGCCCTTCGACTCTCTGCTGTGTGAAGCATACCGGCTCAGATACTGAAACTCCCGCTCCTCTGCCTGTTCCCTGATATTCAAATACATCACCCCTTCTATTACCAAAAACAGTAAAAACCATTCTATTTTCATCTATTCTGTTAAATATATTCCACTCTTTCCTCACAAAATCCTTTTTATTTTCCAATTTTTTCCTGATTTTCACTTAATTGTGTATACATTTGTCGAAATCCTCACCCGGTTTCTTCCGATACGCAGTGTACTTATCTGATCAGGAACAAAGAATGTGCCTTGGAGCATCTTCGCGGAGCGTTTTCTACTTTACTGTAAAGCAATTTCCCGTAAAGTAAAAAACTGCCACACCCTACCCAGAGTGTGACAGTCTCTTCTCACTTCATCAAATGCACATCCGCATAATTGCACCCCAGTGCCAGAGCCCGCTCATGATCATCCACATAGATATCAATATGATTCTGCTTCACTCCACTGCCGCAATCCTGTGCCGTAAAAATATGTCCATTAATAATAACTTTCGTTCCATAAGGAATCACTGAAGGATCCACCGCGATCGTTTCCCCTTCCGCAACCCTCGCTCCGGAAGCAGTAATTCCGGTTGCCTTTCCACAACACTTCGCACACGCACAGTAATATGTCAGCTTAAAAAGTCCCAGATCCTGTCCGTACATTGCTTCCGTTGCATTCACTTCACTGATATCCTTACTTCCTGCAATCACTTTCGTATCTTCAAAAAGCTCCAGGGCAAAGCTCTCCTGTTCCGGATCTATCTTTACTGTTACCACCTTGCCTCTCGTCTCAGAAGCCTGTACCATCTTGCCGTCACCCACATAAATACCGGCTGCACTTGTTTCTTCCCCGGATCCATAGCAGATCACATCACCGGGTTTTGCCTGATCCACAGAAACCTTTCCCTGTTCCTGTATATTTCCGTCTTTATCCGTGACATTATATCCGTATGCCTCATAAATCTGCTCAACAAACTCGCTGGTATCAATTCCTTCGCAAAGGCTGATTCCTTCTTCCTTCCAGACAGTTCCAAGGAATCCACTGGCATAATCCACGATCGAATCACGGATCGCCCCGTCCGGAATTCCCGTTTTCACCGAAGTCAACGTATAATAACGCGCCGGATTATCCTTCGAATCTACCCTGGCAACCGCCAGCGTAAAACGATCCGCTCCGGTCTTATTCACTTTTTTCTTCACTTTCCTGCCTGTCTGCAGATATTCCTTTTTTACAAACCCACGAACTTCTCCGGATTCCACATATACCCACTCTTCTGTCTCATCTGCAAGAATATAACAGAGATTTCCCTTTTTCATCGTTCCGACAATCTCACTGTCTGTGCTCTTGTCCGCCCTGATATTCAGTTCATCTCCTTTGCAGAGTGCATAATGCTTCTTTGCTGCAGTCTGCTGAATCGTTGCCCGGTAATATGCATATGCCTGATTTTCTGCCGGCGCAACCAGCTCTGTTGCATATACCGGAGTAAGCAGCGCCTCATTCTTATCTCCGATTCTGCGAAGCGCTTTTTTCTCCACAAAACCACGAACGGTTCCGGATTCCACGTAGTACCATCCGTCTTCCTTTCTTAAAATATAACAGATACCGCCTTCTTCCAGCCTTCCCACACTCCGGGAATCCTGTGACTTCTCTTCTTTGATCTCCTGAACCACTTTCGCCTGTGCCGCTTTTCTGCTGGCAGATACTGTCCAGAAACGGTAATCCTCCACCGTCACCGGTACTTCCACAGACTGTGGAAATGCTGTAATAACCGGGATATTTTCTTCCACCGCAGTCTCCTGCGCAGCTTCCGGTGTGGTCTCCGGTGCCGGTGTAGGCTCCGGCGTGGGCTGTTCTGTCACTTCCTGTGGTTCTGCCCCTTCCTGACCCGGTGTGGGTGTTGGAGTATTCTCTCCTGCCGGCGTCGGTGTTACAGTCGGCTCCGGTGTCGGTGTCGGCGTTTCACTTGGTGTTGGTTCCGGGGTTGCAACCGGTGTGATCTGTGGCGAACCATCTGCCTGCAGAATCACAAACCCGTTATTCAGTACATAGGTATATCCCTCTGATAAATGGTATCCTGTTCTTGCCTCATACTGTTCCGGGGTTTCCTGTACTTCTGCTGCTGTTTCCGCTGTCGGTACACCGAGTTCTTCTTCAGCAGCCTTAACTGGCGCTGCCACGGACAAAGTCATTATATATGTCATAGACAGTGCCAGCATACGTTTCCATTCTTTTCTTATCACTTTCTGGTATTTCCTCCTGTTACTTCACGTTACGTATACTTCCCTGATTATTAATTATAATCCTTTTCATTGCCCATGTCAAAAATGTAATACTTCAATTACCGACATTTTTTCTGTTCCTGTTCACTCCGTTCCCGGTAACACGCTTCGCGGGATCTTATCAGTGAACAGGAATAATTCTTTCAATATAGCTCTGCGATTCTCGTGATTCCCACATAGATTTCCTGGATCTTATACCAGGTCGGATAATCAACGACTCCTGTCTGTCCCAGTCCAAAAACGGACTGAAACTGCCGTACTGCTTCTTTCGTTCGCTCTCCGTATATGCCATCCACCGGTCCCCTGGGAACTTCTGTATAAACTTCCCCGATAGTATTTAACTGTTCCTGAATCTGCCTGACTTTCATGCCACTTGCTCCGATATCCAGATCGTAGCCCGGCCAGGATGCCGGGATTCCCGAAATCTCTTCTGCGGAATTGATATACATACTTTCCCCATAATAGTTTCTGATGATTTCGATTGCTGTGTAATTTTGATCACCCAGATATTTACTTCCCCACTGACTCATCCACTGCGGGCAGGTCACCCGCTGTCCGTCACAGTACTGGGTCAGAATCGGCTGACGGACGTTCGGACGTGACAAATAGTTTTCGAAGAGTTCATCCACTATGTTGGATATACTGTCGAAAATATTGCGACCGTATATCCATTTGTGATCGAAGGCAGTGGAGGATGTAATGGTAAAGTCGTACTTTTTGTTTCTATACCACTCCGTATAAACCCGGTTCAGAGTAAAAGACATGATTGCCAGAACATTCGCCTTGATCGTCTCAGGTGGCCAGGTTGCGTATATCTCGCTGCATGCCACGTTTTTTATATAATCCCGATATCTTACATAATAATTATCAGCAGTGGAATCTGCTGGTGATCCATCGTGTACTACTACATATTCCGGTATCACTACACGACTCAACACAATTTCTCCGGATTCGTTGACCGGTTTAACTTCTTCTTCCGGTATTTTTTCCGGATAATTACCAAACAACGTATGATCCGGAATCACCACATCTTCATAGTTACCATCGCTGATCGGCCGGAGTTCTATTTTCTGTCTGCTGATCTCACCGGACAGGATCTCACTTCCGGATACTTCTATGGGTTCATAGCCTTCGGCTTCCACCTTCAGAGTATATTCCGAATAAGGTTGTTCTTCCGATGGCTGCAGGCTGTACTCCACCGGTGGTGCCGCCAGCTCGATGGTTTCGGTCTGACCACTGCTGTTGGTCCGTAATTGTTCCAGTGGCTGCCCAGGGGCTCCGGTGTAGCTGATACTGATTTTCGCTCCCTGGACAGGCCGATTCTGGATCTGAGAGACAAGCTGGATCTGCAGCTTGCCGTGGTCGGTATAGGATTGCACAGATTTTATAAGCGTGGTTGACATTTTATTATAACCTCATAATTTTAGGCTCAGGATAGTATATGCACAGGAGTAGTGCCAGGCACTAAAAAATGATTTTTCTCTTGACCTTTCATCTGTTTTGCGTTATAGTTCCCTCTACGTTTTACTTTTCAACCAACAAAAAACAGAAAGGATGATAAATCATATGACTTTTTATCAGGAACTGCAGTTAAGCTCTGCCGGATCCAAACAATTGATTCATTAGACAACCAATCCACAAGAAAAAAGACGCCATATTCTGGTTTACAATTTTAAAGTTTATCTGGTCATGGCTTTTTGTGTGGCGGTGGTCTCTCTGTTCAGCAGATTTCTCGGAAGCGAAAACAGCGTCGTAGGTGTTACCGTACTTCTGGCGGTTTTAGTTCTCCGACAGGCTGATTTTGGAATCCGCACCACCCATGGACTTGGCGTTATTGCCCTCCTCTTTGCGATTCTCATGACCGGTCCGCGTCTGGCAAATATGCTTCCTCCCCTGGCAGCATTTCCGGTACACCTGACCTGCATCCTTCTGCTGATGATTCTCGGATGTCATAATGTTATTATGTATAACCATTCCACTTTTGTTCTTGGTTATCTCCTTCTGACCGGATATGATGTGCAGGGATATGCCTTCCTGCTTCGTGTCATCGGTCTTTTTGCGGGAATGCTCCTGTGTATGGGAATCTTCTATAAAAACCAGAAACATCGTCCCTATCGCAGAACATTCTCAGATCTTTTCCGGGAATTTGATTTACATTCCGCAAGAAGCCGCTGGTACCTGAAACTGACCTTTATCGTATCCAGCGCCATGCTTTTTATGAACCTGGCCGGCCTTCCCCGTGCCATGTGGGCAGGAATCGCCTGTATGTCCGTATGTCTTCCTTTTACAAAAGACTGTGAACAGCGTGCTGTTCCTAGGGGATTATATAACATCATCGGATGCGCTGTTTTTCTGGTTCTCTATCTCCTGCTCCCGGAAAACATGTATCCCTACATCGGAATGATCGGCGGAATCGGCGTTGGCTACTCTGCAAGCTATCCATGGCAGACCGTTTTCAACACCTTTGGTGCCCTCTCCATCGCCACCACCCTCTTCGGTCTTCCCTACGCCCTGGCCCTCCGTATCGGAACTAACATCTTCGGTGCTACCTACACAGTCCTCTGCAACAAACTCTGGGACAACCTTCACGCCAGAACCACAACCACAGTTTCCGCCACCCCAAAATAATATTTTACCCCTTAGAGCGTGTCTGAAAAATCATTTCCGCAATCTGCGAGTCCCAGTTTGCAAAAAGCCTTTTTCAGACACGCTCTAGTATTCCAAAGCTATCCCCCCTGCCAGTACGCAGAACCCGCAGGACGCACATAGAAAAACAGACACCCTTCTGCTGGTGCCCTTAGCACAGATGAGATCCAGCACCTACGTAGACTTTCGCGATGGTCAGCTGACCATCGTGAATCTAGTCGTAGTTGGTGACTAGCTTAGCTGTGCGTTACCAGCGGGTGTCTGTTTTTCTATGTGCGTCCTGCGGGTTCGTCCCCTTCAGAACACTATTATTTTACTTCTTAATCCGAACCGTCTTAATCTCAAATGCCCGGAAGTTCAACGGAATCTCTCCGTTTTCCACCGAAATCTCTTCCTTACAGTTCTCCAGCATATCGCAAAGATAAACCTTCTCTCCCTGTAACAGATCCGATAAAGTAACTGTTGCCAAAACCGCAGCCTTCTTGGATTCATACAGACGAAGTATAATATCTCCACTTCCGTCTTCTGCCGGTTTCATGGTATCCAGAATAACATTCTCTTTATCAATGGTGAGCGCACTAAATGTCGGTACTGCACCGCCGGCAACTACCGGTTTTACATTCAGTTCGTACCCCTGTCTTACCACATCACTCTCTGCAAAGCTTCCCTCCCATGCGGTAAATGCATAGGTGAAGTGATGAACTCTGTTATCTGCACACATTTCCGGGCAGGTACCTGCACGAAGCAGTGTCAGCTCCAGAGCATTTCCATTCATACTGATTCCGTATTTACAGTCATTCAACACTGCTGCACCATGTGCTCCGTCAGCAAGTGCACTGTAACGGTGATTGCATACTTCAAACCGATCTTTGTCATAAGCTCTGGAACGATGTGTCGGATGTTCCACGAATCCGAACTGCATCTCATTGATACCATTTTCCGCATAAACATTTACCGGGAATCCTGCCTTTAACAGACGATGCATTTCTTTCCAGTCAACCTCTGTCTCAAACTCGATTCTTCGGCTGTCTGCCGCCAGACGGATATACTGTGTAAAGGTGGAATTGCTGATCTCTCCGGTTACTTTCAGCACGCCTTCCAGACCATCTGCTTCCATGGAAACTGCAACATTTTTTGCCGCCTCAATTTCCTGATCGATATAATTGGAATCAATATCCCATGCATCAAACATACGTGGTACATCTTTGTACAGATGGAAGCGGTTCATGGCATCTGCTGCGAACTCTCTTCCGGACTCTTTCAATACGAAAGAAATCACCTCGCCTTTTTCGTTTACGGCTGCTTTTACCTGACTGTTTTCCATGGTAAATCCACCATCACATGTTTCTACTGCAACTGCCTTTTCTTCCACCTGACCTTCTGCCGGAATCAGAGAAACTGCTCCACAGGACGGTACTTCTACGGAAGCTTTCACAGTATCACCGATCTTTTGTACCTGTACAGCGGTTCCATCCACTGTTTTCGCTCCGTTTGCAAATGCAGCCGGAAGCTCTACCAGCATCTTTCTCGGAAAACTTAAAGAGTTAAATACGGTCACTGCCTGAGATTCTTTCTGATCGGTCAGTTCGCTCAGTGCATCTGCCTGCAGTTCTTCCACACCATCCAGAATCTCATGGAACGCTTTTTCTGCATCCACATAAACTTTTGCAATACTGGAACCCGGAAGAATATCATGGAATTGATGTAACAGAAGTTTTTTCCATAAAGCATCTGCTTTGGAAAAATCATAAGCCATGCCTTTGTTCATTGCCAGAGTACTCCACATCTCCATCTCCCGCATTGCCAGTTCGCATCTTCTGTTGTTCTGTTTTACCATCGCCTGAGAAGTATACGTTCCTCTGTGGGCGCTGAAATACAATTCTCCAACATAAGTATTTGCCGGGCCGCCCTGCGCTTCCATATCGTGGAAGAATTCCAGCGGACCTGCCATTTTTACTTTTACGCCGCCTTCCAGATCTTCCTGACGTTTTGCAGATTCGATAAAATCTCTTGCCGGGCCGCCGCCACCATCTCCATATCCGAACGGAAGCAGGAAAGCATCCAGATCCTGCACCTGCACACGATTCTTCCAGATTTTATTTACTTCACTCGGATGTGTCCGGTAGGTATAGCTTGTCGGTAAGAAGGAATCAATCTCGCTGCCATCCATACCCTGCCAGGTGAAGTAATGATACGGGAACTGTTCTCCTTCGTTATAAGACCAGAAAATTTTCTGTGTTACCAGATAATTCACGCCACAGCCTTTCAGAATCTGTGGCAGTGCTGCCGTATAGCCAAATGTATCCGGAAGCCATAACACTTCGCTGTCCACTCCCAGCTCTTCTTTATAGTAGCGTTTTCCGTGAACCAACTGACGGATCAGTGCCTCACCGCTGGCCATATTGGTATCCGGCTCTACCCACATGGCACCATCGGCGATCCACTGGCCGCCTTTGATCGCTTCTTTGATCCGTTCAAACAACTCCGGATAATACTTCCGGCACATCTCATATGCTGCAGGCTGGCTCTGTACATATTTATATTCCGGATACTGCTCGATCAGACGCAGCTGTGCCGCAAAGGTACGCTCTGTTTTCCGATGTGTCTCTTCCATCGGCCATAACCATGCCAGGTCCAGATGCGCATTACCAATCGCATAGAATACCGGCATCGTAGAACCGTTCTTTGCTTCCATCAGCGGTCTTAATGCTTCTCTCGCTTCTTTATAAGATGCGATCCGTGCTTCCCGCGGCTGTTCAAAATCCACGATCAGTGTAAATTTCTCTAATGCTTTTGCAATTTTCGCAGCACGCAGTGTTGTGGAATCCATCGTTTCCAGAAGACGTCCCAGTGTATCCACATCCATAAACAGCTGATATGCATCTTCGTTCCACACCCCAAAAGTGGAAGTACCCAGAACACATCTTGCCCCTTCTTTTTTCGGATCTGTATATGCCCCCGGCAACACCGGTCCCGTCGCGCAGCCCCCCGTTGGTGCCTCCGGATAAAAATGACCTGCATATGTTTCCATCAGGATCTCATAGGTGTCGCCTTCTTTTCCGCTGACTGCCAGACAGTTATCTTCAATAAACTGATGTGGTTCATCCACCCATGCCGCACGGTAATTTCCGAATGCCTTTCCGTTGACAAATACGGTGGATTCTCCTCCGGCATCCAGGTTCATCACGATTCTCTTTCCTTCTGCTGCTTTAGGAAGGATCACAGTGCCTTTAAACCAACAGTATTCCCAGGTTTTCCCCCATATAAAGCCTGGTTCTGCCGACGTAAAGTGCCCCTGTAATGCTTCTTCCGGAGATAGATGATCCATGGTTCGAAAAGCTTCCCATCGAATTTCCCCCAACGGTTCATAAAAATCATCTCTCAATGTACGAACCCAGTGCTTTACTCTGTCCTGCCACTCTGAATGCATTAACTTCATACAGTTTCTCCTTTTCTTATATTTTATTTTTGCATACACCCTTGTACATCCATATCATACTATTGATATATTAATATGTCAATTCTTTTTTCAAAACTGTTATATCAAATATAACCTGTTTCTTTTACATCTGTGGATCTTTTCTGATAATACTGTACGGGACATATTTCCGTAATTCCACTTCGCCTCCTTTGATAAGGCGACACAGATTTTTCACCGCCATTGCCCCCATAAGGTACTGCCCCTGCATAACGTGCGTGCAATACGTGTGAAACTCATATCCCTCTTCCACACCATCAAAAAAGACAATCTCTTTCCTGAGATTCTTTTTCTGCAATACTCTATACACCAGTACACCTGTCTGCAGATCAACCGTAAAAAAGGCGGTCACCTGCGGATGATTTTCCACATAGTTTTCAAGTGCTTCCATTACCTTTTTTTCTTTTTCCCTGGTTTCTTCGATATTTTCAACCAGACTGTCCAGATCGATCATCCACAGATCTTCATTCGTCAGGATCTTGTGTTCGAGCATGGTATCCCTGTACCCATTAAACCGTTCCTCCACAGAAGATGTCTCCAACGGAGCCTGGGATACAAAACAAATCTTTTCATGTCCTTCTTCCAGCAAGATATTCACCAGATCCTGGGCTGCCCTGTAATTATCTGTGCCAATACAGGGAATCGGAAGTCCTTTAAGCGCCCGGTCGACCAGTATTACCGGAAATTTATCCAGTGCAAGCTTCACAATCCTTGTACTGTAATTTTCCCCCTGCACACACATCAGAATAATCCCGTCAACACCAAGTTCCATCAGTTCGTCAATTGCTCTGCTCTCTGCCTCCACATTTCCGTAGGTACACTTCAGGATCATATGATAATTTTTAGACCAACACTCATGCTCAATCCCGGCTATCAGCTCACACCCGAAGAAACCACTGAAAAAATCCAGAATAACACCCAGCATTTTCCCTTTTCTTACCGGTTCCACGGTCTGTGGCACCGCCGGAAGATTCTCTCTGTCCTGCTCATTCTCTTCCAGTACAAACGAACCCTTTCCCGGCATCCTGACAATAATATTCCGGTCAGCCAGCATTTCCAGAGCCTTTTTACTGGTGATTCTGCTCACATTATACTGTTCCATCAATTCCTTTTCGGAAGGAAGCTTCGAACCGGGCGGATATATCCCTTTTTCAATAGCCTCCAGCAAATCATCATAGATTTTCTTATACAATAACTCTTTCTCCACGCTTATATCCTTTCATCTTAAATGATATATCATTTCTCTTTATTTCTATTATAAAGCCTCAGTATTTCACTGTCAATTTCTATCATCTTCCGTCTCAACCCAGCCGGCATTTTGGCTAACGTTCCCCCGTGCCCAGCAACACACTGCGCAATGCACAGAAACCGGGGGACTCACATAGAAAAACAGACACCCTTCTGCTGGTGCCCTTAGCACAGATGAGATCCGGCACCTACGTAGACTTTCGCGATGGTCAGCCGACCATCGTGAATCTAGTCGTAGTTGGTGACTAGCTCAGCTGTGCGTTACCAGCGGGTGTCTGTTTTTCTATGTGAGTCCCCCGGTTTCGTCCGCCTTGAACAGAACATCACAACAAAATATTATTTACCTTCCCTGAACTTATTAATCGCCTCATAATTCTTAGACATATCCACATTCGGATCCGGTGTTGTCTCCGGTCCCCGTTTGAATACCGGTTTCAGCAGAATCGGCGCAATAATGGTCGTCAGGATAACCACGATAACAACCGGTCCCATAACCGCCGTCGACATCAGTCCCAGGCTCTCTCCCTTACTTGCCACGATCAGCGCAACCTCACCTCGGGAGATCATACCCACACCGATACGAATCGCCTGATAATTCTTATAGTGACAGAGCTTTGCACCCAGACCACATCCGACTACTTTGGTCAGGATAGCGACAATGGTAAGCACAACCGCAAATGCAACGATCGTACCATTCATTTCCGGAAGACTTACCTTCAGACCGATGCTTGCAAAAAAGATCGGTGAAAGATATGTATAAGAAAGCACGTCAAATCTGGATGCGATATACGGCTCTCTCTGGGTCATAGAGATAATCAGACCTGCAAAATAAGCTCCAGTGATATCGGCAACGCCAAAAAACTGTTCTGCCGCATAGGACATAAACAGACAGAATACAAAGGATACGATTACATGTCTCTGCAGACCTGTACCTTCCCCCGCACTCCATTTGCTGAAGAACTTATAGAAAATAAATCCTGCCACAGCAACAAAGATAAAGAAACCAATAATCTTCAGTAACACAATTGAAATCTTAACTGATTCATCTGCCATACTGGTGATCAGTGTCAGTGCAATGATACCAAGAATATCATCGATAACTGCCGCACCAAGAATCGCGTTACCGGAACGGGTTTTTAATTTTCCAAGTTCTTTCAGTGTCTCAACTGTGATACTTACGGAAGTTGCTGTCAGGATCACACCGATAAATACATTCTGCAAAAACAGACTGCAGGATGCATCTGATTCGAGCATACCCGGACGGTTAAAGAACGCTGCTACGGCATAGCCACCAACCAGAGGTACCAGTACACCGATCAATGCAATGATCAGTGCGGATTTGCCGCTTTTTTTCAGTTCCTGTACATCCGTCTCCATACCGGCACAGAACATCAGGACGATTACGCCAACTTCCGCTGTATCGCTGATAAAGTCAGTCGGTGTAATAATTCCGAGAATACCAGGGCCGAGAATAACTCCGGCAAGCAGTGCACCTACAACCTGTGGCATACTGAATTTTCTGGTCAGAAGCCCCAGGACTTTTGTTGATAACAGGATCAGGCAGAGATCCAGTAAGAATTTATACGTTTCCATTTTTAATAAACATCCTTTCTATTATAAAAATATATCTCTTTATTCATAACAGAAATGATGCTTTTTTCGACCGTCCATATCCTGCATATAACGGATCACATACACCATCCGCTCCAGATACTTCCTGCTGAACTTCTCAATCTGTCCAGTCCCTGAAAGCAGAGTCCCGAGAAACATCAGAAACTCGCCCAGTGCCAGATAATACAGCAACCGTTCACCGTCCTGGGACTGCCGGTTTTCTTCTTTTCCCTCATTGAAAGGCCCGTTTTCATTTTCCTCTTTCTTGCAATCTACCAGTTTCATATCTTCCGAAAAAGAAGTGAGTACTGTCTCCTTCTCCGATAACATCCACTGCGGATTGCCAGATGGCACATGAACCTGAATGCTTCCCAAAAGAAAGATAACCGCCAGACTATATACAATGATTTTTCTGATTTTGTCCTTTTTTTTCATGTCATTTCATCATACTCCATTACAGTTCCACACCGCTGTTCTCAGAACAGTCCCCTTATGTCCTTAAACGTAACAAACACAAGCAGTCCCATCAGCAAAAGCAGTCCTGCAAAATGTACCATACCTTCCGCCTCCCGGTTCACCGGTTTTCCTCTCACTGCCTCAATCAGTAAAAATACCAGTCGGCCACCATCCAGTGCCGGAAGCGGGAGCAGATTGGCAACTCCCAGATTCGCGGAAATCAGAATCATCATATTAATCATCGTAAGCCAGGTCATCAGTGTGCCCTCACTTTTGCTCTCCTTATAAGCATCTCCGATCACATTCACCACTCCCACCGGACCGGACAGACTGTCCATTCCCAGCTTTCCGCTGATCAGAAGTTTCAAGCCTTCCAGCGTACTGTTGATCCAGTAACGCACTTCCAAAGCACTGTACTTGATCACACCCGGCGCACTTGTTTTTTCCCGTCCGAGATTGTAAGAAAATCCCTGTTCCACATAGTTGACCGCCTGAGGAGTCACCTCCACATCATAATCCAGTCCATCCCGCAGATATGTCAGCGTTATTTTCTCATCTGTCAGCGGATGATCTTCGAAATACCGACTCAACGCCTCACCGGATGCAATTTCATTACCATCCACCGCCGCAATGTAGTCACCTGCCTGAATCCCCGCATCTGCCAGTGCACCACCGATTGTTACCGACTGGATCTGCGCCTGACTTTCATCCGGATTATAACTGAATCCCAGCATATAACGTTCTTCCGTTGCAGGATGATAGGTCAGAGTTTCTTTTTTCCCATCTCTTTTTACAGTAACTGCAATCGCTTTATCTTCCAGCCCTTCCAGTGTCAGATAAGAATAGAGCTCTCTTCCCAGATAAATCTTCTTCCCATCAAAGGAAGTGATCAGATCGCCTTCTTTCAGCCCTGCAGCTTCTTCCGGTGTTCCTTCTTTTACCTGTGTGATAACCGGAGGATCATATCCGATAATACCTATAATAATCATTGCACCGAAAAACGCAAGAATAAAATTAAAAATCGGTCCTGCGGCAATGACGGAAAAACGTCTCCAGACAGATTTGCTGTTGAATGTCCCTTCTGCGTTATCCTCTCCATCTTCCCCCCGCATCATACAGGAACCACCAAAAGGAATCAGTTTCAGTGAATACCTCGTTGTTCCCCGCTGCGTTGACAGTATCCTTGGTCCCATTCCCACAGAAAATTCTTCCACCACGATGCCATTCGTCTTTGCCAGTAAAAAATGTCCGAACTCATGTACGATAATTACGATACCAAGAATCAGAACAGCGATTATACTACTCAAACACTCCACCTGCTTTCCATCCATTCATAGGTTTTTGCTTCAGTTTCCAGAATTTCTTCCAGACACGGATGTTCGATCACCTGGTGACGATCCATGGCCTCCCGGATGCTTCGGTAAATATCCTGAAATCCGATCTGTCCATGCAGGAATTTTGCAACTGCCCGCTCATTGGCCGCATTGAAAACCGTCGGCATACTGCCACCTCTCCGTGATGCTTCCATCGCCATCGGCAGCCCCAGAAACGTCTCCATATCCGGTTCCTCAAACGTAATCTCTGTCAGTGTCTTAAAGTCCAGCCGTTCTCCCGGAAGATACCTTCTGTGTGGATAATACAGTGCATACTGGATCGGCAGTTTCATGTCCGGTGTACCGAGCTGTGCCATCACCGCACCATCGACAAATTCTACCATCGAATGAATGATGCTCTTTGGCTGTACCACAACCTGAATATGATCCAGATCCACGTCAAAGAGCCACTTTGCCTCCATCACTTCCAGTCCTTTGTTGACAAGCGTTGCCGAGTCGATCGTGATCTTCTGTCCCATCGCCCAGTTCGGGTGTTTCAGTGCGTCTTCCACTTTTACATGTGCAAGATCTGATGCTTTCATTCCACGGAATGGTCCGCCGGATGCTGTGATCAGCAATTTATGAATCTCTCTCTTATCCTCTCCGTGAATCGCCTGAAAAATTGCACTGTGTTCACTGTCCACCGGAAGGATCTGTACTCCTTTTTCTTTTGCCATCGGCATGATCAGATGCCCTGCCGTTACCAGTGTCTCTTTATTGGCTAGTGCAATATCTTTTCCCGCCTGAATGGCCGCGATAGTCGGGCGGATCCCGATCATTCCTACGATCGCCGTGACCAGGATCTGACTTTCTTCCATCTGTGCCAGTTGCAACAGCCCATCCATGCCGCTGACGACTTTTACATCCAGATCGCGAACTTTTCCTGCCAGGATCTTCGCCTGCTCTTCGTCCCAGACTGCTGCCAGAGACGGATGAAATTCCCTGATCTGTTTTTCCAGCAGAGTGATATTACTTCCTGCACTCAAACCGGCCACCCGGATATCCTGATTTTCTCTTACTACTTCCAGAGTCTGCGTTCCGATAGAACCGGTCGACCCTAAAATTGCAATTGTTTTTTCCATAGTATGTTCTCTCCTCCACGTCCTATGCATCATTTTACATCAGAGTAATCGCCAGTGCATAAATAACCGGTGCAGTAAAGATCACACTGTCAAACCGATCCAGAATACCGCCATGACCGGGGATCAAGGTTCCATAATCTTTGATATTTTCCTGTCTCTTAATCGCAGAAGCAGCCAGATCTCCCACCATAGATACCAGTGCTCCCACACCACAGATGATCGCGTAAATCAGAGGTGTATGAGCCGGATTCGGGTTATAAGCGCCCGTCGCTGCCGCATAAATCGCTCCCAGAAGTGCAGCACCGAGAACACCTCCGACAGCTCCCTCAATAGATTTTTTGG
Organism: Oliverpabstia intestinalis; assembly: GCF_009696065.1. Classification (GTDB taxonomy): domain Bacteria; phylum Bacillota; class Clostridia; order Lachnospirales; family Lachnospiraceae; genus Oliverpabstia; species Oliverpabstia intestinalis. The sequence continues at coordinate 65,074 of NZ_VUMS01000015.1, read as the reverse complement.
GGCTTAATACCGGTGCCATCTTATGTTTTCCGATCAGTACACCCACACAGTATGCGCAGGTATCACATCCCCAGGAACATAAAAAGATCAGCCATACCAGAAAAGCTCCACCCGGCAGCACGCGGGTCTGATAGATATAAGACAGCATCACACCCACATAAACCATACCGAAAAACGCAGTCATGATCTGTTTATTCTGATATTTTGGATACGTAAATACAAAAATGCACATCATTACCAGTACACCAAGAATCACTGCCGGCAGATGATAACTTACCGGCAGATAAGCAATTGTCAGATAATAAATCACAACTGCCAGATAACCGGCAATTTCCAGTCCGTTTGTCTTTCCTTCATGGACACCCGCTGCCCGGTATAATTCCTGCATACCGATACAGGAAACTCCGATCAACGTCACCAGAAGCACCGGTCCGGAACAGATAATTGTAGCAAGTGCCAGGATCACCAGGACAATTCCGCTGATCAATCTTGTCTTAAACATCCTATTCCTCCTTTACACCGCCATATCTGCGGTCTCTCTCATTGTATTTTTCAATTGCTTTTATCAGTTCTTCTTTTTTAAAATCCGGCCACGGCACATCGGTAAAATAAAATTCGCTATATGCCAGCTGCCACAGCAGGTAATTAGACAACCGCAGTTCTCCGCTGGTACGGATCATCAGATCCGGATCCGGGATCCCGGCCGTATCCAGATAATCTGATATCGTATCTTCACTCACCGGCGTCTCCAGCTTTCCGGCTTTCTGATCTTCCAGCATCCGGTTCACTGCTCTGGTGATTTCATCTCTACTTCCATAATTCAGTGCGATCTGAAAATGCAGATCTGTGAAATCTTTGGAAAAATCTTCCAGTTTTTTGATACTTTCCTGAATATCCGAATCAAAGGCGGTGATATCTCCGATCACTTTTACACGCATATTATTTTTCTGTGAGATCTTAATACATTTTTTCAGATAATTCCGAAACAGCTTCATCAGCCCATCCACTTCTTCTTTGGATCGTTTCCAGTTTTCTGTGGAAAAGGCATAAACAGTCAGATATTTTACTCCCAGTTCTTTTGCCACTTCACAGATATCTTCCAGATTTTCACATCCTTTGACATGGCCGAAGCTTCTCGGCATGCCTCTTTTTTTTGCCCAGCGACCGTTGCCGTCAAGGATGATAGCAATATGATTTGGTACTCTCATACAATTCTCCTTTGCTCATTGAAAAAGGGACACCATACAATGGATCGTTTTCCATATGTTGATGCCCCTCAGCTTTTTACGTACTCCGGAAGTACATGATATTACACAGTTAAGATTTCTTTTGATTTTACTTCCACTGCTTCATCTACTTTTTTGATGAACTTATCTGTCATTTTCTGAACAGAATCTTCCAGCTCAGCAATTTCGTCTTCAGACACATCAGTTTTTCCCAGCTTTTTCAGCATATCATTTGCATCACGACGGATATTGCGGACAGCTACTTTTGCAGCTTCGCCTTTTTTCTTAACTTCTTTTACAAGATCTTTTCTTCGTTCTTCAGTAAGCTCCGGAAATACCAGACGAATGACTTTACCATCGTTAGTCGGATTGATTCCCAGATCTGACATATTGATTGCTTTTTCAATTTCTTTTACCAGAGATCCTTCCCACGGCTGAATCTGGATCATCCGGGCTTCCGGTACAGAGATATTGGCTACCTGCTGCAGTGGTGTCGGTGCTCCGTAATATTCTACCATAATACGGTCAAGTACGTGAGGATTGGCTCTTCCTGCACGGATTGTTCCAAATTCACTGTCCAAATTGGCCAGTGTCTTATCCATTTTTTCCTGATATTTTACAATTCTCTCATCCATGTATATTTCCTCCTGGTCTGTCTTTTTGTTACTGTTTACTCTGTCTGAGTAACACCTTTTTATTTCGCTTTTAGTCTACCAGAACTTTTGTTCCGTCAATCTCTCCCTTTGCTGCACGGATAATACTGTTTTCTTCATTCAGTCCGAATACCAGCATCGGCATCTTATTTTCCATACACAGAATCGATGCAGTCAGATCTACCACTGCCAGTTTCTGGTCAATGACTTCCTGAATATGCACGCTGTCGTACTTTTTAGCGTTCGGATTCGTCTTCGGATCACTGTCATAAACACCATCCACTGCTTTTGCAAGAAGAATAGTCTCTGCCTCAATCTCGATGGCCCGAAGTACGGTAGTTGTATCTGTTGAGAAATAAGGATGTCCGGTTCCGCCTGCAAAGAAAGCGACTTTCTTCTCTGCAAAACATGCATTTGCCTCATCTTTGGAAAACAGTTTTGTCATAGCTCCACAGGCAAACGGCGTAAAAATCTCCGTTTTCATTCCTACGGAACGGAAAATCTCAGATACATAGATACAGTTCATAACAGTTGCAAGCATACCGATCTGATCTGCTTTTGTCCGATCTATGGTCTCGCTGCTTCTTCCTCTCCAGAAGTTTCCGCCACCGATTACCACACCGACTTCCACACCTTCCTCAACAAGAACTTTTACCTGTTTTGCGACCTCAGTTACGGTTGCTTCGTCAAATCCGGTATGCTTTTCGCCAGCCAGTGCTTCTCCGCTTAATTTTAATAATACTCTCTTCATATTTTCAGCTCCTTGTCTGTTTTAGTCCTGTGTCAGTCCACTGACATAATTCTGTACCGCGCTTGCATCAAATTCTACCGTTTCCTGCGCAGTACCCTGTGCTCTGTCAATTTTCGCATATACGGAATATCCGATCCATCCAACGAAAACCACACAGACAAGGGCAATACATACCATCTCCAGACGATGCATGATTTTTTCTCTTTTCATGATTTTCTGGCGATTGGCTTTACTCTTTTTATAATTATCTACTTTCGCCTGACTCATAAGTGTACTCCTTTGCTTTCAGTTTTGCCGCTGTCTTTTGGAGATTGGGACAGCTACATATCTCATACTGACAATTATAACATATCACACGTTAAAAGCAAAGAAGGTTTTTAAAACGTTTGGCTTGTTGCTCGCGGGATATTGCCAATAACCAGTAACTGTGGAATGCTGCCTTCTGCATGGTTACATCGCAACAATAATCCCACCGTCATTCGCATACATGGAACTCACCCCGGCGGTATCCAGAATGATCACATCTTTCACCTGCATTCTTTCCAGAAGTGCCTCTTTTACCATCTGTGCCCTCTCCGGACAGTTACAGTGGCTGATAGCAAGTACTTTGTCACTGCTGTTGTTTTCTCCTTCTTTTACATAATCAACCATTTTAACCAGCGCTTTATTGATTCCTCTCGCCTGATCCAGCTGACAGATAGTGCCTTCCGGTGTGGAACCCATTACCGGTTTAATCTTCAATGCGGAAGCCACCAGTGCTTTTACTCTGCTCAGTCGCCCGTTTTTTCGCAGTGTTTCCAGATTCTCCAGTACGAAATACGTGTGCTGAGATTCGATATAAGCATCCACAGTTTCCACAACCTGTTCAAATTCCATGCCTGCTTCTTCACATTCCTGGATCTTCAGTGCGATCAGTGTCTCCCCTATCGAAGCACTTTTTGAGTTGAATACATGAATTTTCTTATCCGGATGTTCTTCCAGTGTCAGACTTTTCCCAAGCTCCGCACTATTATAGGAACCACTCAGTTCAGCGGAAAGAGTCACCGCATACAGATGTTCCGCATCTGCCTCAAACCCTCTCTGGTAAACTTCCGGAGATGGGCATGCTGATTTCGGACACTCCGGATATGCTGCTACCTTTCTTAAAAAATCCGCCTGATCAAAGGAATCATCATCCACAATAGTATCTGCTCCCACTTCAAGAGTCAGTGCTGCCGATGCAAAACGTTCATCCTGTTTCATCTCTGGTGTCAATTCTCCACAACTATCTACAATTATTTTATATTTCATTACTTCCTGCCTCCAGCATTATATATTTTCTACATAACTGTGTATCCATATCTTTTCTCATCATCGCAGGATTACAGCTTTCGCTTTTGGACTTCGTCACACCCTGTAATTCCGCCTACCTGATATAGTTTTCAATACTACATCTTACTATATCATATCTTCAGAAAATTGAAAAGAGATTTTCTATGTTCTTTTTGTGTCTTTTGGTTTATAATACTGATATCTGTTTTTTTAAATTATAACTTGGAGGTTGTATGGATTATTTACTGAACAGTTCCATGGAAATGCTGGATGAATATTATCAGCCGAAAGACACTGATGTGGTGATATCTCTTGTTTCCACTGAAGAGTGTGAACAGCGCTATCATTCTCTCCCCTATTATCATATCCTCGCAAGGAACATGCAAAATCACAATATCCGATACTGCAAAGCAGAAATGTTCAAGGACTGTATCCTGGGAACCCTTCTGATTCCCGATAAAAGAAGTATTGAAGAGACTGTTTTATCCATTTCTTTCTATATGAATAAAAATCTGCTGGTTCTCGTTGATGATTCGAAACATATCCAGGCGATTCTTACAATTCTTGAAGAGGGGGAACTTTTGAACTGTAAGACCATCGCAGAATTTCTGTGTCAGCTCATCGGCACACTTACACTGGAAGATGCCTTGTTTTTACAGGAACTGGAACAGCACATGAGTGATCTGGAAGAAAAAATCATAAAACACACGATCTCTGACTCTTCCGCACAGCTTATGCACATCCGCAAACGACTTCTGATCCTGCATTCTTATTATCAGCAGCTGTCTGATTTCTGTGAGGATCTGGAAGAGAATTCCAACCACTTTTTTCAGGCAGAAGAATGTCAGATTTTTTCTCTGTATGCATCCAGGATCGAACGGCTCTATGATCATTCCCAGATGCTTCGGGAATATGCCCTGCAGATTCGTGAAATGGAGCAGTCTCAGATTGATGCTAGGCAGAACCGCACCATGCGGATTCTCACCGTAGTAACCACGATCTTTTTTCCACTGTCGCTTATCACCGGGTGGTATGGCATGAATTTTTCTCATATGCCGGAACTTTCTGCCCCCCACGCCTACGGGATTCTGATCGGTATCTGCGCTGTTATTGTTTTGATCGAAATCTGGTTTTTTCATAAAAACAACTGGTTTTCCTGAATTGCCATACCGGATAACCATTATGTCATATCACATTGGGAGGATTTTATTTGTTAGCACTTCGTATTTTAGATTTGAAAGATTTTACCGGAAAATTATTTATTGGAGAAATGTTTCAGCATTTTTCTTTTGTGGAAGCTTCTTTTACCACCTTTGTCACTTATACTCTGGATGGACAACTGCATAAAGAATTTTTTGATTCCGAACAGAAACCCATGCGGACGTACTGTCTGTGGGAAGATGTGCAGGCGCAGTGTTTTTCCATAATCAAAGGGAAACGCACACCTTTGAATTTTAAGATTGTCTTCCAGCTTTCCTCTTCCAATGTGGAAAAGCTTCTCTCGCAAAGCGGCATAGCACTGAAGCCTGAAGACATCTACGGTCTGTACCTGAACTGTCAGTTTGACGGGAAGCAGCTTCTTTGTACTACCGGCACTTCTCTGAAAATTTTCACCCTGGACAAACAGCTGGACCGGGTGTGGGATGAAATGGTTCGGAAATTTTTCCGGAAAAATCAGGTGGCTTTTGAGGATGCATAACAGGTCGAACTACACATCAACAGATTTAGATGTCATAGTCTCATACAACAATATATAGCAAAACGGAAAACTCTTTGCATCGAGTTTCCCGTTTTGTTTGTTTTCGCCAACCGGCTGTCTTTCTGTCAGCCGGTTTATGTTTTTCCATCTTTATGTTGTCTGTGATTTCTGTATATTTATCTCAAAATAGATCCCTGCAGATTACCGTCCTGTCCGGATGCTCCCGGCTGATTCTGTCCCTGCTGACCGTTCTGTACAGTGGTTGAAGTATCTGCTTTATCCAGTGTGATCGTCAGTGATTTTTCCACGTAACTTCCGTTATCCGCGATTTTTACAACCAGATCTACGGTTTCTCCCGCTGCATAGTACTCCAGCTGACTCTTCAGGTCATCCATTGATTTTACAGAAGTTCCATCAAATTTTGTGATGACACTTCCGGATGTGATGCCGGCTTTTTCAGCAGCACTTCCTTTTTCCACTTCTGCTACATAGACACCCTGTGGAATGCCATAAGCTTCTGCGATGGAACTGTCCACCGTCTGTCCTTTGATACCCAGAGCAGCTGCCTGATCAGAGCTTACTTTTGTTCTTGTCTGGCGGTTCATCAGATCTTCAAAGATCGGAGAAGCGGTACTTACCGGAATAGCATATCCCATACCTTCTACTTCTGTAGATGCCAGTTTTGCAGAGTTGATACCGATCACCTGACCCTGCATATTCAGAAGAGCTCCACCACTGTTACCAGGGTTGATTGCTGCATCTGTCTGGATAAATCCGTTCTCGGAGTCAGAGTCTTCCAGCTGACGATTTACCGCACTTACAATACCGGTCGTTACAGACTGACCATAGCCCAGTGCATTACCGATAGCTACCACCTGTTCCCCTACCTGCAGCTGATCGGAATCACCGATCTCTGCAATTTTAATCTGAGACATAGTGTCATCAGAAATATCTGAAAGTTTCACGGCGATAACTGCCAGATCGTTATCTGCATCTGTTCCTTTTACAGTTGCTTCGTACGCCTGGTCATCCACAAAACATACAGATAAGGTATCTGCATCTTCTACTACATGGTTATTCGTGGCGATCAGAAGTTCACTGTCGTTCTGTCCGATAATAATACCGGAACCCTGGCTTTCTACTTCCTGTTCCTGTGTACCACTACCTCTCGAAAACATACTGAAATAATCCTGTACTTCCTGTACAGATTTATTGGTAATTGCAACAATCGACGGCATCGCATTTTTGGCGATAGAAGAAACATCCAGACTCTGTCCGGAAGCACTGCTTCCCGTGCTGCCTGAAGATGTTGTGGTCTGCAATGTGGTCTTCGTTGTTTCCTGTTTGCTGCTGTCTGTCTGCGTGGACTGTGCTTTTGCTGTCGCACCGGTTGCATAAGTCACCCCGGTAAATACACCCCCGGCTACGCCTCCGAAAAGTACGGCACTCAGTGCTACTGCACCGATTTTCTTTGCCCATCTGGCTCCGTTTCCATTTCTCTTTCCCGGCTGTTTTTTCGGTTCCATCGGTGTATTATTCTGCGGTTCATTTCCCTGCTGATTCCAATTATAACTTCCATATTCTTCCATAAGTCATTCCTCCTGTTTATGTAAATGTAATCTTTTAATTTTCGTAACTGTTCAGTACCTTCACAGTTACGAGCCAAAATGCATAAAAAATCACCTTCGGTGATGGCATTTTGGCTTGTATGTCTCGGGATTTTGACATATTCATGTCAAAACACCTCGCGGGACAGTGGCTACTGAATAGTTACTAATTTTCTTTATTTCTTTCTTCTTTGTTTATGGCTATAGTATAGAAAAGGTTTGTGGTCAATTTGTTATCAAAATATGTTTATTTTGTGAAATAGTTCAAACTATGTTATAATAGCTTTCAGCGAACAGGTGCAGACACTGCCTGTTTCTGAAAAGAGCGATAATCCATGTACTCCCGAGATCTTTCTGTGTCCGATTTTGTGAGTACATCATTACACAGGAGGTTGTTTTATTATGCAGAAAATTACAAGTTTTACTATTAATCACTTAAAACTTCAGCCGGGCGTATATGTATCCCGCAAAGACCCGGTCGGCGATTCCCTGATCACCACATTCGATATCCGTATGACATCCCCGAACGAAGAACCGGTGATGAACACTGCAGAAGTACACACCATCGAACATCTGGGAGCCACCTTCTTAAGAAATCACCCGGACTTCGGCTCCAAAACCATCTACTTCGGACCAATGGGCTGCCGCACCGGCTTCTATCTCCTTCTGGCAGGTGACTACACCTCCGGAGACATCGTCCCGCTGATGACCGAGATGTTCACCTTCATCCGCGACTACCACGACGAAGTCCCGGGCGCATCCCCAAAAGACTGTGGCAACTACCTGGACATGAACCTGTCCATGGCAAACTACCTGGCCAACCGCTTCCTGACCGAAGTCTTAACCGACATCAAAGAAGACCGCCTGGTATATCCGGAATAAATACTTTCATTGCTATCCGGCGGTGAACATTGTTGCAAAATATCAGATACTATAAAAAGGAAGATAGCAGTACCTCTTAACGTACACAACTATCTTCCTTCTTTATACACTCAACTCATTCAGCATATTCTTATCACTTATAGCAAATATTTCTTCGTTTTTCTCATTTTCTTCCACTTTTTCAAAAAAATCTCACCATACCAGCCACAAGAGTTTCCACCAACGCACAGCGGCAGTCATTGCTTCGGTCTGCAGGCAGCACTTTGTGGGCGGTTAGGGGAAGCTTTGAGATCCGACGCTTACGCAGGCTTTCGCGAGGGTCCACTGACCCTCGTGAACTATAGCCGAAGTTAGCGGCTAGCTCAAAGTTCCCCTGCCCACGCTGCCAGCAGACCGAAGCAATGACTGCCGCGTCCGCCTCCATAAAAACTCTTTTCTCCTATTTTTTCGAGTAAAATACGCGTTCAAGACACAGCCCCTCTGCCGGCGCCGTAACGCCCGCAAACTTCCGCTCCATCCTCTCAAACAGCTCCGGCATACTGTCCGCATCCCTCCTATGCTGCCCAACCTCAATCAAAGTTCCGGTTAAGATTCTGACCATATACTGAAGAAAACCATTTCCCGTATACACAATCCGTATCTCATGCTCCGACTCTTCAATCACTATATCCGTAATCGTCCGCACCGTAGATTTCTTCATCTTCGGATTGCCACAAAACGATTTAAAATCATGGGTTCCCACCAGATCCTGTGCTGCCCGGCGCATCGCCTCTACATCCAGCGCTTCCCCCAGATGATACCGAAACTTCCGGTCAAACACCGATTTCTGCTCATCCGTTCCAATCCGGTAAGAATAACATTTTCCTTCCGCCCAGAGTCTTGCATGAAACCGCTCCGATACCGGTTCCACAGACTTTACACAGATATCTTCCGGCAGATACTGATTCATATATTGCAAAATCTCCTTCGGATCCCATTTCTTTGCCAGATGCACACTGGCTGTCTGATTCTTCGCATGAACCCCGGCATCCGTCCGCCCTGCCCCATCGATCTCAATCTCTTTTTCTGTCATTCTGGATAATACCTGTTCCAGCTTTCCCTGAATCGTCTGGGTGGTTTTCTTCTGTCTCTGCCATCCTTCGTAACGGGTTCCTTCATATTCTATTGTCAGCAAATAATTCATAAATTTCTTACTCTTTCCAGTTTTTTACTTCATCGAACTCTGCCAGAATCTCCTGAGATGGTTTCTTCGTACAGAGGCTGAAGATCACAATGCAGAGAATACTCAGCGCAAATCCTACCACCAGTGAATACAGCCCGGTCGCAGATCCAAGCGTCTGTCCATGTACCAGCGGCAGATAATCCCATATCAAAACTGCACCGCCACCGGACACAATCCCCGCTACTGCTCCGGCAAAATTCGTTCTTCTCCAGAACAGGGACATCACTACGATCGGCCCAAACGCCGAACCAAGACCTGCCCATGCGTTAGATACCAGTCCCATAATACTGTTGTTTGGATCCCAGGCAATCAAAAATGCCAGCAATGCAACAACCAGTACCGTAAAGCGGCTCACCTTCAGCACTTTTTTCTCATCGGATTCCGGTTTCAGAATATCCTTATAAATATCTTTAGACACGGATGAAGCCGTCACCAGAAGTTGCGAATCCGCTGTGGACATAATCGCTGCCAGGATACCGCACAGGAAGATTCCTCCGATAAATGGCAGATTCGTATCTTTCGTAAACATTTTTGTGATCATCTCGATAAAGACGCTTTCTGTGGAAGCATTTCCCTCCGTTCCAAGAATCGTCGGAAACAGATAGACACGACCGATAATGCCGATCGCTACAGCTGCTGCCAGAGAAATCGTTACCCATATAATAGCAATTACTCTCGATTTTCTCAACTCTTTCTGATTCTTTACCGCCATAAATCGAGTCAGAATATGCGGCATTCCACAATATCCCAGCCCCCATGCCAGCTGTGAGATAATCTCCACTGCGGTATAAGACCGGTCACCATTCCGAAACAGACTCAGATATGCCGAAGCACCGCCCACAACACCGCTCTGGTCAAGAATCGGTTTTACCTGATCCGCTCCTACCATAAAATACGCGGCAATCGGAACCACCAGCAGTCCTACTAACATCAGACTTCCCTGAATAAAATCGGTCACACAAACCGCCATGAAACCGCCCATAAACGTATAAATCAGAATAACCGCAGCACCGATGGCCAGAGCCACATGATAATCCACACCGAATACAGAGTTAAATAGTTTTCCACCGGCAGACAGTGCAGACGCTGTATATACCAGGAAAAAGATAACGATCACAATCGAAGATACCAGAAGCAGTACCCTTTTTTTATCACGGAACCGGTTTTCAAAGTATGCCGGCAGTGTCAGGGAGTTATTTGCCCTGATCGTATATTTTCTCAATCGTGAAGAAATAAACACCCAGTTGCAGACTGTTCCGAGAAACAGTCCAATCGCGATCCAGGACTGCCCTGTTCCCAGTGCATACACGGTTCCTGGAAGTCCCATTAACAGCCATCCACTCATATCCGACGCCTGTGCCGACAGCGCAGCCACCCAGCCACTCAGTCCCCTTCCGCCAAGAAAATAATCTTCTGAATTATTCGTATTTTTCATGTAGATCGCACCGATCGCAATCATCAGCACCAGATATGCCGCAAATGCGATCAGGATTACTATAGTATCTGTGTTACTCATTCCCTTTTCTCATCCTTCCTTTATGTAATTATAATACCGGATTGTTCCGTACTTCGTACTTTCACAGTCCGTAAAATATTTGTAATCCATTATCCCTAAAACTTCTTGTCTTGTCAATCATTTTTACTTTATTTTTTTATCATATTATCATATTAAAGCGTATTGTATAAAAAAACACCCGCATACGGATGTATTTTCTCCGTATCCGGGTATCTTTTTCCTTTATTTTGCTGCGATTGCTTCGATCTCGATCAGACCGCCCTTCGGAAGTCTTGCAACTTCCACACAGGAACGAGCCGGTGCAGACTCCTTGAAGTATTCTGCGTAGATGGCATTGACCGTTGCAAAGTCATCCATATTATCCAGAAATACCATGGTACGAACAACGTCTTCATATCCAACGCCTGCTGCTTCCAGAACAGCTCCCAGATTTTTCAGTGCCTGATGGGTCTGTGCCTCGATGCCTTCCGGCAGAGTTCCGTTCTCCGGATCCAGTCCCAGCTGACCGGAAGTGAACACCATATTTCCAGCTTCTACAGCATGTACATAAGGTCCTACTGCTGCAGGTGCTTTTTCAGCAAAAATTGTTTTTTTCATGTTTGTATCCTCCATTCAAATATTCTGCATTTGCATCTTATTATAACATGCTGTGTTCGTTCGTCAAGCATCGGAAACGACTTCATCTTGCTCTTTTTTGCACAATAGAATATAATAAACTCACCAAATATTTATGCAAAAAAACGAAGGGAGAACGAAATGAAACACGAAAAAGACTGGTATAAAGATCTGGTGATCTATCAGATTTATCCAAGAAGTTTTAAAGACGGCAACCATGACGGAATCGGAGATCTGAAAGGAATGATTGAAAAACTTGATTATCTGCAGGAACTTGGCATCAATGCGGTATGGATGTCACCGGTGTTCGCTTCACCAAATGTGGATAATGGATATGACATTTCCGATTATACCTCCATCATGGAAGAATTCGGAACCATGGAGGACTGGGATGCTTTCCGGGACGGGGCTCATGCGCGGGGGATTGCAATTATCATGGATCTGGTGTTGAATCACTCTTCTGACAGACATATCTGGTTTCAGGAATCCAGAAAATCCCGCAACAACCCCTACAGTGATTATTATATCTGGAGAGATCCTGCTCCTGATGGTGGTGCACCGAATGGCTGGATGTCTGTGTTTGGCGGCAGTGCCTGGGAATATGTAGCGGAGCGTGGACAGTATTATCTGCATTTCTTCGCAAAAGAACAGCCGGATCTCAACTGGGACAATCCGGAGACAAAAGAAAAAATCTTTGATATTATCCGCTTCTGGAACGATAAAGGCGTGGATGGCTACCGCATCGATGCCATCAGTTATCTGGACAAAGGACTGGATGGCCGTGCCAATCCAAACGAACAGTTTGGTACTGTCGCCTGTGTGAACCTGGAAGGAACACATCGTTATATCCGGGAAATGGTTGCAAAAACCATGACACCCGACCATCTGATGAGTGTCGGAGAGGTTAATATTAATAACGATCAGGATGCTATCCATTACTCGAGTGCTGCCAGTGAAGAATTTAACATGGCAATTCCTTTTGTACCGCCGATCGTGGAGATTCAGACCTGGTCACCGGAAAAAATGAAACGGGATCTTCGTCACGATTATGAACTGCTGAAAAAAGACGGCTGGTGGGCACGATTTTTAAGTAATCACGACAAGCCACGCCAGGTTTCCCTCTACGGAAATGATACAACCTTCCGGGAAGTCTCCGCAAAAATGCTGGCATCCTACCTCCATACGCTCCCGGGAACTCCTTTTGTCTTTCAGGGGGAGGAACTTGGTATGACCAATGTTGCTTATCCTTCCATTGAAGATTATGACGATATTGATACCAAAAATGCCTACCATACCATGCTGGAACAGGGGATTGCTCCCGAAAAAGCACTGGCAGAAGCTCAACGAATCAGTCGCGATAACGCACGGACACCGATGCAGTGGGATGACAGTTTAAATGGTGGATTTTCCGATCATACACCATGGCTCGGTGTCAATCCCAACTATAAAGAAATCAATGCAGCCAGTCAGCTGGCAAATGATTCTTCTGTCTTTCGTTTTTATCAGAAACTGATCTCTCTGCGGAAAGAACACCCTGTCATGGCACACGGTGATCTGCAGCTTTGCTGCCCGGAGGACGGACCGGTGATTGCATATACAAGAAGTTATCAGGATGAAACCTGGCTCGCTGTACATAATTTTTCGCAGGATGTGCAGAAATTCCAGTACACCGGAACCGGTCTGCAGCTGGATACTTCAGTACTTTTATCTAATTATCCGGAACATGATATTTGCCCGGAAGATGATATTTTAACACTGAAGCCATACGAAACTGTGATCTTCCGGTTATCGTAAGACAGCATTGTGTCAACCGCCACACATGCATAGCAGAAAAGTCTGAAACATCAGCTTGTTTCTCTTGTTTTTCTGACATTGACCGATTAAAATAGATATATCAGGTGCATACACCTAAACATTGCACCTTTTAGAAGGAGGGTTTTTCTTATGAAACTGCAAAATTATTTTCAGGATCCTTCCTCTTTACACATCGGAACAGAACCGCTTCGTGCCTACTATGTTCCATGTAGAGAAGAAGCAGAAGCCAACGGCGCAGACATGCTGAAGGCTTCCCGGGCAATCATTTTAAATGGTGACGACTGGAAATTTAAATTCTATGAAAGCTATCACCAGGTTCCTGAAGGATGCACTGAAAAAGCTGCGGATACCACAGGCTATGATACCATCCCGGTTCCAAGCTGCTGGCAGATCCTTGGATACGATCAGAATCAGTATACCAATGTCCGCTATCCGATTCCTTTCGATCCGCCTTATGTGCCGGATGACAACCCGGCAGGTGTCTATGTGAAAGAATTTTCACTGACTGAAGAAGAAGCGACGCAGAAAATTTATCTGAACTTTGACGGCGTGGACTCCTGCTATTATGTATGGATCAATGGAGCTTTCGTCGGCTACAGTCAGATTTCCCATTCCGGAAGTGAATTTGATATTACTGACAAAGTAACCGCCGGCAATAACCGCCTGACTGTCCTGGTTTTAAAATGGTGTGACGGAACCTATCTGGAAGATCAGGATAAACTTCGTTTTACCGGTATCTTCCGCGACGTTTACCTGCTGGTTCGTCCGGTAGATCATATCCGTGATTATTTTGTCCATACACCGGTCAGCGAGGATCTTACCAAAGCTGAGATTCTGGTCGATCTGGAACTTTGTGGTTCTCCTTCCGTCACTGTAAAGCTGTATGCACCAGACGGAGATTTCCTGGCTGCTGCCACTCCTTCTGACGGAAAAGTGCGGTTTGCCGTAGATGATCCGGATCTGTGGAATGCAGAACATCCGGCACTGTATACGCTGATTCTTTCCACACCGGATGAAGTGATCGCTCAGAAAGTCGGCCTTCGCCGGATCGATATCAAAGGAAATGTCATCTATATCAACGGTGTGAACTTCAAGATCAAAGGTACCAACCGCCACGACAGCAATCCGTTTACCGGAGCTGCAGTCACAAGGGAACAGCTTCTGACTGATCTGAAGCTGATGAAGGAACATAACATCAATGCGATCCGTACCAGCCATTATCCAAATGCTCCATGGGCCACACAGATGTATGACAAATACGGTTTTTATGTTATGGATGAAGCAGATCTGGAATCCCACGGATGTACCACACTCTACGGAAGTAAGAGTGAACATGTCGATATGGGAGAAGTACAGTACGAAGAAAGCTATGGCTATCTGATGCGCGATCCTTCTTATGAAAACGCTGTCGTAGATCGTATCCAACACCTGGTTCACAGAGACAAAAACTGCTCCAGCGTCTTCTCCTGGTCCATGGGAAATGAAAGTGCATACGGTCCTAATCTGGAAAAAGCCGCCGCATGGATCAAATCTTACGACCCGGATCGTGTTCTGAACTATGAGAACAGTATCTGGCAGCAGACCAATACTGATTATGTCAACGATGTACATGATCTGGATGTCTTCTCCCGGATGTATGCACCGGTGGAATTTATCGATGAGTTCTGCTCTAAAGAAGGTAAAAAACCATTTATCGAAGTAGAATACTGCCACGCTATGGGTAACGGACCTGGAGATCTGGAGGCTTATTTTGAACGTCTCTACAAATATCCCGGTTATATCGGTGGTTTCGTATGGGAATGGTGTGACCACTCCGTCTATATGGGTAAGACCATCGAAGGCAAAGATAAATTCTTCTACGGCGGTGACTGGAACGAGGAAATACATGACGGAAACTTCTGTATGGATGGTCTGGTATACCCGGATCGTACCCCACATACCGGTCTTCTGGAACATAAAAATGTAGCACGTCCAATCCGTGCCACTCTGCTGGATGCTTCCAAAGGACTGGTCGAACTGGATAACAAACTGGATTATACCAATATCAAGGATGGATTTACAATCACTTACGATGTACAAAAAGACGGTATGACTGTTCTTTCCGGTACACTGGATCCGGTAGACTGCCCGGCAAAAGAAAAAGTAACGATTACATTACCATTTGCTGTAACTGTAGAAGCCAATACCATCGTTACCCTGCATTATCTGCAAAAAAAAGATGCTCTGCTGACCCCGTCAGGATATGAAGCCGGTCATGATCAGCTGATCTTTTCTACCGATGCCACAAGTGCTGTCGCCGCTGTTGCCAAAGCTTCCGGTGCTTCGACCGCATCTGCTGCATCTGCTGTATCTGTAGAAGATCTGGAAAACGAACTGGTAGTCAGCGGCTCTGCTTTCCGTTACGTCTATGACAAGTGGAAAGGAACTTTCACTGCTCTTGTAAAAGATCAGAAAAACCTGATTGCTCAGCCGATCCAGTTAAATATCTGGCGTGCACCGATGGATAATGACCGCCGGATCCGCTGGGAATGGGAAGCTGCAGGCTACGACAGAGCACGCACAAAAATTTATGCTACTGAATGGACGCAGGATGAAGATGGTGTAACGATCACTTCCACCTATTCTCTGGCGGCCGTATATCTGCAGAGGATCATCGAGGGAACTATTACATGGAAAGTTGCCAAAGACGGTACTCTGACCGTTACCGTAGACGGTGAGCGAAAACCGGTTCACGTACCGCTTGCAAAAACTCCGCTGCCAAAGATGCCGTTCCTGCCTCGTTTCGGTCTGCGCCTGTTTCTGGAACCGGCCTTTGCCGATGTTACTTATTTCGGTTATGGACCGATTGAAAGTTATCCGGACAAACATCACGATGCAAAACTTGGGCTTTATACCTCTGATGTAGACAGTCTCCATGAAGATTATCTGCGTCCGCAGGAAAACGGAAGCCACTGGAACTGCTCCGGACTGGCACTGACCACTTCCGATCATCGTTCTCTGCTGATATCCGGTACACAGAACTTCAGTTTTAATGCATCCCGGTACACACAGGAGGAACTGACTACAAAAGTACACAGCTTCGAACTGGAAAAATCTCCGTACACAGTGCTGTGCCTGGATGGATATATGTCCGGTTGTGGCTCTAACAGCTGTGGTCCTGCTCTGGCAAAAAAATATCGGGTAGATCAGGACAAACTGACGTTTACCTTTACTCTGAATTTCTAAGACTTTTATACTGTTGATCAATTCCTGATCTGACTCACACCGGGTCACGAGACGTGTAAGCACGGACTCCGACCCGGTGTTTTTTTCGTGACCGAACATTCAAAAAGGTCAGCCTTTCATAACCTTACCCAATAAAAGGTATGATTCTTACACCTTGACCAAATCTGGTTTTTCCGTTAAACTAAAAGGCAGACATAATGGTAATGATCAAAAAAGAAACAGTCCGAAAGGACTGAAACAGTATAGTAAGGAATTGGTGAAAAGGAATGAAACAGACACTACAGCAACCACACATACATACCTCCGCAAACAGCGAGATAGAAACCTGTGACATCTGCCACCATCATCATCTGCATCTTCCGATGGAAGCACCGGCTGATGAGACATTATACCGTCTGGCAGACCTCTACAAAGTGTTCGGGGATCCTACCAGAATCCGCATTCTATATGCATTATCCGGTGGTGAACTTTGCGTCTGCGACATCGCAGAACTTCTGGGTATGACACAGAGTGCCATCTCCCATCAGTTACGTGTGTTAAAGCAGTCGGCGCTGGTCAAATTCCGAAGAGATGGGAAAACCGTATATTACTCTCTGGCTGACACGCATGTGGCAACTATTCTCGCACAGGGACTGGATCATGTACAGGAATAAACATGAACTTTAAATCAAGATTGGTCCACCGGACTAATTATTGATATACAACGCAATATAGAAGAGAGAAGACAGAACTCCATAAAAGTTCCATCTTCTCTCTTTTTTGTATATCCATAACATTTTTTCTATTTCTGATGATATCCATCCAGAAATTCTCCCAGTTTCTTTGTCGCCTTCTCAAGATCTGCAATTCTCGGCAGATATACCACACGGAAATGATCCGGCTGTCCCCAGTTGAAACCGCCACCATGCACGATCAGGATTCTCTTTTCTCTCAGCAGATCCAGGGCAAATTTCTCATCGTCGTAGATATTGAATTTTTCCACATCCAGTTTCGGGAAAATGTAGAATGCTGCTTTCGGTTTCTTCGCTGATACACCCGGGATATCGTTTAACAATTTATAGATGACTTCTCTCTGTTCATAGATTCTTCCACCCGGCTGCAGATACTCTTCCACACTCTGATAGCCACCAAGTGCGGTCTGAATGATCGACTGAGCCGGTACATTGGAACACAGACGCATATTGGAAAGCATCTTGATTCCCTCGATATAACCTGCTGCCGCTTTTTTATTACCGCTCAATACCATCCAACCCACACGGAATCCTGCGATCATATGAGATTTGGACAGACCGCTGAATGTCACACAGAATACATTTTTCGGTGCAATCGATGCGATGGAAATATGTTTCAGTCCATCCATCACCAGACGGTCATAAATCTCATCTGAGAAAATGATCAGTCCGAATTCTTCTGCCACTTTCACGATTTCTTCCAGGATCTCTTTGGAATACAGCGCACCGGTCGGATTGTTCGGGTTGATGATAACAATAGCTTTTGTCTTATCTGTGATCTTGCTTCTGATATCCGCGATATCCGGATTCCAGTCGGACTCTTCATCGCAGATATAATGTACGACTTTTCCACCAGCCAGTGTAGCTGTTGCGGTCCACAGCGGATAATCCGGTGCCGGAATCAGAATCTCATCACCATCATTTAACAGTGCCTGCATGCTCAGATTGATCAGTTCGCTGACACCGTTACCTGTATAGATATCGTCCATCGTCACACCCGGAATTTTCTTTAACTGACAGTACTGCATGATTGCTTTTCTTGCGGAAAACAGTCCCTTGGAATCTGAATATCCCTGACATTCCCACAATGATTGTCTCATATCCAGAATAACTTCTTCCGGTGCATTAAATCCAAATGGAGCCGGATTACCGATATTCAGTTTCAGAATACTGAGACCATCCGCTTCCATTCTGGCCGCCTCGTCCACCACGGGTCCTCTTACATCGTATAATACGTTATCCAGTTTGGAAGATTTATCAAAAGTCTTCATTGTATCTGCCTCCATTCGTTTTTATTTTCTTTTACTTTAACACACTAATTCAGTGATTATATATCTTTTCAATTGTAGCTCATTACCTTCTTTTTGTCAAACCCGGAATCCTTATGATTTATATGCTATTTCAGGATTTTTTTCAGTTCATCCATAAAGGTATTCACATCTTTAAACTCCCGATACACAGAAGCGAAACGGACATAGGCAACCGCTTCCAGATCTTTGAGTTTATCCATCACGATTTCTCCGATCACAGAGCTTGGGATCTCCCGCTCTTCCAGATTAAACACCTCTGTTTCCACATCATCTACCAGCCGGTGGATCTGTTCTGCTGATACCGGCCGTTTGTGGCAGGCACGAAGGACACCGGCCTCTATCTTGGATCTGTCAAACTGTTCCCTGTTCTGGTCTTTTTTGATCACGATCAACGGAATCGTCTCCACTTTCTCATAAGTGGTAAATCGTTTTCCACACGCATCACACATTCTTCTTCTCCGGATGGCAGTGTTGTCATCCGCCGGGCGTGAATCCACAACCCGGGTATTATCCTGATTACAAAACGGACACTTCATATTTCATCCTTCTCTTTCCGCAAACTGCCTCTGATTGTCCGGTATTCTTCTGTATCCTCTTATTTTCCCGTTCAATTGTCTCACAGTTTTCTTATTTTCCTGTAACTTTCATCACTCCTGTATTCCTCACACAGTGGATGCTTTATCTTTTCCCATCATAATATAATCGTAAACTTACCGTCAAGACAATTAACCACAAAACATATAATTAATATAAAAGAAGTATAAAAATCAGGTTTTTTATGCGAATTATTGATCTGAAACAAAAAGAAGTCATCAATACCTGCAACTGTAAAACCCTTGGCTGTCCTGTGGATGTGGAATTTGATCCCTGCAGCGGACGGATTTCTGCCATCATCATCCCAGGCCCCGGAAAATTCTGCTGTTTTCTCGGAAGAGACAGCGAATTCTGTATCCCCTGGGAATGCATCTGTCAGATCGGGGAAGATATTATTCTTGTGGAAATCGATGAGAAAAAATGCCTGAAGAAACTGTGACTGCTCTCCTGGCAGTCATCAGAATGTTCTTCAGGCCCACTCCCTGATCCATTGGCTGTTTTTCTCATCTTCTGTTATCTGTATCGATATCCAGCAACAACAGATTTTCTTCTTTCACATACAATTTTTCCGGCACACCCTCCGACGGATCCCAGTCCGTTTTCGCTGTTTTCCATTGCAGCCACTCGCAGGATCTGTCTTTTCGGAAGGAAACATTCCATTCAAAGGGATCTTCCATAATTCGGTATTCTCCCACCGGGAACTCACTGTAACATCCTTCCGACGGTTTTTCCTTTGTAAAAAAGTGGGCGCGGATCCCGATGGTCCGTGCCTGTAAAGCTTCTTTCGATACCCGGATGCCAACTCCCCAGTCCAATGTCCACAACCAGTTTCCATCTCTGTGGCTTTCCATAGCTTCCACCGCGCAGATATTCTTACATCCGGATAAAAGTGCCGCCGTCTTCGTCTTCGGATTCCGGAAAAATTCTTTTACCGGTTCGATCACTTCCATCCGCCCCTGATGAATACAGCTGACCGTATCACACAGTCGATAGACTTCATCCCGGCTGTGAGATACAAACAGTACCGGTGTCTGTACTTTTTGTAAAAGTTCCAGCATCTGTTGTTCCATTTTCCATTTCAGATAGCTGTCCAATGCGGCAAACGGTTCATCCAGAAGCAATACTTCCGGCTCTGCTGCCAGCATACGTGCCATGGCTACCCGTTGTTTTTGTCC
This sequence comes from Oliverpabstia intestinalis, assembly GCF_009696065.1. Lineage (GTDB taxonomy): Bacteria > Bacillota > Clostridia > Lachnospirales > Lachnospiraceae > Oliverpabstia > Oliverpabstia intestinalis. Next base: position 44,742 of record NZ_VUMS01000015.1, on the reverse strand, counting down.
ACCGGAGAGCTGATCCGGCATATGATGTTCCAGTCCGCCAAGCTGAAATCCTGTAATATATTCCCTGACTTTTTTCGGATCCGGCTTTCTCCCCATCCCTGCCTGAATATTCTGTACCACATTCATTGTAGGAAACAATGCGTAATCCTGAAACATATATCCGACTTTTCGTTTCTGCGGTGGCAGATTAATCCGTTTTGCCGAATCAAAGAGTACCCTGTCATTCAAAACGATTCTTCCCTCATCCGGCCGTTCGATACCTGCAATACATTTTAACGTCATACTTTTTCCGCATCCGGAAGCTCCCAGAATGGCAAATATGCCTCCATCCATGGAAAAATCCACATCCAGCAGAAAATTCCCCAGTTTCTTTTTTATCCTTACCTGCAGCATATCCGCCCTCCTTACCACCGTTTTTTATGTTTATTATCACCGGATCCGAGCAGGTTCATCACCAGCACCACAAAAAAAGCAATCAGCATGATCACAACGACCCAGAAACCTGCTGTCCCATAGTCGCCATCCTGGATAACCATGGCGATCTTCTGAGAGATCGTCCCTGTCTTTCCCGGGATATTTCCCGCCAGCATGGAAGTTGCCCCATACTCACCCATAGCCCTGGCAAATGTCAGAATCGTTCCTGAAAGAATACCCGGTCCGGCAGATGGAATCACTACTTTCCAGAAAATCTTTATTTCCGACATACCAAGCGTTCTTGCCGCATAAACCAGGTTGGCATCCACCTGTTCAAAAGCAGCTCTGGCATTCCGGTACATCAGTGGAAAAGCAATTACCGTTGCCGCCAGAATACAGCCAAGCCAGGTCTGTACCACCTTGATTCCAAAATTTCCATACAACGCAGCACCAAACGGCCGTCGCACACTGAAGATCAGAAGCAGGAAAAATCCGGCAACTGTGGGAGGAAGTACCATCGGAAGGGTCAGAATCCCGTCCATCACCGCTTTTGTCTTCGGACCTGCTTTTACCACCTGTCTTGCCGCATAGATTCCTCCAAAAAAAGAAAGAATGGTAGCCACCACTCCAGTCTTTAATGAGATCAGCAGAGGACTCCAGTCCAGCCCCTTCATAAATTCCATCATCTGTTCCATTCGTGTCTCCATTCTAATCTTTCCCCCCGCCGGAACATCCTGTTACGGCGGGAAATATGTATTTTAATTATATTATTTCAAAAAGTCTGATTAGTTCTCTACATCTGTATCAAAGTAGTATTTCCGGAAAATGGTCTTTGCATCATCGGTGATCAGAAAATCTATAAATTCCTTGGCTGTTGTGGATTCCAGTTCTTCTGCTTCCGGATTCTGTACCTGTGCCACCGGATAGATAACATCACCGGTCAGATCATACGGAATGACCTGGAGGATCTCCAGACGATCCTCCAGTCCATAAGTATCGGAATAGTATACCGTTCCTACCTCATTGGAGCCTTCTGCTACTGCGGAAGTAACCGCACCAACATTGGCACACTCATTGATCTCCACACCGCCCAGCGCTTCTGAAACAGTAGCTGTCGGAATAGTAGATACATCGTCAGCTTTTTCCAGAATTCCTGTATTTACCAGTGCCTGACGGGTGTATTTTCCAACCGGCACCGAACCATCCGCCAGTGCGATACTGCTGGCTTTGTTCAGATCCTCCAGACTGGTTACTTCTGTGTTACTTTCTTTATAAGTTACCAGACACACCTGGTTATTTACTACATTATGACGGGTACCGTCCACAACCAGACCATCTGTCTCATCCAGCTGATCCATCTGTTTTACCGCTGCTGAGAAAAACACATCGCAGGCTGCACCTTCTTCGATCTGTGTCAGCAGCGTTCCTGAACTGTCATAACTTCCCTGTACATTTACATTTGGATGAGTCTCCTGAAAATTTGTAATCAGTTCTTCCATTACCTGATTCAGACTCTTGGCAGCAAATACTGTAATAGTAGTTTCTTCGCCTGCATTGTCTGCTGTTGTATCATTGCTTTCGTCAGCTGCTGCTTCTGCAGTTGCTTCTGTCTGTGTCTCTTCTTTTGTTGTATCCGCCGCACTGTTGTTCTTAGAGCCGCATCCTGTAAGCAGAGACACTACCATAGCTGTTGCAAGTAACATACTTACACTTTTTTTCTTCATTTTTTCTTCATTCTTTCTTTCTCCTCATTCCTGTTTTGTCTGCGCGGACCTGTATCAGCTGTGCTGCGATGCTGATTGCGATCTCTGCCGGTGTTTCACTTCCGATTTCGATTCCGATAGGTGCATACACCTGATCCAGTTCTTCCTCTGTGAAGCCTTCGCTTGCCAATTTTTCTCTGACGTACCGGGTTTTTCTTTTACTTCCCACTACACCTATATAAGAAGCAGGTGTCCGCAAGGCAAACCGTTCCACATCGGCATCACAGCGATGCCCTCTCGTGACTACCACCAGATAGTCTTCCGGTTTTACTTCCAGAATCTGCGAAAGTGCTGTAAAGTCTACGGTCTTTGTCTCCTGAACTCCCGGAAACAAAGCGTGATCTGTATATTCTTCCCGATCATCCAGAACCATACACCAGAATCCCAGATGACTGAGCACCGGAACCAGCTCCTGAGCCAGATGACCGCCTCCAAAAATGTAAACCCTTCCATCGTAACAGAATTCTTCTGCGTAAATCTTCTGTCCGTTTTCCTCCAGAATCCTGCAGTGTCCTCTTCCTTCTGTGATCTCTCTTCGGATCCGGGGCGTTCCTTCAGAAAATGGAAGAACCAGCCAGTAAGGTTTTCCCTCATCTGCTGCCGCCAGTGCTTCTTTTAAAAATTCTCCGACGCCCGGATCCTGTGCACAGGCACTGTAAAACAGTACTTTTACTCTGCCTCCACAGACCATGCCCAGTTCGCTGTTTTCTCCGGTTCCCAGATCAAAATTTTCCACATAATGGGCAGCTGTTCCTGCCAGTTCCATGGCTTTTTTTACTGCCTGATATTCCAGGTTGCCGCCTCCGATAGTTCCGTAGATTCTTCCGTTTTTAGCCACTACCATATAAGCCCCTGTAGTTCGCGGAACAGAACCATTTCCTTCTACAATAGTAACCAGCACCGTATCTGTCTTCTGATTCCATCGATCCAGTAACAACTGATATAATTTTTTCATTGATTGTGTTTCCTTTTATTTGATTTTTCGTAACTGTGAAGGTACTGAACAGTTACGATTTTTCTGCTATTCTATTCTTTCCAATAGGTCACCTTTTCGGATCGTACCACCATGTAACACAATGGCAAATACACCTTCTCTGGGCATGATGCATTCACCCATCCGTTTATAAATCTCACAGTGGCTGTGACATTCTTTCCCGATCTGAGTCATCTCCAGAACGGCTTCTCCACATTGAAAACGGGTTCCCACCGCAAGGTTGCGAAAATCATATCCGCTGACGATCAGGTTTTCTCCAAAAGCACCAAGTTCGATATCAGCACCCTTTTTCCGAAATTCTTCGATTTTTTCATAAGATAACATGCTGACCTGTCTGTGCCAGTGTCCCGCATGAGCGTCTCCCTGAATCCCCCAGTCCTTTGCCAGAATGGCCTCTTCGATTTCATGTTTCGCTGTACCACGTTTTTCACTGATACAGATTCCTTTAATTACTCCCAAAACTGTTCCTTTCTATTGTGTCTACTCTATCCACCAATTTTTACCATTTCATGTGTCTCTGTCATCTCGGCCGGATGTTCAAAGCAGTGTGCCGCCGGTTTTCGGAAAATCGTCTGCTCCATGATCGTTCGCAAATTTTCCTTCTCTCCTTCGCGGAGCACCCGGCGAAGATCCTCCCCCTCATCATAGCACAGACACAGTTTCAGATACCCTTCTGCCGTCAGTCGTACCCGGTTACAGGTATCACAGAATTTTCCGTGTATGGCACTGATAAACCCAACCGGAACTTTCAGATCTGAAAACTGATAATACACCGCCGGCCCACTGCCCATCCGGGAAAGTTCTTCCCGATTGGTCATACATTCTGCTTTTCCACAGACTGCCTCCAGTGTCTCCCGCAGTTCTTCATTGCTTCTCCCCACATATTTTTTGCCATATCCGACTGGCATTATTTCAATAAAACGAAGGGGCAGGTTTTCTTCCTGTGCATAACGCACCAGTGGAATCGGATCCAGTTCTTTTCTATTCACTGCATTCAGCTTTACCGGCAATCCGGCAGTCTTTGCCGCCCGGATTCCTGCCAGGACTTCCTGCAGTTCCCGTTTTCCGGTAATCTTATAGAATTCTTCCGGATCCAGTGTGTCCAGGCTGATATTCACGCCGTCCACACCGGCTTCTTTTAACTGTTTCCCATAATTTCCAAGCAAAACACCATTGGTCGTCATAGTGATAGTCTCTACCCCGGGAATCTCCCTGATTCCACGGATCAGATCCACACAGCCTTTTCGCACCAGCGGTTCCCCGCCCGTAATACGGATGTGCGTGATACCAAGGCTTACGCCTGTTCTCACGATCTCCCAGATTTCCTCAAAAGTCAGGATGTTTTTCATTCCTACATCCTGAACGCCTTCCGGCATACAGTAGCAGCATCGCAGATTGCAACGATCCGTAACGGATATACGCAGATAATTGATCACTCTTCCATACCGATCCAGCATCTTCCTGTTACCACCCTTTTCCAAAACCACAGTTTGGATACGTACAGACCGGACAGTTCAGGCACAGACCGCCCTCTCCCAACGCTGCCAGTTCCTCTGCTGTGATCTCATCATCTGCCAGCAGACGGGGCAGTGCCAGATCAAAAATCGTCCGTTTTGCATACATCACACACCCGGGAAGTCCTACGATCGGGATCTTTTCCCGGTAATAAGACAACAGGAACATGGCTCCCGGAAGTACCGGTGCACCATAAGAAACCATCCGCGCTCCTGTGTTTTTTATGGCCAGAGGTGTTTTGTCATCCGGATCCACACTCATACCGCCGGTACAAAGTACCAGCTCAGCCCCCTGTTCGATTGCCTGCAGACAGCCTTTGGTGATTGCTTCATGATCATCATCATATACTTCATGAAAGATCATTTCACAGTTATATTCTTTCAGTTTTTCAACCAGTACCGGAGTAAATTTGTCCTCGATTCGTCCATGGTATACTTCACTTCCCGTTGTCAGAATCGCCACTTTTTTCCCGTGCAGCGGTTTCAATGTCAGAATCGGACCATCCTGACAGACTGCTTTCGCCCGCTCCATCTTCTCTTTTTCTATAACCAGCGGAATAATCCTGGTTCCTGCAAGCTTATCTCCTTCTTTGACGCAGGTATTGCCGTGACGGGTTGCGATCATCATTTCTCCAAGCCCGTTGACTTTTTTCAGTTTTTCCCTGTCTATTTTCAACAGTCCGTCACAGTCAGCGATCACCTCAATTTTCCCTTCTTTGACCTCTGAAGGATGCATATGCTCATTTCCGCACATTGCATACAGAATCTGTGCCGCCTCATTTTCATGAAGCATATGCTCATCTTTTTCCCAGATATAAATATGTTCTTTTCCAACACTCAAAAGTACCGGTATATCCTCCTCGGTAATGATATGACCTTTCCGGAATACTGCATCTTTCGTCACCCCGGGAATGATCTGTGTGATATCATGACACAGAACCTGCCCGATCGCGTCTTCAGTCTTCATTAATTTCATGCGTGTTCTCCTCTACCTACTCCACTGCTTCACAGATCACTTCAAGCACGCTTCCTGCGATACAGCGGGCTTTGTCTGAAATCGTAAAACAGTTTGCCAGTTCTTCTTTTCTCGGATCAATATCTGCGATCTTAAATCCTTTTGTCACCGGATAATCATCGCGGATCAGACCACGGAGAAGTCCGTCAATGGTTGCTGATACTTCTGTCGATCCGTCTTCTCCCTCTATCACAGCCAGAACCTGCCCGGCTTCCACGATATCTCCGATTTTACTTCTGTTTTTCATTCTTCCTGCTGCCGGTGCATGAATGACACGTTCTGCACCGTAGCCGCCGATGATTCCCGGAATCCCGGTGTTCGGATATGCACTTCCCTGACGGATAATCCTTCCAAGATTATGCCCACGTTTCGTCTCGATCACCACATCCACATCTTCACCCGCACAAAATCCAGGACCAAGTCCGATCGTAAGCGGTGCCATATCTTTTGTTGTTCCGAGATTTTTCTTTGCAAGGATCGCATCCACCACAACCTTCGGTTTCAGTAACCGGATACTTTCTCCCTTCGGATCCACCAGAACCGGAACTTTTCCTTCCTCCCAGACCTGACGCATCTGCTCCACGCTTTCGATCCGGACAGCCTCTACATTCTCCACACAGGTGCTTCCACTGTACACAGCTTCACTCAGTGCCACCTGTCTTCGGATCGCTGCCGGGTGATCTGTTTCCAGAACCAGCAGATGAAATCCGCTTTTTTTCAGTCGATGAATCGTCCCGGTCGCCAGATCCCCCGCTCCTCGGACAATGATCAGATCACTCTTTTTCATTCGTAATTCCTTTCTCTTTCGTTATTCTCATTCGAGAATAACGCTTGCATACATATAACTTTACAATACTTATATTTATTTGTCAATTCTGTACGCTTTTTTTGACTCTCTTTTTCCCATATGAGTTACTGGGCACTTCGTTCCCGGTAACACGTTTCGCATAGTATCCCATATATATTCCGGCGCATGCTTTCTCTGTCTATACTTCAAACCATCTCATAAAAGATTCTCCGGCGCTCCGATTCAGTTCCGCCATAAACATTTCATATCGATGCAGGAAATCCTTTCCTTTCTCGGTAAGCATGGTCCTGCCGCCTCTGCTTCCGCCCCGGCTTCCTTCCATCAGAGAAAACCCCAGATCTTCTTCCGCGTGCTTCATAATACGCCATCCCTTGGAATACGCCATCCCCATGCACCGACAGGCCTCGGAGAGCGACCCTGTCTCTTCCACATGGTGCATCAACTCCGCCACTCCCGGACCAAAAGCTCCTTCTTTTCGAAACACCCGCACCTTCATATGATAATGCAGCTTATTTTCTTCCATTTTTCTCCTTGTCCACCATACATTCCTGTATTTTCCTGAATTATTAAATTTATACCAGCTGTTCAGCAGTCACTGTCCTGCAAGGTGAAGGAACCAAACAGCTGCCGTTCAGGTTTTTCTACAATTCCAGTATATACTCCCCTTCCCAGTGACAGCCCGCTTTCTCCAGTGCCGTAAGAATCTCGTCTCTTGCCTCCGGCACTGCCTTCCAGGAAAGGCCACAACCTGCTGTAATTTCCCTTGGAATCGGTATCAGACGTCCCGGCAGGTTCTGTTCCATGGCATATTTTTCTGCTGCCATCGCCTGCGTCGTACTCTCGAAAGTCAAAATCCATGTTTTCTTTTTCATTCTCATATTTCTGACAACTCCCACAAAGCCTCTGCCGTTCGATCCACTTCTTTCTCCGTATTCCAGTGTGACACAGAGATTCTCACAGCCCCCTGTTCTTTTGTTCCCAGCGTCTGGTGCATCAACGGAGCGCAATGCGCCCCCGCCCGGACAGCAATTCCATGTTCCTCATACAGCCAGTCCGCAACATACGCAGAATCTTCTTCTCCTATATTAAAAGAAAGAATTCCCACACGCCGGTTTCCGTCCGGATCACCATAAAGACGAATCCCGGGAATCTCCCTGATCTGTTCTTCCAGCCGTCTTAATAATTGCCGCTCCCGCTGCAAAATCTCCTTTGTTCCTTTTTTCTTCAGATAATCCAGCGCACCACCAAGTCCGGCGATTCCATGGACATTCATAGTTCCGGCTTCCAGATGCTCCGGCATCGCTTTCGGATGTTCCCGGTCAAAGCTGTGGATACCGCTTCCGCCTACCTTCAACGGACAAATCTCCACTCCCGGACGCACATAAAGTCCACCGGTTCCCTGGGGTCCCAAAAGTCCCTTATGCCCGGTAAAGCAAAAGATATCTATTCCCTGTTTCTGTACATCCACCGGTAAAATTCCCGCCGTCTGCGACCCGTCTACCACCAAAAGCAAATCTCTGCTCTCTGTTACTTCCCGGATTCTTTCCAGGTCGGTAATATTTCCGGTCAGATTGGAAGCATGTGTAATTACGATACCTTTTGTATTCTCCCTGACAAGCTCCGGAAGTTTTTCATACTCCAACACACCATTTTCATCTGCGGAAAGAAAACTGACTTCCACACCTTCCTCCTGCAACCGGTAAAGAGGCCGAAGAACCGAATTATGTTCGCAGACTGTGGTGATCACATGATCCCCCTTATGGAACAGTCCAAAAATCGCAGTGTTCAGTGCCTCTGTAGCGTTCGAGGTAAATGCGATCCGCTCTCCTTTTTCTGCATGAAAAAGTTCTGCCAGCTGCTCTCTTACCTGATAGACACACCGTCCCGCCTGCAACGTGGCCTCATGTGCGCCCCGTCCGGGATTCCCCATGGTATGAAAGGCACGAATCACAGCTTCTTCCACCTCTTTCGGCTTTTGCAGCGATGTTGCCGCGTTATCCAGATATATCATGGCTTGATGATCCGGTCGGCTTTTGTCATCCGCTCTGCGATATCGTACATATTGGTAACTTCTCCCACCTGTAATTTATCGGATATTCCATAAAAGTTCAGACAGGTACCACAGGTACGAATCTCCACGCCCTGTTCTTCCAGCATTTTCAGATCTTCCAGAGACTGAGAACCTTCACAGGTCAGGAATGCTCCCCCATTATAAAAGAGCATCTGACCCGGCAACTCGTCCTGCTGTGTCAGCGCGTAAATAAATCCCTTCAACAACGTAGCACCCAGTTCGTCATTTCCCTCACCCATCGTTTTCGAAGAAATCACCACCAGCCGATTCTTCTTCGCCGGTGCACATACTACATAATCTGCTTCTTCCACTGATGTCTCCTGCGTTGCTTCTACCTCGCCAACCGTCAGCGTCACCTGGTATTCCTGTTCTTTCACTTTCCGTGAACTACAGCCATAACCTTTCTGGTTTGCCATCTTGGTCAGGTTCTGCACAGCAATCTCATTATCTACCAGCACCTCCACCGTTCCGGCACCCTGCAGTTCTTTGATGGCTTCCTTTGCTTTCACTAACGGGATCGGGCAGATATCTCCGAGTGCATTTACTGTTTTTTTCATTTTCGGTTCCTCCTATGTATTTTTTCATATTGATGATAGATACTATTAGCTATCTATTAATTTATAACGGACGGGTATCCTTGTCAATGATCTTCCAATGACTATGAACTCCACGTCCGGCAAATTAAATGCTGTCCAATAAGCTGTTCGTAGTAAAATGAACAGCAAGATTTCTATTCTATCATCAAACATAGAAACTCTGATGTGTGAATTAGAGCGTGTCTGAAAAAGGCTTTTCGTGAGCTGCGAGTCCCAGTTTGTGGGAGATTTTATCCGAATGAGGGCGGCGTAACGGGCTACGGCAACCGAATGAGGGTAAAATATACCGCAAAGAGGGCTTGCAGATTGCGGAAATGATTTTTCAACACGCTCCAGGTACTCAGTTCTTTCTGGGCGAAAAAAGAATGACAGATACGTTTTGTATGCCGGATCATTCAAGTCTCTATTTGCGCCCTGCCACCCGAATCTCCACTTCCTGTCTCTCCATCACTTCCCCGACAATCTCCGCCGGAAGTCCGGCCTCCCACAGTTCTCCGCGCAGTTCTTCCGCCACCTCTCCCGGCACTGCAAACAGCAGTCCGCCAGAAGTTTGCGGATCGTACAATACTTCTTCCATCCCGAACGACACATTCTCAAACCGCACATACTGCTCCAGATGATTCCTGTTTTTCTGTCCTGCTGCGGTCAGGAGGAATTCTTCTGCGCATGATTCCGCTCCGTCAAATACCGGGAGCCGGTCTGCGTAGATTTTGCAGGAATGTCTGCCGTCCATCATTTCGTGCAGATGCCCAAGGAATCCAAATCCGGTGACATCGGTGCAGGCGTGTACCGGGTATTTTCGTCCGATCTCGGACGCTTTGCGGTTCAGTGTTGTCATGGAAGCAATCACCTGCTCCATCGCTCCTTTTGGTGCCTGGTTGACACGGTTCGCGGCGCAGAGGATGCCTACGCCCAGTCGTTTAGTCAGAATCAGGCAATCACCCGGTTTTGCGCCGTTGTTTTCCCATATTTTTTCCGGATCTACCACACCGGTCACGGACAGACCGTATTTGACATCACTGTCTGCGATCGAATGACCGCCTGCAAGGCTTCCTCCAGCTTCCTGTACTTTTTCAGCTCCCCCCTGTAAGATCTTTCCGAGGATATTCAGATCCATGAATTCCGGAAAACAAACAATATTCAGTGCTGTCTTTACTTCTCCTCCCATGGCATAGATGTCGCTCAGGGCATTCGTCGCCGCTATTTTTCCAAATATATACGGATCCTCTACCATCGGTGGAAAAAAATCCAATGTCTGTACCACTGCCTGGTGCTCATTCAGGCGATATACTGCTGCATCATCCTTGCTGTCATATCCTACCAGCAAATTTTCATCTTTTTTTCCCTTCGGAAGCCGTTCCAGGATGTGTTCCAGCACTCCGGCTCCCAGTTTTGCTGTACATCCACCGCTTTTGCAGAATACAATTTCTTTTTCGCTCATTTTTTCTCCTACTTCCGTGCACATTCCCCATCTTCTCCCAAAAGAATATCCAGCCCGTGTCCCAGTGAACTCAGTATGTAAGTAAGACTCTCCTCTACTGCCTTCGGGCTTCCCGGAAGATTGACGATCAGGGTCTGTTTGCGGATCGCACTGGCTGCGCGGCTTAACATTGCTCTCGGTGTGATCGTCAGGCTGTATGCCCGAATCGCCTCTGCAATCCCCGGTGCTACCCGGTCAGCTACAGCGAGCGTAGCTTCCGGCGTCACATCCCGCACGGAAAATCCTGTACCACCGGTTGTCAGAACCAACGCACAATGCTCCTCATCTGCCAGTCTGCAAAGTTCTTTCTCGATCGCTGGCTGATCGTCTGGAAGTATCCGATAAGATACCACTTCATACCGATCGTCCGGAAGCAATTCCTGAATCTTCGGACCACTCAGATCCTCCCGCTCTCCGCGGGATCCTTTATCACTTAATGTAACAATTCCAACTTTATATTTTCGTTTTTCCATCCTTATTTTCCTGCTTTCTCTATCACATTCGCACAATCATAATACTTTTTTATCGGCATCTCTTGGAAGCAATTTTTCCTGTATCCTATCCCCGGATAATCCGAATCAGATTTTTATCCAACATCAATGTCCGATTCCACGGATTGATTATCACGCCCTCAATCTCATCCACTGAAAGTGCCGATACAAATAATTTTTCCATATCTGTAAGGAACGTGGACATCACACTTCCACCGCCCTTTAATTCCTCATCGAAACTGGTAAAAGCAGCCCACCATTTTTTTCCATCATCGGTCTGAATAGCCTGCAGGCGCATCTGCTGATTTCCCACCGACGGCTCCACGGCCACGATAAGCTGTCCGTGAGCCTGCATCCGTCTGCGTACAACAGTCAGAGCATGTGCCAGCATTTCCTGTGTCGGATTCTGCTGCAGGGAAAGAATTGCCTGTTCCATTCGTTCATTATCCTTTAACTCTTCATCGGTCGATATATTTCTGTGATCTGTCATAAATTTGCCTCGTCTTTCTCAAATTCTTATCTTACAGACAGTATAACACAGATAGATTCTCTTCGAAAAGAAAGAAAAGTGATGATCTGTCAAGGAGTAAAACTTTTTTTATTTTTGTCGGAAATGAATAGAGGCTTTGCCAGCTGAGAATCATTTTAGTTGTAAAAACAAATACAATTAGGAGGATTCTTATTATGGCATTGAACAAGGTAGAAATCTGCGGCGTAAATACATCCAGGCTTCCGATACTGACCAATGAGGAAAAAGAATTGCTCTTTGAAAAGATAAAAAAAGGGGACAAAGAGGCAAGAGAACTGTATATCAAGGGAAATCTTCGTCTGGTACTCAGTGTGATCAAACGTTTTTCCGGAAGCAACGAAAACGCTGACGATCTTTTTCAGATCGGATGCATCGGACTCATGAAAGCAATTGATAATTTTGATACAACCTTGCAGGTGAAATTTTCCACTTACGCTGTACCGATGATCATCGGGGAAATCCGAAGATATCTGCGTGACAACAGTACCATCCGAGTCAGTCGTTCCCTGCGCGACACTGCTTACAAGGCTATCTACGCCAGGGAAAATTATCTGAAAAACAATCTCCGTGAACCGACGATTATGGAGATTGCCTCCGAAATCGGAATGGGAAAAGAAGAAATTGTCTATGCGCTTGATGCAATCCAGAGTCCGATGAGTTTATACGAACCAGTATATACCGAAGGTGGTGACACCCTCTATGTAATGGATCAGGTCAGTGATAAGAAAAATAAGGAGGAAAACTGGGTGGAAAATCTTGCACTGCAAGATGCAATGAACCGGTTAAACACACGGGAACGGCATATCGTAAATCTACGATTTTACGAAGGTAAAACACAGATGGAAGTTGCACAGGAAATCGGCATCTCTCAGGCACAAGTCAGCCGGCTTGAAAAAAACGCTCTTCGAGTGATGCGAAATTATCTGCGTTAGATTAAAACCTTGCTTTCCTTTTTTCTGATAATTTGATAAACTAGGCAGGAGAAAGGAAAGATACCGAAAATCAAAAATTTATAGTGCCTGACACCAGACCACACGGTATCACAAATCAAACAGAATTTTATGTGCAAATTTTATAAATATTATAAAGAACTGAAAAAAAGTAAAGAAAGTCCTCTTCAGACTGCTTTTCCATTTCTCATGAAAGAAAAATGCTGTGTTTCTTTTGTAGGCGCTGGAGGAAAAAGTTCTCTGATTGCCTGTATCGCTGACTGGGGTGCGCTCCACCAAAAAAAGGTTCTGGTAACTACAACCACCCATATTTTCCGTCCCTCTTCCCTAAAACTGGCTCAAACCGAACAGGAACTGGAACATATCTGGCAGACAGACAATTGGGCGGTGATTGGTACTGTGGATTCTGTGCAGCCACAGAAACTTCAAAGTCCGGATCCTCACTGGTTACAGCGTGCGGCAGAACTTGCGGATCTGATTCTGATTGAAGCAGACGGTTCCAAACGCCTGCCCTGCAAGGTACCGGATTCCCATGAACCGGTCATACTCCCTCAGACAGACGTAGTTGTTGCCGTTCTTGGACTTTCTGCGCTAGATCTTCCTTTAAAAGACTGCTGTTTCCGACTGGACCAAGCAACCAAACTTCTGTCTGCAAAAGAATCACATCCTCTGACCTGCCAACATATGGCAACAATTTTTGCTTCCAGGCAGGGACTACGGAAAGCTACAAACAACAGCGAATATGTTGTCGTATTAAATCAGTGTGACAACGAAGACCGAAAGAATGCCGGTGAACAAATCAGTGACATTCTCTGCGGATTAGATCCTACTATAAACCATATAATTTTAACAAAATTACATCCGTGACATACGGAAACCACATATGAGAAAGGATAAACATACAATGAATGGATTTACACATTTTGATCATGAAGGAAATGCCATAATGGTAGACGTCCATGAAAAAGCAGATACTTACCGGGTAGCTATAGCTCAGGGAACCATTACCGTTAACAAAGAGGTCTTTGACGCAATCACCCATCATACTGCAAAAAAAGGTGATGTTCTTGGCGTTGCAAGAATTGCGGGAATTATGGCTGCTAAAAAAAACGCCGAATTGATTCCTCTGTGCCATATCATTGCTCTGACAGACTGTGAAGTGCAATTTTCGCTGGATGTTGCCAATCATCAAATAACGGCAATCTGCCGGACTTCCTGTGTAGGGAAAACCGGTGTTGAGATGGAAGCCATGACCGGTGTCAGTGTGGCTCTTCTGACAATCTACGATATGTGTAAGGCGATGGATCGCAGCATGGTAATCTCCGGGATTCAGCTTTTGGAAAAACTGGGCGGAAAATCCGGTCACTACAAAAAAGAGTAATCTATATTTCAAAAAAGCCCCTGTCCGGACAATCTTTATAGTATTGTCCGGACAGGGGCTTTTGTATTTACCTATGTAATTTATCTGTCACACACTCTTATGCTGTCAGCAGTTCCAGAACTGCACCCATCAGTGCCGGGCTCAGATTCATGGTTGCCAGTGTTCCGATGCCGTCTTTGCCCATCTTTTCCACAACCGCCTGAATAGCAGACTTCAGATTGTAAGGAATCTGAGCTTTATCAAGCATTGCATAGCAGCGTCCGGCCAGATCGTTTTCTGCAAGAGATATACCGTCTGCAAATGTGATCACGATTTCTTTTCCTACTGCTGTTTCCGGTACTTCTACGGTCAGTGCTGCAATTGCTTTATTATAGGAAACTTTTACAGCTACTTCTTCGCCGTCTGCAGTTACTTTGCAGCATGCTTTTTCCACACCCATGAATACTACCTTCCAGCTTCTGCTTTCCGGAATCACAGATACATTGCCCAGTGCTTTGCCGATGGTGAAAGTATCTTCTTCTCCGCCGGTAAATGTCAGCTGTGTAGCTACCCAGTTTTCTTCTTTATCTACAGGTGTATCTCCCTGGTCTTCCCACAGAGTGAAGGTTCCGTCTTCTGCCGGGAATACACGAACTTCCATAGCTTTCGGGTTATCGGTGCTGCTGTCATAATCAGCCATATCTTTCATCGGAACGATAGCTCCTGCTTTCATCAGAACAGGCATATCTTCTACACCTCTCCACAGATCGATCATACGGCCACCCTGGTATACCATACCCGTGAAGAAATCAACCCACATTCCTTCCGGCAGCCAGGTTGTTACTTTCGCTGCACGAACTTCCGGATCCTGTTTCTCTGTGATCGGGGATACCAGCAGTTCAGAACCAAAGTAATATTCATTCGGTACCTGATAAGCTTCTTCACGATCCGGCTCCAGATAATACATTGGCTGGATCAGCGGCAGATCATCGTAATTTGCTCTGTGGTTCATGGTGTACAGATATGGAACCATTCCATGACGCAGACGCAGGTAATCTTCCATAACACCCTGTGTGATCTTGTCAAATTTCCATGGTTCTTTTCCGTTGAACGGATTATCGGTGCTGTGCAGACGGTTAATCGGAGAGAATACTCCGTATTCTACCCATCTTGCCATCAGTTCATCGTCACGGATACCCATCATATGGCCACCGATATCATGGCTCCACCATCCATATCCAACGTTGCTTGCTGTATTGGTAAAATATGGCTGGAACTGTAAGCTTTCCCATGAGATTACACTGTCACCTGAGAATCCTACCGGATATCTGTGACTTCCCACACCTGCATATCTGGAGAAAGTCAGCGGACGATTACCCTTCCAGCTGCTGTCCAGATAATGATAATGGTTCAGCATCCACAGCGGATCCAGTCCCGGCACTTTGGTAACAGTTCCCTGCTGCCAGTCAAGCCACCAGAAATCCACGCCTTCTTCTTCCAGCGGATGATGCAGATCTTTCAGGTACACTTCCATGAAATGTGGATCTGCAGGATCAAACTGTACTGCAATCTCACTTTCAGGATCGATTCCCATCTTTTCTGCCACGCGCGGATACAGTTCCTCATATGCACGGATTCCGTCAGCCGGATGCACATTCAGTGTAATCTTCATATTGTGCTCATGCAGCCAGGACATAAATCCTTTTGGATCGGGGAAGAAGTTTTTGTTCCAGGTATATCCTGTCCAGCCGCTTCCGTATTTCGGATCTACATCATCAACAATATGCCAGTCCATATCAACAACAGCTACAGAGAACGGCAGTTTTTCGTCTTCAAAACGTTCTACCAGTTCTTTATATTCCTCCTCTGTGTAACGATGATAACGGCTCCACCAGTTACCAAATGCATATCTTGGCAGCAGCGGCTGTTTTCCACACAGATAATAGAAATCTTTCAGACTTTCCAGATAACGATGTCCATATCCGAAGAAATACAGATCCTCGCCATCTCCCTGTCTCGGACTTACCCATCCGTCTTCTGTCAGTGCCATCGAATGACTGTCATCCACAACAGCAAAGCCTTTTCTTGAGATGATACCATGCTCCATTTTAACTTTACCGCTGTATTTTTCGTTCATCGGTGTGTCACCCTTCAAATAAGCATCATCACTCAGTTTCATAGCACCGTCGCATCCGTCCAGTGTACGGGCTGTTCCAAGAAGATCACTCGGTTCATCTCCGTAATTCCAGTTTCTTCCCCAGCCGCTACCGCCGCCTACGACTTTGATAGACAGACCGTTTGCTGCAAATGGTTTTCTGTTGTAATGAATCTCCAGAGAATCTGTATAAATAACCAGCTCTTCTTCATCCTCAACGACCTTGAATTCCGGTACCGGGAAATCACGGTTCAGTACGGACTGTGTTGCACGGTCCTCGAATACACCTTCGCTGTTGTATTCCAGACGTACCAGTGCAGATGTCAGCATCGTGATTCGATAACAGTCTCCCTGAATAATCGCTTCTTTTTTGCTTACCGGATGTGCTTCCAGCTTATACTCTTCCATTCCCATGTTTGTAAAAACCTCCTTTAATTTTTTATTTTGTAACTGTGAGAATACTGAATAATTATAGTTTAAAATAAATATACTATAAAAATTTGGAGAATTCCTCTATTAAACTGACAAAAAAGTATATTATTTTGACTTTTTTGTCCTGCCTTTTATTGTAAGGAAGAAGCGATTTTTTCAGCCAGTGCTTCCAGAGATGCTTCCTGTGCTTCTTTTACCGCAGAACGGATCGTTACACTTTCCTCTAAGAGTTCAATATTTTTCATACCGGCAAAGATTTCCCGCATCTGTCTTCCGGCAACCGGTGCCCAGGTCCCGTTTTCCATGATGGCTACAGTACGGTTCTGCAAACTGTGTGCTTTCAATTCAGACAGTACAGTCTCCATCTTGGTAAAGATACCGCCGTTATAGCTCGGTGCGGCAAATACCAGATGGCTGCAGCGGAAAGATTCAGATACGATCACCGAAGGATCTGTCACAGATACATCGTACATGGCGATATTCTTTACACCTTTATCTGCCAGTTTTGATGCCAGGATCTCAGCGGCATTTTCCGTATTGCCATAGATGGATGCATAAGCGATCATAACTGCCTGATCCTCCGGTTTGTAGCTGCTCCAGGTATCGTATTTTTCAATAAACCATCCGAGATTCTCTCTCCAGACCGGTCCGTGGAGAGGACAGATCATTTTAATCTCCAGGGTAGCTGCTTTTTTCAGAAGATTCTGTACCTGAACGCCATATTTTCCTACGATATTAATAAAATATCTTCTGGCATCATCCAGCCAGTCTCTTTCAAAATTCACTTCATCCGCAAACAGGTTTCCATTGATTGCTCCGAACGTTCCGAATCCATCTGCGGAAAACAGGATCTTATCGACAGTATCATAGGAAACCATAGCTTCCGGCCAGTGCACCATCGGTGCCATCACGAAGGCAAAGGTATGTTTTCCGGTACACAGGGTGTCCATTTCTTTTACAATCACAGTACGGTCTTCCACCGGGAAATTAAAGAACTGTTTTAACATAGGAACTGTTTTCGCATTACATACCAGTTTTACATCCGGATATCTTCTCACCACATCTCCGATGACCGCGCAGTGATCCGGTTCCATATGGTTGACGATCAGGTAATCCAGTGTCCTTCCGTTCAGTACATATTCCAGATTTTCAAAAAACAATCCGCTGATGGATGCGTCCACGGTATCTAACAGAACCGTTTTTTCGTCCAGCAGGACATAAGAGTTATAAGAAACTCCTCTTGAAATCGGGTATACATTTTCAAATAAAGCCAGTCTGCGGTCACTACCGCCGATCCAGTATAAATCATCTGTTACTTTTTTCACACAATGCATGGTGCAACTCCTCACTTTCGCTTTTGTTTTTCTATATTATACTGTTTTCAGACATTTCTTTCAAGCAATAAACATAGTTTAACTGTAACTATTCAATAGCCACTGTCCCGCGAGGTGTTTTGACATGAATATGTCAAAATCCCGAGACATACAAGCCAAAATGCCATCACCGAAGGTGATTTACGCGAGCAACAAGTCAAAGTCCGTGCTTGCACGGAACCTTGAGGAGTGCCGCGATAACGATAAAAACTCGCAAAGCGTGTTTTTATCGTTTAAATGCATTTTGGCTCGTAACTGTGAAGGTACTGAACAGTTACGTTTAACTGTTTATTCATAGCGGACAATTTCTTTTTTTAACCGCACCATGATCCTTTTTTCCAGTCTGGAGATGTAGGATTGAGATATTCCGAGAAGATCTGCCACTTCTTTTTGCGTTTTTTCTTTTCCATCCGGCTGATTCAGCCCGAAGCGAAGACAGATGATCATCTTTTCTCTGGCATTTAGCTTGTTAATAGCTTTTACCAGAAGCTTACACTCCACCTCGTGCTCCAGATCCCTGTAGATCACATCTTCGTCTGTTCCGAGGATATCAGAAAGCAGCAGCTCATTCCCGTCCCAGTCCACATTCAACGGTTCATCGATGGAGACTTCCATGCGGGTTCTGCTGTTTCTTCTCAGATACATCAGGATTTCGTTTTCGATACAGCGGGACGCATACGTTGCAAGTTTAATCTTCTTTTCCGGATTGAAGGTATTGATTGCCTTGATCAGTCCAATCGTTCCAATAGATATCAGATCTTCCATTCCAACACCGGTGTTATCAAACTTCTGTGCGATGTATACCACAAGGCGCAGATTGTGTTCGATCAGACTTGCCCTCGCCTGCTGGCTGTCCTCTTTTGTCAGACTCTCTATCACTGCGGATTCCTGCTGAGGAGATAACGGATTGGGCAGTACGTCTGCTCCACCGATATAATACACCTCTCCGGGTTTTCTCCACAGCATGCGGGAAAAACCCGGTAACATACGCATACGAAAATGACTGGGTAATACTGCCTGCATCATAGAATTTCCTCCTAACTGTCTATCAGATTTGGATGTAAGATCATCTGACAGTCCCCGAAAGCAGAACTGTCTTCCCCCGAAAAAGCGACCACCGGAGCGTGGATCACTTTCTGTACGTTTTCATTTTCCAGGTACATGGCATCCAGCGTGACTGCTACCAGCAGCCCGCAAGAACAGCCAAGACTGGAATAAACCAGAAAATGTGGATGCATACGCCGAAACGACAAAGCCGCTTCTTTTTCTGCCTTTCCCCTCTGAAATTCCTGTAATTTTTCCATTGTATCTGCATCACAAAGCTTTTCCAGAGTTCCTTTTTGAATGATACTTACCGGTTTTTGTGCGATCGGATCATACAGGCTGTTCCCTGTATCAAAAAAGGCATTTACCTCTGTAATCTGCCCTTCCATCTGCAGTCTTACCCGGCAGCGGATCCTGCTTTTTTTTCTCCATTCCCGGTATCGTGGAAGAACAGCAGCATACACAAGGTAACAGACGGTTCCCGCCAGCAATACGTCTTTTGTCCCGGCAAATCCCAGGAATCGTTTCAGGACTTCCAGCATACCTCCCATGAGGAATCCTGCTATGTACAGACCGGCGATTCCACCACAGAGCCTTCCTGGTGTCCGCAGTCCACATCCAAACCTCACCATGATTGTGTTGATTGCCACATATGCCAGTAATGTATTCGCCGGAAAGCTGACGGGTAAAAGAATCAGCATACAGTAACTCAAAGCTCCAAAAGCAGCTCCTCCAAGAGAAGCCAATACTCCTGCCCTTCCTCCACACAGTTTTTTTACCAGTCGGAGTAAATAATAATCCATCACCAGATTGGTAACAAACAGTTCATCCGGATAGATTGTGTAAGACAAAAAGCACCCCCTGTTCCATCTGGAATACTTACTGGAAAACAAGTATTATTATATGGAACAGGAAGTGCTTATTTTGTCAAAAATGGGGTGTCGAACGACAGTTTCGCTCGACACCCCATTCCTGATTTTTCACTTTTTCGAAATTATTATACATATTCCTTTCGGATCAGCGGTATATTTTCTTGTTTTTTATTATTATTTGTAGAGAATTACTCTTGTTTCATATGGCTGCAGAACACCTGCTACATGGTTTTTGTAGTTAGTGATCAGTTCTTCGCCTTCTTTTCCTTCGAACAGATCGCAAGGTACTTCTTTGTTTGTAAAGTTACAAGCTACCACCAGTTTCTCATCGCCCAGTATTCTCTCGTATGCATAGATATCATCGTTGTCTTCCAGCAGTCCGTGGAATACACCCTCTACGATAATCTCATTCTCATGACGCAGCCGGATCAGTTTCTGATAGTAGTAGAATACACTGTCTTTGTCTTCCAGGGCAGCCTTTGCGTTGATCTGTGTATAGTTTTTGTTCACACTGATCCATGGCGTTCCTGTGGTAAATCCGGCATTTGCGCTGTCATCCCACTGCATCGGAGTTCTGGCGTTATCACGGCTGACCATCTTCAGACAGTTCAGCATCTCTTCTTCTGTCATCAGACCGCTCTCGGTATACTCTTTGTATGCGTTGATAGCTTCGATATCTTTGTAATCATCGATGGATTTGAAATATGCATTAGTCATGCCAATTTCTTCGCCCTGATAGATATACGGAGAACCTTTCAGCATATGCAGGCAGGTTGCGATCATCTTTGCGGATACCTCACGGTACATCGGGCTGTCATCACCGAATCTGGATACGGCACGCGGCTGATCGTGGTTATCCCAGTATAGACTGTTCCATGCTTTTCCTTCCAGGTCATTCTGCCATTTATTCATGACAGCACGGACTTTTTTCATTTCCGGTTTCTTAGTGGTCCATTTGCCGTATTTTCCTTCTGTTGTTCCCATGTGTTCAAACTGGAATACCATGTTCAGTTCGCTTCCATCCAGATTTGCATATTTCTTTGCTTCCTCTGTTGTAACACCTGGTGTTTCACCAACAGTGATCAGATCAAATTTGGAAAGTACACGCTGGTTCATTTCCTGCAGATATTCATGTACATGAGGTCCGTTGCATACATATGGTGACATATCGCCGTGCAGTCCATCACGGATCTCTCCGTCCGGATATGCAGGATCTTTGGAGATCATGCTGATAACGTCCATACGGAAACCATCTACACCTTTTTCACACCACCAGGTCATCATGTTAAATACTTCGTCACGTACTACCGGGTTCTCCCAGTTCAGATCCGGCTGTTTTTTTGAGAAGCAATGCAGATAATACATTCCTGTTTCTTCGTCAAACTCCCAGACAGAACCTCCGAAGCATGCTCCCCAGTTATTAGGCTCTTTGCCGTCTTTCGGATCTTTCCAGATATAATAATCACGATACGGATTGTCTTTTGATTTTTTGCTTTCCAGGAACCATCTGTGCTCATCGGAGCTGTGGTTTACTACCAGATCCATCACCAGTTTGATGCCTCGTTTGTGCATCTCAGCGATCATCCGGTCAAAGTCTTCCATTGTTCCGAAATCGGTCATGATATCCTGATAATCGGAGATATCATATCCATTGTCATCGTTCGGGGATTTATAGATTGGTGACAGCCAGATCACATCAACTCCCAGTTCTTTCAGATAATCCAGATGTGCGGTAATACCATTCAGATCACCGATACCGTCTCCGTTGCTATCTGCAAAACTTCTTGGATAAATCTGATAAATAACACTACTTTTCCACCATGCTTTGCTCATATGTTTGTCCTCTTTTCTTTCTTCCGAAAATTTTCTGTATTTTCAGACTCGTTTTCATATATATTCAGGATACTATATTTCATTTCACATTTCTTGTAATATATTGCTATTTTTTTATACTATATTCACTTTCTGTTGCTCTGTTTTTGACACCTATGTAATATCTTTCTGTGTGTTTCTTCCATTTTTCATAAGAAATACACAAAACAGAGCAATCGTTACTGTTCACTCCGATTCCGGTAACACGCTTCGTGGGATATTACCAATGAACAGTAACGAATAATCCACGATATCCCTGTGATCCATGCGTCATCTCTTTCTTTTTTGAAAATCATGTGTTATCTTTAGAATATAAACATAGCATTTTGAGATAATTACTCGATTATATTTTAATTAAAGGACTGTATTTACATGAATAGCTTATCTTATCACGAAAGTCACTCTCATGGTTCTCTCGGTCTTCCGTTTCAGGCATACTCTCAGGAAGATCCTTACGGGCAATACTTTGTGCCATATCACTGGCATGAGGAAGTGGAATTTATATATGTTACCAAAGGAAGTCTTGTACTTCGTACCCAGAACCGTACCCGGCTGCTCCAGGAAGGACATATTTATTTTATTAATCCCGGCACACTGCACGGACTGTTTGGAAACAGTCCGTTTTCCCACCATTATGCGCTGGTTTTCCGGTTGGATATGCTGAATTTTCTTCAGACAGATTCCTGCCAGACCTCTTATCTGGTACCTCTTTGCACCGGAAAATATCTGTTTCCCGATAGTGAAGCACTTGCTCCGGAACTCACTGCTCAGATTGCTGCACTCATAAAAAAAGCAGCCGACGAGTACCGAAACTGCGATACCTCGCTGACTGCCGCTCTCTCGATCAAGATCACGCTGTTGCAGATTCTGGAACTGCTGTTTGCCAGCCAGTCCTTTATCCCCGGTACACAGGCAGGAGAAACTTCCGGTGATGTGAATCCGTTAAAAGCTGTATTTTCTTATATTGAATCTCACTACGGAGAAAAAATATCTCTGGAAGACCTTGCCGGCACAATTCATATGAACCGGAATTATTTCTGCCGTTTTTTTAAAGAAAAGGCAGGAAAAACACCGTTCTCCTACCTGAATGAATACCGGGTCAACCAGGCGGCCTCCCAGCTGCTCTCCACCCGGCTTCCCATCACTGAGATTGCTTTAAACGCCGGTTTCGAAAATATGAGTTATTTTATCCGTCAGTTCAGACGTTGCAAAGGCTGTACCCCTTCTGCCTACCGGAATACCGAAGACCCCAAGTCTCTGCCGATTCCGTTCTGACATTCTGTATCTGTTTTTCCGTCAGGCAGCCACCTGTTTTTTTGTGCGGATTACCCATTGGAACACAATCACAAACAGCACACCTTTAACAATGGAAGTCGATGACAGTGCCCACCAGATACCGTTCAGTCCCAGCGAAGTCCCTCCAAGAATGATCGCCAGCGGTATCCGGGCACTGGTAAAGATTATGCTGATCACACTGCATAGATGTGTCCTTCCCAGTCCGGAAAGCGCTCCTACTGTCGTTGTCTCGATACATAAAAAGGCTTCGCTGAATCCAACGATGATCAGATAATCAACCGCTGTGGCAATCGCTTTCGGCTCATGGAAGAAAATATTTGCGATCGGACGCGGAACACACACAAACAACAGCGTAATGAAAATCCCCCAGATTCCGACTGTCCACTGAGATGCCCGATATCCTTTCTTTACACGCCCCATCTCTCCCGCACCATAGTTCTGCGCGATAAACGCATTTAACGCGGTGGCGAATCCGTCTGCCGTATTCCAGGATATGGATTCAATCTGTCCTCCCACACGCTGTGTGGCGATGGCTTCTGCCCCAAAAGCAGATACCATGCGGGTGATTACCATCGATATCACGCAGTATGCCATTCCCTGTATCGCAGTAGGAATTCCGATTTTGCAGATCCCGTTCAGATATTCTGCCGGAATTTTTGCGAACAGGGTAATACCTTTTAATACATTTTCTTTCTTCTGTTTCACGATTCCAAGAATCATGATACTCATAACGATAAACTGCGCCGTTACCGTTGCAATGGCTCCTCCTGCCGCACCCAGTTTCGGAAGCGGTCCCGGTCCGAGAATCAGAAGCGGATCCAGGATCATATTCATCGCCAGACCGATCAGGTTCGCATAAAACGGTGTTTTCGAATCTCCCTGCGCCGTATAGATACCGGTCAGTGTCACCGACAAAAATGAAAAGACGATCAGTCCGCAGGCAATCTCTGTGTAGACAAATGCCGCCGCATACGCCTCCGGATCCTCCAGTTTAAAAAATCCGATCATCTGCTTTGTAAAAATAAGTACAACCAGTGCATACACCAGCCCCATCACCGTTGCCAGCTGAACCGCCGCCTGGGCATACCCATGAGCCTTTTCCTTATCTCCTCTTCCGACACACTGCCCCACCTGCACCTGTCCGCCCATCCTTGCCATAGATGCAAATCCCTGAGACAGCCAGGTGAACATGCCTCCGACACCGATACCAGCCACTGCTTTTGAGCCGAGCAGTCCGATCCATGCCATATCGGTAATGTTGTATAAAGTTCCCAGAAAGGAAGACGCCATGATCGGTATCGCCAGTTTGGTCAGCGTCTTCAGAATAGGCCCCTTCGTCAAATTTCCTTCCATGTAATATAATTCTCCTTACATCATATTTTTCTTTTTGTGCTTCATCCACTATTTCTCTGATTTTATGCTTCCCATGGTGTCGGATCTTTCTTTAAAAGTTCCGGAAACGTGATCATCGCCGGCTGTTTTTTCTGATGTTCGCCGATTATTTTCTCCATCCACACCATGTTATACCAGGTATCAAACTTATACCCGCACTGATAAAATTCTCCCACCAGCCGGTATCCCAGATGATGATGAAAATCCATGCTGTTGCGGTCAAGATGTTCATCCGGCACTTCCGGCACACCGATGCAGGCATTCAGATTTGTGATGTTCTGCTTTTTCAACACCTGTTCCAGCGCCGCATACATCTTCTTTCCAAGTCCTCTCTTTTTCTGATCTTCCCGGATATAGATCGTCGTCTCTACCGCCCAGTCGTAAGCAGACCGTTCATTGAATGTCCCTGCATACACATACCCCAACAGCTCCCCGTTTTCTTCCAGTACCAGATATGGGTATTTCGTCAGAATATGGCGGATCCGTCCGGCAAACTCTTTCTCCGATGGTACTCCATATTCGAATGTGATCGCTGTTTTCTCCACATAAGGCGCGTAGATCTCCAGAAGTCCTTTTGCGTCTTCCGGCTTTGCCACCCGGATCGTCAGTTCTTCTTTCATGCTATCCCTCTCCTTTTTTCAAACATATGTTTTATCTTACCATTCCACCGCCCGATATGCAATGTGAATCCGTATTACAGTCGTTTTTTCTTATTTTAATAAAATTTAGAATAACCGATAGATTTTTTAATCATACCGCAAATAATACGAATTAGTACTTGTTATGCTTTTGTTATACAATTAACACATACATGATACCTAAACGTCAAAAAGTCGGAAGTCTGGCGCAGGCTTGCTTGCAGGAAGATTTCTGACCTTAAGACTTGCCAGAAACATGAGTAAGTAGCCATTTTTTGAAGAAAAATGCGCGGATTACGAATGTTTTTGAGGATTGGGAGAGTACGAAGTACGGAACAATCCGGTATCAAATGGGGCAAAACGTGCGCAGATCGCAGATTTTGACGCTGTAGAGATTCATGCAGGACACTCTTATCTGATCAGCCAGTTTCTCTCTCCTACCACTAACAAACGTACTGACGAATTCGGTGGTTCTGTAGAAAACAGAACACGTTTCTGCCGTATGGTCATCGAAGAAGTCAGAAAACAGGTAGGACCTTTCTCTCCGATCATGCTGCGTCTGAGTGCAGATGAGATGGTAGAAGGTGGAAACACACTGGAAGACGGATGGCGTTCCTACATGCCAAGAGCTGTCAAAGAAAGATTCGGCAAACCATGTATCTCCATGGGAAATATCCGTGATCCGGAAGTGGCTGAAAAGCTCCTGGCTGACGGTGATGCAGATCTGATCGGTATGGGTCGTGGACTGATCGCAGATCCGGAATGGGTAAATAAAGTTGCAACCGGTCACGAATGTGATATCCGAAAATGTATCTCCTGGAACATCGTGCCGCTGCTCTGGATAATCTGTATATCTTTACCGGAACACAGGCAACACCTGAAAACATCCGCAAGTTCCATCCGAACCTGATCGTTAATGCTACCGGCTCCGGCCCTCTGCTTCCTCCGATCAATGGTCTGATGGATAATATTGACAAAGAAGGCGGAAATGTTTATTCTATCTTAGGTATGATCAGTCATATCAACGATTTCCGCAGGATCTGGAAGGCAAAAAGATAGCTGTTATCGGTGGCGGTGCCGTAGGTCTGGATGTTGTGGAATTCTTTGCAACACGTAAAGCAGATATCTCTATCGTTGAAATGATGGATCAGATTGGCCGTGATCTGGATCCGGTAACCAAAAACGATATGAAATGTCAGATGAAAGCTCACGGTGTACACCAGCTCACCGGCAATGCAGAACGAAGCATTTGCAAAACTGGGATATGACTATGCATATCTGGCATTCGAAGTTGGTGCCGACGAGATTGAAGACGCAGTAAAGGCCATCCGTACTCTTAAAATGAGAGGATCCAACGTATCCATGCCAAACAAAACACTGGTAGGACAGTATCTTGACGAACTGTCACCGGCAGCCGAACTTTGCGGTGCTGTAAACACCATCGTCAATGATAACGGTCATCTGACCGGTCATATCACAGACGGTATCGGTTTTATGCAGTCTCTGAAAGACAACAACATCGATGTGATCGGCAAAAAGATGACCATCGTAGGTGCCGGCGGTGCTGCTACAGCTATTGAGATCCAGGCGGCACTGGACGGAGTTTCAGAAATCGTAATCTTCAACCGCAAAGACGAATTCTGGGACCGTGCAGTATCTACCGTAGAAAAGATCAACACCCGGACTTCTTCTCACGCAGTACTCTACGATCTGGCAGATCTTGACAAACTGAAAGAAGAGATGGATGACAGCTACCTGTTTGTCAACGCTACCGGTGTTGGTATGAAACCGCTGGAAGGACAGTCCGTAGTACCGGACAAATCTTACTTCCGTCCGGAACTGATCGTTGTCGATGTTCCTTATTCTCCACTGGAGACAAAGATGCGTTCCATGGCAAAAGAAGTTGGATGCAAGACCATGAACGGTCTGGGCATGATGCTGTTCCAGGGATCTGCTGCTTTCGAGTTGTGGACCGGCGAACCGATGCCTATCGAACACATGAAAGAAGTTCTGAACATCAAATACGACTAAAATGTAAAACGTTTTTCAGGAAAGGAAAACACTATGAATACTGTAAAAGTAAGAAACATTACCATCGGCGAAGGCAGACCGAAGATCTGTGTTCCGATCGTTGGTAAAACCCGCGAGGAAATCCTCAAAGAAGCCTCTACCTTCTCCGCACTGCCTGTAGATGTTGCAGAGTGGCGTGTGGACTGGTACGATGACGTCTTCGATACCGAGGAAGTTCTGACCACCGCTAAGCAGCTGAATGAAGCTCTGGGCGAGATTCCTGTACTCTTCACTTTCCGAACCTCCAAGGAAGGCGGAGAAAAAGAAATCTCTCCGGGACAGTATGCACAGTTAAACAAAGCCGTAGCGGAAAGCGGCTATGTGGATCTGGTGGATGTGGAAGCATTTACCGGGGATGAGATTGTAACCTCCATCATTTCTCATGCCCATGCAAATGGCGTAAAAGTCATCGCTTCCAACCATGACTTTGCAAAAACCCCTGAAAAAGACGAGATTGTTCGCCGTCTCAGGAAAATGCAGACCCTCGGCGCAGACATTCCTAAGATTGCTCTGATGCCGACCTGCAAAAAAGATGTTCTGACACTTTTAGAAGCCACTCTGGAAATGTCAGAACAGTACGCAGACCGCCCGATCATCACCATGTCTATGGCCGGAACGGGTGTTGTAAGCCGTCTGACCGGTGAGACCTTTGGTTCCGCACTGACCTTCGGTGCCGCTTCCAAAGCTTCTGCACCTGGACAGATCGGTGTCCATGAATTGAAACAGGTTCTGGACATCATTCACAAAAGTCTGTAATACAGAAAATAATAAAGCTTTAAAAACATAATTTCAAATTCCAACTTACTTCATAACCCTTTTGTATAAGATAAAAAGAGAAGACCTGCAGTAATTTCCCCTTACCGCAGGTCTTCTCTTATATTCTGTATCTTCTTTTTATATTATTCTGTATTTTGCTTTACTCTTCTGTGCTCTCAATTTCTTTCTGTCCTGGTTACAGTTCAGCCACAGCATAAAGGTGGAAGAACTGGTAAATCCGATCAGCACAGCTGCCAGAGAAACTTTTGTCAGTTTCACTTTACTCTTCTCCTGTTTTTCACCGCTCTTCTTTTCTCTTACCGGGAACGGAAGTAACAGGATCAGAACTCCATCTATCAGGATCGCAATTCCTGCCACCAGAAAAATGGTGCGGTAGGACATATTTGCTGCCGCTACCATTCCGATAAAGAACGGCAGCAGAAACTGACTGATACACATGGAAAATTTTGTAAACAGATTCGCAATCGAAGGATTATTGACATAAATCTCCATACAGGTCGGACTTACACAGGTGTCCAGGAAGGAATTGGCGATTCCGCCCACAATGGCGAATGCATAGCCGATTCCCATCGACGGAGAAAATGCAATTCCGAAGAAAAAGATCACATAGCAGATCACACCGATCAATCCGCTTAACTTCCCACTGTCGCGCCCCACACTTTTGCAAACTGTGGTTTGTACTGTCCTAAAATAGACGCTCCTATTCCATGAATAAAATACGTGAAATACAATGCGAGAGATGTTATCACATAATTCTTCTTGCTGTTCTGTTTCATTTTTTACATCATTTTATTTTGCGTTTTCCGCCTGGAACTTTTTATATTCCTCTACTGGCATATCCAGGCCGGTATATAATTTGTAGGCTGCAACTCCCTGCCACAGAAGCATGCCCTTTCCGCCGATGGTCTTTGCACAGCCGGCTTCTCTTGCTTCCCGGAGGAGTTTTGTTTCTTCCGGATTGTATACAACATCGCATACTACCAGATCCGGACGGAATACGGATTTGTCCGTGATCAGGGAAACATCTTCATGAGGTTTCATCCCTGCCATTGTTCCGTTTACCAGAATATCTGCTTTTGCGATCTCTTCTTTCAGTTTGTCCTGATCTTCGATACAGAATACCTGAACATCGCAATCCGGTACTTCTTTTTTCAGCTTTGCAGCTGTATTCTTTGCGCGATCCAGGAAAGGATCGTTCGGGTTAAAGATGGAAATAGATGCTGCTCCGTCCAGTGCACACTGCACCTGGATCGCTGTTGCAGCTCCACCTG
The DNA here is from genome assembly GCF_009696065.1 of Oliverpabstia intestinalis. Lineage (GTDB taxonomy): Bacteria > Bacillota > Clostridia > Lachnospirales > Lachnospiraceae > Oliverpabstia > Oliverpabstia intestinalis. The sequence continues at coordinate 15,565 of NZ_VUMS01000015.1, read as the reverse complement.
CACCTAATACTACCATTTTCTTTCCTTTTACATCTACACCGTGGTCTCTCAGGTTTCCAACGAATCCGATTCCGTCTGTCATATGACCGACCAGTTTTCCGTTTTCGTTGACGATTGTATTGACTGCACCGATGATTCTTGCTGCATCGGATAATTCGTCCATGTTCTGTGCTGCTGCGGTTTTGCACGGCATGGTTACGTTGCATCCTCTCATGTTAAACAGACGCATGGCATCCAGCGCTGCCGGTACCTGATCTTCTTTGATATCAAAAGCCATGTAGCAATAATCCAGATTATGATAGCGGAAGCAGAAATTGTACATATCCGGGGATCCTGAATGTCCTACCGGGCTTCCAATCAGTGCCAATAATCCTGTTGTTCCTTTGATTCTCTGTTCCATCTTCTTTTCCTCCTGTTTTGGGTCTAAATCTGAGATGCCACATCGTAGGCTTCTTTCGTTGCATCCAGTGCACGTCTTGCACGGATTGCATCACCGATTACATAGGTATCCGGTACGATAGCTTTCACCTGTTCTTCAAGAGGATTATAATTTCTGTAACCCATGGAAAGTACAACGGAATCGTAGCCTCCGGCCTCGTGATGTTCGCCGTCTGCTGTCTCATACTCTACGCCGTCTTCGAAGAATCTGCATACTTTTGCTCCGGTAATCTGACCGATACCATATTCTTCGAAATCTTTCATCAGATATACTCTGTGCTCGTGGATCACATCTGCACCTACGATATCTCTGAATTCAATAACTGTTACCTCGTGGTTCTGTTCGCCAAGGAAGGCTGCTGTCTCACAGCCAACCATTCCGCCGCCGACTACCAGTACTTTCTTACCTGCTGCACGTTTTCCTTCCAGCAGATCTGATCCGTAAATAATGGACGGATGATCGATGCCTTCGATCGGCAGTACCAGTGTCCGGGAGCCTGTTGCAAGAATCACGCTGTCCGGGTTTTCCTCTTTGATGAAGTCTGCTGTCACCTCGTGGTTCAATTTTATCTCAACTCCATCTTTTTGGCAACGATGAATGTAGCTGCGGATCATGTTTGTGATATCACCTTTTCCCGGCGGGTAAGCAGCCAGTCGCATATTTCCGCCAAGCTTTTCGCCTGCTTCGTATAAAGTAACCTCATGGCCTCTTTCTTTCGCGACAAAGGCTGCACACAGACCGGCAACATCGCCACCGATTACATGATATTCTTCGGTGTTTCTGCCTGTTTTAACGGTTCTGCATCCTGACCCAGGAACGGGTTTGTCAGACAACATAACGGTTTTCCTGCAGACAGGCGATACACGGAATCTTAAAAGATGCCTATCATCCGCCGGTGGTGGATATCTTCAAACAGTTTGTCATTGACCAGACACGAGGGGAACTTGATTACCGGACGATCTGATCCTGCCCGGTATCTGTTATCATTGGAACACGAACTTTGGCTCTTTGCTCGCGTAACTAAAAAAGCTGCAGAAACAATGTTTTTCCATTGCTTCTGCAGCTTTTTATGTGCTTTTCATAAATTATTTGTTATCCATCTGACGCAGTCTGTGGATCAGTTCTTCGCAGATCTGCAGCTCATCTTTTTCATCGGTCTCGATGACGATATCGGCAGCTGCCTCGTATTTTTCTCTACGTTTTTCCATCAGTTCCGCAATAAATGATACCGTCTTGTTGTTTTCGATCAGTGGACGGTCATGGCTGTCTTTGACACGATCCAGAATCGTCTCCGGTTTTGCGGTCAGTAATACGACACGACCATTTTTCTTCATCTCCACAACATTGCACTCTCTCATCGGAGTACCGCCACCACAGGAGATAACCACATTGGTTCTCGACTGCATCTCGATCAGCAGGTTAGTCTCCAGATCGCGGAAATACTGTTCGCCATACACTTCGAAGATATCGGAGATACTCATGCCTTCTCTCTCGGCGATGATCTGATCCATCTCGATCACATCCATCGCAAATGCGGTTTTCAAAAATTCAGAAATCGTACTCTTACCTGCTCCCATGAAGCCGATCAGGACGATATTATAGTTGAACAGTTTTCTTGCCTGAATTCTTTTACTGTTCTGGGTAATGCTTCCAAAGACATCTTCCACTTCTGCTTTATGGCGTCTGTCTGCCATCCGGCGCTCCAGCCATTCTTTCTGTTTTGCTTCCTGTTCCGGCTGCAGGATCGGGATACCATTTGCCTCTTTATATGCCATGATATCTTCTACAATACGGTTACGCATAAGCAGTGCATCCAGAATAATTTCATCGCACTGTCCAAGACTTTCTCTTAATATTTCCAACTGATTCATTCTTCTTACCTTCCTTATTCAAGTTCAAGACTTTAACATCTTTTCGTTATTATAACAGGTGTTTTTAGTTATCACAATACGATTTAATGTTTTTCCACTTTAAATTGCTAAATTTCGGAAAATTCTGTTCCCGGCGCGCCCGATTTTCCCTTTTGCGTTGTTGACAGTCCCTTACTCGGGCTTTATAATTAATTTATATTGCTCTGTCAGACGCATACTGCAGTTACACATTATTTACAGAGCACAAAGGAGAGTTTTTATGAAGCAAATTATTTTAACCGGCGACCGTCCAACCGGTCGTCTTCATGTGGGTCATTATGTCGGATCCCTGAAAGAAAGAGTAAAATTACAGAACTCCGGCAACTATGACGAAATCTATATTATGATCGCCGATGCGCAGGCATTGACCGATAACGCAGAACACCCGGAGAAAGTTCGTCAGAACATCATGCAGGTAGCACTCGATTATCTTGCCTGTGGTCTGGATCCGGAGAAATCCACGATTTTCATCCAGTCCATGATCCCGGAACTGACTGAGCTGACTTTCTACTATATGAATCTGGTTACCGTATCCCGTGTACAGCGTAACCCTACTGTAAAAGCTGAGATCCAGATGAGAAACTTCGAAGCCAGCATCCCGGTTGGATTCTTCTGTTATCCGATCAGCCAGGCCGCTGACATCACCGCTTTCCGTGCCACAAGTGTACCGGTAGGTGAAGACCAGATGCCGATGATCGAACAGTGTAAAGAAATCGTACACAAGTTCAACAGCGTATATGGCGAGACCCTGACTGAGCCAAAGATCGTCCTGCCAAGCAACCAGGCCTGCCTGCGTCTGCCGGGTATCGACGGTAAGGCAAAAATGAGCAAATCCCTTGGCAACTGCATCTACCTGTCCGACGAATCGGAAGATATCAGAACAAAGATCATGTCCATGTTCACTGATCCGAACCACATCCGTGTGCAGGATCCCGGAAAAGTGGAAGGCAACCCGGTATTCATCTATCTGGACGCATTCTGTCGCCCGGAACACTTTGAAGAATTCCTGCCGGACTACAACAACCTGGATGAACTGAAAGCCCACTATCAGCGCGGTGGCCTGGGCGATGTAAAAGTAAAGAAATTCCTGAATAACGTTATTCAGTCCGAACTTGAGCCGATCCGTAACCGCCGTAAAATGTGGGAGAAAAACCTGCCGGACGTATACGACATCCTGAAAAAAGGCAGCGCCGCAGCCAGAGAAACCGCCGCCAAAACATTGGACGATGTTCGTCACTCCATGCGCATCGACTACTTCACAGATGACAATCTGCTGAAATAAAGGGAAGCAGATCAGCACTTTTGCTGACCGCAATATATAAAGAATGTGCCTTGGCACATTCTCGCGCCTGCGGCGGTCGCTTGCGACATCTACCTTATACGCGCAGTGCGCATCCTCGCGGAGCGTTTTTTGCTTTACAGGAAAGCAATTTCCTGTAAAGCAAAAAAGATACGATATCATATCGTAAGAAAACCAATGATATGATATCGTATCTTTTTTTGTTATTTTTATTCTCCGGTAGCTTCCCGGTAGGCTTCGCTTCCCACCTCACTCCAGGATGTTTTTTCCCCTGAGATTACTTCCCCGGTTGTCTTATTCACTGCATAGAATCCGAGCAGCTGGGTATCTTTTCCTGTTTCCACCCTCTCATAGACAAACAACTCGCATTCTCCATTCTTTGATGTCCGGTCATAGACCAGGCGATTGTCCCAGCTGTTGCCATTCTCTTCACCGCTTTCAAAAATGGCATAAAAGTTTCCTTTTGCATTACAACTTGCAGTCACCTGGGAGACATCTCCGTCATCTGCTATCTCACCATGTTCTTTCATGTATGTATAGACTGCCCGCGCCTGAGACATCAGCGGATCTTCTGTTTTGGTATCTGCTCCGCTCTCTGTGGTTCCATCTATATTTGTATCTGTCGTATTCTCTCCGGTCGTCTGATCTTCTTCGGTTCCGCTATCATTCTGTATTTCCCCATCGGATATCTGTTCTGTCGAATCGTCTTCCAGTGTTTCCTCGGAGATTCCATATTCGATAATCTCATCCAGTGTCAGCGTTCGGCGGAAAAACAGTCCGGTAGCTTTGTTATAATAATACTCCGGCGGATCCAGCCAGTTTTCATGCTTCATCTCGATCACACCATTCGGCTGTACCTCTACCTCCGCATCACTTCCAAAAATCTGAGCCACCTGCATCAGGCTATTTCCCAAAAAGAGACAGATCCAGAGAATCACCAAAAAGATCTTCTGCACAGTCTTTGCACCCTTTCCTTTTTCCATCTGTTTTCCGATCAGCCGGAACAGTTTGACCAGCCAGTACAGCGTGAGCACTGTCCATCCAAAGAAAAGAACGAAAAAGGAGACATACACAACCCAGTCTCTGTAATGATACCGCCATGACAGTAACCCATTGACACTGTAATAGACTCCGGTATACAAAATCAGAATCGCAGCCAGCATCGTAACCACCGGCCAGGAAGCTTTCTGCTCCTCCCAGTCACTCACAGCAAGCACCAGTTTGTCCGGATTGCTCTCTGGTAAAAACAGGCTTTCGATTTCCTCCTGTGATAACTGCTGCGGTTTTTGTGGGATTGCATAACAACTGGTCAGCGCTTCCTGCCAGCTCTCCTGTGCATCCAGATATAGCGCTGCTGCCTGGTAAAAATAAAAACTGCGAAGCTGCGCTACATTCAATTTTTCCCTTTTCACCAGCTCCAGTGCCTGCAGTGCCATCTGCGGATGGTGCAGTTCGATCTGCTGCCTTGCCATCTGAAGCAGGGTAATGGAGCGAAGTTTTTCCTTCTTTTTATATAAGGTACGGTACATGGCATAATTATAATCATGCCGCTCCTGCACTTCCCGTTTTCTCATCCGTACGACATCGATCCGATTGCGTGCAACCAGTAACAGTGCCAGAAACACTGCCACAGAACAAAACAGCAGAACGATGGCTTTTAACATATCATTCGTATAATCGTCTCTTTTCAATGTCAGATACAGCAGGATATAGGTAAGAATCGCTGCCAGGACGACCAGGCTACGGTAGATCCGCTGCCTCCGAAGCCGCCACAACCCCAGCCGGTATCCACGGGTTGGCGGTGTGGACGGGTTGGAAAGGTCATAATAATTCATTGCGTATTCACCTCACACTATGATAATAGCTTTTATTTTTTTCTCATCTCGTTTATTTTAGCTTTCCTGTATCAGATACGCAAGACTATACGAATCGTTTACCCACAGAATTCAGGTGTTTCCAGGTCAAGATACGCGATTTCTTCATCGGAAAGTTGTAACAGCAGTGCTTCCCGGTTCGCTTTCATCCTGTCTGCTTTTGACATACTCGCGATTGCGAAAATATTCAACGGATGGGAAAATATCCAGTTCATGGCAATCTGTGCTACCGTCACACCGTGTTTTTCTGCGATGATTTCACAGCGTCGGAGGCGTTCAAAATTATCCGAACACGCATAGCCTGTCATTGCAAAAGAATCCAGATAGTCACTGGCATGATCCGCATACTCGCTTTTCATCCTGCCGGAGAAAAAGCCTCTGCCCAAAGATGCATACGCGATCACCGGCATCTGATTTTTTTCATACCATGCTCTGGCCTCTTGATTTTCCGGTCCGGAAATGTTGACGCATCCACCTCCCCACGGATCTTCCACCTGTCGGGCCAGACAGAAGTTCGGGCTGGAAACGGAAAACGGGATCAGGTTATGTTTGTAGGCATATTCATTAGCCTCCTCGATCCTTGTATGCATCCAGTTCGATGCACCAAACGCGCCGATGCTTCCTTCTTCATGCATGGCATTAAACGTCTCCACAGCTACCGCCACATCGATATCCGGATCATCCCTGTGAAGTATATAGATATCAATATAATCGGTTTTCAACTCTTCCAGTGACTTCTTCAGGTCTTTTCGCATCTCTTTTTCATTCACCCGTTTGTTCCACATGGCATCCGGATGGCCGCATTTGCTGAGAATGACTACCTCCTCCCGTCTGCCACTCTTTTCCAGCCAGTTGCCAAAAGAATGCTCCGCCTCCATATATACCCTTGCCGTATCAAAAGCATTGATTCCATTGGCCAGAGCCGCCTCAAAAAAATCCGTTCCATCTGCCCCGTCCTGGATCGGTGAAAATGCAGTTCCTGCAAAAATTCGGGATACCTTTTTGTCTACATAAGGAATCGAAGCGTATAAATTCTCCTTGTTTTTCATGTCTGTTCTTCCTTTCCCCAAATATAAAGTAACAGGTCAGAACTTTTTCTGCCCGTTTTTAATATCACCAGTTTACCATCTGCGGAACTCAGATTCCATAGACAAAACCCTGTTTTTTACCAAAGTCATATCTTCCTCTGATTTTCTTTATACCGCCAGTACAGAATCCATACATAATGTAAGTGCATATTCATATGCATTGCCGCCCCAGTTTCTCTCATCGTATCCATCAACCTCGGCAAGACTGTCCGCCGTATATAATATCATTCCCCAGATCACATTCCTGAATGCCGCACAGGCGGCAAGTGCTGAACATTCCATTTCTACTACTGAGCATCCCTCTGCCTTCCTGTATGCAACCTTTTCTTTTGTTTCACGAAAAAATCCATCGGTTGACCAGGTAAATACTTCCTGATATTTCATCCCGTGTTCCAGTATCGTCTTTTCGATCGCTTTTCTTGCCCTTTTATTAATTTCCATAAATCTCGAAGGCGCAGCATAATGGTATGAGGTTCCTTCATCACGCAAAGCTTTCTCCGGTATCAGAAACGTTCCTTCTGCGAACTCCTCCAACGCTCCACAACTGCCTGCAGAAATAATTTCATGCACCCCATATCCAATCAGCCAGTCCAGAATCTGCGTGGCAGCTGCCGCACCCACCGGTGCCTGACAAAGCACAATTTTTTCACCTTTATATGTTGTTATATAAACAGGATATTCTTTGGTCGCACTGATAAAATACGATACAATCTGTGCTCCGGTCTTCTCCGCATATTCATCAATGTATTCGCCAAGAAAGGCAAATACACATTTTTTCGGAAGAATCAGATTCAGGTTCTCATGCACTGGGCTGATCACTGCCGTTTGTTCTGTATCAAACTCCAATATTGGTATTTCATTTTTTATAATGCTCATATGATTTCTCCTTTTCCCCGTTATTTTCGAAACAGCTTTGTGCTAAGATAACATCACTAAAATCTGAAAAGCATCTGCCGGAACTGTAATTTTGGTTATTTTAACAAAGTTTTATCTGTTTTGCAAGACATCTTGATCTGCTCATCATTTGCTTTCCTGTTCTTGACGAATATCCTGCAAAACCTTATAATTATCTCAATAAAGTAAGGAGGTGCAGCGCTGTATGAATGATGCCTTACCAATCGAAGATTTAAGCAAAACTTATCTTGAACACTCTATGGTTATCAATAATTTTGTTATCAAAATCGGCAGCCAGATTAAAGACAGCCTGTGTCGTGTTTTTGGTGACGGTGTACAATATGAATGGCGTGAGAATGATGATAAGATAATCGTTCCTGATGTCTCCATCATCTGCAACCTGCGAGATCGTAAAAATATTTCTTTTACCGGTATTCCCCGTTTCGTAATGGAAGTTTTATCCAATGCCACGGAAGACTATGACCGACATGAGAAAATGGATATTTACTGTAAGGTGGGGGTCTCTGAATACTGGATCGTTGACTGGAGAAAAAAATCTGTGGAAATTTATCTTTTTGATTTTAGAGAAGATGGTACCGGGTATCCCTATCTTTACAAAACCGTCACCGCTCAGAATAAAGACGATCTGCAACTGGTGATGTTTCCGAATCTTAAGATAACTTTTGATGAATTATTTGATCTTGGAGAATATTAATATATAGAAAAGCAGCCGGAACTGCATGTTGCCTTGTTCTTGCTGCTTTTCACTTTCAGCTTTTTAAATTTTTATTTATCATACAGAAACTCTTCTGAAAGGGTAACGTTAAAATTTTTAGCCAGATGTCTGAAATTATCAGGTGTGATTGTCTGCAGTTTATCAGGTCTCATTGACAGCATTTTTACCAGAATCTCTGCTGACTTTTCTGCTGTATGCATGAGGCCGAATGTGAGATCAAAATCCTCTCCGGCAGCAAACATTCCATGATGTGCCCAGATGGCAAGGTCATATCTTATTTTCCACGTTATCATTTTTTGTCTTTTCTGTTTTCTTTTCGATATTTGTGCGGTATCATTCCATATCGTTTCTTAAATTGCCTGAAAAACATCACCCTTATGAAGCACTAATTCCTTTCCCTCTATGCAATGCGTAATGCTGCCCTGTGCCACATACATAATCTCTACATAATGCTGACCCCTTTTAAGCAGCAGTTCCCTGTCTATTTCCTCTATCTTTTCCTTCACATACAATTGTCTTTCAATGTCACCCTGACCATCCAGATATTTCTGTTCTTCTTCAGATACCTCCATCAGTTCATCTAACAGCTTCTGTTTCATGTAACATCCTCTTCATACGCTTTAATAACTGTAATCTGCTGAAATGCATTCTCACATTTTTTCTCATTCTCCTGTGCAAGCCTGGAATCTATACAATGATCACTGTAGAAATTAATCACATCCCATACTTTTCAATTATTCATCCTGCTGCATACTGCTCAATGCCGCCCCTGTTGCCGCTTCTTCTTCACATTCTGCCAATGCCAGTTTCGCGCCAAACATTTCTTCTACAATTTCACAGAGAACCGGATTCTTTCGCAATCCGTTTCCGGATCCGATCATGCGTTTTATTTGCATTCCGGTTCCGTTCTGAATCGTCTGATACATCTGATAGAGTTCCCTGCTCATTCCCTCGAGAGTCCCGTAAACAAACGCTGCCGGTGTGAAATTGTCCACACTGAGATTGGTAATACTTCCGGTTTGCTCCGGATGTACTCTGGTTCCGTCAAATGTTGTTTCTATCTGAAGTTTTTGCCTGTTTTCCCTTCCGGTGCAGGATGCTTTCCCGTCTCCTGCCAGTTTCTCCAGGGTTTTGTACAGAGGTTTCTCCTGTCCGGTTGCCTCTTTCACAAATTCTCTGAAGAATTTTTCCAGCAGTGCATACGCTTTTCCTCCGCACAGAGAAGCTCCTGCAAGCAGGTAAGTACCATGTAAGAAAGGTCTTGCTTCGATTCCCTCCGCTGTAAAATACTGATCTGAGAGTACTGAGATCTGTCCGCCGGTTCCCATATTTACCAGCAATGTATTATTCTCATTTCCCGCTGCTCCGAGAAAACTTGCCTGATTATCGCCGATCGCGGTGGTCACGATTCGCTCTCTGTAACTTCCCAGTGCTTCGATTCCGGTGCAGACTTGCGGAAGCCACTGTTCTTCCACACCCATTTTGTAAAGTTCTTCTGTCATAAAAACATTTTTCGATACGTCAAAAAAGCCAAAACTTGCAGCATTGCCTGCATGTACCAGTGCTTTTTTTCTCCCGGTCAGCCGCATCCCGAAGTAATCCATAATTGTACAGAAGCTCACTGCCGTATCCGGGATCAGATGATGTCTCAAATTATAAATATGCGTGACTATTCCATAGCCGGAAGCCACCTGCACGTTACATGTCTGCTGAATCTCTTCTGTCAGGGAACCGTTATTCTCCTCACAGAGACTTCCTCTCGCATCCTGCCAGGTATACAACGGACTGACACAGGTTCCTTCTTTGTCGATATAGACGATCCCATGCATCTGCCCGGTAAGTCCGATTTTTTCCACTTCCGGATATTCGTCCAGAAAATCATCCAGCATCTGTCTGCTCTTCTTTACAATCTTTTCTGCATCCTGGATCCTTTCCCAGTCCTTTGTCGTTGTAAGAAAGCTCCCGTTTTCAATTGTTTTTGCTTTAAGAATCCGGGGTTTTTGTGTTCCGTTTTTTTCCAGAACCACACCGCTTATGGTTGTTGTTCCGATATCTATTCCTACTGTTTGCATAAATCTTCCTCTCTATCTTTTAGTACAAATGAGTTTTCTTCTCCACAAGCTTATCTCCCTCATATCTTAATTTCAGCGAGAAAAATCTTTCTTCCCCGGAAAGAAGCATATCCAGAAACACTCTGTCGCCCTCCCAGGTCGGAAGTTCTGGCACAACTGTTTTATCTACCCAGCAAAGTTCTCCCTCATCGCATTCGATCAGTTCCCCTGTGTATCCATCCGCTGTGAACACGCACATCAGTTCCGCTTCGCAGGTATCGCTGATAAATGTCACCACACCACGGAACCGATACGAGGTAAGTGTAAGCCCGGTCTCTTCCTTCACCTCACGCACCAGACATTCCTCCGGGCTTTCCTGATATTCCACATGACCGCCGACACCGATCCATTTTCCCTCGTTGATATCATTCTTCTTTTTTACTCTGTGAAGCATCAGGTATTTGCCTTCGTTTTCTATGTAACATAACGTTGTCGTTGTCATTTTCTCATTCTCCCGTATTTTTCCATTCCATATTTTAAAGTATACTAATCTTTCTTTGCAAGTTCTTCCAGCACCCACGCGAAGGCCCGGGCGGTCCGCATATCCGGTTCTTTAAAATGGCCGCCGTGATTCCATTCCAGCGTACACGGTATCTCTTCTTCTTTCAGCCAGGTAAACGTCTCTCTGATGCAGTTTCCCACCTGCGCCATCACCGGATTCCTTGTTTTTTCTTCTTTATCGCCAAGACTCAGGTAAATACAGTCACTTCCTACCCGCCGGCTCTTCATATCTTCCAGGAATCCCGGAAACCAGACCGAGGGAGATGTTGCTGCGACACCTTTGAAGCGATCTGTCTGCATGGCTGCCCACAGGGCAAATAATCCTGCCATCGAATATCCACCGATACAGTATTTGCGGTCGTTGTCCGTACACAATTGCAATACTTCTTCCAGTGTATTTTCCGCACCGTCTCCAAAATCTTCCGTTCCAAATACAGCCGGGGCATTCCATGGTGAAAGATCGTGATTCCAGTTTTCCACTTTTACTGCCACAAACGCAAACTCCTGATCCGTCAGTCTGTGGATCTCCCGGATCTCGTTTTCTATTCCCGGCAGATCATGATCTCCCACCATCTGAAGCAAAGTGATCGGTGAATGACTGTTCCCATAATTATATGTAATCATTGCTCTTCCCACACCTCATTTTCCTGTCTTTCGTATTGTTTTCATTATACAGTTTTCGTTTCCGGTTCTCAATGCAAAATATTATGAACTTTTTCTTTTTTCTTGAATCTTACAACAAATAGTGGTATCATACATCGTTGGCGCTTTTTTGCGCTGCGAAGCCAAACATATCATACAGATTGGAGGACCTATGACAAAAGAAAATACTTCTGCCCCTGCAGCAGAAAATAAAATGGGAACTATGCCCATCGGTAAACTTTTATTTAATATGTCGTTACCGATGATGATTTCCATGCTCGTGCAGGCACTTTACAACATCGTTGACAGTATCTTCGTGGCGAAGCTTTCCGAGAATGCCCTTACTGCTGTTTCTCTTGCCTTTCCTTTACAGACATTACTGATTGCTGTTGCAACCGGTACCGGTGTCGGTATGAATGCTCTGCTCTCCAGATCACTGGGGGAACATAAGTTTAAAGAAGCCAATAAGATCGGTGTCAATGCAGCTTTTCTGTATTTTTTAAGTTATCTTGTATTTTTGATTCTGGGATTTACCGTTGTAAAACCATTTTATGCCAGCCAGATCAAAGGTGCGGATGCTGAGATCATGGAGATGGGCATCGAATATCTTCGTACCGTTATGATTTTCTCTTTCGGTTTACTTGCACAGATTTACTTTGAACGCCTTCTAACCTCCACCGGAAAAACACTTTTCAGCATGACTTCCCAGTTATGCGGAGCTCTTACCAATATCATTCTGGATCCGATCATGATCTTCGGTCTGCTGGGATGTCCGGCCATGGGCGTTACCGGTGCCGCTGTGGCAACCGTCATCGGCCAGTGTGTCGCTGCTGTTGTTGCGTTTACCTGCAATCACAAGTTTAACACAGAGATTAAGATCCGTTTTCAGGGATTCCGTCCGGATATCAAAATCATCGGAACGATCTATGCGATCGGTGTTCCTTCGATCATCATGCAGTCTATCGGCTCTGTGATGACGTACTCCATGAACCGGATCCTGATTGCTTTCTCATCCACAGCAACCGCTGTGTTCGGTGTATATTTCAAGCTTCAGAGTTTCTTCTTCATGCCGGTGTTCGGTCTGAACAATGGTATCACGCCGATCATTGCCTTCAACTACGGGGCTCAGAACAGAAAACGTATGATCAAAACGATCAAACTCAGCCTGATCACTGCTTTCTGTCTGACCTTTGTCGGATTCTTATCTTTTGAGCTGATTCCACAGGTTCTTCTTGGAATGTTCAATGCTTCCGAAGATATGCTCGCCATCGGTATATCTGCACTGCGTATCATCGGGGTTCATTATCTGATCGCCTGGTTCTGTATCATCTGCGGAACAGTATTTCAGGCTCTCGGAAAAGCAGTATACAGCATGATCGTATCGATCCTTCGTCAGCTCGTGGTTCTGATCCCGGTAGCCTACCTTCTTTCCCGGATCGGAGGACTGCATGTGGTATGGTGGTGCTTCCCGATTGCAGAGGTTGCATCTCTTGTTGTTTCACTGACTTTCCTGTTCAGTGTCAACCGACAGATTATTTCTAAAATACCGGATGGAAGTGACATTCTGTAAAATACATGCATTTACTATACTTGTAAAAAACATCCCCTTTCACAAAAATTTTTCTTTCGTGAAAGGGGATATTTTTATCCTATCCGGATACTATATTGAAGAATTTGCGCAAATGCTCAAGGCTTGTTTTGAAACAGCATAAATCCATTGGTGTCAGGCACCTTTACACCGGAAACCTTCTGCAAAGAACGTAATGGATGCTTTAGATAAGGCAATTGAGATCACTGCGGATTGTCCGTACAGAAGAACTTTTCATTCTGATCAAGGGTGGGCTTACCAAATGAAAGCATATTCTCATAGACTAAAAGAAGAACGTATATTTCAAAGTATGTCAAGAAAGGGAAACTGCCTGGATAACTCTGTAATGGAAAACTTCTTTGGACTGCTCAAGCAAGAAATTTACTATGGTGTTGTTTACTATAGCTACGAGGAATTAAAATCTAAGATAGAACGTTTTATAAAATACTACAATGAAAAACGAATAAAAGAGAAGTTAAGATGGATGAGCCCTGTTCAATACAGGCTTCATATCCTAGCTACATAAAGAAAAACGAGACGACCGAAATCGTCTCGCAAAAGTCTAACTTTTTGGGGTCACCTCATTTTCCGGAGAAGGAAGCGCGTTTTATTAAGTTTAAATCAGCCGATAACGCTTTCGAGATACTCGCGGCTTGCTTTGATGCTTGCGAGAGGCGAAAGAGGAGTGTTGTACTCTTCTTCGGTCTGACGGGCGCAGCAGTCAAGTTCAACAATAATGTAAGGAGCATAGTCAAGCTCAGTTACAGTTTTAACGATTTCGGGGATATCCATGATACCGGTGCCAACGGTGCAGATATCGGTCGGATTTGTACGGCCGAAAATCTTTTCGCAGTAGTTCTCTCTGGTCAGATCGGTAACACCCTCAATCAGGTTGATCGGATCAGCAGATTTACCCATATCTTTCTGATGGATCAGTTTTGCACGGGAACCGAGCTTTTTAATCAGTTCAACAGCCTTCTGTCCGCCGCGGGTTGCCCAGAAAGTATCGACTTCGAAGAAAACCAGTTCGGGATCGGTCAGTTCAACCAGCCATTCATAAGCGGTTTTGCCTTCAACCTGATAAAATTCCTGACAGTGGTTGTGATAATAGAAAGCCATGCTGTGTGCTTTTGCCAGAGCAGCCATTTCATTGCAGGCTGCGGCAACTGTTTTGATCTCTTCCATTGTGGTCATGATACCCATCGGCAGGATAATAGCTTCCGAATGCATCTTGACGTTGTCTTCTACAATCTTAACCATATCTTCATGGGTAGAGGTAAAAGGATCAAAATGTACGTGGCTTGCAATAGCAGTCAGACCAAGCTCTTTTACTTTATTGCCGATTTCTTCGGGGCTGTTGCCGGGAACATCTACATACTCAACATACTTATAGCCTGCTTTTGCAACATTCTCCAGAGTTTTGAGGTAGTCATTTGCCAACTCGGTCATAACCGAGAAAAGCTGTACGCCAACTTTCAGTTTCATAATAAATCGTCCTTTCTTTTGGTATAAAACCATGTTGTTTTTTATTGTACCAAGTCGCTAGCGCGACGTCTAGCCCTAAGTACATCAAACCACTACTTTTTTTTAGAGAAAAACCAAAGAAAGTACTTTATTTCCTATTGATTTTCACCATTTCCGGAACATCCGTGTTTCTCTTCACCACAGTGATGCTCGCCACAGGAGTGACCATGTTCGTGTGTGGTACAGTGTACTTCCGGATTATAGTCAAGGTTTCCTTTCAAATAAGCCTCTATCGCTTTATCTGCATTTCCTTTTACGCCTCCATATAACCGGATTCCTGCCTCTTTCAGTGCTGTCTGTTCTCCAACCTTTCTTTGAATGATTATTTTTCTGACGGATTCTTCGGATCTTTTACAGAGTCTGTTACAGCAAAATACATTCTTTCCATCACATAACTGATAGTCGCCCCCTGAAATATGTAACTTTTTTCCATTTACCACACTGTCTGCCAGTTTATAACGTGCGGATTCATAGATCTCAGTCACTGTTGTCCTTGAGATTCCCATTCGCTCTGCACACTGTTCATGTGTATATTTTTCCAGGTCAACCAGTCGAATCACTTCGTATTCATCTACGGTCATAGTAATCTCTTCTCCCACAGAGATTCCTTCCGGTTTAAAACTGTCATATGCAGGTTCTGTACAGATTTTTCTGCATCTTCTTGGTCGCGCCATAATTTCTCCTTTTTTATTTCCGTCATATGTCGATAATTATCATAATCCTGTTTTCGTATAGAATCAACTAACTAAGAAATTTATTAGTTACTTTGTTTATTTTCTTTACAGGTTTTGTTCAAACAGTTTATACTCTGTTGTTTTTCTCATGATGCTCTGTTATTGACCTCTTAAAATAGCGTAATAATGATTAGCTTGCGTGTCTCTGGATTGTTCTGTATACTGTCATCAGTTTACAGAAAGAAAAAAGTCTCAGAGCACCTTCCCTGGAAAGTCGTGTACTC
>NZ_VUMS01000014.1 GCF_009696065.1 Oliverpabstia intestinalis | reverse complement strand
AAAATCCCGAGACATACAAGCCAAAATGCCATCACCGAAGGTGATTTACGCGAGCAACGAGTCAAAGTCCGTGCTTGCACGGAACCTTGAGGAGTGCCGCGATAACGATAAAAACTCGCAAAGCGTGGTTTTATCGTTTAAATGCATTTTGACTTGTAACTGTGAAGGTACTGAACAGTTACAAAAGAAGAAACAAAAGGCAGGTGGAATACCATGGAGGGATCCTTAAAAGAAACACCATATGAAAAGCGGATCCAGCGACTGATGACAGGTGAAGACGGGGATCAATATGGGTTTTATATTAATATTACCGACAATATTGTCCGGGAAGTGAAAAACCCGGAAAAAGCCTGCTGGGAGGATGAGACAGGACGTCCGGGCGGCGTGACGCACTGGCTGCAACAACAGATTTATCCCTATATTCTGGATAATGAGGAAGAGAAGAAATTTCGCAGAACATTTTTGAAAGAGGAACTATTGCGTATTTTCCAGACAGGACAGAGGCACATACAACTTGGATATCGTTTTCGTAAAGGAAAATACATTACCTGTTATACCGTTAATATAGAGATGTTCGAACATCCGGTGGATCACACCGTTGAATGTTGCGCAATCTGGCGAAATGATACGATTCCTTATATTAATCGTGTGATGACCCATATGTTGCTCAGGGATAAATACCGGATGATCGCTGTACTGGATATTCAGGAAAATACAGTATTTGTCCGAAAACATACGTTTGAGAACACGGAAATCCCATGTGACAGTCCGTTGGAGTATGAAGGATTCATCCGTGAACTCAGTGAAAAATGTATACAGGAAAAGAGCACAGAATGGTTTCAAACCTCTGCCAGTCTGAATACTATGGAAGAAAATCTGCAGGTGGCAGGGACATATTCTTTTACAGTGTACAATGCTGACCGCGGAGCGGAACGATATACCTACCAGTGGCTGGATAAAGAATATCGGGAAGTGCTGATCGCAGTGGAAGACCGTACAGTGGAAATGGAAAAAGATCCGCTTACTGATTATCTGAACCGTGACGGATTTGTCAGAAAGACAGAAAATATTTTAAAAAAGAATGCAGACCGGTATCAATTTGCGATTATTTATTTTAATATCCGCAAGTTTTCCGGCCTGAATGATGTCTATGGATACGAAAACGGTGATAGAATCATCCGCTCTTACATGGACCGGATCCAGAACAGTACGCTCCGTCCACTGGTACTGGGGCGTGTGGCTGCAGATCGTTTTCAGGCGCTTGTCGATGCAAAAAATCTGGAACCTGCGGCATTGGGAAAACTTCTGCAGTATCAGGTGAAAATCGGGGAAGAACAGGTGGAAATATACGGACGCTGTGGTATTTACTATATTCCCAAGCAATGCAAGCTGGATGTTTCTCAGATGTGCGATCTGGCCAAAATGGCCAAAAATAAAATTTCCAATCAATATGTGCAGCCATATGCGATCTATCAGGAAGATATGAGGACAGAATACGAACAGAAGAACCTGGCACTTCTGAATCTGGAAAAGGCATTGGAACAGGAAGAGTTTGTGGTATGTTATCAACCGGTAGTGGAGGGAAAAACAGGACAGATCGCATCGGCAGAAGCACTAGTTCGTTGGAACAGTTCAGGCGAAGAGCCGATGATCCCGTCCGTTTTTGTGCCGGAACTGGAAGACAGTGGTTATATTACAAAACTGGATACCTATATAGATCAGACGGTCCGCAGGTTTCAGGAAGAACGCTATCACAAAGGGAAACGAATGATTCCGGTAGCGGTCAATCTTTCCCGTATGGATCTGATGAACAGCCGGTTGATGGAGCGAATCTGTACAGAGCTTCAGGAAACAAAAGTACCAAAACAATATTTCCGTTATGAAATTATAGAATCCGCATACACAATTATCAGCAAAGAGGGAGAAGAATTTCTGAAACGTCTGAGAAAAGAGGGCGTTCAGATTTTTCTGGATGATTTTGGAACCGGAATTTCTACATTTGAGACTGTACGGGATTACACCTTCGATGCATTGAAAATGGATATGGGGTTTGTTAAAAAAATCGGAAAGGATCCAAAGAGAGATGCAATTGTAATATCAATTATCGATATGGCACATCGAATGGGAATGAAGGTTGTAGCAGAGGGAATTGAAAATAAACAGCAAAGTGAGTTCTTATGTAACCACGGCTGTGATTATCTGCAGGGATACTATTATTATAAACCAATGTCTGCGGAAGAATTCTCAAAGCTGCTGGATAAATAATGAAAAACAACAAAAAACTGCAAGTGTGAAATAAATGGTTTGTCACATACTAACGGAGAAGACAAAACGAAAGGATGTGGCGGAAACTTGCAGGAAAAACAGAAAAAATATCGAAAATTTTTGTGGTACGCTCTGGTGGGGACGCTGCTGAGCCTGTTTATATTAATATATGGAACTATGAAGGATCACATACCGGATGAAATATTTGTCTACGCAGACGAAGAGACGGACTGGGAAACATTTTTTCAGGAACCATTGATTTCTTACGATGAAACGGTGGAAGTTTCACAAAATGGAAGTTATCAGATTCGCTGCAAATGGCTGGGAGTGCTGCCGCTGAAAACCATTAAGGTTCATACGGTGGAAAAGCAGGAAGTGCTGGTCAGTGGGTCGCCTGTGGGGATCTATATGGAAACGAAAGGTGTTCTTGTGATTGACAGTGGTGAGATCACGGATCGGGAAGGAATCCGCAGGACACCGGCAGAACATATTATCCAGTCGGGAGATTATATCTGTGAGATCGATGGGAAAGTACTTACAGGGAAAAGGCAGCTGATGCAACTGGTAAGAGAGAATCAGGGAGAACCGATGGAACTGCAGGTGATCCGCCACCGGGAGACGATAAAGCTGGAGATGACACCGGTGGAGACTGAAGACGGTTCTTATAAACTCGGTATCTGGGTGAGGGATAATATTCAGGGGATCGGAACACTTACGTATGTGGAGCCGAACGGAACATTTGGAGCACTTGGTCATGGAATCAGTGACGCAGACACGGGAGAAAGACTGGAAATTTCTGACGGTGATCTTTACCGTGCAGATATTCTTTCTATCCGTAAAGGTACAGCCGGTACACCGGGGGAACTTCGGGGCGTGATCAATTACAGAGAAGAAAACCGGATCGGAACGATATGTGGGAATTCTCAGTATGGTATCCGTGGGCAGATGGAACCCGGAAAATATACAGAATCCATGAAAAAGATACCGACAGGACTCAAACAGGAGATTCAGACAGGAAAAGCGGAGATCCGCTGTGATATCGGTGATGGAATCCGGGAATATCAGTGTGAGATTCTTGAGATCGACAGCAATGCAAGAGATACCAATAAATGTTTTGTCCTGCGAATCACGGATGATGATCTTCTCTCCCGAACCGGTGGAATTGTCCAGGGAATGAGCGGTTCCCCTGTGTTGCAGAACGGGAAACTGATCGGAGCGATAACCCATGTGTTTGTCAATGATCCGACAAAAGGATATGGAATTTTTATTGAGAATATGATGGAATAGCAGAAAACACAGAGAATACAGAAATTAAGAATACAGAAATAAATTAGTTCATGATATAATGAGCGCAAGAGAGTCAGAGGGGGCTTGCTCACTCTTGACGAACGGCGAAATTATGGAGTGATGAAATCACGAAATAATGAGCGTTAGCGAGCGGGAACAAACGAAGTTTGTTCATCGGAAGCGTTTTAAAAGTAAAAGAAATCAGGCAGGGGAAACAGGGAAATGGGACAGAAATTATATTTGGAATGTTATTCGGGAATCAGCGGAGATATGACAGTTGCGGCACTGTCCGGTCTTATGAAAGACCGGACACCGCTGTTTTGTGTGTTGGATCATATGCCGGTGGAAGGATTTTCTTATGAATTAAAGCAGCTGAAAAAGTCCGGGATCGATGCCTGGGATTTCCTGGTAAAACTGGATGCGGAGCATGAAAATCACGATCATGATATGGAGTATCTTCACGGACACGGCCATACGCATGACCATGACCATCATCACGGCCATGAGCATCACCAGGATCACGCAGAAACAGCCGGGCATCATCATGATCCGGTGCAGGCGGAAGCGATGCATGCGCAGGAAGAAACTGGACATGAGGAGCATCACCATCATCATCACGAACATCGCGGACTGGGAGATATTTTCCCGATCATTGACCGGTGTGACATGACGGATACGGCGAAAGAACTGGCAAAAGATATTTTCCGGATTCTTGCGAAAGCGGAGGCGAAGGCACACAATGTACCGGAAGATCAGGTGCATTTTCATGAGGTGGGAGCCGTGGATTCTATCGTGGATATTGTTGCAGCTGCGGTCTGTATGGACAGTTTGCAGGTGGATGGTGTAATTGTTCCGTTTCTTTGTGAGGGAAAGGGATCCGTGCGCTGTCAGCATGGCATCCTTCCGGTTCCGGTTCCGGCAGTTATCAATATTATCCAGGACAGCGGTCTGAAACTCAGGATGACACAGGTGGAAGGAGAACTGGTAACTCCGACCGGAGCAGCTTTTGCGGCAGCAGTCCGCACAGAAGAAACACTTCCGGAGACATTCCGCATCCTCAATGTGGGAATCGGCGCCGGAAAACGCAAATACGAGTGCCCGGGTGTCCTTCGCGCGATGCTGATCGAGACGGAAGAGAAACAGGAAGATAAGATCTGTAAACTGGAAGCCAACATCGACGACAGTACCGGTGAACAGCTTGGCTATGTTCTCGGTGCACTGATGGAAGCCGGTGCAAGAGATGTGCATTACACCCCTGTATACATGAAGAAAAACCGCCCTGGGTGGCAGCTGAATGTGATCTGCATGGAAGAAGACAGAGAAAAACTGGAAAATATCATCTTCCGGGAAACAACGACCATTGGGATCCGCAGACAGAAGATGGACCGGACAGTGCTTCGGAGAAGTAAAAAGACGGTACAGACACCTTACGGGGAGGCGGAAGTGAAGATCTGTGAGAAAGATGGTATGAAAAAAGTTTATCCTGAGTATGAATCGGTGGTTCGACTTTGCAAGGAGAGTGGGACGGCGTTTCAGGATGTGTTTGAAAGTGTGAAGCAGGCGATAGAAAAATAAAAAACAGAGACATTTTGGATAGATGAGTTTCTGAAGATTTCACTATAGAGTGCCGAAACCCAGCAAGAGGAAGGCGGAGCCAGGGTGGCACGACACTTTGTGGGAGGTTAGAGCAAGCTTAAAGTTGCCCTGCCCACGTCGTGCCACCCTGGCTCCGCCTTTCTCTTGCGTCCGTATAGGAACAAACAAAAAAGAAAGAAGCCAACCTTAAAAAATAAAAGGTCGACTTCTAAATTTCGATTTCTCAACACTTACGACAGCACACCCACATGCTTCTTAATAGCCTCAAAACTCTCCTTACTGATCACGTGCTCCATCTTGCAGGCATCTTCTGTTGCGATTTCTTCCGGTACCCCCAGATGCATCAGCCAGGAAGAGAGCAGCTCGTGCCGCTCATAAATCATGTCTGCAATCTCTTTCCCGGATTCGGTAAGATATATGAATCCGGCATCAGTGACTGTGATATGCTGATGTTCTCTCAGGTGCTTCATTGCCACACTTACACTGGATTTTTTATAACCTAATTCAGTGGCGATATCTACGGAACGAACAACAGGAAGTTTTTTACTCAGTATCAGAATCGTCTCCAGATAATTTTCTGCTGATTCATTTTTTGCCATATTACAAACCCCCTTCATGAACAATTCCACTAAAAATGACTAAAAGAAAAGCAGCTGTCCAGAAGATCGTATCTGTGATACAAAACACTGAACAGTTACCATCAAGTATAGATAAGTATAGCATAACTATTACAAAAATTCAACTGACAAACATGTTTTTTCCATGGGCAAACGTGTGAATAATGTTACTGTGAAAATACTTATTGAAAAAAATTTCCAACAAGTACTTGACATCTAATGAATATTAGCATATACTAACTCCAGTAAGGAACAACATTGATATGTTCGCAATAAAGAAAAGAGGTTGATATGATGCCGTTATCTATGGTAAAACCAGGAGAAACTAACACAATCAAAAAGATTGGCGGAAAAGAAGAGACAAGAAAATTCCTTGAGAATCTTGGATTTGTAACTGGAGGAGAGGTTACAGTCGTATATGAAATCGAGGGAAACCTGATCGTGAATGTGAAAGATTCACGTGTGGCCATCGGAAAAGATATGGCAAACCGTATCATGGTATAAGCAGGCGGATTATCAAGGAAAGAGGGAGAATGTTATGAAAACTCTGAAAGAGATTGCTGTTGGACAGACAGTCACAGTAAAGAGATTGCATGGTGAAGGCCCTGTAAAAAGAAGAATCATGGACATGGGTATCACCAAAGGTGTAAGTGTATTCGTTCGCAAAGTGGCACCGCTTGGTGATCCGGTGGAAGTGACGGTAAGAGGGTATGAATTATCCCTTCGTAAAGCGGATGCCGAAATGATCGAGGTAGAATAATTTTTTTGCCTGTGCGTTAGTGAAAACTAACAAAAGATTGCACAGACCAAAAAATAGTAGGAGTGTAAAACAACATTTCAACAAATAAGAAAAAGGAGCAGAAAAATGTCAGTGAAAATTGCATTAGCAGGTAATCCTAACTGCGGTAAGACAACATTGTTTAATGCGCTGACCGGTTCCAATCAGTTTGTAGGTAACTGGCCGGGCGTAACGGTGGAGAAAAAAGAAGGTAAATTAAAAGGTCATAAAGATGTGACCATCATGGATTTACCGGGTATTTATTCCCTGTCTCCATACACTCTGGAAGAAATCGTAGCCAGAAACTATCTGATCAATGAAAGACCGGATGCGATCATCAATATTGTAGATGGTACGAATATCGAGCGTAACCTGTATCTGTCCACACAGATCATGGAACTGGGCATCCCGGTTGTCATGGCTGTCAACATGATGGATCTGGTAGAAAAAGCGGGTGACAAGATACATACTGACAAACTGAGCAAACTGTTAGGATGCGAGGTTGTGGAAATATCCGCACTGAAAGGTACAGGAATCCAGAAAGCAGCTGAGAAAGCAATAAGTCTTGCAGAGAGAAAGAACGAAGTTACACCGGTACATGAGTTCGACAGTAAAGTGGAAGATGCGATCACAGCTGTAGGAACCATGCTTGGCATGGATATCCCGGAAGCCCAGAAGAGATTCTTTGCGATCAAACTTCTGGAGAAGGATGACAAGATCAAAGAACAGATGAAACTGGTTCCTGATGTATCCAATGAGATCAAAGCTCTGGAAGATGCATTCGATGATGATACCGAGAGTATTATCACCAATGAAAGATATGTATACATTTCTTCCATTATTGGAAAATGCGTAACCAAAGGTCGGAAGGGTGGAATGACCGTATCCGATAAGATTGACCGCTGGGTGACCAACCGTTGGCTGGCACTGCCAATCTTTGCAGCTGTTATGTTTATTGTTTATTATGTATCGATTACGACAGTCGGTGCATTCCTGACAGACTGGACCAACGATGTGCTGTTTGGTGAGATCATTCCTCCGGCTGTCGAAAAACTGCTGGTAGCTGTGAACTGTGCTGACTGGCTGCAGGGACTGATCCTTGACGGTATCGTAGCCGGTGTCGGTGCAGTACTTGGTTTCGTACCACAGATGCTGGTACTGTTTATCTTCCTGGCTTTTCTGGAAGGTTGTGGATACATGGCCCGTGTAGCATTCATCATGGACCGTATCTTCCGCAAATTCGGCCTTTCCGGAAAATCATTCATCCCGATGCTGATCGGTTCCGGTTGTGGTGTGCCTGGTATCATGGCATCCCGTACGATCGAGAGCGACAGAGACCGTAAGATGACAATCATGACAACAACCTTTGTTCCCTGTGGAGCAAAACTGCCGATCATTGCCCTGATCGCAGGTGCATTCTTTAATAACGCAGGATGGGTAGCATGGAGTGCTTACTTCGTAGGTGTTGTAGCGATCATCTGCTCCGGTATTATCTTAAAGAAAACAAAAATGTTCTCCGGAGAACCTGCTCCGTTCGTTATGGAGCTGCCGGCCTACCATATGCCAACCGTAGGCAATGTACTGAGAAGTATGTGGGAACGTGGCTGGTCATTTATTAAAAAAGCTGGTACAATTATTCTGTTATCTACCATCGTTCTGTGGTTCCTGATGAGCTTCGGCTGGGTAGACGGAAAATTCGGTATGCTGGAAGCAGAACAGTTAAATGACAGTATTCTGGCATCCATCGGTAACGTGATCGCTCCGATCTTTGCTCCTCTTGGCTGGACAAAAGCCGGTGAAGGATGGAAGATGGCAGTTGCAGCAATCACCGGTCTGATCGCAAAAGAAAACGTAGTAGCTACCTTCGGTATGCTGTTCGGTTTTGCAGAAGTTGCAGAAGATGGTTCTGAGATCTGGGGCAACCTGGCACAGGTTATGACTCCGATCGCAGCATACGGATTCCTGGTATTCAACCTGCTGTGCGCACCTTGCTTCGCAGCAATGGGAGCTATCAAACGTGAGATGAATAATGCAAAATGGTTCTGGTTCGCTATCGGATATCAGTGTGGTCTTGCTTATGTCGTATCTCTGTGTATCTATCAGTTTGGAATTCTGTTTACCGGTGGTGGATTCGGACTGTGGACAGTAGTTGCGGTTGTACTGCTGATTGCATTCCTGTATATGCTGTTCAGACCTTATAAAGAAAGTAAATCATTGAAAGTTGCGTAAGAAAAGTCTGATCTGACTTTAAGAAAGGAGACCTTTGCATGGGAACAGTAGTTGTTGGCGCGGTTCTGGTTGGTGTGGTAACACTCATCGTCCGCAGCATGGTAAAAGATAAAAAGAACGGCAAATCACTGCAGTGTGGTGGTGACTGCTCACATTGCGGAGGACATTGCAGCCATTAAAGGTACTATTTGGAGGTGTTGACATTAATTGCAGAAAGAGCCAAAGAGTATCATAATTTCAAAATTAAGAGAGCGTGGCTGCCGGATCACCCGGCAGCGGCGCATCATCCTTGATATTATTCTGGATGAGGACTGCTCTTGTTGCAAGGAGATTTATTACAAAGCCTGCAAACAAGATTCCAGTATCGGAGCCGCAACCGTGTACCGCATGGTGAATACATTAGAAGAAATCGGAGTGATCAACCGGAAAAACATGTATAAATATACCGGCAGTGATATTGACGAAGAATTAGAATGTGTTCCCTGTTGCAGAATGGAACTGGATGACGGCACGGTGCTTCGGCTTTCTGACAGAAAGTTCCGTCAGGTACTGACCTGTGGACTGGAAAGCTACGGTTATATGACCGGCAAAAGAATTGTAAAATACACGAACAATCCCGGACAGGCCTCCTAGAGCGTGTCTGGGATTGTTTTGTTATATTGCATAGCAGCAATTGATCTGGCAAAACGGACTTAATTGAGAAAAAATATCATTAAAGAAGAAATAACTTGAAGATTATTTCTAAGGCGATATAATAATTGACAAACAAAATTTTCATACATAAAGGAGAGAATATTATGGCAAACATTTTAAAAAATTTCGACGCAAAAAAAAACAGGTATTTTCGCAGGTGGTGTCCTGTTTGGCACTGCTGGAATCAAGATTCTTGCCAGCGATGATGCCAAAAAATTCTATGCAAACTGCACGGCTGCAGTGTTGCGCGCAAAATCCTGTGTAATGAAAGTGGTAACATCTGTTCAGGAAAATGCAGAAGATATTTATGCGGAAGCACAGCAGATCAACAAAGAACGTGCAGCAAAAACAGCTGTTGTAGAAGATGAAGATACAGAGGAGACTGCAGAGACAGCAGAAGATTTTACAGAAGAATAAAATGCTAAACTCACACAAGGACAGTGTTATTCAATGAAATTTATAATCAAACATGAAATCAGAGGACGTATGCGTGTTCATCTTCTTCAGAATCGTATGACATTTGAGCAGGCAGATACGTTACTTTATTATCTGAGCAGCCAGAAACTGGTGACAGGGGTGAAAGGCCGTGAGAAAACACAGGATGCCACAATTAATTTTGTGGGAGACCGGGAAGAAGTAATCCGGGCACTGAAAGTTTTCCATTATGAGACAGCCAAAGTACCGGAGACTTATCTGAAAAATTCCGGCCGGGAACTGCAGAATGAGTACTGGGAAAAACTGGTCAATAAAGTGGTTATGCGTATGGGAAGCAAAATGTTTCTTCCGGTATCTGTCCGTTCCGTGATCACCGCAGTCAAATCAGTGAAATATCTGTGGCATGGAGTACGGACGATTGCTAAAGGGAAACTGGAAGTCCCGGTTCTGGATGCAACTGCGATTGGTGTATCCATTTTCCGCGGAGACTTTGAGACCGCAGGATCCACTATGTTTCTTCTGGGAATCGGAGAGATTCTGGAAGAGTGGACCCATAAAAAATCTGTGGATGATCTGGCAAGAAGCATGTCATTGCACGTATCCAGAGCATGGTTGATGAAAGACGGACAGGAGATTCTGGTTCCGTCAGATCAGATCCGGACAGGAGATGAGATCGTTGTTCATATGGGCAATGTGATTCCTTTTGACGGTGTGGTAACAGCCGGAGATGCTATGGTCAACCAGGCATCACTTACCGGAGAATCGGTTCCTGTTCAGAAGAATGCACAGAAATATGCATATGCCGGAACCGTGGTCGAAGAGGGCGAACTGACCATCTGTGTCAAGGAAGTCAACGGTGGAAGTAAGTTTGAGAAGATCGTTACCATGATCGAAGAGTCCGAAAAACTCAAGTCCAACGTGGAAGGAAAAGCTGAACATCTGGCAGACCGTCTGGTTCCGTATACACTGGCGGGTACCGGCCTGACCTATCTGCTCACACGAAATATGACAAAGACACTGGCGGTACTGATGGTAGATTTTTCCTGTGCGCTGAAACTGGCGATGCCAATCAGCGTACTTTCGGCGATCCGGGAAGCAAGTCTGTATGATATCACGGTAAAAGGTGGTAAATTCCTGGAAGCGATCGCACAGGCCGATACCATCGTATTTGACAAGACCGGTACACTGACGAAAGCAGAACCAACAGTTGCTAAAATAGAGACCTTCTGTGAGCGCTCCGAAGAAGAACTGCTTCGTATCGCAGCCTGCCTGGAAGAACATTTTCCACATTCTATGGCGAAGGCTGTGGTTGATGCCGCCAAAAAGCGGAATATTTCCCACGAAGAGATGCATTCTAAAGTAGAATACATTGTTGCACATGGGATATCTACAATGATAGATGAACATAAAGTAATCATCGGAAGTGCTCATTTTGTCTTCGAAGATGAACATTGTGTGATTCCGGAAGGCATGGAAGAAAAATTCGCAGTACTTCCGGAAGAGTATTCCCATCTGTATCTGGCTATTGACGGAAAACTGGCTGCGGTGATCTGTATCCATGATCCGATCCGTCAGGAAGCGTTCCCGGTGATCAATTCTCTGAAACGGGCGGGAATCAGCAAAGTAGTTATGATGACCGGAGACAGCGAACGTACCGCAAGAGCTGTAGCAGCACAGATTGGTGTAGATGAATATTATTCGGAAGTATTGCCGGAAGATAAAGCGGGATTTGTGGAACGTGAAAAAGAAGCAGGACGAAAAGTGATCATGATCGGTGACGGTATCAATGATTCACTGGCTCTGTCAGCTGCAGATGTGGGAATCGCTATCAGTGACGGTGCGGAGATTGCCCGTGAAATAGCAGATGTAACAATCGGTGCGGATAATCTTTACGAAATTGTTACATTAAAAGCAATCAGTAACGGGCTGATGAAACGGATCCACAAGAACTATCGTTCGATTATTTTGATTAATGCCGGACTGATCGCTCTTGGTGTGACCGGTATCATACAGCCAACCACTTCCGCATTGCTGCATAATACTTCTACGCTGGTTATAGGACTGAAGAGCATGCAGAACCTGATCGATTAAGCAAAAAAGCCTATGAATAAGGGATAATCAGTGGTAAGTATTCAGTAGCCATTATCCCGCGAGGTGTTTTGGCATAAATATGCCAAAATCCCGAGACATACAAGCAAAAATGCATCACCGAAGGTGATTTACGCGAGCAACGAGTCAAAGTCCGTGCTTGCACGGAACCTTGATGAGTGCCGCGATAACGATAAAAACTCGCAAAGCGTGTTTTTATCGTTTAAATGCATTTTTGCTCGTAACTGTGAAGTTACTGAACAGTTACAATCAGTAAAAAGAGAACCGGGGAAAAGATCCGGTTCTCTTTTTTTGATGAAAATTCTGTGCATTGCGAAGCGAGATACTGGGAATGGAGTGAACAATAGCCATTCTGTGAACATTCTGCGAATTATGAGACATACTTCTTGCATTTGCTCCGGGAACATGGTAGTATATAAAAAGTAACGAAATTGTTACAAAGTCATTAAAAAACAAAGCAACAAAGGCAATAAAAAGAGAGGTTTTACATGAAAAAAAGAGTAGTATGTGCGTTTTTGGGACTTGCAATGATGGTTTCTCAGTCTTTTACGGTTTTTGCTGATACAGAATCAGATATCAGACAGCAGAAAGCCCAGGCAGAGAGCCAGTTAAGTCAGACAAATGATACCATTGCTTCTTTGTCTGAACAGCAGCAGCAGATCCAGTCAGAAATCAATGCTATGGATGCAGATATGGTAGATCTGATGATTCAGATTGATGCTACCAAAACAGACATTGCAAGTACAGAAGATGGAATTGCACAAAAAGAAGCAGATATTACGGAAAAAGAGGGAGAGATTGAGACAACTGCCGGCCAGCTGCAGGATGCAGAGGCAGATCGCGACAAGCAGTATGCGGATATGAAAAAACGTATCCAGTACATATATGAGAATGGTGGAAATGAAGCATGGCTGAATATGTTAAGCGGTGCGGACAGTATCACGTCTCTTCTGAATAAAGTGGAATATGCACAGAACATGCACGATTATGACAGAAAACATCTGGAAGCTTTTAAAGAAGTGGTACAGCAGGTGTCCGATCTGAAGGCAGATCTGGAGAATCAGAAAGCGGATCTGGAGACACAAAAGAGTGACCTGGAGACACAGAAAGCATCCCTGGAAAGCCAGCAGGCAGATCTGCAGAGCCAGCAGGCAGACTTACAGGCACAGATGGATGAAAAGAAAGCAACCAGCAGTGATTACGAAGCCCAGATTGCAACAGCCCAGCAGCAGGCAAATGAGATCAGTAATTTGATCAGCCAGCAACAGGCGCAGCTGGATCAGATTGCAGAAGAAAAACGACAGGCTGAAGAAGAGGCGGCAAGACAGGCGGCGGCTGAGGAAGCAGCCCGTCAGCAGGCAGCGGCAGAAGAAGCAGCAAGACAGCAGGCAGCAGCCGAAGAAGCCAGCCGTCAGCAGGCAGCAGCGGCTAGCTCGACAAGTACTTCTTCCGGCAACAGTTCGACTTCACAGAGCAGTGGAAACAGCAGAAACAACAGTACAACAAACAACAGTAATGCAGCAACAGGCAGCAGTACTGCAAGTTCCGGCAGTACAAGCACCAATAACAGTACTGCAAGTTCCGGCAGCAGTTCAGACAAAAGCAGTTCGACAGGCAGTTCCGGTCCTGTAAACAGCAGTGGGGCATCCGGCAGTTCTATCGTAGCATATGCAGATCAGTTTGTCGGTAATCCATACGTATGGGGTGGTAATTCCCTGACCAATGGTATTGATTGCTCTCATTTCGTATATCAGGTGCTGAAAAACACCGGTGCTTACAGTGGTGGTTATACCACATCAGCAGGATGGAGAAGCCTTGGTACAGCAGTTTCAAGTTTATCTGAAGCAAGAGCAGGTGATGTGATCTGTTATTCCGGACATGTGGCTATCTACGACGGAAATGGCGGAATCGTGGAAGCGAAAGGAACAAAATGGGGTATCACCCATGACAGAAGTGCAAATTGCAAGACAATCCTTGCGATTCGCCGCTTCACCTGACAAAAACATAGTTTTTGAGTTGCTATTATAATAGGTAGAAACACAGCAAATGTATCAGCAAAACAATGTACTAGGGGTTGATATACATTACAGCAAAAAGAAGAAAAGTGACCAGAATACAAGGTTCGGGTTGCTTTTCTTTTTTTACGTATTTTACTTGCATTTTCAAAATAACGTGATAGAATAGAAGATGAAAAATCAGCACTCGTAAAGATTGAGTGCTAACAAAAGAAGAACAAAGAGGAAACATAATGATTACATTGCCGATTTCTGACCTGTTGTTACTGCCAGGTGTGACATTTTTCTTTAAAAAAGATGTGTTTCCCAGTGGAGAGATAACAGCAGAATCTGTTGGAGAAGATATATTATTTGTAATGGAAAAAGAAGAAAAGGAGCAGATGACACCGGATGATTTTTATCCCATTGGTGTGATTGGCACCATCGACAGCGTAGATGAAGAAGGAAATGTACGTGTCAAAGTGAGAGAACGGGTACAGATTTCTGATACTGAGATGGGAAAAGATGGTGTGATTACTGCAGATGCTTCGCTTCTTCCGGATGTAGATGATTTTCCGAAAGAAGAAGAGAGAGCATTGTTTGAAAAGATGAAACAGGATATCCTTCGTTTCGTCAAAGGATTCCCATGGGGAGTCTGGGCCCGTGGGGTGATTTTGCACTGGAAAAATGTAGAAGAAATAGGATGTGCACTTTCTTCTTATTTTAATATCACATGGGAAGAGAAATATGGTATCATAGAGACAGATTCCAGAAGAGAACGATGCAAAAAAATTGAGGAAGCTGTTTATGAATTTATGGAGATATTCCATGTAGGCGAAGAAGCTGAAGAAGCACAGAAAGAGATTCATGAACAGGCATACCGGGAATCTGCGATTAAAAAACAGATCGAACTGCTGCAACAGCAGCTGGATGAGATGCATCCGGAGAATATATCGGATGTACGTAAATTTGAAACAAAGATTGCACAGTCCGGCATGAATGAAGAAGCCAGGAAAGAGGCTGAGAAAGTTTTGAACCGGATGAAACAGGAAGGAAAAGACAGTCATGAATATGGTATGCTGTATGACTACCTGGATTTTGTAACTTCACTTTCCTGGAAAACAAAAGAACAGTCGGAGATCAATCTGCAGGAAGCAGAGGAGATTCTGGATGAAGATCATTACGGTCTGAAGAAAGTGAAAGAACGTATCATTCAACAGCTTGCTGTGATGGCACTGAATAAAAAACAGTCCGGTTCTATTTTGCTGTTTGTGGGTGCTCCGGGTACCGGTAAAACCAGTATCGGTCAGAGTATCGCAAGGGCACTGCACCGGGAATATGTAAGAATCAGCCTTGGAGGCATCCGGGATGAGGCAGAGATCCGTGGTCACAGAAGAACGTACGTAGGTGCAATGCCTGGCCGGATTATGGAAGGTATGAAACGAAGTAAGGCTCAGAATCCTGTTATGGTGCTGGACGAAGTGGATAAACTGGCAAAAGATTACGGCGGAGATCCGGCAAGTGCCCTTCTGGAAGTGCTGGATCCGGAACAGAACTACAGCTTTACAGATCACTATATGAATGTGCCCTATGATCTGTCAAATGTATTTTTTGTATGTACGGCAAACAGTACGGATACGATTCCGGAACCGCTGTTAAATCGTATGGAAGTGATTCAGTTTCCGGGATATACACCACTGGAGAAGTTTCATATCGCAAGAAGACATCTGCTTCCGAAAGCGATGAAAGCGATGGGAATCAAGGCACAGAACCTGAAGGTTACGGATGGTGCCCTGGAGAAAATAATTGCGGAATATACCGCAGAGTCAGGTGTGCGCGGATTAAAGAAGCAGGTGGATGTGATCTGCAGGAATGCTGCGGTCAAACTGGTCCGGGGAGAGCAAAAAAATATTACTGTCAATGAAAAACGGGTACAGGAATTCCTGGGATCGGGGATCATCCATGATACGATCCTGAAACATCCACAGCCGGGTGTGATGACCGGACTTGCATGGACAAGCGCCGGTGGAGAGATTCTGTTTATCGAGACTTCTTTTACCAAAGGTTCCGGAAAAATCACGATCACCGGACAGCTGGGAGATGTGATGAAAGAATCAGCACAGATTGCGATCACACTGGTGAAAAAACGTCATCCGGACAAAGCCGATTTATTTAAAGAAAATGATCTGCATATCCACGTCCCGTCCGGTGCAGTTCCAAAAGACGGTCCTTCCGCAGGTATCACACTGGTGACGGCACTGACTTCGCTGGTGACAGATACACCGGTGAATCCGGAATATGCCATGACCGGTGAGGTATCTTTGCGGGGTGGTGTGATGCCAATCGGTGGTCTTCCTGAAAAACTGATGGCAGCTCAGCGGGCAGGTATCAAAAAAGTATTTATTCCCGCAGAAAATGAGAGAGATCTGGAAGAAGTAGCAGAAGAAGTGAAAGAAAAACTGGAGATCGTCCCGGTAGAAACAGTAGACCAGGTCATGAGACTGGTGTTTGCCTGAATAAACAGGGGAAACAGAACGTATCACAAAGGAAGATTGAGCAGGAAAACAAGGTGAACAAAGAGATGGATATGAGAGAAGTATTGGAAAAAGTAAAACAGGGTGAGATTTCTGTTGAAGAAGCAGAACACTATTTTCGGAAAGCTCCTTTTGATGAGATGGGATATGCCAAACTGGATATGCACCGACAGATCCGTTCCGGTTTTCCGGAAGTGATCTTTTGCAGTGGAAAGGCAGATGCACATCTGGTGCCAATCGTAAAACGGTTATATGAAGCGAATGGAGAGGTATTTGGAACCAGAGCATCCGAGCATCAGTACCAGATGCTGAAAGAAATTTATCCGCAGATCCAGTACGATCCGATCTCGCATATCCTGAAAATAGAGAATAAAGAAAAGAAAGAGGGTGTCGGCCTGATTGCTGTATGTACAGCGGGAACAGCTGATATCCCGGTAGCGGAAGAAGCCGCACAGACGGCAGAATATTTCGGAGCAAAAGTAGAACGGATCTATGATGTGGGTGTGGCCGGTATCCATCGTCTTTTTGCAAGGCTGGATGCGATCCAGGATGCAAACTGCGTAGTCGCAGTGGCAGGGATGGAAGGCGCACTGGCAAGCGTGCTGGGTGGTCTGGTGAATAAACCGGTGATCGCCGTACCTACTTCCGTGGGATATGGTGCCAGTATGAATGGAATATCCGCGCTGCTCACGATGATCAATTCCTGCGCCAACGGGATTGCTACGGTAAATATCGACAATGGATATGGTGCCGGTTATATTGCAACACAGATTAACCGAATGGGTGTGAAAGAAAAATAGAATAGACCACACAGCTATGATAAAAGAATAGGATAAAAGAAAAGATGAAAGGAATCGGGAGTCAGATTATTCTGACTCCCGATTCCTTTCATCTTTTTACGCGAACAACAAGCGGATCCGGATTGATACTTGCTTAATAAGTACCACTTCGTATCTTTTCCCGGTACTGTCTTGGTGTCATGCCGATCTGCTGTCGAAAATGATAGCAGAAAGCAGCAGAATCACGGAAGCCACAGGAATAAGCAATCTCTGTCACGTTATAATTTTGTGTCTGTAAAAGTTTTGCTGCCGCACGGATCCGGTATTGAAGGAGATACTGTTTCGGAGAAATCTGCGCTTCCCGCATAAAAATTTTGTAAAGATAAGTTCTGTCCACGCCGATATAATCTGCTATATCCTGAATCTTAAGATTATAGGAGTAATTATTGCTGATATATTCCAGTGCCTGCTGATAATACTGTTCATTGTGATCATTTCGACCGGAAGTGTCCAGACGGGTCATACAGGAGAGCAGCCGGAGAAAAGCAGATGCCAGTCCCAATGGATTCTTTTCGGGAGCAAAAAACAGGGCATTCAGCCGGATCATGGGCTGAATACACAGAGCAGAGTCCGTGGTAAAGACAGGGGAAGATTGGAAAATTGTGGAGGAGAGAACCTCTTCCACGCAGCTTCCGTCGAATCCAACCCAAGCATATTCCCAGGGCTCTTCTTTGTCTGCCTGATAATAATGGGTCTGCATCGGTTCGATTAAAAAGGCATCGCCGGCAGAAAGCTCATACTTTTTCTCCTGATAGAAGAATTCCCCTTTTCCATGCAAAACAACGTGAAGCAAATAATGGGGGCGGATAGCCGGCCCCCAAAAGTGTCCGGGAGCACATTGCTCCCTTCCGCAATAATAGATACGAAGTGCAGTAGTATTCTCTGTGTTTGAATGTTCCACAGTCATCACGGTCCTCATTTTTATTTATTACGGTGTCCTCTGTATTTTTCTTCACAGTATTTGCAACGGTATACTTCTTTTCCCGGATCGGTCAGGATAAATACCTGATCCAGTTCCTGTTCGATAGAAGTGATACAGCGAGGGTTTTTGCAACGGATTACGTTGACTACCTGAGACGGAAGATGCAGTTCTTTCTTTGAGGTAATCTTGCCGTTCTGGATCACGTTCACAGTGATGTTGTGATCGATAAATCCGAGAATATCAAGATCCAGCATATCTACGCTGCATTCTACTTTGATGATATCTTTTTTTCCCATTTTGTTGCTGCGGGCGTTTTTGATGATGGCAACACAGCAGTCCAGCTTGTCAAGTTTCAGATCATGATAAATTGTCATGGATTTGCCGGCTTTGATGTGGTCCAGAACAAATCCCTCTTCGATACGTCCTACATTTAACATACTTTTACCTCCAGTAAAGTCAGGATCAGTGCCATACGGACATAGACGCCGTACTGTACCTGTTTAAAATATGCAGCTCTTGGGTCAGAATCTACTTCTGTGGAGATTTCATTGACACGAGGCAGTGGATGCAGAACCAGCATATCCGGTCCGGCAAGTTTCATTTTTTCCTTGTCCAGAATATAGAAGTCTTTCATACGAACATAATCATCTTCATTGAAGAAACGTTCTTTCTGTACACGTGTCATGTAAAGGACATCCAGTTTTGGCAGTGCGTCTTCGAGACGGGTTACTTCCTCAAACTCATGACCACTGGCTTTCAGCACATCTTCACGGATATAGTCCGGGATACAGAGTTCTTCCGGAGAGATCAGGACGAATTTTACATTTGGATAACGAACCAGAGCTTCGATCAGAGAGTGTACGGTACGTCCAAACTTCAGATCGCCGCAAAGACCGATCGTAATGTTATCCAGCCGTCCCTTAAGAGAACGAATCGTTAATAAATCAGTTAATGTCTGAGTAGGATGTTGATGTCCGCCGTCACCGGCATTGATCACGGGAATTTTAGAAGCCAAAGAAGCAACCAGCGGGGCACCCTCTTTTGGATGACGCATGGCACAGATGTCTGCAAAACAGGAAACAACGCGAATGGTATCAGAAACGCTTTCACCTTTGGAAGCGGAACTGGAATCGGCGGAAGAAAAACCAAGAGCTTTTCCGCCAAGATTCATCATGGCAGCTTCGAAACTGAGACGAGTACGGGTACTTGGTTCATAGAACAAAGTAGCAATCTTTTTACCATCACAGGCGTGTGCGTATTTTTCAGGGTTTTGTTCAATGTCATTTGCCAGATCCAGCAGATGCTCAAGCTCCTCAACGGAGAAATCCAGAGGACTCATCAGATGTCTCATCATATACCTCCTTGTATGTTATAAAACTATAAAGAGTACCATCGATTTTTACTCTGCCTAACATCATATAATAAATACTTTTGGATTGCAAGAGAAAAATAAAGGATTTTGTCGGATTTTCAGGAATAACTGTTCCTTGTCAAATGGTGTCGTTTGTACTATAATAACAACAGTTTACTCGCAATAGGAGGTTCCATATTTTATGGATTATATAAAAGCAAGAACATATATAGATGAAAGTCATCGGTTCGGCGGTGAAATGGGACTGGAAGCAATTACCTGCCTGCTGGAAAAACTGGGGAATCCACAGGAAACTCTGCAGTTTATCCATATCGCCGGAACCAATGGGAAAGGCAGCGTTGGTGCGTATCTGGCAGCAGTCCTTCAGGAAGCAGGTTA
Organism: Oliverpabstia intestinalis; assembly: GCF_009696065.1. Classification (GTDB taxonomy): domain Bacteria; phylum Bacillota; class Clostridia; order Lachnospirales; family Lachnospiraceae; genus Oliverpabstia; species Oliverpabstia intestinalis. The sequence continues at coordinate 77,510 of NZ_VUMS01000014.1, read as the reverse complement.
CCGGATCGGCAGATTTATCTCCCCCACACTGTATGAATACCGGGAAAGGATCCAGATCAACGGAGTATATATCGAAGAAGAAGCTTTCGGGCGACTGATGGATCCTGTGGTGAAAGCTATCGGGGAACTGGAAGAAGAGCATAAGCCGCTGCCGTCTCCTTTTGAGATTGAGACTGCCATTTCTTTTCTATATTATAAGGAAAAGAACTGTGATTTTGTCCTGCTGGAGTGTGGCATGGGCGGAAAGACAGATGCAACGAATGTGATCAGAAATACAAAACTGGCGGTGATCACATCCATCAGTATGGATCATATGGAGTATCTGGGGAATACGCTGGGAGAAATCGCCGGTCAGAAAGCCGGTATTATCAAACCCGGCAGCCGTGTTGTCACCTGCAGACAGGAAAAAGAGGCGATGGATGTCATCGAACGGGAAAGTAAGAAGCTGGGATGCCCGCTGTATGTTGGGGATAAAACAGAAGCAGAGCTTGTAACAGCAGATCTTGACCACATGGTATTCCGCTATCAGAAAGAGACCTATACCATTCATCTGGCCGGTTCACATCAGCTGGAAAATGCAGTGCTTGCACTGGCGGGTATTCGGGCTCTGCAGGATACAGGGTATCAGATTTCCGGGGAGCAGATCCGAAGTGGTATGGAAAAAGCACGATGGAATGGTCGATTTACCATTCTGAAAAAAGACCCTTATCTGGTAGTAGATGGTGCACATAATCCGGATGCGGCCAGAAAACTGCAGGAATCTTTAAGAATGTATTTTCCGAACAGGGAATTTGTTTTCCTGATGGGAGTTTTTCGGGACAAACAGTATGAAACCATTGCAGAAAGAATGGCACCGATGGCAAGGGAGATCATTGCGATGGAAACCCCGGATAATTCCCGGGCACTTCCCGCCAAAGAGCTGGGAGAGGTTCTTTGCAGATATAAGACACCGAAACAGGTATATGTGGCAGATTCTCTGGAGGAAGCCCTGCAGCTTGGCATGAAGCTGGCCGGAAAAGAAGATGTGATCGTGGCATTCGGTTCGCTGTCTTTTATCGGTGATCTGACGAAATTAAGTGAAAATTTGGAATAGGAAAAGAAAAAATGGATAATAAAGTATTGGATTTACTCGAGATCAGAGATCAGATTGATGGTATTGATAAAGAAATCGTAGAACTTTTTGAAAAACGGATGCAGCTGAGTGCAGAGGTGGCGGAATATAAGATTTCCAACAATAAAGCAGTACTGGATCCACAGCGGGAAAAAGAAAAACTGAATACACTGGAAAAGTATGCATCCAACTCCTTTAACCGTGTAGGTGTCTACGAGCTGTTCCGGCAGATGATGGCGATGAGCCGGAAACTGCAGTACCGGATACTGGCAGAAAAAGGCAAAGCAGAAAAGATTCCGTTCCGGAAAGTTTCTTCTTTGCCGATGCAGAAGGCCAAAGTAGTATTTCAGGGTGTCGAAGGAGCATACAGTTTTACTGCGATGCATAGCTTTTTCGGGGAATCCATTGAAAATTACAATGTGGAAACCTGGCGGGATGCCATGGAAGCGATTAAAAACGGAGATGCGGATTACGCGGTACTGCCAATCGAGAATTCTACTGCCGGTATCGTTGCTGATATTTATGATCTTCTGGTGGAATACCATCACAGCATCGTGGGTGAACAGATCATTCAGGTGGATCATGCTCTGATGGGTCTGAAAAATGCCACACTGGAAGATATCAAGACCGTGTATTCTCATCCGCAGGCACTGTCTCAGTGCAGAAAGTTTCTGGAGCAGCATCCGGAATGGAAAGCGGAAGAGTATCTGAACACCGCAATGGCAGCAAAGAAAGTAAAAGAAGACGGAGATCTGACTCAGGCGGCAATTGCCAGCCCATATGCGGCACAGTGTTTCGGACTTCAGATTTTAAAACCGCATGTATTCTCCAGTCGGCAGAATTCCACACGGTTTATTATCGTATCCAAAGAAGAGATTTATCAGGAAGAAGCAGGAAAAATCAGTGTATGTTTTGAGATTCCACATGAGAGTGGAAGTCTGTATAACACACTGTCCCATTTTATCTATAATGATCTGAATATGACAAAGATCGAGTCCCGTCCGATTCCGGAGAAAAAGTGGGAATATCGTTTTTTTGTTGACTTTGAAGGGAATCTGAGTGACAGCGGTGTGAAGAATGCGCTGTATGGTATTTCCAGAGAGGTGAACAATCTGCGGATTCTTGGAAATTATTAATGATACATGAAACTGTCCGGCTGCGAAGACAGGGAACGGCCGGAATAAGTAATTACATATTGAGAAGTAAGAAAGACAGGTAAGAACAATGACAGGAATAAGAGAATGCATTTTATATCGTGATTTTGAACAGGGAGAATTGCTGGAGAAGATGACCATGCTGATGGAAGATATCTCTCATCCGAAGGTACTCTACGGAAAGGACGGGGAGTATTTTGCATGTATTCATCAGCTGGTAGAGATGGCAGGAACCTACGGGTTTGCGGGAAACCTGTGGCATGATTATCTGACCTATCTGCTGGTCAATCATGAAAATGCGTTCAGTACGGCCTGTGAGATCGTAGGTCCGGTGGAAGGCACTATTAATGCATTCGCGATGCATGATTTTGAAATCTTTAAACAGTTGTATGATTTTGATCTGAAAGAACTGGAGAAGATTTATCCGTCGGTGGACAGCAGTCTGATCACCGATTATCAGAATATCAATGAAGGCAGCAAGGTCTTTAATAAACGGATCCGTGACCGGATCTGTACACTGGCGCAGAAACTGGCAAAAGCAGAGTCCACGGAAGAATTCATGGATGATATGGTACAGTTTTATAAAGAATTCGGTGTTGGTAAACTGGGACTTCACAAGGCATTCCGTATCGACGGAACGGTGACTCCTGCCCGGATCGTGCCGATTACCAATATTGCCCATGTGCATCTGGACGACCTGGTCGGCTATGAGATTGCCAAGAAAAAACTGATCGATAATACAGAGGCATTTGTACAGGGGCGGCCGGCCAATAACTGCCTGCTGTTTGGTGATGCCGGTACAGGAAAATCTTCAAGCATCAAGGGTATCCTGAATCAGTATTATGATCAGGGACTCCGTATTATAGAGGCGTACAAACACCAGTTCAAGGATCTGAATGATATTATCGCACAGGTGAAAAATCGGAATTACAAGTTTATTATCTATATGGATGATCTGTCTTTCGAAGAATTTGAAATCGAATATAAGTATCTGAAGGCTGTGATCGAGGGTGGTCTGGAGAAAAAACCGGATAATATTCTGATCTATGCGACCTCTAATCGAAGACATCTGGTTCGGGAGAAATTCTCGGATAAAGAAGAGAGAAGAGATGATCTGCATTCTTCCGATACTGTTCAGGAGAAACTGTCTCTGGTTGCAAGATTTGGTGTGTCGATTTTCTTCTGCGCGCCGGATAAAAAGCAGTTCCAGAATATCGTGAAGACGCTTGCAGAAAGACATCAGGTGGAGATGCCGGAGGAGGAACTTCTGCTTGAGGCCAATAAGTGGGAATTGCAGCATGGTGGACTGTCGGGTAGGACGGCACAGCAGTTTATTGATTATCTTTGCGGCAAGAATAAAAATAAGTAAATAAAATACAGATATAGGTTTCGGCTAAGGGGACGCGGCTGACCTGTGATTCCTTGAGTGAACAACGTGGGCAGGGCAACTTTGAACTAGCCACTAACTGCGACTATATTCACTTGGGTCAGCTGACCCAAGCGAAAGTCTCCGTAAGTGTCGGATTTCAAAGCTTGCCCTAAGCGCCCACAAAGTGTTGTTCACCCAGGGAATCACAGGTCAGCCGCTGTTTGTTGTAGTGCATATTAAAATAATCCAGTGTTCCGTTTTTGTTTGACGCAAGTGATGAACCAAAGTCCGTGCTTGCACGAGAACTTGGCGACTGCCGCGATAATGAGTAAAATTCGCGAAGCGTATTTTATCACGTTGGCAGAAACTGATTCTTGGCAGTGGTACTTGCCGGTGGGGGACGGAGTTTGGTGGTTCTGTCTGGGAAAGGTTTGTGAGATTTTAAGTTTTTGGTAAGGACTTTGGTGAGGGGATGGTGGTACACTGTAGGGGAATGGGTGAACGAATGCCCGATGGAGTACAGAAAAAAGGAGTCGGAAGTAACTGTCTGGCAGGAGAGAGCCTGTGAGATGAATTGTAGAAGAGTTACATTTCAAAGTTAGATTCTGAGAAATACATAAGGGGACATGGAGGAAATATAAGATGGAAGAAACCAGAATTTTAGTTGTGGATGATGAGCAGGAAATTGCAGATCTGCTGGAACTGTATCTGATTAGTGACGGGTATCAGGTAATTAAGAGTGGGGATGCTCTTGAGGGACTTGCGATTATGGAACGTGAGAAGATTGATCTGGTGTTGCTGGATATTATGATGCCGAAGATGGATGGGCTTGAGATGTGCAGGAAGATACGGGAGAAGCATAACGTGCCGATTATCATGGTTAGCGCAAAGACACAGGAGTTAGATAAGATCGTGGGGCTTACGACGGGGGCGGATGATTATGTGACAAAACCTTTCAACCCTCTGGAGCTGATGGCAAGAGTGAAGTCACAGCTTCGGCGTTACCGGGATCTGAATCCGGCGAATGAAAAGAAAGAGGATGAGGACAGCACGATCCGTCTGAATCATGTGACTATTATCAAGGAAACACATCAGGTATTTGTGGATGGAGAGAGTATTAAGCTTACGCCAATCGAATTTGACATTCTGTATCTTCTGGCTTCTCATCCGGGTCGGGTATTCAGTACGGATGAGATTTTTGAAAAAGTATGGAATGAGAAGGTATATGAGGCCAATAATACCGTTATGGTACATATCCGTCGGCTTCGTGGCAAGATGAAGGATGATACCAGAACCGATAAGATCATTACGACAGTCTGGGGGGTTGGATATAAAATTGAGCAGTAGATGGATTCAGACATTCGAAGGAAGAATCGCATGGTATACGATCATCAGCCTGGCAGCTACCGGAATCGCGGAAGTTGTGATGGCGTTTCTGATCTACAAAGTGGCAGGAAAGCTGCGTTATATGGGATATCGAAGTGCCATGCTGGGGCCGGACGGGCTGTATCCCGGTTATCGCCTGATGATTCTCGGGGTTTGCGGAGCACTTACTTTTTTGTTTACTTTTTACGCCCTGCTCCACAAATATATGAGTTATGTGCGGATGCTGGAACGTGCCATGCGAGATATTGCAAACGGAAATCTGGATCAGGAGATTCCCGTAGAGAATCTGGACGAATTCGGAGAAATTGCCAGGTATATGAACCAGATGGAACGCCATGTAAAGGATCTGATGGAGAGGGAACGGGAATCGGAACGTACCAAAAATGATCTGGTGACAAGTGTGGCTCACGATCTGCGTACACCGTTGACATCGGTGATCGGTTATCTGGACTGGGTGAAGAGCAGACCTGATCTGGATGAACAGACCAGACAACAGTACCTTGATATTGCGTACCGGAAAGCATTGCATCTGGAACAGCTGACGAACGAACTTTTTGGCTTTGTGAAGATGGAACATAAGGAGATGAGTCTGCATCTGGAACAACTGGATCTGCAGAAACTACTGGAACAGCTGTTGGATGAAGCGTGGCCAAGTTTTGAAAAAAACGGTCTGGAAGCCCAGTTCAGCTGCGTGGAACATGGAATTCCCATGGAGGGGGACGGCAATCTGCTGGCACGCCTTTTTGAAAATCTTCTGAATAATGCGGTCAAATATGGAAAAGACGGAAAAATCATCCGTGTGGCAGCAAAAGTGGTACATGAACATGTTCTGGTACAGGTGATCAACTATGGGTATGTGATCCCGAAAGAAGACCTGGAAAAGTTATTTCAGAAGTTTTACCGGGTGGAACAGTCGCGTTCACAGAATACGGGAGGAACCGGTCTTGGACTGGCTATCGTTCATCAGATCGCAGTGCTTCATGGCGGAGACGTACAGGTGAAAAGTGATCTTGACGGAACGGTATTTTCTGTATGGCTTCCGTTGCAACAGAAAAAGGAGAGACAGACATGAGAAAACATATCCGGGGAATAGTACTGGTACTGCTGATCTTGCTGCTGCCCTGCCTGGTATGGGCAGAAGATGAGCCGGAGAACGGCATTGAGATAACATTAAACTGGGGATTTAACGGCAAGGCGGGAAACAGTGCTGCCTGCCTGCCGGTTACGGCAACACTGACAAATCATGGGGAAGCGTTTGAAGGACAGCTGGAGATGGAAGTGCCGGTTGCCGGCAATCAGGAATCTGATCTGGGAGAGAGTCTGACGATGATCGGCAATGATATGGACTATACCAGAAGCAAAGTGTGCGTATGGAAGAAAAATATAGCACTCGCTGCAGGGGAAACACGGCAGGAAACGTTTTATCTGACCTTTCCATGGGCTAATGGTACAGTACAGGCGTATCTGAAAGATGGGTCCCGAACAGTACAGACAGCATCACTGAGTAAGAACTTTTCTGCAAACCAGGACATTGCACTGATCGGAGTTATAGGAGCACAGCCGGAAGACGTGCAACAGCTTGACGGGATACAGATTTCTGCGGAAACTACCGAAGGCATGGGTGATATTTTTGTGTCTGTTTATCAGATGGATGCATCGGAGATTCCGGACAGCTGGAAAGATCTGGGTCAACTGGATGCACTGCTGATCGGACCGGAGGCTGCGATTTCCGGAGAACAGTGGGTGACACTCCATCGCTGGCAGCAGGAAGGAGGTATCTTGCTTACTGTTGAAGACGGGCAGGATTTTTTTGAAGTATTTGAGAATTTTCTGAATGGAGAATCACGACCAACTTTTTTTGACAGGATCAGTGAAAAATGGGGCTATGTTGTATATACCGGCTATGACACCAGTCAGATTCCGGTACGAAAACGCCCCGGTCTGATCAAATATTTTATACTGATTCTTTTTTATGCCTGTCTGGCAGGACCGGGACTGTACCTGATCCTGAAAAAACAGGGAAAAAGAAAATATTTCTGGTCAGGAGTTACACTGCTTTCTGTTCTTTTCCTTGGTATTGTAGCTTTGCTGGGAACCGGCACCAGACTGACTGCCCCGGTTCTTACCATGAGACGGATGTATACCCAGCAGGATCATATCTGGGGAGAAACGCTGCAGCTGGGTGTGCAGGCGCCATATAACAATACATATCAGCTGTATCTGGATAAAAGTTATCATCTGACAATGTCTTCAGAAAGCGGATACAGTGCAGAAAATGTCAATACAAATATCACGGATAAAGTGGAAATCTATGAAAAAGAAGACTGTTACAAACTGACATTCAGCAGGCTGCCGGTGTTTGCAGGCAATGCATTCTTTTTGAACAGGGATCATGCAGTATCACCGGAAGAAGAAATACAGATCCATGCATCCGGGGACAATGAGCATATCGAAGGCAGATGGAAGAACCCTACAGGATACAGAATCGAGAATGCGATTCTTGTACTCACGAACCGTATCGTATTTCTGGGAGATCTGGAACCGGGAGAAGAAGGTACTTTTTCCGAAAAAATCCATTCCTATGGAAATGGAGGCCTGGAAAAGATTCTGAGAAAATATCTGGATCTGAAAGATACAGAGTATCCGGATTATGCGGTGAACGCTGTGACGGAGCAGATATGGGATGCACAAAGGAAAGAAATCGAAGGTGTCTGCCTCCTCGGAACGATTTCCAACAGTGATACTTCTTTTGAGATGAATTCCGGTTATGAAGTAGACGGAATCACGCAGTTTTATATGCCGGTGGATATCAGCTGGCAAAAGGAAGAGGGAACCATATTCTGTCCGAACGGAGAAGTGCTGGCTTCTGTGAAAAGTGGAAGTGCGACCGCAGGAACGAATCTGATGTACGGACAGGATGCAGTCCTTGACTATGATCTTTCCGGACTGGGAGAAATTACAGGAATAAAATTCTTTAAACCGGAATATGATGATCCGAAATATTTTGAATCATTTCGTGGGCAGGTTGCTTTTTATTGCTGGTTCAGTGGAGAATATGAGACGATTTCGAAATGGGAAAAAGTGTTTGACAGGACGGAACTGGAAAAATATCTGTCGCCAGATGGGACGTTGCGGGTTCGCTATCAGGTGGCGGACGACATGGATGTGACGGATAAAAACTGTACACTTCCTTGTCTGCAGATCACAGGAAAGGTGGTGAACCCGGATGCTTAAGATTGAAAGTCTGACCAGAAGGTATCCTCACGTAACGGCGTTGGACGGACTGAATATGGAAATCGGACATGGACAGCTGTATGGATTTGTAGGACCAAACGGTGCCGGAAAAACGACTACGATCCGAATCATATCCGGATTACTGCGGCCGACTTCAGGAAAAGTGTGGATCGATGGTATCCGGGCAGAAAAGGAGACACGCGTCTTAAAAAGCAAGATTGGCTATGTGCCGGATTTTTTCGGTGTCTATGATAATCTGACGGTGATGGAATATCTGGAATTTTATTCGGCTGCCTATGGAATCGATGAAAAAGAGGGACGCTTAAGGGCTTCGGAGGTACTGGAACGGGTACAGCTCTTTCATATTAAAGACCGTATGGTAGATGAATTATCCAGAGGGATGCAGCAGAGGCTCTGTCTTGCCCGTGCCCTGATTCACCGGCCACAGCTTCTGGTGATGGATGAGCCGGCATCCGGACTGGACCCGGGTGCAAGGAGGATCTTTAAAGAAGTTTTGCGGAGTCTGTGTGAAGAGGGATATACGGTGCTGATCAGTTCACATATTCTGTCTGATCTGGCAGATATGTGCAGCAATATCGGAGTTATCCATCAGGGGAAAATGGTACTGGAAGGCCCCATCGATGAAATCATGACATCTATCGACAGTTCTAATCCGATCCTGATCGAGGTATATCAGAATCTGGAGACTGCCGTTCACCTGCTGAACCGGCACCCACTGGTATCCAGAATAGCAATCGATAAAAATATGATTTCCATTCTTTTTACCGGAAGCAGGGAAGAAGAGGCGCAGCTTCTGAGACAACTGGTGGAGCAAAAGGTGCTGGTAACTTCTTTTCGCAGAGAACACAATAATCTGGAATCTGTATTTTTCCATCTTACAGATCCGGTACAGGGAGGAACAACAGTATGAGGAAGAATCCGGTTCTGGAAAATGAAATGAAACGTTACACAAGAAATATGAAATGTGCCTGGATTATTCTTGGCGTGAATCTGGTTCTGGCATTGTTTGCCCTGATCGCACAGATGGGATTGAGCGGAAGAGAAAATTATATGACGATCCTGCAGTACCGTTTTCCGATCCAGTGTTATGTCCTGATGGGATATGGTCTGTTCCTTGCCATCTGTATACTGATCCCGGGACTGGCAGGAGGTTCCATTGCGGGGGAACGTGAGAGGAAGACCCTGGATCTGCTTCTCACTACTCATCTGAGTCCCTGGAAAATTATTCTGGGAAAACTGGAATCTTCTCTCTGCCTGATTTTCCTGATTTCTTTTTCAACACTTCCTGTAATAGGACTGGTGCTGATCTATGGAGGAATTACTCTGGTAAATCTGTTCCAGCTGATCCTGAGTCTTGTCATCACCGGTATATTTATAGGAAGTATCGGTATCTTTTATTCGGCGATCATGCGAAAAACTACGGTTGCGGTGATTTTAAGTTATGTGACGGTGGTACTTCTGGTGCTCGGAACGGTGGGTATCCTGTTTGGAATCGGCTATATTCAGCAGATTCGGGGAATGTACCGGGAAGACTTTACAGGCATCCGGCTTGGCGGGCTGGTTTATCTTCTGTATTTCAATCCTGCAGTCACACTTTATGGACTGATCGGACAGCAGACAACCAACGCCTACGGACTGGTACGGCTGTGTGGCCATTTTGGAGATTACAGCCATTCCTTTGGGGTGGAACATATGGTAGAACTGTCGATTCTGGTACAACTGGGCTGTTCCGCTCTTCTCTTGATCGCTGCAGGACGGCATATTCACCCGATGCGGAAATGAAGAAACCATGCGAATATATAGTGATCGCATACATTTTGTTCATAAATTGTAACTGTTCAGTAACTTCACAGTTACGAGCAAAAATGTATTTAAACGATAAAAACACGCTTTGCGAGTTTTTATCGTTATCGCGGCACTCATCAAGGTTCCGTGCAAGCACGGACTTTGACTCGTTGCTCGCGTAAATCACCTTCGGTGAAAATTTTACAATTATAATTTGTAACCGCGTACGAAAAAGGTTATAATATCTGTAAAGAAATTAGTAATAACTATCTGCGAAAGTGCAAAAAGATAGGTCGTTATGAAAACTGTACGAAAAGGGGTGAGGGTATATGAAGTTCGATATGCATTGCCATACCAAAGAGGGTTCCATGGATGGAAAAGTCATGATCGAAGAATATATCAAAAAACTGAAAGAAAAGGGATTCGGCGGGATGCTGGTGTCCGATCACAACTCTTATGACGGTTACCGGGAATGGAGAGATTCCATCAAAGGAAAGAATCATACAGATTTCGTGGTGCTAAAAGGTGTGGAATATGATACGATCGACTGTGGACATATGCTGGTGATCATGCCGGAGGGAGTGAAGCTGAAACTTCTTGAACTGCGCGGTCTGCCGGCTCAGATTCTGATCATGGTGGTACACAAATACGGAGGAATTGTCGGACCGGCGCATCCATACGGAGAAAAATACCTCAGTCTGATCAAAACCCAGGCGAGAAAGAAGTTTCACGAAGAACGTCTGAAAAGTCTGATGGAACAGTTTGACTTTGTGGAAGTTTTCAATGCCTGCGAATCAGAAGAAGTGAACGAAAAGGCCAGAAAACTGGCAAGAAAGTATCATAAACCCGGATTTGGGGGAAGCGATGCCCACAGACTGGAATGTATCGGAATGGCGTACACCAAACTGCCGGATAATATCCGCTGTGAATCGGATCTGATCAAATATGTAAAAAGTGTTTCCTATATTACCTGTGGCGGAACCCGGTACGATAAAACAACCAAAGACAAGCTGGGTCCCTTTAATAAACTGTTGGTGGAATCGTTCTTTGTATATAATAAAAGCGGTGAACGTCTGCGCCGGAGAAAACGAATGAAAGAACTGGAAAACCTCCATTGAGCGGTAAGATAAATATTAAAATTTTATTAAAAAAATATTGTCTTTCCGGTGTAAAAATGCTATAGTAGGCAACAGTGCGGTTCTGACCTGAAGATGGGAACCGCAAAACACAGGGAGGAAAAAACATGGAAACAACGTACAATTTTTTACTGGATCTGGCATTGATCCTGCTTACTACGAAGATCCTCGGACTGGTAACACGTCGTTACAATATGCCACAGGTGGTAGGGGCATTGCTGGCAGGTCTCCTGATGGGACCGGCCTGTCTTAATATTCTCCATGAGACCACTTTTATTCATGATGCTGCGGAGATCGGAGTTGTGGTTCTGATGTTCTGTGCAGGTATGGAGACGGATATCGACGAGTTAAAGAAGAGCGGAAAAGCCTCGTTTGTGATCGCATTGCTGGGTGTTCTGGTACCTCTGGCAGGCGGGTTTGCCGTGGCATATTTCTTTAACAAGCCCGGAATTATCGATTCTGATGCGGGAGCCAGTGCGTTTTTACAGAATATTTTTATCGGTGTTATCCTGACGGCAACGTCTGTAAGTATCAGTGTGGAAACACTGAAAGAGATGGGAAAATTAAAAACTCATTCCGGTAATGCGATCCTGGGAGCCGCAATTATCGATGACATTCTGGGTATTATTGCACTGACAATTGTTACCAGTATGGCAGACTCTTCCGTAAGCCTCGGTATGGTACTGTTAAAAATCGTAGGTTTCTTTGCATTTGCGCTGATTGCAGGTGTGGCATTCTATTATGGTTACAAAAAATGGGAAGAACTGACAAACAGACCACTGCATCGCCATGCAATCATGGTATTTGTATTCTGTCTGTTGTTGTCATATTGCGCAGAAGTATTCTTCGGTGTGGCAGATATCACAGGTGCTTTCGTGGCAGGTCTGGTAGTATCCAAGACACAGAGAACACAGTGGCTGGCATCCAAATTCGACACGATTTCTTATATGCTTCTTTCACCGCTGTTTTTTGCAAGTATCGGTATCAAAGTTGTACTTCCGGCTATGAACGGAGAAGTTGTGGGATTTACGGTTGTTCTGGTAATCGTCGCAGTACTGACGAAAGTGCTGGGCTGCGGACTGGGTGCAAAAGTGTGTGGATATAAGAATTACCAGTGTGCCCGTATCGGTGTCGGTATGATCTCCCGAGGTGAGGTTGCACTGATCGTTGCTGATAAAGGATCGGCTCTCGGACTGATGGGATCTTCATTCCTGGGACCTGTGGTTATTGTAGTTGTGATCACGACTATCATAACGCCAATCCTTCTGAAATTTGTATTTCGTTTCGGACCAAAGGGTGCAAGCGGAACGGGTGCTCTTGCAAGCAATTATGAGCAGATTGAAAAATACCGTGAGGGTGAGATGGAAAAATAAATCAGTCAGTATATCGTTTTTATACAAAAATCATGCGAGAGCATGATTTTTGTGCTATCCGGAGCAAGACATTATTATTGACATATGAAAATGAGAAATCTATAATAGGAGAAAATGAAAAACCGCATATGTACAGTTATGCACAGAGGAGGAAAACATGAAAAAAGTAGTGAAGTTTGGTGGCAGCTCTCTTGCCAGTGCGGAACAGTTTAAAAAAGTAGGTGATATCATCCGTTCAGATGAATCCAGACGTTATGTGGTTCCGTCAGCACCGGGAAAGCGTTTTGATGGAGATATCAAAGTAACCGACATGCTCTATGAATGTTATCGGGCAGCTGAAAAAGGTGAAAAGATTGCAGGAAAGATCAAAAAAATCCAGGCGAGATACCAGGAAATTATTGACGGACTGGGACTGGATCTGAAACTGGATGAACAGTTTGCAGAGATTGAGAAAAACTTCATTGCGCAGGCAGGAAGTGACTATGCAGCATCCAGAGGAGAATTCCTGAACGGTATCGTGATGGCAAATTATCTGGGTTACACATTTGTGGATCCTGCAGAATGTATTTTCTTTGAAGATAACGGAAATCTGGACGGTGAGATGACTTATAAAAAGCTGGAAGAAAGACTGGAAGGAATCGATCATGCAGTAATCCCGGGATTTTATGGATCTCTCCATGATGGAAGTGTGAAGACATTTTCCCGTGGAGGTTCTGATGTAACGGGATCTATCGTTGCAAAAGCGATCCATGCAGATCTGTATGAAAACTGGACCGATGTTTCCGGTATGCTGGTAACAGATCCGCGTATCGTAGACAATCCGGCCGTCATTGAGACAATTACATACAAAGAACTCCGGGAACTGGCTTATATGGGAGCCACTGTACTGCACGAAGATGCTATTTTCCCGCTTCGTCAGGAAGGTATCCCGATCAATATCCGCAACACCAACCGCCCACAGGATAAAGGTACGGTTATTGTGGAAAGCACCTGCTACAAACCGGCCTATACGATCACAGGTATTGCGGGAAGAAAAGGATTTGCTTCTATTAATATCGAGAAAGATATGATGAACTCTGAAATCGGATTTGGCAGAAAAGTTCTTCAGGTATTTGAGGATAACGGGCTGTCCTTTGAACATATGCCTTCCGGCATTGACACACTGACTGTGTATGTACATCAGAGTGAATTCGAAGAAAAGGAACAGAACATTATCTCAGGTCTTCACCGTGCGGTAGCGCCGGATGCCATCGATCTGGAAGCAGATCTGGCATTGATCGCGGTCGTTGGAAGAGGTATGCGAAGAAACAGAGGTACAGCAGGAAGAATCTTTTCAGCACTGGCACATAATCATGTCAATGTAAAGATGATCGATCAGGGATCCAGTGAACTGAATATTATCATCGGTGTGGAAAACCGTGATTTTGAGACTGCGATCCGTGCGATCTACGACATTTTTGTAACTGCTCAGCTGTAAGGAAGAGGGGAAGCCTTTCAGTTGACATATAATTATGAAAATGTTACAATACAACACAGGAATGAAAAGAAATTGTAACAATTTCAAAATAAAAGGAGTAGATAATATGAGATTAAAAAGGGGATTGCTTGCAGGCATAGCACTCTGTTGTATGCCGCTTATGACTGCCTGCTCAGCAAAAGATACAATCGGTATCCTGGTAGGAAATAACAGTGAAGACACAAAAAAAGAGGAAGTTACTGTGGATCTGAATGCAGCAAATATTGATGACAGTGTGGAAAAACCACAGATCACTTCTGAGATGGGAGATCCGGTTACATACGATCTGCATGCGACTGCAGATGCGCTGACTGTGGAAGCCACAGTATCCGAAGGAACGTTAAGCTATCAGTGGTATCGGAACAATGTGGATTCCAATGGAGGTGGAACAGCTATTGACGGTGCAACAGAAGCAACCTATACACCGCCGACCACTGAGTCCGGAACAATTTACTATTATGTAGTAGTAACCAATACAGTAGGTGACGGAGTTCAGCTGACAGCCAGCGGAACCAAATGTGTTACTATCACTGAGCAGGAAGCAGCACCGGAAGAAACCGGGGATACACAGGAAGAGACTACAGAAGAAGTAGCTTCCGGAAGCTGGCAGCAGACCGATGGAAACTGGTGGTATCAGAATGCGGACGGAACTTATCCAACCAGCTGCTGGCAGGAAATTGACGGTCAGTGGTATGTATTTGACGAGAACGGATATATCCGTACCGGTTGGTATCAGGAAGGAGATAAGTGGTATTATTTCCAGGAAAACGGTGCAATGGCACATGATACGGATGTAGACGGTTATCATCTGGGATCTGACGGTGTGATGCAGTAGCAGAAAAGGAAATCTTATAACAGGAAAAACAGGGGACTTGTCAGGAAAGGCAAGTCCCTTTTATGTACATTTTCATTGCTTTTTTACACAATGTCTAGTATCATATAGATAGTTATACGTTACTTGTTCTATGAGAAAAAGGAACAGAGATATGACAGGTTTATGGGAAAAGAGGATGAAATATGAGCGAATATATTAAAGTGGCCGTGGACGCTATGGGTGGCGATTATGCGCCACAGGAACCGGTAAAAGGAGTGGTCGAAGCACTGCGGGAGAAACCTGAACTGTATGTATATCTGGTAGGTCAGGAGGATGTTCTGAAAAAAGAACTGGATAAATATACGTATCCGGAGGAACGTCTGGAAGTTGTTCATGCATCTGAGATCATTGAAACCGGAGAACCGCCGGTACACGCTATTCAGAAAAAGAAAGACTCCTCTCTGGTAAAGGCACTGCGAATGGTAAGAAGTAAAGAAGCTTCTGCTTTTGTATCCTGTGGCAGTACAGGAGCTGTACTGGTAGGCGGACAGGTCCTGGTAGGAAAAAGCAAAGGCGTGGAACGCGCTCCTCTGGCTCCACTGATTCCGACAGCAACCGGTGTTTCCCTGCTGATCGACTGTGGTGCCAATGTGGATGCCCGTTCTTCTCATCTGGTACAGTTTGCGCGCATGGGTTCTATTTATATGGAATATGTGATGGGAGTGAAAAACCCGAAGGTAGGTCTGGTCAATATCGGTGCAGAAGAAGAAAAAGGGAATGCACTGGTGAAGGAAACCTATCCGTTGTTAAAAGAGTGCAAAGACATTAACTTTATCGGAAATGTGGAAGCCAGAGATATTCCGAAAGGAGTCTGTGATGTCGTAGTCTGTGAGGCATTCGTGGGAAATGTAATCCTGAAACTGTACGAGGGTGTAGGAGCCACTTTGATTTCCAAGGTAAAAGCAGGGATGATGAGCACTCTGCGCAGTAAGATCGGAGCTCTTCTGGTAAAACCGGCATTAAAAGAAACACTCAAAAGTTTTGATGCCAGCGAGTACGGTGGAGCACCTCTGCTTGGTTTGAAAGGGCTGGTAGTCAAGGCTCACGGAAGTTCGAAAGCCAATGAGATCAAAAATTCACTGATTCAGTGTATTACATTTTCAAAAGAAGATATCTGCGGAAAGATTCAGGAGAATATGAAGCAGGATAATAAGGGGGATAATTAGAGATGGAACTGGAAAAATTACAGCAGATAATTGCGGAAGTACTGAATGTGGATGCTTCGGAAGTGATGCCGGGGACCACCTTTACCGAGGATCTGGGAGCAGATTCTCTGGATCTGTATCAGATTATTCTGGGAGTAGAGGATGCTTTTGATATTGAGATTCCACAGGAAGAAGCAGAAAAAATCGTGACGGTGGCGGATGCGATAGATCTGATTCAGAGAGTTGTGGAGTAAACTGTTTTCTGACAGAACAGGAAACAGTCACAGGGCAATATACAATCACCGAAGGTGATATGTGAAAAATAAAATCGGGAGAAAATATGAGAGAATTAAAGGAACTGGAAAAAAGGATAGGATATCATTTTCAGAATCCGGAACTTCTGGAAAAGGCATTGCGTCACAGCTCCTATGCCAATGAACATAAGATGAACCGGATCGAATGTAATGAACGGCTGGAGTTTTTAGGAGATGCAGTGCTGGAACTGGTAAGCAGTGAACATTTATTTGCACAGTTTCCACAGATGCCGGAGGGAGAACTGACCAGACTGCGTGCAAGCCTGGTATGTGAGCCGACACTGGCATTTTGCGCCAGAGAAATTGAACTGGGAAGCTTTCTTCGTCTGGGGAAAGGCGAAGAAATGACAGGTGGACGTCACAGAGATTCTGTAACTTCGGATGCACTGGAGTCTGTAATCGGTGCGGTTTATCTGGATGGTGGATTTGCTAATGCAAAAGAGTTTGTACTGAGATATGTGTTAAATGATATGGAACACAAAAAACTCTTTTTTGATAGCAAGACTATCTTCCAGGAGATGGTACAGGGAAATATCCCGGGAGAGATTTCCTACCATCCGCTGGGTGAGAGCGGACCGGATCATGACAAGACCTTTTCCGTGGAAGTATGGATCGGTGAGCAGTGCATGGGACAGGGAAGCGGAAGAACCAAGAAAGCTGCAGAACAGATGGCAGCATACCGTGCGATCTGCAGACTGAAAGCCACGGACAACAAACAGAAACAGTAGGTGACGTATGTATTTAAAGAGTATCGAAGTACAGGGATTCAAATCCTTTGCCAATAAGATCGTATTTGAATTCCATAACGGTATCACCGGCATTGTAGGCCCTAACGGCAGTGGAAAGAGCAACGTTGGTGATGCTGTCCGCTGGGTACTGGGTGAACAGAGTGCAAAACAGCTGCGTGGCGGAAATATGCAGGATGTCATTTTTTCCGGTACAGAGACCAGAAAACCGCTGGGATTTGCATCGGTAGCCATTACTCTGGATAATTCCGATCACAAACTGGATATCGAATATGAAGAGGTGACTGTCACCAGACGACTGTATCGTTCCGGAGAAAGCGAGTACCTGTTAAATGGAACCGGCTGCCGACTGAAAGATATCAACGAACTGTTTTACGATACCGGTATCGGTAAAGAAGGATATTCCATTATCGGTCAGGGTCAGATCGATAAGATCCTGAGCGGAAAACCGGAAGAACGAAGAGAACTTTTCGACGAGGCAGCAGGTATTGTAAAGTTCAAACGGAGAAAAGCAACTGCATTAAAGAAACTGGATGAGGAACAGCAGAACCTGGTTCGTGTGACAGACATTCTGTCGGAACTTACCAGGCAGCTGGGTCCTCTGGAACGACAGTCAGAAACGGCCAGAGTCTATCTGAAGAAAAAAGAAGAACTGAAGATCCTGGATGTGAACATGTATCTGGCGGAGAGTGCTCATATCAAAGAACAGTTAAAAGAAACAGAAGAAAAATATCAGATTTCTCAGAATGAGCTGCAACAGACGCAGACACAGTTTGATCAGACAAAAGCAGAGTATGAACGTCTGGAAAAGGAACTGGAAGAACTGGATACGAAGATTCAGGAAGCGAGAACTCAGG
Organism: Oliverpabstia intestinalis; assembly: GCF_009696065.1. Lineage (GTDB taxonomy): Bacteria > Bacillota > Clostridia > Lachnospirales > Lachnospiraceae > Oliverpabstia > Oliverpabstia intestinalis. Next base: position 59,489 of record NZ_VUMS01000014.1, on the reverse strand, counting down.
CGAGCGAGAATGCCCTGAAAAAGCAGCAGCTGGAAAACAGTGTGGAACTGTTAAAAGAACAGATCCGCGCAGCCCAGCAGAATCATCAGCACTATGAAGAACGTATCCAGACGATCCGTCAGGAACTTGACCGCCGACAGCAGGAAGCAGCCGGACATGAACAGGAACAGGAAGCCCTGAAAGAAAGCCTGGGCGAAGCAGCTGTCAGAAAGAAAGAAGCAGAAGAAAAACTGGCGATTCTGCATCAGAATATAGAAGAAACAAATCAGAGCATAGAGGATGGTAAGAGTGAAATCATCGAGATCCTGAATCAGCGGGCATCCACCAAAGGTAAGATGCAGCGTTATGATGCGATGCTTGAACAGATCGGTATACGGAAAGCGGCTCTCAGCCAGCGTGTCCTGAAACTGAAAAGCGATGAGTCACAGCAGCAGGAGATCATTCAGGGACATCAGGAAAAATGCAAAGAGATCGGCGCTCAGATGGATGGTATACAGATGGAATACCGGAAAGTGGAGCGGGAAGTCGGCTCTCTGCGAAGCCAGATGGAGGAACAGAATAAGAAACTGGAACAGGGACAGACAGCCTATCACAGGGAGGCATCCCGTCTGGAGTCTCTGCGAAATATTGCAGAACGTTATGAAGGATATGGCAACAGTATCCGGCGTGTTATGGAACAGAAGGATCGCCAGCCGGGGATCCACGGTGTTGTTGCAGACCTGATCAAGGTAGAGAAAGCATATGAAACAGCGGTGGAAACAGCTCTGGGCGGAAGTATCCAGAATATCGTTACGGATAACGAACAGACCGCTAAGGTCATGATTGAATATCTGAAGAAAAACCGGTACGGCCGGGCAACGTTTCTTCCCCTGACCAATATGCGAAGCAGCAGTTTCCAGAATCCCGCAGCACTGAAAGAAGAAGGTGTGATCGGGCTCGCCGATACGCTGGTAACTGCCGAAAGTACGTATCGAACTCTGCTGTCACAGCTTCTTGGAAGGACACTGGTGGTGGATACCATTGATCACGCCATCGTCATTGCAAGAAAATACCGCCATACCTTGCGGATTGTTACGTTAGAGGGAGAATCCTTAAGTCCCGGCGGTTCCATGACCGGTGGAGCGTTCCGAAACAGCAGCAATCTTCTGGGACGTCGCCGGGAAATAGAGGAACTGGAAGGAAAAGTGGCAGCACTGAAAGAAGAGCTGCAAAAGATACAGAAAATCATCCTGGATAAACGGGAGCGTAGAAATACACTGCGGGATGATCTGGCAGAGATGACCAGGCAGTTACAGCAGCTGCAGATCAGTCAGAATACAGAAAAGGTGGGAATCACCCAGGCAGAGGCGCGCATCCGTGAAGTGCGGACCGGCTATGGACAGTTAAAAGCAGAGGGACGCGAGATTGAAGGACAGATTGCAGAGATCAAGGAAAGCAGTTCATCCATCCGGGAAGAAATGAAACATTCCACAGCCAGAGAGCAGGAACAGGAAGCACTGGTGAACAGTCAGCAGGAAATTCTGGAAAAATTGCAGGAACAGGAAGCTTCTTACAGTCAGGAACTGAACCAGATCCAGGTGGCTTATGCTTCGCTGGAACAGAAAGTGAGCTTTACAGGAGAAAATCTCATCCGTATTCATCAGGAAGAAGCGGCAATGAGAGGTGAACTGCAACAGATGCAGGAATCTCTGGAAGAGGGTGGCAAGGAAAAAGAGGAAAAAGAACAAACTATTCTGTCTATTCAGAAAACAATTCAGGAAGCCAGCCGAATCCGTGAGGAAGACGAGGCGCAGATGCAGCAGTATCTGGAAAAGAAAGAAGAACTGAACAGCCAGCATAAGACATTCTTCAGCCGCCGGGATGAACTGTCTGCACATATCAGCCGGATGGACAAGGAATGTTTCCGACTGAACAGCCAGAAAGAAAAACTGGAAGAACGGCAGGATAACCAGATTAATTATCTCTGGGAAGAGTATGAGGTCACACCGGGACAGGCGAACACCTATCGGATGGAAGACATGCCGGAGCGCAGTGTGATCCGGCAGCAGATCGCAGAATTAAAAGATGCGATCCGAAAACTGGGTAATGTCAATGTCAATGCGATTGAGGAATATAAAGAGATTCTGGAACGTCACACGTTCTTAAGCGCGCAGCATACCGATCTGGTGGAGGCAGCAGAGACACTGAAAGGAATCATTGCAGAACTGGATGAGGGAATGCGTAAACAGTTTACAGAAAAGTTCCAGGAGATCCGCGTGGAATTCGATAAAGTATTCAAACAGCTTTTCGGGGGCGGAAAGGGTACTCTGGAGCTGATGGAAGATGAGGATGTACTGGAAGCCGGTATCAGGATCATCTCTCAGCCACCGGGAAAGAAGCTGCAGAACATGATGCAGTTGTCCGGTGGGGAAAAGGCACTGACAGCCATTGCACTGCTTTTTGCCATACAGAACCTGAAACCGTCACCCTTCTGTCTGCTGGATGAGATCGAGGCGGCACTGGATGATTCCAACGTTACCCGTTTTGCACAGTATCTGCACAAACTTACAAAAAACACACAGTTTATTGTGATCACCCATCGCCGGGGTACAATGAACGCGGCAGACCGCCTCTACGGTATCACCATGCAGGAAAAAGGTGTTTCCACGCTGGTATCGGTCAACCTGATCGAGAATCAGCTGGATGAGTAGGAATTATCTGTAAATCAAAAAAAGACTTGCAGTAGTATATACATCATTTTATAATGAAGTCGTACAGTAAAGTGACAGAGACAAAATGATGAAAAAGTTGAGAGTAAGAGAGGAAACCATATGTCAGAGGAAAAGAAAGGTTTTTTCAGACGTCTCCGGGAGGGTCTGACAAAAACGAGAAATAATATTGTGGCCGGAATTGACTCTATTTTCAGCGGCTTTTCCAGTATCGATGATGATTTCTATGAAGAAATAGAAGAGATCCTTGTGATGGGGGATATTGGTATCAATACCACAACATCTATTATTGAGCATCTGAAGGAAGAAGTGGAAAAAAAGAAGATCAAAGAACCTTCGGAATGTAAACAGCTTCTGATCGATGAGATCAAACGTCAGATGGATGTGGGTGATACTGCCTATGAATTTGAAAACAGAAAATCCGTTGTGCTGGTGATAGGTGTCAACGGTGTGGGAAAAACTACTTCTGTCGGAAAACTGGCAGGAAAACTGAAGGATCAGGGCAAGAAAGTCATCGTGGCAGCAGCGGATACATACCGCGCAGCCGCAGGAGAGCAGCTGTCAGAGTGGGCGCATCGTGCCGGTGTGGATCTGATCGGGGGACAGGCCGGTGCAGATCCGGCAGCAATCGTGTACGATGCCGTAGCAGCAGCTAAAGCGAGAAATGCAGATGTACTGCTCTGTGATACTGCAGGACGTCTGCATAATAAAAAGAATCTGATGGAAGAACTTCGAAAGATTTACCGTGTGCTGGAGAGAGAATATCCGGATGCTTATCTGGAGACACTGGTTGTTCTGGATGGTACGACCGGACAGAATGCACTGGCACAGGCGAGACAGTTCAAAGAGGTGGCAAACGTCACCGGTATCATTCTTACAAAACTGGACGGAACTGCAAAAGGCGGCATCGCCGTAGCCATCCAGTCCGAGCTGGATATTCCGGTAAAATATATCGGTGTGGGAGAATCCATCGATGATCTGCAGAAATTCAATGCAGAACAGTTTGTAAATGCACTGTTTGATGTGAAAACAGAGGAGGAAGAATCATAATGCTTACCATTGACAAATTTGAAGAGGCTTCAGAGGTTGTAAAAAGAGTAACCCAGGATACAAAATTGATTTTCAGTGATTATTTCAGTCAGATGACAGGAAATAAAGTATATTTTAAACCGGAAAATATGCAGAGAACCGGTGCGTACAAGTTAAGAGGTGCGTACTATAAGATCAGTACACTGACAGAAGAAGAGAGAGCAAAAGGTCTGATCACCGCTTCCGCAGGTAATCATGCGCAGGGTGTGGCTTATGCGGCAAAAGCATACGGTGCAAAGGCTGTCATCGTTATGCCGACCACAACACCACTGATCAAAGTCGAGAGAACAAAAAGCTACGGTGCGGAAGTTGTCCTGTATGGAGATGTCTACGATGATGCATGTGCACATGCTTATGAGCTGGCAGAAGAACATGGATATACATTTATCCATCCCTTCGATGATCCGGCAGTAGCAACCGGACAGGGAACCATCGCTATGGAGATCATCAAAGAGCTTCCTCTGGTTGATTATATTCTGGTTCCAATCGGCGGTGGCGGGCTGGCTACCGGTGTTTCCACACTGGCAAAACTGCTGAATCCGAACATCAAAGTGATCGGTGTGGAACCGGCAGGAGCAAATTGTCTGCAGGTTTCTCTGGATAAGGGAGAAGTTACCACACTTTCTACGGTCAATACGATTGCAGACGGTACTGCGGTAAAAACTCCTGGTGAGCACGTATTCCCGTATCTGCAGAAGAATCTGGATGATGTGATCACGGTAGAAGATGATGAACTGATCGTAAGTTTCCTGGATATGGTAGAAAATCACAAGATGATCGTAGAAAACTCCGGTCTGCTTACTGTGGCAGCACTGAAACACCTGAATGTCAAGGGTAAAAAAGTGGTTTCTGTTCTGAGTGGCGGTAATATGGATGTGATCACGATGGCATCTGTTGTTCAGCTGGGTCTGATCCAGAGAGACCGTATCTTTACGATTTCTGTTCTGTTGCCGGATCGTCCGGGTGAACTTACAAAGGTTTCTCAGAAGATTGCGGAGCAGCAGGGTAATATTATTAAACTGGATCATAACCAGTTCTATAGTACAAACAGAAATGCAGCTGTGGAGCTTAAGATTACTATGGAAGCGTTTGGTACGGAGCATAAGCAGCAGATTATGCAGGAACTGGAAAAAGATGGATATCGGCCGAAATTGATTCGGACGAATCTGTAAAATATAGAAGGGTGAGCCAATGTACGGACGCCCGAAGGCAGACTGCACCGTTCTCGGCAACGTGGGCAGGGCAACTTTGAGCTAGTCGCCCACAAAGTGTTGCCGTGAACGGTGCAGTCTGCTTTTGGGATGGGTATTGGCTGAGGGAGAAGGGGTGGATGCAATTGGAAGTTATTGACTGGATTAAAAAATGACAGGTAGTATTTTAAAACGGATGTTCTGGAATACTATCTGTCATTTTGGATTTATGATGATTAATTTAAGAAATTATTTCATGCCCTGTAATTCGCGGTCGTTGCCCATAAAGAACATGGCGATGGTGTCGGGGCCTACGTGGCTGCCGGTGCAGAAGTCGTAGGAGGTGTTGATGAAGCCACGGACTTTGATGTGTTTCTGGATTTCTTCCATGACGTACAGGGAGTCTTCGTAAGCGTCTGCGTGGGCGATTCCGATGATCTGTTTTTCCGGTTCCACGATGTTATTGCAGACGAGGGAGATCAGCTCGTTCAGGGCGGATTTGCGACCACGGCATTTTTTATACTGGACGATGTAGCCGTCTTTGTTTCCGCGCAGGATCGGTTTGATGCTCAATACATTACCGATGACTGCAGCAGTTCCACTCAGGCGTCCGGTTCTTGCCAGGTATTTGAGATCACCGACAGTGAAGACACCGTTCATTTTTGCCGGGCAGGTTTCCAGGATGTCAGCCACTTCATCAAAAGCCATGCCTTTTTCACGCATCTCACTGGCATAGATCGCGAGGATTCCCTGTGCCAGGGAAGCGTTGAGGGAGTCGATCATACGGATCTTTCTGGTATAATTACCGGATTCCATCAGATCTTCGGCAGCGATTCTTGCGGAATTATAGTTTCCACTGATATTTTTACTGAGAGAAAAATAAAGCACATCTTTATCCGCCTCCAGAGCCTCCCGGAACGCATCTTCAAAGACACCGCTGCTGATCAGTCCGGTCTTGATATCCGCACCGGCACGAACCATATCATAATAATCTTTTCCTTTCTGACGCTCCTCCTCTGGCGTAAGATCCGGATCAAAACAGGTCATTTCTTTACCATTTACAAGATTTACAAAAGAAAGCACTTTAATCTTAAATGCCTTCACAAGCTCCGCCGGAATATTCGCAGCAGAATCAACAAAAATTTCAAACATAATATAAATATCCTTATCAGAAAATCAGGGTAAAGGGTTGCAAATAGCAGTATAGGAAAAATGGTGAGGAAAGTCAAGATACGTTTTGGGGGATGTGTCGTATTTTTATAGAAATTTTAGAAAACCAGTGTATTGTAAAAAAATAAAAACCCGAATGCTCAAAATAGTTAAGAATTCGGGTTTGCAATGTGAAAAATAAATAGGATGATTATAATTCCTGTTCAGAAAGCCATATCAGAAAATTTTTAGTAAGAGAAAGTTTTTTTCTTATCGAAATAACGTAGCATATCAGCAATATCTTCCCATTCTGCATTGTCCGAACTGTTTGTACCAATTAAAAATTCATTCGGTGTAGTTTCAAGTGCTGAAGCGAGTCGCATAATAACTTCCGTAGATGGAATGGAGATTCCACGCTCAATATTAGAAAGATATTTATAACTTAAATCCGCTCGTTCTTCGACTTCAGATTGCTTCAACCCAAGCTGTTCACGTCGGGCTGCGATGCGTCTGCCGATTTCTTTATAATCCAGTGACATATGTTCTCCTTGACTTTTCTTTTAATCATATGAAAAAATGTTAGTTTAATAAACTGAACTATTAATGAATATCCGATTATAAATACGAATATACGAGAGGGAATGGAAGAAAGATATAAAAAAGCAGATTTGGATAAAAATGGATATATTTCAGCTCGGGAGTATGTTCGGTTAAGAATTTCAGAATATGAAGAAATAATAAAAGAGTACAAAGATATGTAGAATACTTTTCTAATTGTATTGAGAGAAAGCAACTATAAAAATATGATTAGAACCAGATAAAACCATGAAAATGATAAAAAAGATAATATGACAAGTGTGTATATGGGTGGAATAAGTATTGCAATTATGGGAGAGATTGTTTCTATGTTAAAGAAGAAAATGCAGATAAATATATTTGAATAGAAGAAGCCAGTGAACTTATTGGAACAAGCGAAACAATGAAAGAAAAGAAAGAGGAATATCAGGAAGAAGAAAACATACAACAGGAACAGGAAAAGGAGGTTCAGCAGTCTGACAGTTCTCAGAGTTCCATCTCTCCTTTTTACGGCATCTGGTGTGGTGCGGCAAAGACGGAGGCAGAGGCTCAGAAACAGGCAAAGAAAATCCGGGAAAATGGATTTGATGCGCAGGTGTTTGTGACTACGGACTGGAGCAATCTGAATACTGAGAAATGGTATGTTATCACGGCTGGTATCTATGGAACAAAGGAAGCTGCCTCTGCGGTACTCCAGGATGTGCAGAGAGTTTGTTCGGATGCGTATATCAAATATACCGGAAACTGGCAGGGATAAAAGGGAATCCTGTAAATCGATTTTATGAAAAGAACCGATAGTTTTTGAAAGATACAGAAAACTATCGGTTCTTGATTTTACGAGAGCAACGAGTCAAACAGCGTATCATGGCTGAAAGCCGGAAAAATACAGCTTCTCAATCCCCAGATATTTACTGATGCAAACCCTTGCCGCCCCAAGAAGCACCCCTGTATCCTGAAGCGTGGAAAGTTTCAGCTGACAGGTAGCGCGGAAACGTGCGGAAAGTTTCTGCAAAATCTCCGGGAGCAGTTGAGGGAGGTAAGCGGTCAGCTGACTGTTCAGGATAATACATTCCGGGGAGAACAGGTTCCAGAGATTGTTGATTCCACAGGCGAGATAGGTAGTGAATTCATCCACTACAGCCAGAGCATCAGCTTCCTTCTGATTATAGCTCCAGACCAGATCGTCGATCGAGACAGTGGTGCGACCGGATAATTCCTGGTAGCGGGAGAGAACCGCCGGTTCGGAAATATATTGTTCGAGACAGCCATGATTGCCACATGGGCAGGAACGGCCGCCGGGCTGGACGATCATGTGACCGGCTTCTCCTGCTGTTCCGGCGAAGCCGGTATATAAATGGTGATCCAGAATAATTCCCGCACCGACACCTGCATGAATGCTGACATGAATCAGGTTTTTATGATTTTCCACAAAAGTCTTCTCGGCGAGGGCAGAAAGATTTGCCTCATTTTCCAGCCATACCGGAATATCGAGAGCGTCTGTCAGAACATCTACAATGGGAAGATCTGCCAGATGATAATTCGGAGTAAAAGTGATCTCATTCCGGCAGACGGTTCCATGGATGCCGATACCAATTCCCACGACACCAAAAGGAGTAGCGGGAAGAAGACGAATCTGATTCTGAATGATCTGCAACAGGAAATTGATTGCGGTGTCCCGTTCCAGCGTACAGTTATACTGATGAAGTCGGCAGTTTTGTCCAAGCAGATCACAGACCATCAGCACGGTGCATTCCACGCCGAGATCGAGGGTGATAATATAACCATTCTGTCGACAGAACTGTAACAGGATCGGTTTTCGACCATACTGAGTCTGGTCGCTTCCGATTTCTTCGATATATTGTTCGTCCAGCAGATCCTGCACGATAGCAGAGATCGTTGCTTTGGTGAGTCCCAGTTTTTTTGATATAGCCGCCCGGGAAAGAGGACCGTCATTGATGACCGTTTCTAAAACAAGCCGTCGATTCATCTCCCGGATCAGTTCTCTGCTTCCTGTGACCATGCAGGCACCTCCTTCCTGTAAAATCTTCTTTTTCTTAAACTAATATTTACCATACCACAATTTGTTTGATAAGTAAACAAATTAAAATAAAGAATGTTCCAGGACACATTTTTCTCAATTTTCAGTAAACTAAAAAATATCTTGACGAAAGATACAACAAGTGATACAGTGTGATTAGTTTAGTAAATAAACAAATGAAACGAAAAAGAAACTGCACGGAAGATCCGTCAGAATAAACAGTGAAAGAAAATCAAGGAGGAATAAGATCATGATGAACATGCCGGAAGTAAAATTAGGTATCGTAGCCGTAAGCAGAGACTGCTTCCCGATCACCCTGTCCGAGTCAAGAAGAAAAGCAGTGGCAGCAGCTTATAAGGGAGAACTGTACGAATGTCCAACCGTAGTAGAGAGTGAGCTGGATATGCAGAAAGCCCTGAAAGAGGTGCAGGAAGCAGGATGTAATGCCCTGGTTGTCTATCTTGGGAACTTCGGTCCGGAGACCGCAGAGACTCTGCTGGTAAAATATTTTGACGGACCGTGTATGGTGGTTGCGGCAGCAGAAGAGCATGGAGACAATCTGGTACAGGGACGTGGAGATGCATATTGCGGTATGCTGAACGCAAGCTACAACCTGCAGCTTCGCAATCTGAAAGCATATATCCCGGAATATCCGGTAGGAACACCGGAAGAAGTCGCTGAGATGATGGAAGAGTTTGTTCCGATTGCAAGAGCCGTTGTTGGTCTGAAAGATCTGAAAATTATCACTTTCGGTCCGCGTCCGCAGGACTTTATGGCTTGTAATGCACCGATCAAACAGCTGTTCAACCTGGGTGTGGAGATCGAAGAAAACTCCGAACTGGATCTGTTCGAAGCATTTCACAAACATGACGGAGACGAAAGAATCCCGGCAGTGGTTGCAGATATGGAAAAAGAACTGGGGGATGGAAACAACAAACCAACCATTCTTCCAAAATTGGCACAGTATGAACTGACTCTCCTTGACTGGATCGAAGCACACAAAGGATCGAGAAAATACGTTGCCATCGCAGGAAAATGCTGGCCGGCGTTCCAGACGCAGTTCGGTTTTGTTCCGTGCTATGTGAACAGCCGTCTGACCGGAAGAGGCATCCCGGTATCCTGTGAGGTGGATATCTATGGCGCACTGAGTGAATTTATCGGAACAATGGTAAGTAACGATGCTGTAACCCTGCTGGATATCAACAATACCGTACCTGCAGATATGTATGAAAGTGAAATCAAAGGAAAATATAATTATACACACAAAGATACATTTATGGGATTTCACTGTGGTAATACCACAACCGGAAAACTGACTTCCTGCTCCATGAAATATCAGCTGATCATGGCAAGATCCCTTCCGGAAGAAGTGACACAGGGAACACTGGAAGGAGATATCGTACCTGGAGATATTACATTCTTCCGTCTGCAGAGTACGGCTGACGGAAAACTGCGCGCTTATGTGGCAAACGGTGAAGTACTTCCGGTTGCTACCCGTTCCTTCGGTGGCATCGGTATCTTCGCGATTCCGGAGATGGGAAGATTCTATCGTCATGAGCTGATCGAAAAAGGCTATCCACATCACGGAGCCGTTGCATTCGGGCACTATGGAAAAGCACTGTTTGAAGTATTCAAATACATCGGCGTAACACCGGATGAGATCGGATACAACCATCCGAAGGGAGACCGATATCCGACAGAAAATCCTTTTGCATAAAATAAAAATAGATCAGATACAGGAGGAAAAAATGAAATATTATATTGGCGTAGACCTTGGAACATCTGCAGTAAAACTTCTGCTGATGGATCAGGAAGGACAGGTTGTCAATATCGTATCCAGAGAATATCCACTGTCGTTCCCGCATCCGGGCTGGTCAGAACAGAATCCGGAAGACTGGTGGGAACAGTCGAAAGAAGGAATCCGTGAACTGATCAGCAAGATCGACGCGGCAGAGGTGGCAGGTATCAGTTTTGGCGGACAGATGCATGGACTGGTTATTCTGGATGAGAAGGATCAGGTGATCCGCCCGGCGATTCTGTGGAACGACGGGCGAACCACAAAAGAAACCGATTATCTGAATCAGGTGATCGGAAAAGAAAAACTGTCTGAATATACGGCGAATATCGCATTTGCCGGATTTACCGCACCGAAGCTTCTGTGGGTAAAGGAAAATGAGCCGGAAAATTTTGCGAAGATTTGTAAAATTATGCTTCCGAAAGACTATCTGGCATACTGTCTGACCGGTGTACATTGTTGTGATTACTCCGATGCATCCGGTATGCTTCTGCTGGATGTGAAAAATAAATGCTGGTCAGAACAGATGATGGAAATCTGTGGCGTCAGCAGGGAACAGATGCCGGAACTTTTTGAAAGTTATGAAAAAGTGGGCACATTAAAACCGGAGGTAGCAAAAGAGCTGGGACTGCCGGAAACCTGTCTGGTGGCAGCTGGTGCCGGGGATAATGCTGCGGCAGCAGTGGGAACCGGTACAGTGGGAGATGGTCAGTGTAATGTGTCTCTGGGAACCAGCGGAACAATTTTTATTTCCAGTGAGAATTTCGGTGTGGATCCGCACAATGCCCTGCATGCATTTGCCCATGCTGACGGACATTATCATCTGATGGGATGCATGCTGAGTGCGGCATCCTGCAATAAATGGTGGATGGATACCATTATCGGAACGAAAGATTACGAAAAAGAGCAGAAAGTGATAGAAAAGCTGGGAGAAAATCATGTATTCTTCTTACCGTATCTGATGGGAGAACGCTCTCCGCATAATGATCCGCAGGCGAGAGGAACCTTTATCGGCATGTCCATGGATACCACACGTGCGGATATGACACAGGCGGTTCTGGAAGGCGTGGCGTTTGCGATCCGTGATTCTTTTGAGATAGCAAAATCTCTGGGGATTCATATAGAGAGAACCAGGATCTGTGGCGGTGGAGCGAAGAGTCCACTGTGGAGGAAGATCATTGCCAATGTACTGAATATCAAAGTGGACCGGATCGCTTCCGAGGAAGGGCCTGCCCTTGGCGGTGCGATGCTTGCTGCAGTTGCGGATGGAACCTTTGCATCGGTGGAAGAGGCGGCTGCAAGGATCGTGAAAGTGGTGGAAACCGTAGAACCGGATCCGGAGATCGCAGAAAAATACGAGACACAGTATCGGAAATTTGTGCAGATCTATCCGACGGTGAAAGCGTTATTCCCGAAGCTTTCCTAGAGCGTGTCTGAAAAAGGCTTTTCGTGAGTTGGGGGCTTGCAGATTGCGGAAATGATTTTTCAGACATGCTCTAGATACAGAATAATACAGATAAAAGATTTCCGGAAAAATAAAAACAGACGACAGAACAGACATGACTCTTCCGGACAAAGATACAAACGAATGTACAGACAATAAAGTAATGGGAAAACGGGCAGGAAACTAGTTTCAGATAGTATTCCTGCCTGCTTTTACATTTGTGCTTTATACAGAAAACATATATAACAGAGATAACTGTGAAGGTGTGGAGCAGTTATTGATAAGAGTAATTATATACACATGGAGGTTTTTACAAATGAAATACGATTTTACAACAATCATGGATCGTCACGGTATGGATGCGATTGCGGTAGATGGTCTCAGTGAAGACGGACAGGGAAGTCCGGCGAAACCAAAAGAGGGATTTGATATTATTCCGATGTGGGTGGCGGATATGAATTTTGCGACAGTACCGACTGTACAGGAGGCAATTGCGGAGAGAGTAAAGCACCCGGCATTTGGATATTTTGATCCGCGGGAAGAGTATTTTCAGGAGATTATCGACTGGCAGACGAAACGAAACGGTGTAGAGGGACTGACTGCGGAGGCAATCGGGTATGAAAATGGTGTACTCGGCGGTGTTCTGTCTACATTACAGGCATTTGCAAGTCCGGGGGATGCAGTGCTTCTGCATAGCCCGACTTATATCGGATTTACCGGATGCATCGGAAATTATGGATATAAGATGGTTCACAGTCCGCTGAAAAAAGATGCGGAAGGAATCTGGAGGATGGATTATGAAGATATGGATGCGAAGATCAAAGAGCATCATATCCATGTGGCAGTCTTCTGTAATCCCCATAACCCGTGTGGACGGGTATGGGAACGCTGGGAGATTGAAAAAGCGATGGAAGTATACAAGGCCAATGACTGCGTGGTTATCTCCGATGAGATCTGGTCGGATCTGATCCTGGAAGGATATCATCATACGCCGGCACAGTCTGTCAGCGAGGATGCGAGAAACCGCACCGTGGCGATGTATGCGCCGAGCAAAACCTTTAACCTGGCAGGCCTGGTGGGAAGTTATCATATCATTTACAATTCCTATCTTCGTGACCGGGTGATGGCAGCCAGCAGTAAATCACACTATAATGCGATGAATGTACTTTCCATGTATGCACTGATCGGTGCATATAAACCGGAAGGCTATGAGTGGGTGGATGAACTGTGCCGGGTACTGAGCGGAAATGTTTCCTATGCCTGCGATTTCATCAAAGAACACTTTCCCGGTGTCACATTAAGCCGCCCGCAGGGAACCTATATGCTGTTCCTGGACTGTGAAGAATGGTGTAAGACACATGGAAAAACCATCGACGAGGTTCTCAAAGCCGGTTGGGATGTAGGTGTGGCATGGCAGGACGGTCGCCCGTTCTTTGCCCCGTACGGCATCCGCGTAAACCTGGCACTGCCACTCAGCAGAGTGCAGGAAGCTTTTGAACGGCTGAAAAAATATGTGTTTGTGGAAGAAAAATAAAATACCTTTTGCCTCCAACATCATAAAATGACGATGTCAAGAAAAAGTACTTGACACCCATAAAAGATTGTTGTATGATGTCCAAGGTGATGCACATGGATAAGCTTGCGAGACAGGCATTGTTATATGATTTTTATGGCGAACTGCTGACGGAGCATCAGCAGAATGTTTACGAAGATGTTGTGTTGAATGATTATTCGCTCAGCGAGGTGGCGCAGGATCAGGGAATCAGCCGGCAGGGGGTTCATGATCTGGTGAAGCGCAGTACCAGAGTACTGGAAGAATATGAAGAAAAACTGCATCTGGTAGAAAAGTTCGTAGCGGTCCGCGAGAAGGTACATGAGATTCACGGACTGACACAACACTATGAGGAAAAAGATCTGAATCAGGTGATGAACCGGATCGAGACTTTATCCCACAGCATATTAGAGGAGTTATAATACATGGCATTTGAAAGTTTAACTGAAAAACTGCAGAATGTATTCAAAAACCTGAGAAGCAAAGGCCGTCTGAACGAGGCAGATGTAAAGGTAGCATTAAAAGAAGTTAAGATGGCACTTCTGGAAGCAGATGTCAGTTTTAAAGTGGTAAAACAGTTTATCAAAGCGGTGCAGGAACGTGCGATCGGTCAGGATGTGATGAACGGACTGAATCCGGGGCAGATGGTGATCAAGATCGTAAACGATGAACTGGTATCTCTGATGGGAAGTGAGACCACGGAGATCGCGTTGCGCCCGGCAGGAGAGATTACTGTTATCATGATGGCAGGTCTTCAGGGTGCAGGTAAGACAACAACCACAGCAAAGATCGCCGGAAAGCTGAAAGCAAAAGGCAGAAAGCCATTGCTTGTAGCCTGTGATGTTTATCGTCCGGCAGCAATCGCACAGCTGCAGATCAACGGTGAAAAACAGGGTGTGGAAGTCTTCTCGATGGGAGATAAACAGAACCCGGTAAACATCGCCAAAGCAGCAATTGAACATGCAAAGAATCAGAACTTTAACGTTGTGATCCTCGATACCGCCGGTCGTCTTCATGTGGATGAAGATATGATGCAGGAACTGATCCGGATCAAAGAAGAAGTCAACGTGGATCAGACCATTCTGGTAGTTGACGCGATGACCGGTCAGGATGCAGTCAATGTGGCAGAGTCCTTCAATCAGAAGGTGGGCATTGACGGCGTGATCTTAACAAAGATGGATGGTGATACCCGAGGCGGTGCGGCACTTTCTATCAAAGCAATCAGTGGAAAACCGATTCTGTATGTAGGTATGGGAGAGAAACTTTCCGATCTCGAACAGTTCTACCCGGATCGTATGGCTTCCCGTATCCTGGGAATGGGCGATGTGATGAGCCTGATTGAAAAAGCTCAGCAGAACATCGACGAGGACAAAGCCCGCGAGATGGAACAGAAGATCAAGAAAGCAACCTTTGGCTTTGACGATTATCTGGAGAGCATGAACCAGATGAAGAACATGGGCGGTATTTCCAGTGTATTGAACATGCTTCCCGGACTGGGAAACAAAGCAAAAGACATCGAGGGTATGATCGATGAGAAAGACATGGCGAGAAAAGAAGCCATCATCCTTTCCATGACTCCGAAAGAAAGAGCCAACCCGGATCTTTTGAACCCGTCCAGAAAGAAACGAATCGCTCAGGGCGCAGGTGTAGATATTGCGGAAGTCAACCGGATGGTCAAACAGTTTGATCAGACCAGAAAGATGATGAAACAGATGCCTGGCATGCTGGGTGGTAAAAGCGGTAAAAGAGGCGGCTTTAAGCTTCCCTTTTAAATAAACAAATAAAACTATAATAAACAAGGATAACCTTAAGGAGGAAATTAAAATGGCAGTAAAAATCAGACTGAGAAGAATGGGTCAGAAAAAAGCACCTTTCTATAGAATCATCGTTGCAGATTCCAGATCCCCAAGAGACGGAAGATTCATCGAAGAGATCGGAACATACGATCCTACCTGTGATCCGAGCGTATACAAAGTAGACGAAGAAGCAGCTAAAAAATGGCTGGCAAACGGTGCTCAGCCTACAGAAGTTGTAAGCAAAATCTTCAAATTAGCCGGTATCGAAAAATAATGCAGGACCGCCAGGGGCTGCTGAATTATGTTGTTGCTGTTCATGATTTGCTCTGAACAGTAATATCGTTTTTGCCTGATGCATTTCTCTGAGATGGAAATGCTCTGACAAATACGTGGAGGTGCGTGATGAAAGATTTAGTAGAAGTAATTGCAAAATCCCTCGTAGACCATCCGGAAGAAGTGGTAGTAAACCAGACTGAAGAGAGCAATGCGATTTTAGTAGAATTGAAGGTGGCACCTTCCGATATGGGCAAGGTGATTGGCCGTCAGGGACGCATCGCAAAGGCAATCCGAACTGTGGTAAAAGCTGCTTCCTCTAAATGTGATAAGAAGGTTGTAGTTGAAATTCTGCAATAGCTGAAAATATGAGGATATAGCCAATGGCTATATCCTTTTTCATTCATTTCCGCGGGTAATATATCGTTGGAAACAGGAAACAAAGAGGAGTAGAGATATGGAACAATTGCTGCAGGTTGGGGTAATCTCCAGCACTCACGGGATCCGGGGAGAAGTAAAAGTATTTCCTACTACAGACGATCCAGATCGGTTCAGAAAATTAAAACAGGTGATTCTGGATACCGGAAGAGAACAGAAAGGTCTGGAAATCGAAGGGGTAAAATTTTTCAAACAGTTTGTGATTCTGAAATTTAAAGGCATTGATAATATCAATGACATTGAAAAGTATAAAGGAAAGAGCCTGTATGTGACCAGAGAACATGCAGTGAAATTAAAAAAAGATGAGTATTTTATTGCGGATCTGATTGGTATGCAGGTAGAACTTGAGGATGGTACAGCATTTGGTGTTCTGACAGATGTGATGCAGACAGGGGCAAATGATGTGTATTGTATCCGGACAGAAGAACATGGAGAGGTTCTGATCCCGGCAATCAAAGACTGCATCCTTGATGTGGATGTGGAAGCAGGAAAAATGAAAATTCATCTGTTGGATGGTCTGATCTGACCGTTTTTTGACGGGACAGATTCAGACAGGTATCCATGTTGATAAAAAGCAGCTGTGCAAACGGCTGTATGATTACAGGAAGGAAAGAGTATGCATTATCATGTACTTACATTGTTTCCCGAGATGATCGAACAGGGTATGGGAACCAGTATTATGGGACGGGCTATGGAGCAGGGACTGATCCGGCTGACTGCAACGAACATCCGGGATTTTTCAACCAATAAACATATGAAAGTGGACGACTATCCATATGGAGGAGGAGCCGGCATGGTGATGCAGGCGGAACCTGTCTACAGAGCATGGAAACAGGTGACCGAATCCATCGGATACAAACCACGTGTGATCTATCTGACACCGCAGGGAAAAGTATTTCAGCAGTCGATGGTGGAAGATTTTGCCAGAGAACAGGATCTTGTATTCTTGTGTGGACACTATGAAGGTATAGATGAGCGTGTGCTGGAAGAAGTGGTAACAGATTATGTGTCCATCGGTGATTATGTACTGACAGGCGGGGAACTTCCGGCACTGGTAATGATGGATGCAATTTCCCGTTTTGTGCCGGGAGTGTTGAACAATGAAGAATCCGCGGAATTCGATTCCTTCCATGACAATCTTCTGGAATATCCGCAGTACAGCCGTCCGGCAGAATGGATGGGGAAAAAAGTACCGGAGGTGCTGCTTTCCGGTCATCATGCGAATATTGAAAAGTGGAGGAGAGAGCAGTCTATCCTGCGAACTCTTCAGAACCGTCCGGAACTTCTGGAAGATGCAGTACTGAGTAAAAAAGAAAAACAGTATCTGGAACAGCTGCGGAGAAATATGGCACAAGAGGATCCATCCCCCTGTGAAAAATAAAAAATCTGGTATTAGAGAAAATTCTTCTCACATATACTGAGTAGTAGTATAGGTGAGGAGGATTTTTCTATATGGAGCCATTTGCTGTCTACAAAGATATACAAGCCCGTACGAAGGGCCAATTCCTTCTGGGGGTGGTAGGACCGGTCCGGACGGGCAAATCCACATTTATCCGGCGGTTCATGGAACTTCTGGCACTTCCGGGAATGGAAGAACAGGATGCTGCAGAGGTGCGGGATCAGCTGCCGGTTTCCGGTTCAGGAAAAACAATTACAACAGTGGAACCCAAATTTATTCCCAGGGAAGCGGTGAATGTAAATCTGGGAGAAGAGATTCCGGTGAAGATCCGACTGATCGACTGCGTGGGATTTATGGTGCCTGAAGCTACAGGGGATATGGAGCAGGAAAAAGAACGAATGGTAAAAACCCCCTGGTATGAACAGGAGATTCCGTTTCATCAGGCGGCAGAGATTGGAACCAGAAAAGTGATCCAGGAACATTCTACCATCGGTCTCGTAGTAACCTGCGACGGTTCCTTCGGTGATATTCCGCGTAAAAATTTTGTGGATGGAGAAGAAAAGACAGTACAGGAACTCAAAAAACAGGGGAAACCATTTTTGATTCTTGTGAATTCGAAAAAGCCGTACGGGGAAGAGGCACAGAAGCTGGTAAGAGAACTGGAAGAAAAATATCAGGCAGCGGTACTCGGGGTAAACTGTGAACAACTTCGAAAAGAAGATGTGCTCCGGATCCTGGAAAAGATTCTTTATGAATTTCCGGTGCGTCAGATCGAATATTACATACCAAAATGGGTGGAACTGCTTCCGGTCACCCATTATCTGAAAGAAGATCTGTTGAAACAGATGAAAGAGAAGATGGGAACCATGGAATATATCCGTGATATCCGGCAGGAAAATCTGGAGATGGACAGTAACTATGTCAAATCAGTCACACTGGAAGAAATCAACCTTTCCAACGGCGTGGTAAAAGTCCGTATTCAGATCGAAGACCCCTATTATTATCAGGTGATGAGTGAGATGACCGGTGTGACGATAGAGAGCGAGTATCAGCTGATCCATACGCTGAAAGAGCTGGCGCAGATGAAACAGGAATATACAAAAGTCCAGCAGGCCATCGAATCCGTACGTGGAACAGGTTATGGTGTGGTGATCCCCGAGAAAAATGAGATCACACTGGAAGAACCGGTTGTGATCCGTCAGGGAAACAAATACGGTGTTAAGATCAAGTCGGTCAGTCCGTCCATCCATATGATCAAAGCGAATATTGAGACGGAGATTGCACCGATTGTAGGAAGCGAGGAACAGGCGCACGATCTGATCACATTCATCAAAGAAAATGAAAAAAATACCGATGATGGTATGTGGGAGACCAATATTTTCGGAAAATCCATCGAACAGCTGGTAGAAGACGGCATCCGTACCAAGATTGCTCAGATCAGCGAAGAAAGTCAGGTGAAGCTGCAGGATACGATGCAAAAGATTGTCAATGACAGCAAGGGCGGGTTGATCTGTATAATTATCTGAAAAAAGTGCTGAGGAAAATGCAAAGAAATTGACAAAGATTTGTAACAAAGTTATAATAAAAGCTGTGGCAAAGAAACCAGTACATTGTTTCTTGTATAATCGAGAAGAGTGCAATGCTTCAGACATAGAAGAAAATACAATAGAAGAAAGTACAATAGAAGGAAATACATATGAAGAAAAAATACGTAAGCAGATTACTGGCAGGATGCCTTACAGTTACCATGCTGACACCGACCGGGGCACTGGCAAGTGTTCCGCAGCCGGTAGTGACACAGGAAGCATCCCAGGAGGCCGGGCAGGAGAACGAAACAGAAAACAAAGAACAGACAGAGGAATATGCAGCAGAGGGTGCGGCAGAGGTACAGACAGACGAAACCGAAGCAGCAGAAAACAGAACAGCTGCAGATAAGAGCAGAGAACAGACAGAACCGCAGACGGCACAGACCGGCGAACAGGCAGAACCGCAGACGACACAGACCGGTGAACAGGCGGCTTCAGAGGCAGAACCTCAGGCACAGGTACAGCCACGGGCTGTAGTGGATGTCAATCAGTGGATCCGGAATGGAAACCGCTGGTGGTACCGTCATGCAGACGGAAGCTATACCACCAATGGATGGGAAGTGATCAACGGAGCCTGGTATTACTTTGACGGAGCCGGCTGGATGGTAACCGGCTGGTTAAAACGCCCGAGCGGCTGGTATTATCTGACAGGAAGCGGAGCGATGGCAACGGGCTGGATCCAGCTGGGAAGTACCTGGTATTATCTGAATGAAAGTGGAACGATGCTGGCAGATACCTGGATCGGAAACAATTATGTAGACGGAAGCGGAGCCTGGATCCCGGGGAAAGTAAAAGCACAGGCCGGCTGGATACAGAGCGGAAACCGCTGGTGGTACCGTCATGCAGACGGAAGCTATACCACCAATGGATGGGAAGTGATCAACGGAGCCTGGTATTACTTTGACGGAGCCGGCTGGATGGTAACCGGCTGGGTAAAACTGTCCGGAACCTGGTATTATCTGACGGGAAGCGGAGCGATGGCAACGGGCTGGATCCAGACCGGTGGAACCTGGTATTACATGAACACCAGTGGAGCGATGGTAACCGATACCTGGATCGGAAACAATTATGTAGACGGAAGCGGAGCCTGGATCCCGGGGAAAGTAAAAGCACAGGCCGGCTGGATACAGAGCGGAAGCCGCTGGTGGTATCGTCATGCAGACGGAAGCTATACCAGAAATAACTGGGAAATGATCAACGGAAGCTGGTATTATTTTGACGGAGCCGGCTGGATGGTAACCGGCTGGCTGAAGCTTGGAAACAACTGGTACTATCTGAATCCGGGTAATGGAGCTATGGTAACCGGCTGGTTACAGCTGGGAAGCACCTGGTATTACATGAATGGAAGCGGAGCCATGGAGACAGACACCTGGATCGGAAACAGCTATGTGGATGCCAATGGTGTATGGGATCAGTCAAAAACAAAGGCGCAGGCTTACTGGGTACTGAACGGAGACCGCTGGATGCTGGTACAGGAAGATGGCACCTATGCAAAGAAATGCTGGAAGACTGTAGGCGGAAAAGAATACTACTTAGACGAGAATGGTTATATGGTAACCGGTTGGCTGAAGCAGGGAAGCACCTGGTATTATCTGAAACCGACCGCAAAGAACAGTGCAGAAAAAGTAGGTGAGAAAGCCTATAATTACTGGGTGGGAACA
Source organism: Oliverpabstia intestinalis (assembly GCF_009696065.1). Taxonomy (GTDB): domain Bacteria; phylum Bacillota; class Clostridia; order Lachnospirales; family Lachnospiraceae; genus Oliverpabstia; species Oliverpabstia intestinalis. The sequence goes on along the minus strand of NZ_VUMS01000014.1, from coordinate 38,795 downwards.
GCCGGGATCGGTGGTTATTACATTGATAAATACGGCAGAATGGTAGCCGGTAAAGATTACAGCCTCGGAAGTTATGTCTATACATTCGATGTCAACGGACTATGCACGAACCGGGAAAACCGTTATCTTCAGGTGACTGATGCGAATGGAAGAAAATACAATGTGGAAAAGAAAACATATCTTTCCGATCCTCAGGTGGGTGTGGATGTAACAGAGGACGAGTTCCTTGCGGCAGCTGTCTATGCAGAGTCGGCAAACCAGGGACTTACCGGTATGACAGGTGTCGCGATGGTTATGTTAAACCGTATGCGGACCAATAAGACCAGCTCGGCTCCATATCCATCAGAAGCGAAAAATATGATTTATCAGGCAACACAGTTTGAAGTGGCAAGAGACGGAGCACTGACAAAAAGTCTGAATCTCATCGTGAGCGGCAAAGGCGGTACAGCGATGGAAAATGCAAAAAAAGCTGTTGCGAACGCCAGAGCAATCTGTGATGCTTACGATAATAACAAGACCGATGAGCTGAGCGATGAAGTGAAAGGTATACTGGAAGAACTGAAGGTTCCGGAAGGTCATACTATGCTGGAATATCTGGGATTTATGACACCAAAAGCATTTGAGAATGCGAATCTGGATCCGGAAAAAACATATGCATTTACCTATAAGAATACGACATTCTACAGCACCTGGATCAAAAAATCCTGATACTATCCATCATTGACAGCCTACAGGAAAGAGTTTATAATATTGTCGTGAAAAATTTATCACATACAGTTGCAGGAAAACAGGTGAAATTCCTGTACAAGTCCGTTACCGTTAAAGTCGGAGTACTCTCTGTATGGTGAGGACTGTAAACATTTGCGGCAACCGAAGGATTACAGAATAGAAATGAGCAGGAAAACCGTTGTCTTTTTGACAACGGTTTTTTACTTTACAGGAAACTGCTTTCCTGCAAAGTAAAAAACGCTCCGCGAGGATGCGCACTGCGGTGTATAAGGTAGATGTCGCAAGCGACCGCGCAGGCGCGAGAATGTGCCAAGACACATTCTTTGTTCATGTATGCAGGCAACAAGATAAAGCAATAAGTAAACTGTGATTGGAAAAAATAATATGGATAAAAAAACACACCGCACCGGTCTGGAAGGATATTATGCGGTAGATGAAAAAAACAGAAAACTTCGTTACGGTTATACAACTGGTTCCTGTGCGGCAGCTGCGGCGCAGGCGGCAACGCGGATGCTGCTGACCGGAGAAAAAGTGGAAGAGGTGGCTTTACAGACACCAAAAGGAATTTTACTGCATCTGCTGATCGAGGAGATTTCCATGGATGAGGGAAGGGTGCGCTGTGCCGTGCAGAAGGATGGCGGTGATGATCCGGATGTAACGACGGGAATCTATGTATATGCAAATGTTTCCCGCAGGGATGCACCACAGATTACTCTGGACGGAGGGATCGGCGTAGGAAGAGTGACCAGACCGGGTCTGTGGCAGGCAGTTGGCGAGGCGGCGATCAACAAAGTTCCAAGGCAGATGATCCTTGAAAATGTAGAGCAGGTCTGTAAAGAATATCACTACACCGGAGGCCTGGATGTGCAGATTGAGATTCCGGCAGGAGTGGAGCTTGCAAAAAAGACGTTTAATCCACGTCTGGGTATCGAAGGCGGAATCTCTGTTCTTGGAACAAGTGGCATCGTGATTCCGATGAGTGAGACAGCACTGGTGGCCAGTTTGCGGCTGGAGATGAAGATGCTGGTGGAAGGCGGCGGGTCTTATCTGGTGATTACACCGGGAAATTACGGTCAGGCTTTTTCAAAAGAACAGACAAGACTGGATCTTACCTATTCGATGAAATGTAGCAATTATGTGGGGGAGACCCTGGATATGGCAAGAGAGCTGGGAGTAAAGGGTATCTTGTTTATCTCCCATATCGGCAAATTTGTGAAAGTAGCCGGCGGAATCATGAATACCCATTCCCGCCAGGCAGACAGTCGAAGCGAACTGATGGCAGCGAATGCGATCCGCGCCGGCGCAGATCTAGAGACAGCAAAAGAGATTCTTGATACGATCACCACGGAGCAGAGTGTGGAGATTTTAAAACGAAAGGGTTATCTGGAAGCTACGATGAAAGAAATCAGTGACCGGGTAGAATTCTATCTGAATAAAAGGGCAGGCGAACAGCTGGAAGTGGGAACTATCTTATTTTCCAATGTATATGGAAAGCTGGCAGAAACCTCGAAGGTTCCGGAACTCGCCCGAAAAATCATGAAGCAGGCAGAAAAAAAAGCACACGATCAATGTGCAGATAAAGAACAGAAACCAAATCAACAGAAAAACGAGGAGAAAAAACTATGAGTGGAATATTATATGGACTTGGAGTGGGACCGGGAGATCCGGAACTGCTGACACTGAAAGCCCTTCGTCTGATCCGCGAGAATCCTGTGATCGCAGTACCGGGCAACGATATAAAAGCCAGTGTCGCTTATCAGATCGTAAAAGGAGCATATCCAAAACTGGATGAAAAAGAACTGATTCCGGTGGCTATGCCGATGACAAAAGACAGGGCAGTACTGGAAGACAATCATAATAAGGCTGCAGATGCAGTGGAATCCTATCTGAAACAGGGAAAAAATGTGGTGTTTCTGACACTGGGAGATCCTACTATATATTCCACTTATCTGTATGTACATAAACGTATCCTGGAACGAGGTTATCAGGCTGAAATCGTGAGCGGGATCACTTCTTTCTGTGCAGTGGCGGCCCGTCTTAATATGGGTCTGGCGGAGATGGCAGAACCGCTCCATGTGATTCCGGCGACCTATAAAGCAGAAGAAATGGATGAGCTTTTAAAACTGCCTGGAACCAAAGTGCTGATGAAAAGCGGCAAACGCCTGAAAAAAGTAAGAGACAGCATTTTAAGAAGCGGACAGAATGCCGTAATGATTGAAAACTGCGGCATGCCGGAGGAAAAAATCTATGCATCGGCCAAAGAGATACCGGAAGAAGCAGGATATTATACCCTTCTGGTCGTAAAAGATAAAAAATAAGAGTGCCTGACGCCAGGGACAAGAGAGGAGAAAACATATGGTACATTTCGTAGGAGCAGGTTCCGGTGCACCGGATCTGATCACACTGAGAGGAAAAAGATTTCTGGAAGAAGCAGACGTAGTGATCTATGCAGGCTCACTGGTCAATCCACAGCTTCTTGAATACACGAAAGAAAACTGTGAGATCTATAATAGTGCGAAGATGACACTGGAAGAAGTTCTGGATGTGATCTTTGCAGCGGAAGAAAAGGGGCTGACAACGGTACGTCTCCATACCGGAGATCCTTCTTTGTATGGTGCGATCCGGGAGCAGATGGATGTTCTGGAAGAAAAAAATATTGCATTTGATTATTGCCCGGGTGTCAGCAGCTTCTGTGGTGCGGCATCCGCGCTGAACCTGGAATACACACTGCCGGATGTATCACAGAGCGTGATCATAACCCGAATGGAAGGAAGAACTCCGGTACCGGAAAAAGAGAGCATCCAGTCCTTTGCGGCCCATCAGGCAACGATGGTTGTCTTTTTAAGTACAGGCATGTTAGAAGAACTGAGCAGAAGACTGATCGAGGGTGGTTACACCGCCGATACGCCGGCAGCGATTGTATACAAAGCGACCTGGGAAGATCAGAAAACATTCGTCTGTACAGTAGGAACGCTGGCACAGACAGCAAAAGAAAACAATATTACAAAGACCGCACTGATGATCATCGGTGATGTGGTGGCTCACAGCCACTATGACCGGTCAGAACTGTATAATCCGGCATTCACCACAGAGTTTCGGGAAGCAACAAAATAAGATGAAAAAGACAGGAATCATCGCATTCACAGAACATGGCTGTGTCCTTGGAGAAAAACTTCTGAGAGATCTGCAAAAGCAGAATCAGGAGGTGTATGGCTTTGTGAAAAGTAAATATGTAGAGCTTCCTGAAAAACATCCTTTTCGGAAACTGAAAGGGACCCTGAGAGAATGGGCAGAAGAATGGATTCCCCGACTGGACGGAATCATCTTTTTCAGTGCCACCGGGATCGCTGTGAGAACCATCGCTCCTTTCGTGGTAAGTAAGAAAACAGACCCGGCGGTTGTGGTGATCGATGAACAGGGCAGCTATGCGATCTCTCTTCTCTCCGGTCATCTCGGCGGAGCAAACGAACTGACGGAATTCGCTGCAGAAAGCATCGGAGCGCAACCCGTGATCACCACAGGGACAGACGTAAACCACACTTTTGCGGTGGATGTCTTTGCCCGGAAAAACAATCTGGTGATTTCTGATATGGAGCTGGCAAAAGAGATGGCGGCGTTGCTGATCCGGGGGAAAACTATTGTCTGGGGAGCCGGAGAAGGATTCGTCTTTCCGAAAGAACAGACCATTCCGGAACAGCTGCGATTCCGGAAGACGGAAAGCCCGGATGGGAAACATGGAACTTTATGGTTTGCAATCCCGCAAAGTGACAGAGAACAGGAAGAAGCCCTGGGAACAGAGCAGACTCGGATGCTTCATCTGTATCCGAAAAATGTATATCTCGGGGTGGGCTGCAGGAAAAACACACCGGAAGAAAAGATCGAAACACAGATTCAGAAGTATCTGTCAGAACATGGAATAGCTGCAGAACAGATTATCCTGGCAGCCAGCATCGATCTGAAAAAAGAAGAGCCGGGACTGCTGGCGTTCTGTGAAAAATATCACCTTCCTTTTGTGACTTATCGTGGAGAAGAACTTGAAAAAGCAAAAGGTACCTTTACGCCATCTGCATTTGTCAGCAAGATCACCGGTGTGGACAATGTATGCGAACGAAGTGCCAGCCTTGCCTGCGATGGCGGAACATTTATCATGAGAAAACAGGCCGCAGAGGGAGTGACCGCTGCGTGTACAATAAAGAAATGGAGTGTGAGCTTTGAATAAATTATATGTAATCGGTATCGGACCGGGAGAATACGAACAGATGACACTGAAGGCAATTCATGCAATGGAAAAAAGTGAGGTAATTATCGGCTATACAGTATATGTAGATCTGGTAAAAGAACATTTTCCGGGGAAAGAATTCCTGACCACTCCCATGAAAAAAGAGGTGGATCGTTGTGTGATGGCTTTTGAAGAAGCAAAAAAGGGAAAAGTAGTTTCCATGATCTGCAGCGGAGATGCCGGTGTGTACGGTATGTCCGGACTGATGTATGAGGTCGGTGTCAACTATCCGGAAGTAGAACTGGAGATTATTCCCGGTGTAACAGCAGCGACCGGCGGTGCGGCAGTACTGGGTGCTCCGCTGATCCACGATTTCTGTCTGATCAGTCTGAGTGATCTGCTGACACCATGGGAGAAGATTGAAGCACGTCTGCTGGCAGCTGCAGAGGCTGATTTCGTTGTGTGTCTGTATAACCCGTCCAGCAGGAAGCGAAGCGATTATCTGCAGAAAGCCTGCGATCTGATGATGCAGTACAAGAGCCCGGAAACCGTATGCGGTATCGTAAGCTACATCGGAAGAGACGGGGAACATTATGAAGTGATGGATCTGAAAACCCTGCGGGATACGAAGGTAGACATGTTTACGACCGTATGGGTGGGCAATTCACAGACCAAAGAGATTAACGGTAAGATGGTAACACCGAGGGGATATCGAAATGTATAAAGTTCTGCTGTTCGGCGGTACGGTGGAAGGACGCACCGTGGCCGAATATTTGAATGAAAATAAAATACCTTCCATGGTATGTGTCGCTACGGAATACGGAGAAAGTCTGTTGCCGCAGGGTGAATATCTGGAATTATCCCACGAACGTCTGGATGAAAAGCAGATGGAAGAGCGGATGTTACAGATGGAGAACGGGCTGGTCATCGATGCGACTCATCCGTATGCCCAGGTAGTGACGGAAAATATTGAGACCGCCTGCGAACGTACCGGAACTGCCTACCTGCGGGTGGTGCGTCAGGAAAGCCGGCGTCTTGAAGAAGAAGAAACCATTACATATGTAAAAAGCATCCGGGAAGCGGTGGAATATCTGGAAAAAACCAGTGGAAATATTCTGGTTACCACCGGGAGCAAAGAACTGTCTGCCTATACGGCACTGACCGATTATCAGGAAAGAATCTATGCCAGAGTGCTTTCTCTGGTGGAAGTTGTCTCTTCCTGCGCAAAACTTGGTATCGAAGGGAAACATCTGCTGTGCATGCAGGGACCTTTTTCCCGGGAAATGAATATCGCACTGATCCATCAGTTTGATATCGCATGGATGGTAAGTAAAGAATCGGGAAGAGCCGGAGGATTCCTGGAAAAATATCAGGCGGCAAAAGAAACCGGCTGCCGGATGATTGTCATCGGACGACCGAAGGAAGAACAGGGCATGGAACTGGAGAGATGTATCGAGTATCTGGACCGCCGGTTTCTCCCGAAAGAAAATGTTGCAAATGATGCAAAAATCGAAATTGTCAATACTGATACAGAAAATGTAGAAAATATAGAGAATCCCGGCAGCGGGCAGGAAAAGGTTGCGCAGGAACCTGTCATGCAGGAAGCAGCAACTAAAAATACAGAAGCGGTAACCGAAGGAGAAGAAACTGAGGATATCCTTCGGGGGCAAAAGGTTTCTCTTGTGGGAATCGGTATGGGAACTGCAGATACTCTGACACAGGAAGGAAAACAGGCACTGGAGTGTGCGGATCTTCTGATCGGAGCAGCACGGATGGTGGAACATATCCGGAAACCGGGCCAGGAAGTCTGGACCGGATACAAACCGGAAGAAATCTGTGCCTATATTGCGGCTCATCCGGAGCACAGAAACGTGGCGATTGCCCTCTCAGGGGACGTCGGATTCTACAGCGGAGCCAAAAAACTCCTGGAGACACTGCACCGGGAACTGCCGATGGTACAGAAAAAAGTGTACTGTGGCATATCTTCTATGATTTATTTCTGCGCAAAACTGGAAACACCGTGGGAAGATGTTCATCCGGTCAGTCTTCATGGAAGAGAGTGCAATCTGCCCGGACTTCTGCGTATATACGGAAAGATTTTTGCTATTGTGGGAACGACAGACGGCATCGCAAAATTGTGTCAGAAGCTGCAGCGCTACGGCATGGGTGATGTGCGGGTAGAGGTAGGCGAACGGCTTTCCTACCCGGAAGAAAAGATCACCCGGGGATATGCCTGGCAGCTGACAGAACTTGAGACGGACAGTCTCAGTGTCGTGTTATTTACCAGAGAGGGAAAAGAAGCCATCGTGACACACGGGATCCCGGATGAAGCATTTATCCGGGGAAAAGTGCCGATGACGAAAGAGGAAGTGCGAGGCATCTCCCTGTCAAAATTACAGCTGACACGGAATTCGATTGTTTACGATGTGGGAGCCGGAACCGGTTCTGTATCCGTAGAGATGGCTATGCAGGCGGTAGAAGGCCGGGTATATGCGATCGAGAAAAAACCGGAGGCTGTGGAACTGTTATATAAAAACAAAGAAAAGTTTGCAGCAGATAATCTTGAGATTGTCGAAGGACTGGCACCGGAAGCCTGCGTGGATCTGCCAGTACCGACCCATGCTTTTATCGGAGGCTCCTCCGGTAACATGAAAGACATCCTTAAACTGCTGCTTTCAAAGAATCCCGGGATCCGTGTGGTGATCAACTGCATCGCTCTCGAATCCGTGGGAGAGGCCATGAACTGTCTGAATGTTTTGCCATTTGAGCAGGTGGATATCGCACAGGTGCAGGTAGCAAAAGGCAAAAAAGCGGGATCTTATCATCTGATGATGGGACAGAATCCGGTCTATGTGATCTCCTGCCGGGGAAAGGAAGAAACAGATGAATAACAAACGCAAAGTGCCGCGAATCCTTCTCGGGGGCAGCCGCGAGCGGAAGCGGAAAGACACTGCTCACCTGCGGACTGCTGCAGGCATTAAAAAACAGAAACCTGCAGATTGCTTCTTTCAAGTGTGGACCGGATTATATTGACCCGATGTTTCACAGCCGTGTGATCGGAACAAAAAGCAGGAACCTGGACAGCTTTTTTGCGAAGGAAGATACCCTGCGGTATCTTCTGGAGAAAAATGCAAGAGACTGTGAGATTTCTGTGATTGAAGGCGTGATGGGTTACTATGACGGACTTGCGGGGATCTCTCCGAAAGCCAGTGCCTATGATGTGGCAAGAATCACAAACACACCCGCGGTGCTAATCGTAAATGCAAAGGGAATGAGTCTGTCTGCGGCAGCTTTTGTCAAGGGCTTTATGGAATACAGAGAAGACAGTCAGATCCGTGGTGTGATTCTGAATCAGATATCCCCAATGATGTATCCGCGGTTAAAGCAGATCATCGAAGAAACCCTGCCGGTGAAAGTGTACGGGTATGTTCCGGTGGTGAAGGACTGCGTGCTGGAAAGCCGTCATCTGGGTCTGGTGATGCCGGAAGAAATCGCAGATTTGCATGATAAACTGATGAAACTGGCAGAGATCCTGGAAAGATCCGTGGATATTGACGGACTTCTGGAACTGGCAGATGGTGCAGAGGAACTTCCTGTTCAGGAACCACTGACCGGCTATCATACAAAAAGAAGCGTAAGGATCGCTCTGGCGAAGGATGAAGCGTTCTGCTTTTTCTATCAGGACAATCTGGAGCTTCTGGAGGAAATGGGTGCGCAGCTGATTCCCTTTTCTCCCATTCATGATGAAAAACTCCCGGAAAATATAGACGGAATGCTTTTTCATGGCGGATATCCGGAGCTGTATGCAAAAGCACTGAGTGAGAATAAAAAAATGCTTACTTCTGTCCGTGAAGCGGTACAGGCAGGTATTCCCTATATGGCAGAATGCGGTGGTTTTATGTATCTGCATCAGGAGATGGAGGACATGGAAGGACACAGCTGGCCAATGGCCGGGGTTATTCCCGGCAAATCCTGGCGTACGCCCCGGCTTACCAGATTCGGTTATATTACCCTGGAAGACGGAACGTGTTTCGGGAAGAATGTGGGAGGAATCCGGGCCCATGAATTTCATTATTTTGATTCGGATAACTGTGGGGAAAGCTATACGGCCAGGAAACCACTGAGCAGTCGGTCATGGAACTGTATACACAGTGACAGACAGGGAATGAGCGGATTTCCGCATATGTATTATTACAGCAATCTGCAGGTGCCGGAACAGTTCTTACGCACCTGTGAGGAAAGGAAGGCAGAAGTATGACGTTAGAGGAAACACTGGAGAAGATACATCCGGCAGATAAGACAGCCATGGAAGCGGCTCTGGCACACTGGAACAATATTGCCATGCCGCTTCACAGTCTGGGACGGCTGCAGGATACGGTCGTTCGTATCGCCGGTATGACAGGGAATGCCAGAGTGGACCTGAAGAAAAAAGCTCTGGTGGTCATGTGCGCCGATAACGGTGTAGTGGAAGAAGGTGTGACACAGAGCGGGCAGGAAGTGACCAAAATCGTAGCCGAAAATTTTCTGAAAGAAAAGGCTACAGCAAGTATCCTCTGTAAAAAAGCAGGTGCAGATATCTTCCCGGTGGACATCGGGATTGCCACGGACAGCACGATTCTTCAGCATAAAGTGATGTACGGAACAAAAAATATGGCGAAAGAGCCTGCCATGACAAGAGAACAGGCTGTTCAGGCACTCGAAGTCGGCATCCATATGGTGGAAGAACTCAAAGAAAAAGGGTATGGAATCATAGCAACCGGTGAGATGGGAATCGGCAATACAACGACCAGCAGTGCAGTGACTGCCGTTTTACTGGAACAAGATCCGGCAAAGGTAACCGGACGCGGTGCAGGACTTTCCGGTACAGGACTGAAAAAGAAGATTTCTGTGATCAGAGATGCGATTGCCTTGCATAAACCGAAGAAAGAAGATCCGATCGATGTGCTCGCGAAAGTAGGCGGACTCGATATCGCCGGTATGGCAGGGGTATTCTTAGGCGGAGCAGCCTGTCGGATCCCGGTGGTTGCTGATGGATTCATCTCCTGTGTGGCCGCATTGTGTGCGATCCGGATCTGTCCGGCAGTGAAAGATTATGTAATTACATCACACAAATCAAAAGAACCGGCAACGATGATGATCCTGGAGGCGCTGGATATTCCGGTATTTTTAGACTGTGATATGTGTCTGGGTGAGGGAACCGGAGCGGTAACGATTTATCCGATCCTTGATATGGCGCTGGCGGTATATGGAGGCATGTGCACGTTTTCCGATAATCAGATGGAAAATTATGTGCCACTGGTGTAAGAAGAGAAAGAGAAGGAAATCAGAGATGTTTCATGTAGTAACAGGAGGAAGCGGCAGCGGAAAATCTGCATTTGCGGAACAGTGTATCCTGGATTGTCAGGGAAACAAAAGAATCTATATTGCGACGATGTACCCGTTTGATGAAGAAAGCCACCGGAGGATCGCGAGACATCGCGCCATGCGGGCAGAGAAAAAGTTTACGACGATTGAGCGTTATACGGATCTGGAGCATCTTACGATACCGCAGGGGGCAGATGTACTGCTGGAGTGCATGTCGAATCTGACGGCAAATGAGATCTATCAGGAAGGCGGAGCCGGGGACAATACTGTGAAGGCGATCCTGAATGGAATCCACCATCTGCTGGAGCAGGCAGGAAATCTGGTGGTAGTGACGAACGAGGTCTTTTCCGACGGCATCACCTACGATCCGGAGACAGAAAAATATCTGGAAAAACTTGGTGCGATCAACTGTCAGATGGCGCAGATCGCAGATACAGTCACAGAGGTTGTCTATGGAATTCCGGTTTTTCATAAAAAGACAGGCGAGGAGAGAAAAAATGAAGAAATTTTATCATAGTTTTCTGATTGCATTTTCCATGTATTCGAAAATCCCGATGCCCCAGTGTGAATGGAATGAAGAAAATATGGCATATGCCATGTGCTTTTTCCCATGGATCGGTGTTGCCATCGGCGGAGTAACCTGGCTGTGGGGGATGTTCGGAACGTATCTTGGGCTTTCCTCAGCCTTTTATACTGTGATCCTGACATTGATCCCATGGTTTCTTACCGGAGGGATCCACCTGGACGGATTGTTGGATACGGCAGATGCGATGAGTTCATGGCAGGAACGTGAGCGCCGGCTGGAGATCCTGAAGGATTCTAATTCCGGAGCATTTGCGGTGATTACCTGTGTGGTTTACTTTATGTTTTATTATGGTGTATACAGCCAGATCAGTGCCCGCGCCCTGGCGATGATCCCCTTTACATTTTGTCTGTCCCGGACATTAAGCGGGCTGGCGATCGTGACATTTCCGAAGGCAAAAAAGACCGGATCGGTTTCTGCTATGGCACGCGGGGCGAAGGATAGGCAGGTAAAAGCCACGATGTGTGTGTATCTGCTGATACTGCTGGCCGGGATGCTGCTGGTGGACTGGAAACTGGGTCTTCTGGTTTATGGAATAGCGATTCTGGTTTATACCCTTTATTATCGGAATGCGATGAAGTATTTCGGAGGAACGACCGGGGACCTGGCGGGGTGCTTTTTGTCGCTGTGTGAGGTGTTTATGGCTTGCGGGGCAGTGCTTGGTGCGCTTTGGCTTTAAACGATGAGCAATCGACCGAATCCACCACAACCTACCCAACAAACTTATCATTAAAAAGGAGAACCAACAATGATATTAATAATCGGCGGTGCTTACCAGGGCAAACAATCTTACGCATCAAAAACATACAACCTGACCGATCCCGACTGGAAAGACGGTCAGACCTGCACGATAGAAGATCTGAAAACAGCAAAAGCAGTCCATCATTTCCACTCCTTTATCCGCAGAGAACTGGACGAAGGAGGATCAGTCCGGGATCTTGCAGAAATAATATGGAAAGAAAATCCTGATCTGATCATTGTAACGGATGAAGTAGGCTACGGAATCGTCCCGATGGACGCGAAAGACCGGGAATGGAGAGAAGCATGCGGTCGGGTATGTACAAAACTTGCGGCACATGCAGCTCAGGTAGTGCGTGTCTGCTGTGGGATCGGAACACAGCTCAAGTGAGAAAAGGAGAAAACAGATGAGAATATATCTGATCCGGCATGGGAAAACACCCGGGAATCAGCTGAATCGCTATATCGGGATCACCGATGAACCGGTTCTGGAAGAGGATCAGGAACAGCTGAAAAAACAGAACTATCCGAAAGCAGAAAGACTTTTTGTAAGTCCCCTGCTTCGCTGCCGTCAGACAGCGGCCTGTATCTATCCGGGCCAGGAGCAGCAGGTGATTCAGAACCTGAGAGAGTGTGATTTCGGAAGATTCGAAAACAAAAACTGGAAGGAAATGACCGGTGATGCCGAGTATCAGGCGTGGGTGGACAGCAATGCAACCCTGCCCTTCCCGGGAGGGGAAGATCCACAGGAATTTCGGGACAGGGCCTGTCAGGGATTCCTGGAAGGATTGAAGCTCTGCGCGGAAGATGGAACAGAATCCGCTGCTTTTGTCGTCCATGGTGGCATTATCATGGCAGTGCTGGAACGATTCGCAGATAGAAAAAAAGCCTTTTATGAATGGCATGTGGGCAACGGAGAAGGATATGAAGCAGAAACAGATCCGGCCGCGTGGAGCGATGCGTCAGGACAGCAGCCGGTGCTGCGTGTGGTAAATCCGATACAAATGACAAAACAACAGTAGTGTAGATAATAAGAACAGAAATAGAAAAGGCGTTACTGCAAAAAAGCAGATGGCTACAGAAAGAGGAAGAAAAGATGAAGTGGACATTACTTGCAGTAGTACTGGGATTCCTTATGGATCTGTGTTTTGGGGATCCCAGATGGCTGTATCATCCGGTGCGTATCATCGGGCATGGGATTACATTTTTAGAGAGGATCCTGCGGAAGATATTTCCGAAAACAAAAACAGGAGAACGGATCGCCGGAGGATTGCTGGTGGTGGGAATCGTGGCGGCTTCGTCTTTTGTCCCATGGCTGATCCTGCATCTGGCGTATGGATTGCGCACCTGGCTTGGGGTGGCGCTGGAGAGCTTTATGTGCTACCAGCTGCTGGCGGCAAGATCCCTTCGTGACGAGAGTAAAAAAGTCTACGATGCGCTGCAGACCGGAGATATTGAAAAAAGCCGTTATGCTGTATCGATGATCGTGGGACGTGACACGCAGAATCTGACCGAAGAAGGTGTAACCAAAGCAGCAGTTGAAACCGTTGCAGAGAATACTTCCGACGGTATCATTGCCCCGCTGTTTTACATGATGATCGGCGGCGCAGTGCTGGGCTTTGCCTATAAAAGTGTGAATACCATGGACTCCATGGTGGGTTATGTGAACGACAGGTACCGGTATTTTGGAACAGCGGCGGCAAAACTGGATGATGTGTTGAATTATATTCCGGCAAGACTTTCCGCCTGGCTGATGATCGCAGGAGCCTGGCTGATCGGTATGGATGGAAAAAATGCAAAGAAAATCTATCTTCGCGACCGAAGAAAACACGCCAGCCCGAACTCTGCGCAGACAGAAGCTGTGATGGCCGGTGCACTGGATATCCAGTTGGCAGGAGATGCCTGGTATTTTGGAGAACTGCATAAAAAACCATATATCGGTGATCCGATCCGGAAAGTAGAGATTGAGGATATCATAAGATCTCACAAACTGATGTATGCAGGAACGGTACTGTCACTTGTGATATTTGGACTGGTGCGTGTTCTGGTCTGCGTATTTATATAAATATACCGTAACTGCGGTGATGGCATTTTGACATAAACATGCCAAAACGATTCGCAGAATGCTACCTACTGAATAGTTACAATTGTACCAATAAAAGAAAAAACAGATACAAAAAGGAGAAACAACGGACTCATGAAAGAATACATACATGGCGGAGATATCTACCGCCACCCGGATGTGCTGGATTATTCAGCGAATATCAATCCGCTTGGAACACCGCCCGGGGTCATCCGGGCGGCAAAAGACAGCATGGAACGGGTTTGCCATTATCCGGATGCCTGTCAGGAAAAGCTGAAGCAGGCGCTGGCGGAATATGAACAGGTTCCGGTGGAATGGCTGATCTGTGGAAACGGGGCGGCAGAACTGATCTTTGCACTGGTGCAGGCGGTAAAGCCGAAAAGAGCGCTGGTACTGGCACCTACCTTTGCAGAATATGCCCAGGCACTGGAAGCTGTGGGATGTGAGGTGAACAGAGAGATCCTGAAAAAAGAAGATGGATTTACTTTGCAGGACAGGATTCTGGACAGACTGCAAAAAGAAGATCTGCAAATGGTTTTTCTGTGTAACCCAAACAACCCGACCGGTATTCTGATGGATCCGAAACTTCTTCGAAAGATTGTAACCCTCTGCGAAAAACGACAGATCTATCTGGTGGTGGATGAATGTTTTCTTGATTTTGTTCCGGAACCGGAAGTACATACCTTAAAAGGTGAACTGAAAGGAAAGAAGTATCTGTTTCTTCTGAAAGCATTTACCAAACGATATGCGATGGCAGGATTACGACTGGGCTATGGAATTACGTCCGGCGAAACACTGATGACGCAGATCGAAGCTCAGCTGCAGCCGTGGAATGTATCCACACCGGCGCAGGAAGCCGGAACTGCGGCGCTGAGAGAGACAGCTTATGTGGAGAAGGCGAGAACACTGATCTTTCAGGAACGGCAATTCCTGCGGGAGGGACTGATGAAAATGGGATATCCGGTGCTGGACTCCCAGGCAAATTATCTGTTTTTTGAGGGAGAGCCTGATCTGTATGAAAAACTTCTGCAGGAAGGTGTGATGATCCGGGACTGCAGCAATTATCCAGGACTCTGGAAAGGATGTTACCGGATCGCAGTGAAGCTGCATACAGAAAACGAACAATTATTAGAAAAGATTCGGAAAGTGAGGAGATAAATCATGGCAAAAGCAATTATGATACAGGGAACCATGTCCAACGCAGGAAAGAGCCTGCTGGCAGCCGGACTGTGCCGGATCTTTAAACAGGATGGCTATCGGGTGGCACCGTTTAAATCACAGAATATGGCACTGAATTCCTTTATCACAGAAGAAGGACTGGAGATGGGACGGGCACAGGTGATGCAGGCGGAAGCGGCAGGCATCAGACCGTCTGTTCTGATGAATCCGATCCTGTTAAAGCCAACCAATGATGTGGGCAGCCAGGTGATCGTAAATGGTGAAGTCCTTGGAAATATGAGTGCACGGGATTATTTCGCATACAAAAAGAAATTGATTCCGGATATTATGAAGGCCTATGATACGCTGGCAGCAGAAAACGATATCATTGTCATTGAAGGCGCGGGAAGTCCGGCGGAGATTAACTTAAAGCAGGATGATATCGTCAATATGGGTATGGCAAAGCTTGCAAAAGCACCGGTGCTTCTGGTCGGAGATATCGACCGCGGCGGTGTATTTGCCCAGCTGATCGGTACGGTGATGCTTCTGGAAGATGAGGAAAAAGAGATGGTAAAGGGTCTGATCATCAACAAATTCCGAGGGGACAAAACCATTCTTGATCCCGGTGTGGAGATGCTGGAAGAACGAAGCGGCATCCCGGTAGTTGGCGTGGCACCGTACCTGCAGATCGAGGTGGAAGACGAAGACAGTCTGACGGAGCGGTTTGACAGTCAGCAGGAGGTGGGACAGATCGATATCGCAGTGATCCGGGTTCCGCGGATTTCTAACTTTACAGATTTTAATCCATTTGAAAATATTCCGGGTGTGTCTCTTCGATATGTAAAGCATATCCATGAACTGAAGCATCCGGATATGGTGATTCTCCCGGGAACAAAGAATACTATGGGAGACCTGCAGTGGATGCGGGAGAGCGGCATGGAGGCGGCAGTCCTCAAACTGGCAGCAGCAGGAACAGTGATCTTCGGTGTCTGCGGCGGCTACCAGATGTTAGGGGAAACACTTTCCGATCCGGACGGTGTGGAAGCGGGCGGAACCATGAAAGGGATGGGACTGCTTCCGATGGATACCGTATTTGCAGACGGAAAGACCAGAACCAGAGTCAGTGGTATATTCGGACAGGTAGAGGGCGAACTTTCCCAGCTT
Organism: Oliverpabstia intestinalis; assembly: GCF_009696065.1. GTDB lineage: Bacteria > Bacillota > Clostridia > Lachnospirales > Lachnospiraceae > Oliverpabstia > Oliverpabstia intestinalis. The sequence goes on along the minus strand of NZ_VUMS01000014.1, from coordinate 22,757 downwards.
TCCGGCGTGGAGCTGGAAGGGTATGAGATTCATATGGGTGTGACGACTTTACATGAAGGGGCATCCCCGCTGACAACGATCCGGGATCATGCAAAGACCACAGAGGAAAAACAGGATGGTGCGTATACTTCCCGTGTCTATGGCACCTATGTTCACGGTGTATTTGACAAAGAAGGTGTGGCGGAGGCTGTGATCCGGGCACTGGGAAAAAAGAAGGGAATTGATACCTCAGAGATGAAAGGTGTGGATTTTCAGACATTCAAGGAGACACAGTACGATATTCTGGCAGCAGCGCTGCGGGAACATCTGGATATGAAGGCAATATATGAGATTCTGGAAGCAGGGGTATAAGTTATGAAAATAGAACTGGAAAATGTAAAACCAAGAGATATTGAACGCAGAAGCTTTGAGATCATCACGGAAGAACTGGGCGACCGGAAACTGGACCCGGACAAAGAACTGATCATCAAACGCTGTATCCATACAAGTGCAGACTTTGAATATGCGGACAGTCTGTGTTTTTCTGACAATGTTGTGGCAAAAGCCATGGATGCGATCCGCCAGGGTGCCTGTATCGTTACGGATACCCAGATGGGCAGATCCGGCGTCAACAAACGTGCCCTCGCCCGTTACGGCGGAGAGGTTTACTGCTTCATGTCCGACGAGGATGTGGCAGCCACAGCGAAGGCAAATGGAACCACAAGAGCCACCGCAAGCATGGATAAGGCAGCACAGCTGGACAAACCACTGATCTTTGCAATCGGTAACGCTCCGACTGCTCTGGTACGTCTCTACGAACTGATCGAAGAGGGAAAACTGAATCCGGCACTCATCATCGGTGTCCCGGTAGGATTCGTCAACGTGGTACAGTCCAAAGAACTGATCATGAAAGCGGATGTCCCATATATCGTGGCACGGGGAAGAAAAGGCGGAAGCAATATCGCAGCGTGCATTTGCAATGCGTTGCTGTATATGATCGATGATCGGAGAGATTAGACAATAACAGAAAAATACAGAAATGTGCTTGTATAAAATACCATATGTGTGAAAAAAATTATGCAAGGAAAGCACCCATGACAGGGTGAGGTAGCCTCCCGAGGTTATGCTACCGAAAATAAAAAAGCCTATCCTGTCTGAGCCACAGGATAGGCCGCGTCCTTAAGGACATAATTTAAAGCCTAAACTCGGAGCATCCACCATTGGAGTGGGTGCTTTCTGTTACATAACAAATCAATAATTGATCCAATGATTCAGTTTTGATTTAACTAAATATTATCACTTTGTATCAAAGAATTCAAGTGTTTTATACGTGAAAGATTGAAATAGAATATGATGAGGTTACTGGGCACAGAGTGAACAGTAACGATAGCGAGGACAGGCGATAAAGAATATGAAACAACAGCTACAAAGAAAAACAATAAACCAATTCCCATACGGCGAAGCCCACATGCACATTTTCATGAATGGCACAGACTATAAAAAAGCCGTAGCCGACCAGAATAATGGTGTCTGCGACCAGGTGATCCACGCGCATCTTGCGGAATACCGGAAGCACGGAATCACCTGGCTGCGGGAAGGCGGGGATATCTACGGAACATCAAAACGGACGATGGAACTGGCACCTGCCTATGGGATCACCTACCGGACACCGATCTTTGCCATTCACAAAAAGGGGCACTACGGAGCGATCGTGGGAAGAGGTTACGAAACCATGCAGGAGTACAGGAAATTGATCGGGGATCTGCGCCGGCAGGGCGGACACTTCGTGAAAATTATGATCTCCGGCATCATGGACTTTACTCATGGAGGCCTGACGGAACCTTCACTTGCCGACAGTGAGATCCGCGAACTGATCCATATTGCCCATGAAGAAGGTTTCCCCGTCATGGCACATACAAACGGCAGTCAGGCAGTCCGGGCAGCAGCTCTCGCAGGTGTGGACAGTATCGAACATGGAAACTTCTGCGGCGAAGATGCGCTTCAGGCACTTGCAGCTTCCGATGCTGTCTGGGTACCTACGATAGTAACAGTAAAAAATCTTCTCGGAGACGGACGGTTTCCGGAACAAGTAGTGAAAAACATCTGGGAAGGACAGAAAAAAGCATTATTCCGCGGGTATCAGCTCGGAGCAAAACTTGCTCTCGGAAGTGATGCCGGAGCCTATCGTGTCCTCCACGGTCAGGGACTTCTTGATGAATACCAGGCTTTTCGGGAGATTCTGGAAGAAGACTTCCCGGACTGGGAAAAGCGGATCCGGAACGGTGACCGGCTGATAAAAGAAAGATTTTCTTAGAGCGTGTCTGAAAAAGAACCCTACAGGCAGGAATTCCCGGTTGCAAAAAAATAAAAAGCTGTTATAATAAAGAAGATTTTAATTAGTATAAAAATGCACTCACACTGTATAGATATGCAGAAGGATGAATCAGCCGGAAAACTATATGCAGATTCGTGAGTACACAAGAATAACAGGAGGATAAGAGTATGAAAAAGGCAGTTGTATTTGCACTGACAGGTATTATGGCAGTATCCATGTTCGGATGCGGCAGCAAAAAACAGGTAGAGGTATCCAGTGTTGATGATCTGAAAGATCTGACCATCGGTGTGCAGACCGGTACTACCGGAGACAGCTATGCCAGCGATGCAGTAGCAAGTGATTCTCAGATGAAACGTTATAACAAAGGTGCGGATGCCATCCAGGCTCTGAAGACCGGTAAGATCGATGCGGTTGTGATCGACTCTCTGCCGGCTCAGAAGTTTGTAGATGCCAACGATGATCTGAAGATCGTAGAAAATATCTGGGAACCGGAAGAATATGCGATCTGTCTGAAAAAAGGAAATACAGAACTGACAGAGAAAATGAATGCGGCCATCAAGGAACTGAAAGAGGATGGCACTCTGGATAAGATCATGGCAAACTACATCGGTGATGACCAGGGAAGCTATCAGTACGAGACTCCGGAAGGAACCGAGTATACCAACGGTACTCTGACCATGGCTACCAACGCAGAATTCGAGCCATGGGAGTATAAAGAAGGAGATAATATCGTAGGAATCGATGCAGATATGGCGAAAGCAATCTGCGACAAGATGGGTTATGATCTGAAGATTGACGATATGGCATTCGAATCTATCCTGGCAGCAGTTTCCAGTGGTAAGGCTGAATTTGGTGCGGCTGGTATGACTGTGACAGATGAGAGAAAAGAGAGTGTTGATTTTACGGATACTTATGCGAATGCGTCTCAGGTTGTGATTGTTAGAAAATAAATGAGTGGATACCCGGGTGGGGTTCGCTTGATATTTCAATACTCCGACCCGCTCCCGCTCAGCTGACACTGGCAGCGGTACTAAGGCAGCAAAATACGCTGCCTAAGGACCGGCCGTGTCAGATGGTCTGCGTATTGAAATATCAAGCGAACCTTCGCAGGCGGGAGGTAAGAAAATATAGTTTCTGACAATTGGGGATGGCTTTTATATTAGTGAGGTTTAGTAAGGTGAAAGATAATCCCCGGGATATGAGAGATGAAGTGAAAAATATACGAAAAGACCTTGTAAAAGGAGTGTAAGGGAAACGATATGGGATCTTTAAGTCATTGGGTTCACAGGTATTTTGTGGATAATGGGGCTTCCAGTTGGTGGTTGACGGGTTTGCGGAATACGTTGCTGATTACGGTGCTGGCACTTTGTATTGGTGTGGTACTTGGGTTTACGGTGGCGATTATCCGGTCGACTTATGAGCAGACAGGGAAGCTGAAGGTGCTGAATGCGATTTGTAAGGTGTATCTGAGTGTTATCCGTGGTACGCCTACGATGGTTCAGGTGTTGATATTTAACTTTGTTATATTTGCTTCCATCTCGGTGAATGAAGTTATCGTTGGTGGTGTAGCATTTGGTATTAACTCCGGTGCGTATGTGGCGGAGATCGTGCGGTCGGGTATCATGTCCATTGATAAAGGACAGATGGAGGCCGGACGGAGTCTGGGCCTTAGTTCCGGACAGACGATGAAGCTGATCATTATGCCCCAGGCATTTAAAAATGTGTTGCCGGCACTGATCAATGAGATGATCGTGCTGCTGAAAGAGACATCTATCATCGGTTACATCGGTATGACGGATATCACGAAAGCAGCGACACTGGTACAGAGCCGTACATACGAAGCCTTTGTACCGTTGATCGCAGCTGCAGTATTTTACTGGGTGCTGGTAACGATTCTGACATACTTTATGGGTAAACTGGAGAGGAGGTTGAGAAAAAGTGACCGCAAATAAAGGAAAAGTTTTATTGCAGGTACAGGGACTGGAGAAAAAGTTTGATGATAATCAGGTTCTGGACGGTATCACCACAGATATCTGTCAGGGTGAAGTGGTAGCAGTCATCGGCCCATCCGGTTCCGGAAAATCTACCTTTCTTCGTTCTCTGAACCTTCTGGAAGTTCCAACCGGTGGCAAGATTCTTTTTGAAGGTGTGGATATTACAGATCCGAAGGTTGATATCAACCGCCACCGTCAGAAAATCGGTATGGTATTTCAGCAGTTCAATCTGTTTCCACATAAGACAGTAAAAGAGAATATCATGCTGGCTCCTGTGACACTGGGACTGATGAAAGAAGAGGAAGCTTCTGAGAAAGCAGAAGAACTCCTTGCCCGTGTGGGTCTTCCGGACAAAGCAGATGCTTACCCGGACAGCCTTTCCGGTGGACAGAAACAGCGTATCGCTATCGCACGTGCCATGGCGATGAATCCGGATGTGATGCTCTTTGATGAGCCGACTTCCGCGCTGGATCCGGAGATGGTCGGAGAAGTACTGGAGATCATGAAAGAACTGGCACAGACAGGAATGACCATGGTAGTTGTTACCCATGAGATGGGATTCGCCAGAGAAGTGGCCACCAGAGTAATTTTCATCGATGAAGGAAAGATCCAGGAAGAGAATACACCGGATGAATTCTTTGCACACCCGAAGAATCCGAGACTGCAGGAGTTCTTATCAAAAGTATTGTAACAGAAAAACAGGCAATGACCGGAAAAGGTCATTGCTTGTTTTACTTACAGGAAATTACTTTCATGTAAGTAAAACATTCCGCGAGGATACGCAAGGCACATTTTTGGTTCTCTATAGTTTGTACAAAAAAATAACAGATACAGAACTGAATATTTGTAAAACGACGAAAAATGGTAATTCATGTTAAAAAAATTACATTTATATTGAAAATGCACAAACCCAGTGTTATACTTTTGGATAGTATGATAAACAAGTGAAGAAAAAATAATGAGAGAACAAAAGTAAAGTTCTCGTTTTCTGAGGGGGAAACAGAAAGATGTACAAAAAAGGCTCGAAGGGCTGGTTAAAACACTTTGATTTCATTTTTCTGGATATGATCTGTCTTCAGATCGCATTCTTGCTTGCCTATGTGATCCGTCATGACAACGGCAGTCCCTACATAGTTCCACTATATCGGAACATGGCGATTTTTATGGAACTGCTGGATATCGTCGTGATGTTTTTCTATGAGACATTATCCAATGTTTTGAAACGGGGATATTTCAGGGAGTTTGCAGCGACGGTAAAGCATGTGCTCCTTGTGGAACTGTTCTCGGTGCTGTATTTGTTTACGATGCAGGAAGGTCAGGCGTACTCCAGAACCGTACTATATCTGACCGGTGTGATCTATGCGATTCTCACTTACATCGTCCGGATCATCTGGAAAAAAATTCTTCGAAGCAGAATGAGTGAAGGAAACCGTTCTCTGTTGGTCGTGACGACAAAAGATATGGCAGAGCAGGTCGTTCATAATATCCGGGAGAATAACTATGAACGCTTTGTTTTATCCGGTCTGGTAATTATCGATGATGATCTCTGCGGTACGAAAATCGCAGGCGTTCCGGTAGTAGCCAACGAAGAAAATGCAGCTGCTTATGTCTGCCGGGAGTGGATTGACGAGGTATTTGTCATTCCGGCAACCAATGTTCCCTATCCGTATGCTCTGATGGAACAGTTTACGGAAGCGGGTGTGACGGTACATCTGAACCTGGCGAAAGTTTCCGAGGCGATGGGTGGTAAAAAACAGCTGGTGGAAAAAGTCGGACCCTATACCGTACTGACAACCAGTATCAACTATGCATCCGCAAAACAGTTGTTTATGAAACGCGCGATCGATATCGCCGGTGGTCTGTTTGGCTGTCTGCTGACTTTGCTGATCACTTTGTTCGTGGGTTCTGCTATTTACCTGAAGTCCCCGGGTCCGATCTTCTTTTCCCAGGAGCGTGTCGGTAAAAACGGTAAGAAATTCAAAATGTACAAATTCCGCAGCATGTATATGGATGCAGAAGAACGGAAAGCCGAGCTGATGAAACAGAACCGTGTCAGCGACGGCATGATGTTCAAGCTGGACTTTGATCCCCGTGTCATCGGTAATGAAATCCTGCCGGACGGAACGAAGAAAACCGGTATCGGTAACTTCATCCGCGTAACCAGCCTGGATGAATTCCCACAGTTCTTTAATGTACTGAAAGGTGATATGAGCATCGTAGGAACCCGTCCACCGACACTGGACGAGTGGAATAAATATGAACTCCATCACAGAGCGAGACTTGCGATCAAACCGGGCATTACGGGTATGTGGCAGGTTAGCGGAAGAAGTGAGATCACCGATTTCGAAGAAGTTGTAAAACTGGATACAGAGTATATCAGTGAGTGGAATGTAGGAATGGACATTAAATTACTCTGGAAGACGGTGGTTTCGGTGATTAAGCGGGATGGGTCGATGTAAGAGAAAATGAAAAGAGAAGAGAAGAAGATGCAGTTTGTTCTTGTAGAAGAGAATAAACTGCACTGGAATATTAGTAGATAAGTTATAAATATAAAATAGAAATGAAACTGATTCATTAGAGGCAATATGTATTTTCTGTGAGTATCGTACGGATAACAGGCATGAGGAAACAGAGGTATAAAGTTGTTTGAAATGGCGTAAGGCCGGGGTTATTGCCTTGGGATAAAGGAAAAACGTGAAGAGCAATGGCGGAGAAAAAAATGAATGAACGATCAAAAATAGCGATGTTCGGCCACAAAAGATGGAGCCGAGAAGGCGGTGTGGAGATTGTCGTAAAAGAACTGTGTACACGAATGGCACAGAAAGGCTGTGAAGTAACATGTTATAACAGGTCGGGTCATCACGTAAGCGGAGCTGAATACGATAGTGTAGATGAAACAGAATATAAAGGAATAACGCAAAAATACGTTCCAACCATTGAGAAAAAAGGGGCTAGAGATATAATAGGGTCAACCAAGAAAACCTACGATAACAAAAGGGTTTTGACGGCTTGAGTTGTCCTTCAAAAGTTTATTTGTTGAAAAGACTGCAAGATGCGGGAAATCCTGGGGGTTATATGTAGGAGGCTTTTGGAAGCTCTGTTTTGACCCACAAAAAGGAGCAGCAAATAAAGATTGAAGGAGAGTTCAAGCCTACGGTGGATTGCCTTTGTGCGACCCGCCGTAGGTTTGTTTTTATCCATAAGGGAATAGATGCAACATTAGCGATAAAAATGTGAGGATGGAATAGAGGAATGAATTCAAAAAAAGAAGTGCAGCACGTATACCTTGTCGGCGCGAAGTCATTGGGGGCTTACGGAGGTTATGAGACCTTTGTCTACAAGCTCACAGAGTATCACCAGAATAAAGAAAACATCAAATATCACGTTGCCTGCAAAGCCAATGGTGACGGCTGCATGGATGAGAGCAAGTTTGAGGGCGTGACAAAGATCAATGACCACGAGTTTGAACTCCACAATGCCCACTGTTTCAAAATTGATGTTCCTCAGATTGGCCCTGCGCAGGCAATTTATTATGATGTTGCTGCACTAAAAGCTTGTTGCGAACATATCAAGGAAAACCATATTCCGCACCCTATCGTTTACATCATGGCTTGCCGTATTGGGCCTTTTGCTGGTTACTTTTACAGAAAAATCCATAAACTGGGCGGCACTGTGTATCTGAACCCAGATGGACACGAATGGATGAGAGCAAAATGGTCTGCGCCGATCCGGAAATACTGGAAGATTTCTGAGCAGATGATGGTTAAATACTGTGACCTTGTTATCTGTGACTCAGTGAATATCGAGAAGTATATCCACGAGTGTTATGACGGAAAAGGCATCAAAGGCAGAAATCCGAAGACTACATTTATTGCGTATGGTGCAGATCTGACCCTTAGTAAGTTGGCTGATGACGATGAGAAGCTGATGAACTGGTATAGAGAAAAAGGACTGACGAAAAAGGACTACTACCTTGTCGTCGGTCGTTTTGTACCGGAGAACTCTTTTGAAGTTATGATTCGGGAGTTCATGAAAAGCAAGAGCAAAAAGAACTTTGCGATTATTACGAATGTGAATGAAAAGTTCTTAAATGAGCTTGAGGAAAAACTTCATTTCAAGAGTGATAAGAGAATCAAATTTGTCGGCACTGTTTACGATCAGGAACTGCTGAAGAAGATTCGTGAGAATGCCTATGCTTATTTCCACGGTCATACGGTTGGTGGTACGAATCCGTCGCTGATTGAGGCTCTTGGCAGCACGGATCTGAATCTGCTGGTTGATGTTGGTTTTAATAAAGAAGTCGCAGAAGATTGTGCTTTGTACTGGAGCCGGAAGTCTAGCAGCTTTGCAAAGCTGATCGATAAAGCAGATCAGATGAGTGCAGATCAAATCGCTGAGATGGGACGGAGAGCTAAGAAGCGTGTGGCGGAAGAGTACACGTGGGATAAAATTTGTGGGCAGTACGCAGATGTGTTTACAAAATAAACGAGGTAGGAAATATATATGAAAATCTCAAAATATTATAGAGCTTTTTTGAGAACGGCATTGAATTCTGAAAATAAAAAGCGGCTTTTCAATAGGAATTTCACGATACTATGCAATAACTGTGTGGGGGTGATCCTTCACGAGTTGGGGGAACGCTTTAATTCTCCAACAGTTAACTTGTTTTTTGGCGCAGAGGACTACATCAAGTTTTTGGAAAAACTAGATTACTATTTGGGCCAGGCTCTAGTAGAAGCTCAAAGTGACAAGGATTATCCGGTCGCTAAGCTGGATGATATAACTATTTATTTCATGCATTATCCATCTTTTGATGAAGCCAAAAGAATCTGGGAAAAAAGGACCGAGAGAATTAATAGAGATAATCTCTATGTTATTTTAGTTCAACAAAATGGCTGTACAGAAGAACTTCTAAAGAAGTTTGATGAACTTTCTTATAAACATAAGTTAGCACTTACGGCACGTCCGATGCCTGAAATCAAATGCTCATATTATATTTCTGGGTCAGAGCAACCGAATGGCGATGTAATGGACTCGTGTAAATATAAGGGCAAATTCACAGGTAGACGATGGATTGATGATTATGATTATGTAGGATTTTTAAATATGAAATGATGTGAGGAGAAAAAACGGTGACGAATGATTGTAAAAAAATGAAAAGAGCATTAATTGTGACTGCGCTGGCTCGCTTTACAAAAAGCTTTTTAACGAACGATATTATTACGCTTCAGAAAATGGGATATGAAGTACACTGTGCTGCAAATATCTATCACGCTGGGGCCGAATGTATGCCAGCATATTTTGAAGACATGAATGTTGTTTTTCATCAAATCGATTTTTCGTCTAGCAAACCGGTATCCTTTGAAACCTTGAAGTCGTATAAACAGATGGCAGAATTGTTCAAAAAAGAACACTTTGATTTAATTCATTGCCATACTCCGATTGCGGGTGCAATTGCTCGATTCGCAGGAAGAAGGCAGCGAAAAGCAGGAAGTATTGTGATATACACCACACATGGATTCTATTTTCACAAGCACTCTAGCAAGAAAACATGGATCGTTTTTCATACCATTGAAGATATGATGTCAAGATATTGTGATGCCATCATTACCATTAACAGAGAAGATTACGAGAATGCAAAGAAATTACATTGTGGAAAAGTTTTTTATATTCCAGGAGTTGGTGTGGATACAAAGCGTTTTCGTGATATAGATATAGATCGTTCGGCGTATAGAAAGATGTTGGGTATTAGAGACAATCAGCTGTTAGTACTGGCTGTGGGCGAACTCTCCCACAGAAAAAATCATCAGATTGTTGTTAAGGCACTTGCTAAGGCTCATATACCGGGTGCAGTTTTTATGGTTTGTGGCAATGCTATGACAAGTGCAAATACAAAAGAAGAATTAGAACAACTTGCCAAAGAAGTTGGTATTGATTTGAGGCTTATGGGACTTCGCGATGATATTCCGCAGATTTGTAAATGTGCAGATATCGGTGTTATGCCATCAACGAGAGAAGGACTTGGTCTTTCTGGTATTGAAATGCTGGCTGCAGGTCTTCCCGTGATAGCATCTAATGTGCATGGTATTGTGGACTATATTACGGATGACGTTGATGGCTATTTGTGCGACCCATTTGATGAAAATGCATTTGCAAAAGCTATTAGTAAGCTGGCTGACGAAAACCTGCGTAAATCTATGATTGAAAATTGTGAGAAAGCAGCAGAACCATTTGATGTTGAACATTCTAAAAAAGCGATGCAAGACATCTATTTTGAAATGCTGAATTGAGAAAAGACGATGAACATATTACATTATTCACTTGGCTTCCCTCCGTTCCGTCGAGGAGGAATGACACAGTATTGCTTGGATTTGATGATTGAACAGGCTAAAGTCGGGCATCAGGTTGGGCTTTTATGGCCGGGTAGACTATATGATCTTACTCCAAAGTCGAAAGTAAATCAAAAACAAAAATATAAGCTACAGAATGATTTGTATTGTACAAGTTATGAATTGTTAAATCCATTGCCGATACCCTTAATGGATGGAATTCAAAATCCTGCGATGTACCTGGTTAAGAAAGAAAAAAAGGTATATACCGAATTCTTTCAAAAACACACATTTCAGGTGTTTCATATTCATACGTTTATGGGACTTCCTTCTGAACTAGTAGAAGCGGCGCATGAAGTGGGAGTTAAGACTGTATTTACTACTCATGATTATTTTCCGATATGCCCACGTTGCAATTTATTCCATTCTGGAAAAGATTGTAAGGATGACAAAAAATGTTCCGATTGTGTAAGCTGCAATCAATATGGCTTGTCATTTAATAAAATGAGACTTTTTCAGTCAGAACTGTATAAAAGTGTTAAGGAAAGCTCTGTTATCAAGATGCTTCGTGCTAGACACAATAGGAAAATGTACGATGCAACAGAGCAGGTGATTGAATCAGAAATTATTGATGCGAAGAAGCAAAAGGAATATCAGAATTTACGCGACCGTAATATAGTTTTGCTTGAAAAAATGGACGTTGTTCATTTCAATAGCACAAATACGCTTTGTATTTATAAGAAGCGAGGATACGCCGCAGATAATGCGAAAGTAATATCAATATCCAATGGAGCAATTGTAGATCATAAAAGAATACGAAAAGCAGGTTCACCGGTAAGATTTGGCTATTTAGGACCGCTTACTACCCACAAGGGATATAACTTGTTTAAGAATGCATGCGATGCATTGTGGCAAAGTGGAGAACATAATTTTGAAGCCCACATTTTTGTTGAAATTAATAATCCACCGCCATATATGATATGTCACAAGCCATATTCTTACCAAGAACTTCCGAATGTTATGGATCAATTTGATGTTTTAGTCACTCCTAGTGAATGGGAAGAAACGTTTGGATTCACTGTACTAGAGGCGTTGAGCTATGGAATTCCAGTAATTTTGAGCGAAAAAGTTGGGGCAAAAGATCTTATTGTAGAGGGTAAGAACGGGTTTGTAGTTGAAGGAAATGTTCAGCCTTTGAAAAATCGTATACTAGGGTTAATTGAAAATCCTCAGAGTGTCAAAGAGATGAACATATATATAGTGAATGAATTTCCTGTGAAGACGATGATAGAACATAGTAGAGAAATGGAAGAGGTATATTGTATTTATGACGGGAAGTGAAAAAATAAGCATCATAGTTCCGGTATATAAGGTTGAGAATGATTTGGAAAGATGTGTTGAAAGCATCCGGAAGCAAACGTATCAGAATATTGAAATTATATTAGTAGATGATGGAAGTCCTGATCAGTGTCCAGAAATGTGTGATAACTATGCCGAGGTTGATGCTCGAATAAAAGTGATTCATAAGGAAAATGGTGGCTTGTCAGATGCTAGAAATGCCGGAATAAATATTGCAACTGGGGAGTATTTATTATATGTGGATTCGGACGATTATATAGATGCTAACGCTTGTGAAAAGATGCTGAATTCTTCAATGAGTGCAACAGCAGATATAGTAGTTGGTGGAGCTGTTGTACATTGCAAAGAGAAAACGGATGAATTGAAACATACTGCATTTAGAAGCGGAGTAGTATATGAGTCAAGTGATTTCATAGAAAAGGCTATTGCGGCTAATGAATGGTACTCACCTGTGTGGCTCAACATGTATAAGACATCTTTTGTTAGAGAAAATAATTTGTATTTCAAAAAAGGCATATACTTTGAAGACACAGAAGTTCAACCAAGGCTTTTTTTAAATGCAAAAAAAATTTCATGTATGCAAGGAACTTTTTATCATTATGTCATTAGAGAAAACTCAATAATGACTACAAACAACAACGATAAAAAGATAAAAGATTCATTGAAAAATTTAGAGAGTTGGAAAGAAGAAATAGATAAGATTGATAATAAACGGTTGCAGAGCGTTATGTATGGAATGCTTGTACGACATTATTTACATACATGTAGGACCTTTAAGATTCAAGGTTGGAATATTCCTGGCGTAAATTTTTTATTCGCTTTTAAATATGGACTTGGTCTTAGTGGAAAAATGAAGGCTGTACTCTTCAATTTTTCATCTGGCATATACTTTAAGTTGGCTGATAGATGCCACTAAGAAGTGTGAAGAAAAAGCTGGCAACAAGAAGGTCTGACATTTAATCCAACATAAAATGATAAGGAATAGATTTGTTTTGATTTTGAATATAATTCGGAGGTTAGAGGAGGCTAAGGCATGAAAAATAAGGTGGCTTTTATTGTTCCATACTTTGGAACATTGCCCAATTATTTTTATTTGTGGTTGAATTCAGCATCGTGGAATACAGATTTTGATTTTATGATTTTTACAGATAATATAATTAATATTGAACCGATGCGCAACATCAAAGTAATAAATACATCTTTTTCAAATTTTAAAGATAGAATTCAAGCACTGTTCGATTTTAAGATTTCTTTGAGTAGACCATATAAACTGTGCGATTATAGACCGGTGTATGGTGCTGCTTTTGAGAAGGAACTTCAAGGATACGATTTTTGGGGACATTGTGATGTTGATTTAATCTTTGGAGATTTGAAAAAGTATATTACAGATGAAGTGTTGGATAAGAATGATAGAATTTACAACTTAGGACATTGTACTTTGTATAGAAATTGTGAAACAATGAATAATTTATATAGAATTTGTCACGATTTCGATGACTGTTTCTCTTATAAATATGCCTATACAACAGATTTCTCAACTTCATACGATGAAATTGGCACAAAGTATGGATGTGGGTTGAGCACAATATGTGAGCGAATTAAAATTAAGAACTATATTAGTCTAGACTTTGCTGATATTGATCCAGAAAGATTTAACTTTGAGTTAGTATATACAGAAGGTGAGAAAGCAGACTACTTTGCTTATGAAGCAGGTAAGATTGTTGGAGTAACTGAAGGTTCGGAAAAGGAGTATGCGTATGTACATTTACAAAAGAGGATAATGAGTGTTGATGTCAAAGATAACAATAAGTTCTATATCTCACCGATTTGGTTTAGATCTACTATTGAAGCTGTTCGTGATGACTTGACATCGAAGGAACAGAGAAAACAATTCGAAAAGGCAGTTATAGTGCGAAAGATTAAATCTAAAGAGAATAAACTAAAAAGTAATGCGGTAAGACACTATCTCAATCGTGTGATGCGAAAAATAAATATATAGTAAAATCATATTGAGTATTCCGTATTTTTGTAGGAAAGAGGAGAGTAAGTGAGTGACAGTTTATATAGGACTTTTGTTATTTATTGCTATAGTAGCATTCATCAATAAGAAAACCAATTTATCGCCTAAATACTTTTTATGGATTTCTTTCATGGCGATGACCCTTGTTCTTGGATTGCGTGGATCTACTGTCGGAGAAGATACAAAAATGTATCTATCTGTTGCAAATGCCGCATCAAGAATGTCATGGAAAGAGATTTTTTCATCTTTTCCAACAACTGAATGGAACTTTATTTCTTATGGAATCTATGGTGGATATAGTGAACAGATAGAAACCATATACATGGCATATAATAAGCTGATTATGTCTGTATTCCATAATCCACAAGGGGTTCTAATTATAACTGCTGCTATTACATGCTATTTCATGATGCGATTTTTTTGTAACAATGTAGAGCAGTATAGTGATTTATATCTTGCAACGTATGTATATATGTGTGATTCCATATATATGAGTTCCTTTAATATTATGCGACAGGTTTTGGCTTTGTCAATTGCAGCGCAGGCTATTGAGGAAGTTAAACAAGAAAAGTATAAAAAAGCAATCGTGTGGGTTGCTATTGCGGCGTGTTTTCATCTGTCTGCACTATTGTTTGTGGCTGTGTTATTGATATATAAGCTGAAGGAAAAAAGAAAGTATTACAAATGGATAGTGTTGGGAGTATGTATTTTACCAGTCGCACTTCCCCTATTGACAACTATAGTTTCCAAGATTTTGCCGAAATATGTATCTTACCTCCAAACAAGTTTTTGGAGTGCACAGGCGAAAGGTACACTTGTACTATGGGGAATTATAATAATTGCGATTCTGATTATGATAAGACGTAAAGATAGTGATGAGAGAACATGGTGGCTGATTTATATGGCAACCATTTATATTGGCGTTGAATTGATCGGAATGAGATATACGGTGATCTCTCGTGTTGCAATGTATTTCCGTATAGGATTGCCTCTCTTTTTCCCAACAATGAAAAAATATTTTAGCACAAATAGTAGACTAATATATGTTGGGGGCATACTTTTGATAATGACATGGTCGTTCTTAAGTTATGCAAGTTCACCGGCACGTTTGTATACTTTTGGATTTTAGAGTCATGTGATATGAGGGTGGAAGGAGTAATCTGATTTGGTAGAAGATTGAAACTACAGATGCTAATGAGTAAGGAAAGGTTTAAACGGTGTAGAAGGTGGAACTAGATATAAAATATTTTGCTGTTCAAATAATGTAGCTTACCTTATTTTTGCGAATTACAGCAGTTAATGAAATCACTTGGCTTCTGATTGAGCTAATTGGCTGTCTGTTTTGTACTGGGTATGTTATTAAAAATATAAAATGTATCAATAGATCAACACTCATCTGGGGGGATTAGCACTCTCCTATTTGATTTCATCAGCAGTAAATAGACCGTATAATGGACTACATGTTACATTTTCAGGTGTGATTTATTCGTGGAAAATAATACTGTATATTGCCGTTCCTTGGATTTCAGTAGTGAAATGGGGAAGTAGGAAGATTGCAAAAGTATCAAGGGACTGTTTGCTGTTATATTGGGTTCCGTCTGTGATAACAGTACTGATTCAAGGAAGGAATGTTGTAGATAATGCAAACAATATATACTTTATTGGAAACAAATTTAATGTGGCTTACCTAAATGTGATATTGCTTTGTTTCAATTTATATCTGATGAGGCGTGATAACAACGAACGACAACGGTTTGTGCTTTCACTAAAAATACGCTGTAGTAGTGTGTTGATCGTTTTATTCTATTTCCTAATCATCTATTTAGATCTATACATGAAGGAATATACTAGATTGTTTATGATTATTTTTGTCTTGCTCTTGTCTTTTATTTCAGGGACATTCAAATTTAAAATAAACAAACGGTGGGCAGGATTCTTAAACTTTATCAGCAGTCCGATTGTTCCTGTAGCCTCAGTTATTTTTTCGGGAATTGTGACGATTGCACTTGATGCTATTAAGAGTATTCCCACTATTGCCACTTATTTGGGAACGATAGGTAAAACAGGAAATATTCTATCTCGAACTTTGATATACAAGAATCTGGGTACGATTCTATCTAAAAAGCCTTGGATTGGATATGGATATGGTACAGCAGTAGTTTCACGATATTTTGGTCCTAATGCACAAAATGGATTAGCACAGGTGGCAATTCAGGCTGGCATCATTGGAGTTGTGCTGATGCTGCTTATAACATATCATTGCGGTAAAATGGGGAAGGACTCAGGAGGAAGAACAGCTCCCTTCCTATTTGGTGTGTATGCTTTCATTCTTTCGGCAACTGTTGAAAACACGCTGGGCGGTTCTTTCTTGATACTGTTAGCGCTTTATTGTGTATGTGGGTGGGAGAGAAAAGTTAAGGAGGAAACCTAAATGAATGAACTCGTAAGCGTTATAGTTCCTATATATGGCGTAGAGAATTATCTCAGTAAATGCGTTGACTCTATTATCAATCAGACATATAAGAATTTAGAGATTATACTGGTTGATGATGGAGGAAAAGATAGATGCCCAGAAATATGCGATGAATATGCAGGAAAAGATAGTAGGATAAAGGTGATTCACAAAAAGAATGGTGGATTGTCTGATGCTAGAAATGCTGGAATCGATATTGCAAAGGGAGAATACTTTGTTTTCATTGATAGTGATGACTGGGTAGAAACTACGATGGTAGAGCATTTACTGGATGCCTGTAAGAAGTACAATGTCAAAATGGCGGCCTGTGGCAGATATGTCGCCGATGGAACAGTTATCGTTAGAACAGCTTATGAGGGAGCAGAGGGCGTTTACTCATCGGAAGAAGCTCTGAATGAGATTCTCTCTGGAAAGTCACTTGATGTTGCAGCGTGGGATAAGATTTATGTCCGGGATTTATTTGATGATATTCGTTACCCGGTAGGAGAAAACAATGAGGATATAGCAGTGTTCTATAAAATAGTGGATGCTGCTGGAAAAGTTGCTCATTGTGGAACAAATGAATACTATTATCGAAGCAGACCCGGAAGTATTACAAAACTTAAGTATAGTATCGATGCAAGAAAGGTAATAGAAAAGAATTTGAATTCTATTGAAGCCTTTATCGCAGAGAAATACCAAGGGTGCGGAAAGGCATTTAACCGATATAAGGCTGTGAACATCTACGCACTATTGAACAAGTATATTAAGTGTAAAGGAACAGGAAAAGCACAAGAGTATGAACATTTAATGGCAGAATTTCGGAAATGTAGGAGGGATTTCTTCAGAGATGAGCAAACGCCTAAAAAAGAAAAGATGATTGCTTCTTTGATTCTCTTACATCTTTATGATCCATATTTGAGAGCGAAAGAAAAAATCAAAGGATATAAATAACATAAGGACAAGGCAAGTTTTGGGTGTTAGAGAGGTGACTGAAAGTTGATGAATTATTTGGATGATCAGACCATAAAGGTCAGTATTGTAATCCCAGTATATAATTGCGAGAATTTACTAAGACGAACAATTGACTGTGTACTTAGCCAGTCTTATTCTAATATCCAATTGATTCTCATAGATGACGGATCAATAGATAACTCGCCAAACATATGTGATGAATATGAATCACAGGATTCACGTGTAAACGTAGTTCATCAAGAAAATGCGGGAGCATCCGCGGCTCGAAATACTGGATTAAAATGGGTACAGGGCGATTATGTTGCATTTATCGATGCAGATGACATGGTTTCAAAGCAGTATATAGAAATCCTTTTGTATTGTGCCTTGTCAACAAAAACGAGGATTTCAACGTGTGAGGCTTTTTATTGCAGGGAAAAAGAATATAAACAGTATCCGATTGAAACCCTCAGACCAAGAGTTATAAAGGTTCCGGATTATAATTTTATGGAAGCATGGTCGCATGCTACAGTTTGGGGAGCATTGTTTAAGAAAAATCTTTTAACGGATTTGATGTTTGACACAGAAATTTCAGTGGGAGAGGATTCGCTGTTCTTTGCAAACGCTTTAGCTCAGTGTGACAGTGTTTCGTATATCTCAAATAAATTGTATTACTACTTTATATATGATCAATCAGTTTCACACGGCATTTATAATGAAAAGAGACTGTCTGAGTTTACGGCATGGCAAAAGATCAACACACTTGTCGCCCCGATAAGTGAGACTCTTGATGAATCTTCTAAGGCGAGGATGGTTCGTCATGCAATCGAAAGATATAAGGAAGTTTTAAGACAAGATGTGCCAAACGAGGACATCTTGATCTTTTTCCGAAATATGATATTGAAGAATAAAGATTCCTATCTGAAGCTAAATTCGTCACAGAAGGCTAAGATAGAAATGTATTTGATATTAAAAACACCGAAGATGTATAAAATTGCTTACAGAAAGCATAAGAGTTGAGAATTAGAATGGTAGGAATAATAAGATGAACGAAAAGATTGGCATATTAACATTTCATAAATCAATTAATTATGGCTCCGTCTTGCAATCGTGGGCTCTTTCAAGAGTTATTTCGAAGAGATTTGTTGTAGAAATTATTGATTATGAACCTCAGAATTACGAATTTCTCTATGCAAATTACCGGCAATGGAAAAGCTGGAATAACATAAAATACAATCTAAAAAGAATGCCATTATCTTCAGCATTAAATAATCAACAGCAACTGTTCAAAAAATTCAGATACAAGCAACTACCGTTAAGCAGAAAGAAGTATAATTATAACAACGGTTGTGATATAAAAGAAGAATATAAGGGAATCGTTGTAGGAAGTGATCAGGTATGGAATATTCGTGCCAAAGATTGCGATCCTATCTTTTTTCTCCCATTCAATTATTCGGGAAACAAAGTTTCTTATGCCTGTAGCATAAATGATACAGACTATACCGAAAAGAATCTTCCATCAAACCTGGCAAGTGAAATTTGTGATTTTGATTTTATTTCCATAAGAGAGGAATCAGGAAAAAATAAACTTGAACAATTCATTGCAAAACAGAAAAAAGTTTACACATTATTAGATCCGACGCTCCTGTGTAATAGCTCAGAGTATGACAGTTTGTTAAATGACCGAATTGTAGATGGAAAATATATTTTCTTATACAACGTCTGGACGAGTGAAGCGGGTATTCAGGCTGCAAAGTTTCTATCCGAAAAGTTGAATATGCCTGTTTATACTATTATGACAGCATCAAATGTAAAGGAGATAAACCTACTGAAGAAAAGTGGAATATTGGTAGATACAGTCAGAACATCGCCATCTGATTTCCTAAATTTCTTTAAATATGCATCTTATATTGTAACGGAATCATTTCATGGAACCGCCTTCTCCTTAATATTTGAGAAGCCTTTTGTTTGTGTCAGCAACCGCACAAATGATGAACGATTGAATAGTATTCTAACGCTTGTTGGGCTTAAAGATCGCTATATGAAGTTGGGTGAATTGCAGACTTTTGACCTGAAACAAGAGATCGATTACGAGATCGTTACTGAAAAGAAGGAGAAAAGAGCAGGGGAATGCATAAAACTCCTCTATAAAGCAATTGGGGGTGAAGCTAAATCATGAAAATGGAAAAGACCCAAAATGCTTCAAGAAATATTGTCTTTGGCGTCAGCTTGAAAGTGTACCAGATTCTTCTCCCGTTTATTATGCGTACAGTTATGATGTACACAATAGGGGTAGAATATCTTGGGTTAAATAGCTTGTTCACTTCCGTACTTCAGGTGTTAAATCTGGCCGAATTAGGTGTTGGAAGTGCAATGGTATTTAGTATGTACAAGCCAATTGCGGAAGATAATTCTATTACTATTTGTGCGTTGATGAAGCTATATAGAACATACTACAGAGTGATTGGAGGTATCATTCTTGTAGTGGGTCTTCTATTAACCCCATTTATGCCTAAATTGATATCGGGGACAATACCCGAGGACATGAATATATATTTCCTGTATCTGCTCAATTTATTGGCAACGGTATTAACTTATTGGCTTTTTGCTTACAGAAACAGTGTTCTGCAGGCTCATCAAAGAAACGATCTGATTAGTAAGGTCACACTTGTCACGGACACAGTAAAATATCTTCTGCAGATTGCTGCACTTGTAGTACTTCATGATTATTATTGCTATGTAATAGTACTCCTGCTGACACAGGCATTAAACAATGTATTAACAGCGATAATAGCAAAAAGAGTATTTCCTCAGTATAATCCAGAAGGCAAACTGGCTCAGAATGAAATTAAACAGATCAATGGAAAAATCCGGGATTTGTTTACTTCTAAATTGGGATATACGATTGTCAGTTCGGCAGATACCATTGTTATCTCAGCATTTTTAGGATTGACAGTACTGGCACAGTACCAGAATTATTATTACATTATGAGTTCTATCATCGGGTTTATGTCAATCATATATGCTTCCATTACTGCCGGAGTTGGAAACAGTATGATTACGAAGTCAGTTGACCAGAACTACAGAGAGTATTGTGTTTTTTCTTTACTCGTTTCCGTTGTGAGTGGAATTTGCGGTGCTTGTTTTTTATGTCTCTATCAGCCCTTTATGACATTGTGGATGGGAGAAAATCTGCTTCTGCCTTTTTCACTTGTGGTTTTATTGTGTGTGTATTTCTGGATATATGAATACATTATGATGGCCAGTGTTTATAAGGATGCTGGAGGAATTTGGCATCAAGACCGATTTAGACCATTGATATCAGGTGTTGTAAATCTCGCCTTGAATTTGGCGACAGTAAGATTTATTGGATTATATGGCATTGTCCTATCAACTATAGTTAGTATGGCAATCGTTAGCGCACCATGGATAACCTCAAATATTTTCAAATTAATATTTAAAAAGAATCCAATTATCTATGTTGTGAAAATAGTTTATTACGTTTTTTCAACAGTCTTAGCATCAACAGTCGCATATGTTTTGACAAGCCTGATTTCTATTAATGGGTGGATCGGTTTAATAATCAAGGCAATTGTGTGTGTTGCTTCATCTGTTTTCGTTATGGTTATTCTGCTTTGCAGGATGAAAGAGTTTTCTGATGCGTTATATCTTATTGCAAGGATGTTCCATCTTGAAAAATTACTAAAAAAATGAACTGAATGATTTTTAATGATGAATTCAGATACGTGCTTACAGGGAGGAATGCTATAAATGAGAACGGTATGTGATAGAGGGCGATGTACTGGATGCAGGGTCTGCGTTAATGTATGTAAAAAAGACGCGATTTTTATCAAGGATTCACTTTCTGCAATGAATGCAGTGATTGATGAAGTTAAATGTGTTAACTGCAAAATGTGTGAGAAAGTATGTCCAAATAATAATCCTGTTGATAAGGTGCAGCCTCAAAAATGGTATCAGGGTTGGGTATGTAAAACAAGAGAACAATCTTCTTCTGGTGGGGCGGCGGCTGGTTTGACGCAGAACTTCATACAAAACGGTGGTTATGTTGCGGCCTGTCTTTTCAAAGATGGTGAATTTGTATTTGATATAACGAATGATTTGGATTATGCAAGGAAGTTTGCAGGATCAAAATATGTTAAAAGCAACCCCAAAAATATTTATTCAAAAATCCAGGAGAGATTAAAACAGGGAGATAGGGTGTTGTTTATTGGTCTGCCTTGTCAAGTGGCAGCACTGAATAACTACATAAAAGATAAGAAAAATCTGTATACTGTTGATCTTATCTGTCATGGCTCCCCATCTCCAATTATTTTGGAAAAATATCTAGCTGAGAATTATGTTGACATAAGAAAAATTAAAGATTTGAATTTTAGGAATAAAGATGGGTTTGGGCTAAGGTCGGGATATAAAAGAATATCTTTTGATAATGGTTCAGATCTGTATACATTTGCATTTCTTACTTCTCTTGACTATACTGAAAACTGTTATTCATGTAGCTATGCAACGATAGAGCGAGTTTCTGATATTACGTTGGGAGATTCATGGGGAAGCGAATTAAGCGATGAAGAACAAAAAAAAGGCATTTCGCTTATACTATGTCAGTCTGAAAAAGGGGTAAACCTTATAAATGCAACAGACTTTGAGTTGAAAAGTGTAGACCTAGAGAAAGCAATCGAAGCTAATCACCAACTGCAATATCCGTCAAAGATGCCCGAGGAAAGAAAAATCTTTTTTGCGAATATTAATAGAGGATTTGCCAAAGCAATTGCAAGATGTCATCCTAAAATGTACTATATACGTCGCCTAAAGTGGAAATTTAGTAAAATAAAATGGGGGGGAGCGAGGGTGATTGATACCTATGATATATCATATAAAGAGTAAGCTGTTGCAATTGCAGCAGATTGGGTGTACAAAGAAAAACCAATTATAATGGACATAAAGAGAAGGATAACAGACATTGGGGTCAGACCCTTTGAAATACTAATAAAATGAGTAAATATGTTCTAAAAGTTTTCTAAAGAAAGTATAACATAAAGAAATTACGAATCTGTATGTGTTAAGGATGCTTAGTTAAAGCGTAAACGCTCCATAGCGTGTACCTTTACATGTAACGGGCTGCTCTTGCAGCCCGGATAAATGTTACTTGTTTTTTCGGATACGTTCCGGGAGTGCTGGTGACCATGGCAGCAGATCATCTAAAAATGAAAGGTTGTGGTCATCCATATGCTCCGGTATCTCGTGTAACAGATGTTCAAAGTATTCGAATGGCTTCAGCCCGTTTGCTTTTGCCGTTTCAGCAATGCTGTAGATAACA